>NZ_JBNIEY010000075.1:0-221 GCF_051842345.1 Idiomarina sp. ST20R2A10 | reverse complement strand
GCTTCATGCTGCGCGTGCTGACATCGGGGAAAACCCTCTTCTCAACATCGCGGCAGCCCTGACAAGGGAATTTCAAGGTTAGGCAAGGCGCCTTGTTTACGAAGCATACATCAGTATGCGAGTGAACAAGCAACGCAGCATAACCGCAGAAATGGTGGGTCTGGGCAGACTTGAACTGCCGACCTCACCCTTATCAGGGGTGCGCTCTAACCAGCTGAGCT
>NZ_JBNIEY010000074.1:0-229 GCF_051842345.1 Idiomarina sp. ST20R2A10 | reverse complement strand
CAGCGACGTGTTCCCGCCGCTGCCAGTCAACTCGGCGTCGATGCGCGGTACCGGCCAGTTCCCGAAGTTCGTCGACGACGCCTACCGCCTCGGCGGCGCGAACGACGAGGAATACGACGACGACGACCTCTGGCTGTTGCCGACCGCCGAGGTGCCGGTCACCAATATGTACCGCGACGAGATCCTGCTGGACGAGGACCTCCCGGTCAAACACCAGGCCTATTCGCCG
>NZ_JBNIEY010000073.1:0-230 GCF_051842345.1 Idiomarina sp. ST20R2A10 | reverse complement strand
CATGAAGAACGCAAGCAGATCATCATTTCCAGCGATCGGCCGCCCAAGGAGATTCCGACGCTTGAAGAGCGTCTCCGCTCACGCTTTGAATGGTGTCTGATCACCGATATTCATGCAAAGCGTTGAACGTGTGGAAAAATTCCTCTTGCGTTTGTTCTTTTCCGGCTAGGAACTGAATATCATCTATAAGCAGTACATCGATATTGCGGTATTTGTTGCGGAAGCTTTCG
>NZ_JBNIEY010000072.1:0-230 GCF_051842345.1 Idiomarina sp. ST20R2A10 | reverse complement strand
ATAGCCGCGGCCGCGATGGTCCGGATGCACGCAAACGGCCGTCATCTCGGTATAGTTTCCCGGCTTCATCCGTTCGCCCGTCATGGCGACCAACTCGCCGCCGACGCGGATGCCGAAGAAGTTGCCGAGCTCATGCGTCCTTGCGCTGAACGGTCCGGGCTTGGTCAGTTCGGTCAACGCCATCATCGCCGGAACGTCGGCAACACCGAGCCTGACGATCTCGACCTCGG
>NZ_JBNIEY010000071.1:0-231 GCF_051842345.1 Idiomarina sp. ST20R2A10 | reverse complement strand
CAGGCCCCGCAGTTCTCACAGGCGGTCTCATCGAACTCGACGGAGTCGATGGTCGGCCGGTCGACCGCGCCGTGGGGGCAGGCGTCCACGCAGGCCTTACACCCCTCCTGGCTGGACGCGCCGGCGGCACAGACGTCCATGTCGAGGTCGAGGAACTGCGGTTTCTCGATGCCCCCGAGCTGGGATTCGACCGCGGCGATGGTGCCGGCGTCGACCGGCCCGGTGTAAAAG
>NZ_JBNIEY010000070.1:0-231 GCF_051842345.1 Idiomarina sp. ST20R2A10 | reverse complement strand
CCCCCAGCCACTCCCGGGAGCTGTCCTGGAGTCGTAGCGGCCTAACGTGCAGCCGTAAATCACCCTCAAGGGAGGCCATTTGGGCTTGAAAACCGGGATGATCAAGCCGGGTGCGCGCCTCCCCCACCCCTAATGTCACCGGTTTGCCAGTGCGTATGGCATGAGCATAAGGGTGGCTAAAGTCGTCACAATTGAAGTGTGCTTCACTATTGTCCCGGCCCACCCAACGGC
>NZ_JBNIEY010000069.1:0-233 GCF_051842345.1 Idiomarina sp. ST20R2A10 | reverse complement strand
AGATGCATCAGGTGCCAGTCGGTCGCCGCGCCTGCCAGCGCCGAGTACTGACACATCGGCGCGATGATGATGCGGTTCTCGAGCTCCAGGTCGTCCAGGCGCAGGGGCTCGAACAGGCGGGCGGACATCGGCGGGCTCCGGGAGCGGTGTCGGCAACTGGCGGCTTATCTGGAACATGCGGGTCCCGGCCACCAGCCCGGAACCGCGCATGGGACACCCGAGATCCGCCCACA
>NZ_JBNIEY010000068.1:0-238 GCF_051842345.1 Idiomarina sp. ST20R2A10 | reverse complement strand
CGCGGCCGCGGCGAAGAAGTAATTCAACGTCGTCGTCCCGGCCCTCGCCGGGACGACTCTTGTTTCGAGGCACCAACGGACGCACATGACTTCATCAAGATCGGCATGAGCGCCGAGCGCATGTTGGTGGTGCCGCCAGAGCGCACAGTCGGGCATTTCGTGCCTGATATGCCGATGGTCTACGCGACGCCGATGATGATCCTCGAAATGGAGATGGCGTCGGGCGATGCGATCCGCG
>NZ_JBNIEY010000067.1:0-240 GCF_051842345.1 Idiomarina sp. ST20R2A10 | reverse complement strand
ACGATGGAGACGGCGGGGCGGGCCATTGTCGGCCCCGCATATGGAAATTCCGACGCCAGCCTCACCAGTGTAATGGATGGCGTTCTTGACTGGGTCGAAGATGGCAGCCGTTGAGATCGACTTGCGCTCGATAAGCCGCGGGCTGGTGATAGCACCGGCGGGCTGTGGTAAGACCCAACTCATCATCGAGGCTCTCGCGCGACATAACAGGTCGAAGCCGATCTTGGTGCTGACGCACAC
>NZ_JBNIEY010000066.1:0-242 GCF_051842345.1 Idiomarina sp. ST20R2A10 | reverse complement strand
CCCTATGCCGGGGGCGAGGTGCCGGAACTCAATATCGGCCTGATGCCGGCGCTGGTCCCCTCCTACGCGCAGGCCCTCGCCTGGAAGAACGCCCCCGTGGGCCGCAAGATCACCGAGATCCTGGAGGCCAAGGGCGTCATCCTCGTCTCCTGGGTCTGGCAGGCCGGCGGCGTGGCGAGCCGCGAGCGCCCGCTGCTCACGCCCGAGGATGCCAAGGGCATGAAGGTCCGCGGCGGCTCGCG
>NZ_JBNIEY010000065.1:0-243 GCF_051842345.1 Idiomarina sp. ST20R2A10 | reverse complement strand
AGTGTAAGCTAGTCCTGCTCGATAAGTGAATTCTTTGTCACTTGCTTTATTTTCTGTATTTGTTAGACGATTACGGTCAGTTTGACTGCTCCAGTCATGGCGGCCAGCAAGTGTTAAAGCCCAGTGGTCATTAATTTTTATTTGATCCTGAAGATATAAACCTGTCTGCTCTAACTCTTGTGAAGCGCTGCCTTGGGTCGTCCACGTGAGGCTGCTAGTACCATAAACGGGATTGAAGACATC
>NZ_JBNIEY010000064.1:0-246 GCF_051842345.1 Idiomarina sp. ST20R2A10 | reverse complement strand
CCACCTTTGAGCTTGCCGACCCGCACGGTCGACCGCTGCCACCCTTCAGCGCCGGCGCCCATATTGACGTGCAGGTGAAAGAGGGGGTAATCCGGCAATACTCGCTGTGCAACCACTCTGAGGAGCGGGATCGCTATTTGATCGGCGTGTTGCGTGATGAGGCCTCCAGAGGAGGCTCCATCGCCATGCACGATGACATTAAAGTGGGCAGCCTGCTCCTCATCAGCGCGCCCAAAAACCACTTCC
>NZ_JBNIEY010000063.1:0-253 GCF_051842345.1 Idiomarina sp. ST20R2A10 | reverse complement strand
CAATTGACGAGTTAAAAGCAGGAATTCGTAAAGGTACATTAAATGTTGAATTCTACCCTGTTCTTGTTGGTTCTGCCTTCAAAAACAAAGGTGTTCAACTAGTACTTGATGCTGTTCTTGACTACCTTCCTGCACCAACTGACGTTGCTGCAATCAAAGGTACACGTCCTGATACAAATGAAGAGATTGAGCGTCATTCTTCTGACGAAGAGCCATTCTCTGCATTAGCATTTAAAGTTATGACTGACCCTTA
>NZ_JBNIEY010000062.1:0-253 GCF_051842345.1 Idiomarina sp. ST20R2A10 | reverse complement strand
CCCCCGTCCCCCCGGCTACGCGACTACGTGGCGTGGCACGACGCCTACCAGGACCCCGCCTCGGAGCTGTCGGTACGGCTGCGCCACGTCCAGCAGGTGATCTCCGCGGAGTTCGACGTCCGGCCCGGCACGGTCAGGGTCATGAGCTCCTGCGCCGGGCAGGGGCACGACGTCCTCGGCGTCCTGGCGGCCCGCCCCGAGCTGTACAACCGCGTCCGGGGCACCCTCCTGGAGATCAACCCGGTCAACGCCG
>NZ_JBNIEY010000061.1:0-253 GCF_051842345.1 Idiomarina sp. ST20R2A10 | reverse complement strand
GTGAGCCCGTCGACGAGCCACTCTCCGGGGGCGTCCTTGCCGCGGTTGATGCGGTCTCGGACGACAGTGTTGATCCAGGGGATGTCGATGCCGACCGGGCACGCGTTCACGCAACGCGTACACCCTGTACAGAGGTCGTTGAACTCCTCGGCCACGTCCAGCCCTTCGATGCCGGACTCCCAGCCGATCACGATGCCACCCGAGTACGTCTCGCCGCCGAAGCCGTGGCCGCCGACGCTCTGGAAGTTCGCAC
>NZ_JBNIEY010000060.1:0-255 GCF_051842345.1 Idiomarina sp. ST20R2A10 | reverse complement strand
CACCGACCTGTTCGAGGATCTCCGCCCCGGTCGTCCGGTAGTGGGCCTCGGGGTTTGCCGAGTTCTCGAACTGCCCGAGTTGGACCATCCCGGCCTCGGCTTCGAGGTCATCCGCCCGGTCTTTCGCGTCGGAAATCGTCCCGTCGACGAGTTCGATGTCGGCCCCGTAGGCCGACATCAGCCGTCTTCGTTCGGGGGATTTCGACGCCGGCATTACGATGGTGACGTCGTATCCCTTCGCGGCAGCGACGACCG
>NZ_JBNIEY010000059.1:0-255 GCF_051842345.1 Idiomarina sp. ST20R2A10 | reverse complement strand
AAGTTCGATACGCCTCTACCAAATCAGTTTGTTCAAGTAGAGTGGCATTTCTTACTTTTAATATTACAATCAGCTTTCCATGTTGTTAAAGAGCGTGTAACGCAAAGTTACCGGTAAAGGTTCTTCATTAAGAACGTTTAACGCTAACCATCGCTCCTGACGTGAACGTCAGGCTACGCAAGAGAAGAAATGGTGGAGCCAAGCGGGATCGAACCGCTGACCTCCTGCGTGCAAGGCAGGCGCTCTCCCAGCTGA
>NZ_JBNIEY010000058.1:0-258 GCF_051842345.1 Idiomarina sp. ST20R2A10 | reverse complement strand
GCGCACGCGCCAGCCGCGCGCCGAGCAAGGCGCGATCGAACAGGATCGGAGCAGAGGCCGGGGTGGTTGCCATGCCGGCTGGTTACGCCGGACGGCGGCCGCAGGCAATGCGTTGCTTGAGACGAACCGGGTGAGCCGTTAGCCTGAGCTAGCGTCGTACAGCCGTCGTCGCGCGATACCTAGGGAGCTTCCATGCTCACGGTCTACCTTCGGGATGTCAACGCCGGCGTGGTGGCGGCCTGGAACGCCACCTTTGCC
>NZ_JBNIEY010000057.1:0-260 GCF_051842345.1 Idiomarina sp. ST20R2A10 | reverse complement strand
CAATTCCCCAGCAGTCAGAGACGGCACGCTTCCTCGCCTCCTCCGCGTTTAATGAACTCGGATACGCGATCTTTGTCGCTGGTCTCCTCTACTGGAAAACAGACCTCCTCCCCGAAGGCCTTCGCTTCCGTCATCCGACGCATCGCGACGCCCGCTGGATACTCGGCGGCATTCTCGTGATGATTGTCACAGAATACGTACTCACGTCCCTCTTCGCGTTTTTCAACGCTCCAACTGCACAGAACGCGGCTGCGATCGAG
>NZ_JBNIEY010000056.1:0-263 GCF_051842345.1 Idiomarina sp. ST20R2A10 | reverse complement strand
CTGGGAGAAAGTATGGCGTGCAGCTTGCTGGGCGCAACTACAAAACCCCACCAAGTTCTACCACCAGCTTACTGTACGTCACCTCTGTCTGACCAAGCTGAAGCTTTCGGTTGATTATGCTTAGTATGCAATCGAACGCAACTTTGCTCCAAATCTTTGGAGTTTATACAGCTCTTTCTCAGATGATCCAATCTTTCAAATTGATGCAAACCTTGGATATCCCGCCGTGGTTCTCGTAAGGAAAGCTCGCATTTGCGTTTCAG
>NZ_JBNIEY010000055.1:0-264 GCF_051842345.1 Idiomarina sp. ST20R2A10 | reverse complement strand
CAGCATCCGGCACCGCGCGGATGCAGATGTCGGCAGCAGCGTGCTCGATGCCCACGACGAGCCACTCGACGCGCGCGAAATCGCGAAACACGACGACGACGGCGGCTACCGCCCGCTCAAGACCGCGCCGTCGCTCCAGACCGGCTGGGCGTTCCCGGCCCTCTCGGCGAGCGAGTTCGTCACAACAGTCGACGCGTTCTACCCGGCGACCGTCGCGAACTGGCATCGCGAGCAAGAGGGCGAACTCGACGTGACCCACTGGCG
>NZ_JBNIEY010000054.1:0-264 GCF_051842345.1 Idiomarina sp. ST20R2A10 | reverse complement strand
CGCCGCCGCCGGCAGACGGCGGCCGGCTGAACCGCCTGTCCCCAGCACCGAGCCTGTTTCTTCATCAGAAATTTGCGTCGCGTGCTGAAATCCTGGATGATGGCGCGTGCAAATGAGGAATTTACGGGCTGCGTTAATCAACCGGTAAGTTCAGAATTGACGTTAGTACACCAACGGCGTAATGGGCCGGGGGGTTTACAAGGTTCATGACAGCCATGCAGGCTCATAAGGAGTTGTGCTGATGTCGGCGAAAGCGCCCAATCC
>NZ_JBNIEY010000053.1:0-265 GCF_051842345.1 Idiomarina sp. ST20R2A10 | reverse complement strand
AGACGATCCCCTTGCACTCGACGAACCTCCTCACCGTCCTCGATCCCGACGGCGTGATCCGGTACGAGAGTCCCTCGATCGAGCGAATTTTCGGATTCGCCCAGGACGACCTCGTTGGCGAGCAGGTGGCCGAGTACTTTCACCCGGACGACCGCGATCGGGTGGTCGAGGCCTTCCGGACGGTGGTCGCCGACGATGGCGACACCGTGCAGTCGGTCGAGTACCGACACGAGCGAGCGGACGGATCGTACGTGTGGGTGGAGTC
>NZ_JBNIEY010000052.1:0-265 GCF_051842345.1 Idiomarina sp. ST20R2A10 | reverse complement strand
CCGCTGGCAGACGCTGTGCTGTCCGGATTGTGGCGCACGGCTCCGGACTATCTTCGTTGGGCCAGACTCCTGACGGGGAAAGAGACAGGTGCCAGCAGCGTGTGACAGTGACTCATGGAAGACGAAGCGTGGCGCTCGGTCGAAATCATCCGGGATACTGACGGCGTGCCCCACGTCCTCCAGCAGAAGATGCTAGCGTTCACGGGCGGCGTCTCCGAGGAATCGGCCGGCTACACGAAGCCGGCGATGGAACACCGGTTGGTAC
>NZ_JBNIEY010000051.1:0-270 GCF_051842345.1 Idiomarina sp. ST20R2A10 | reverse complement strand
CGCCGTCATGCCGTGGGATGTGGCGAAAGTGGCCGTGGAGCATGGCATGTTGGTACGGCTGCCATTGCAACTGATGTCGCGAAGTGAACCTTACGAAGTAGTCACACGACGCGACGTGGAACTGAGCAGTCCTACTCAAGTGCTCATAGATATCTTGATGGACTGAGCTTCTTTGCTTACACGCTGCCACACACAACTTAAAAAAGAATCAGGGTAGGGCAGAAAGAGTAATTACCAGCAGCCATGCAAGCTTTTGCGGGCTGCTGGTAA
>NZ_JBNIEY010000050.1:0-270 GCF_051842345.1 Idiomarina sp. ST20R2A10 | reverse complement strand
AAGGGATGTTTATGACGAGCAAAGAAACCTTTACCCATTACCAGCCGCAGGGCAACAGTGACCCGGCTCATACCGCAACCGCGCCCGGCGGATTGAGTGCGAAAGCGCCTGCAATGACCCCGCTGATGCTGGACACCTCCAGCCGTAAGCTGGTTGCGTGGGATGGCACCACCGACGGTGCTGCCGTTGGCATTCTTGCGGTTGCTGCTGACCAGACCAGCACCACGCTGACGTTCTACAAGTCCGGCACGTTCCGTTATGAGGATGTGC
>NZ_JBNIEY010000049.1:0-271 GCF_051842345.1 Idiomarina sp. ST20R2A10 | reverse complement strand
GTACTATTCATTCACACTCGACAGCAGCCACTGGCGAGCCCGCTTGCAAGATCCGTATCGCTCAAACACACGGATCTGCTGATTCGCGCCATTTCAGGAGGAACGAAACCATGTCGGATGATGGCATATCGGCGCCTGCCCACCAGGCATGTGCAGGCAGCCCCCCGCAGCCTGCGTTCAACGCCGAGGACCTGGCGTCCGATGCGCTGTGCCATATGGAAGCGGCGCTGGCCGTGCTGGAAGTGCACGCGCAGCGGTGCCAGTATCCGGA
>NZ_JBNIEY010000048.1:0-271 GCF_051842345.1 Idiomarina sp. ST20R2A10 | reverse complement strand
GAAACGGCCTTGGTGCTCTTGCCGCGTCGAACAAAGTGAATGGGGCGTACTTGTGGCCGTGCAGATCTTCGTACCGCTGCACAAGGTCGCCTGTGGTCATCTTGCCAAGGTCGTCGAGTTGTCGCTGCATCAAGTCGGACATTGAATCTCCTATCGCGTGGGCCGAGAGCGTTAACCCGCGGGCCGCGTTGCGACACTGAGGGCGGCTTCCGGCGAGAGTTCAAGTCCATCGCCGAGAGATCCGGCATGTTCGTCAATCGCCCGCTTGGTC
>NZ_JBNIEY010000047.1:0-273 GCF_051842345.1 Idiomarina sp. ST20R2A10 | reverse complement strand
CCCGGCCTCGCAGAAAACCCGGCGCGAGCGCCGGGCCAAAATTAAACTGATTTATAGTCAGGCGCGACCGACTGTCTCGAACACAACACTTTCCAGCGCCTCGCGGGCCGTGACGCCCGACCAGACCACGAACTGAAAGGCCTGGAAATAGGCCTCGCAGGCTTCCAGCGCCGCCGACAGCAGCACTTCCACCTGACGGCTCGCCGGTTCCTCGACCGATCAATTCGTGCCTGTTTTCCTGCGCTTGTTCTTGCGCGGTGACCGGCGCGGGCG
>NZ_JBNIEY010000046.1:0-274 GCF_051842345.1 Idiomarina sp. ST20R2A10 | reverse complement strand
CCCAGGTGGTAAACTTGCGCTCACCGCTCATCGGGACCAAGCTCCCTCACCAGCACGGCCGGATTACCCGCCACGATCGAGAACGGCGCGACATCCCGGGTCACGACCGCGCCGGCGGCGACGATCGCGCCCTGACCGATCGTCACACCGCGCAACACCATGGCAGCCGCACCGATCCAGGCATCATCGCAGATTCTAACGGGGCTTTCGTCCAGCGAGATGTCGCGAGGATGCCCGCGTGTGAAAATGTCCTGGACCTGCCGGTGCCGCTCCG
>NZ_JBNIEY010000045.1:0-274 GCF_051842345.1 Idiomarina sp. ST20R2A10 | reverse complement strand
ACCGGCTCAAGATGTGCCCGGACTGCCGCGTGGTCGACATGATCGAGCGCAACGACGATCCTTCCATCCTTCACTAGGGCATGCCGATGTGCCCGACACGCCCCAGGACCGCTGTATGACCGAGGCCCAGCCCCTTGCTTTCGTGACCCCCGCCGCGCTGACCGATGCGGAGGAGGACACTGCCCGCGCCGACCTCTATGGCCTGCTGGCGGCGTTGTTCTACCGCGCCCCCGATGCCGGTACGCTGCATCGCATCGCCACGGCGCGCGCCGAG
>NZ_JBNIEY010000044.1:0-275 GCF_051842345.1 Idiomarina sp. ST20R2A10 | reverse complement strand
AAGACATTAACTTCTGTTATTTGGTTTGATCAAATGCCTCTATCTCAGTGGAAACAACTTAAAACCTTAGAAAAATTTTATTAATTGTTAGACAATTTTACATTTGTATATTTATTTAAAAGCATTAAAAATCAAACAATTAAGATTTGTTTCTTTTCAGGAAATTTAAATTGTCTAGTTAAAATACAGAAAAAAGAGCAAGAAAGTTAATTGTCGGACAATTTCTCAATATGGTTATTATTCTATCGGTTAAAGTACAAACACCAACGTAAAGT
>NZ_JBNIEY010000043.1:0-275 GCF_051842345.1 Idiomarina sp. ST20R2A10 | reverse complement strand
CGAAGAAGAAGCCCTTCGATCGAAGCTCGAAGTAGTCGAGCCACGACACACCATTCGGGAACTGGGTGTTGCTGTAGCCGACGACGCGCTTGGCCGTCTCCTTCGCCCAGTTCTCGATGTTCCCGCCCGTCCCGTTCGACTGGCCGCCGTAGTTGCCCTCGCGGCGTGCGAGCTGCTCGGACAGGATCGCGGCCGGCAGAGAGTCGCGCGCGGCGGCCTCCATGCGTGCGGCCGCGGCCTCGCGGCCGGCCTGCGAGCGGGCGGCGTTCTCCGGC
>NZ_JBNIEY010000042.1:0-277 GCF_051842345.1 Idiomarina sp. ST20R2A10 | reverse complement strand
ATGCGGGATCACTGGTGCCGATTGAACTTGTTGCTGGGGCACCAAAGGATGCGCGTCTGGTCGACAGTTCATCCCTAACTTTGGACGAGATCATCGCCGAAATGGAAGTCGCACACGCTAAAGGCCTCGATGTCGCGCGGGTGCATTCCTGTTTCATGGCGGCGGCAGCGGCCGCAAAGGCTGGCACACCCGGCGTCACATCATAGGGAATGCCGAGACTGTCCAGTCGGCGCATCTGTTCGGCCATGGCGCCGTAAATCGATGGATCACCGGAATG
>NZ_JBNIEY010000041.1:0-280 GCF_051842345.1 Idiomarina sp. ST20R2A10 | reverse complement strand
CAGATCGGTCGCCGCGGCATCGACCAGCGCGGGCTCGGCCGCATAGGCTTCGCGGGCGGTCCGCATGAACTGTAGGCGATCGGCATCAGTGCGGCAGATGGTCCGGCCAATCAGGAAGGCGAGCGCGCCGCCGAGATCGCCCTGGTCGAGGATGAAGGCTGCCGACGCTTCGAGGAAGGGATCGGCGACAATGGCAGCTTCCGCCTCGCGCCGGATTGCAAGCCAGAGCTCGTCGGAATTCGCCGTCGTGGATAGCGCCATCGCCTTCGCCTCATCGTCC
>NZ_JBNIEY010000040.1:0-280 GCF_051842345.1 Idiomarina sp. ST20R2A10 | reverse complement strand
GGCATCGCTCATCGCGTTCCAGTCGGTCATTGCGCGGCCTCCTCGAATTTGCGGGACTCCAGCCAGCGCCGACGATGATATGGCGCATCGCCCAGCCAGGCGGACAGCACTAGCGCCCGGTTCAGGAACAGCCCGATGTCGAATTCGTCGGTGTAGCCGACGGCGCCATGCAGCTGGATCGCTTCGCGGGTAATCTTCTTGGCCGCGGTGCAGGCGCGGGCCTTGGCGCGGCTCGCCTGGTACGCACGCAGGTGCGGGTCTTCGGTGGTGTCCATCAGGA
>NZ_JBNIEY010000039.1:0-326 GCF_051842345.1 Idiomarina sp. ST20R2A10 | reverse complement strand
CACCGGGGCCCGACCCGCACAACCACCCATCCCCGGCTTAGCTGAAACCCCTTACCTTACTTCGACAAGCGCATTAGAGCTAAATGACATTCCTAAGAGCCTCCTTATTATTGGAGCCTCGGTCGTTGCTCTTGAGTTAGCACAAGCCTTCGCGCGTCTCGGTAGTGACGTTACTGTTTTGGCCCGCAGTCGAGTGTTATCCCAAGACGAGCCTGCCATTGGTGAAGCAATAGCGACTGTTTTTGATCGCGAAGGCATCAATGTGCTTGAGCATACAGAAGCCAGCGAAGTGCGTTACGACGGACAACACTTCATTCTCAAAACCA
>NZ_JBNIEY010000038.1:0-326 GCF_051842345.1 Idiomarina sp. ST20R2A10 | reverse complement strand
CACCGGGGCCCGACCCGCACAACCACCCATCCCCGGCTTAGCTGAAACCCCTTACCTTACTTCGACAAGCGCATTAGGGCTAAGTAACATTCCTAAGCGCCTCGCTATTATTGGAGCCTCGGTCGTTGCTCTTGAATTAGCACAGGCCTTCGCGCGTCTCGGTAGTGAAGTTACTGTTTTGGCTCGCAGTCGGGTGTTATCCCAAGACGAGCCTGCCATTGGTGAGGCAATAGCCACTGTTTTTTATCACGAAGGCATCAATGTGCTTGAGCATACAGAAGCCAGCGAAGTGCGTTACGACGGACAACACTTCATTCTCAAAACCA
>NZ_JBNIEY010000037.1:0-379 GCF_051842345.1 Idiomarina sp. ST20R2A10 | reverse complement strand
TCATAATACGGCTCAAAGGTGACACCCTCGGGTAATGCTTGCTGAATAAGCGGAATGCGCTTTTTAATACCGTCGATAGTGGCTTTGGTATTCGAGCCCATGCGTTTGAGCACAATACCCGATACCACTTCGCCCAGCTGGTTGACCTCGCCGTCGACTTTACGCGACATTGAGACCGCCCCCTGGCGAATTTCACTACCGATTTCGACGTCGGCAACCTGGCTCAGTGTTACGGAAACGCCGTCAACGGTTTTGAGCGGTATTTGTCGTATTTGTTGCAGGCCTTTTTTACCGCTATCCAACCAGCCGGTGCCGCGAATAACCAACTGCTCCTGACCGCGGGGCATATACCAACCACCAACGTTACCGTTATTCTTGT
>NZ_JBNIEY010000036.1:0-382 GCF_051842345.1 Idiomarina sp. ST20R2A10 | reverse complement strand
ATGGTGGAGCCAAGCGGGATCGAACCGCTGACCTCCTGCGTGCAAGGCAGGCGCTCTCCCAGCTGAGCTATGGCCCCTTTGGTGCGTGGCTTTGCGATAACACTCCAGCGCCGCGTTACTGCACCTCATTCGCTCAGTCACGTACCAACGTACGCTCCTTCACTCATATCGGCTTGCGCCTTGCTCTGAAGCGTTCTCGCTGCGCTTAAACATCGCGAGTTTGAATCGCTAAACCCAATAAGGGAATTTCAAGCGAGGGCAAGGCGGAAGCCGAGGAAGTGTACATCAGTACACGACGAGGCTTCCAACGCAGCCATCGCGCAGAAATGGTGGGTCTGGGCAGACTTGAACTGCCGACCTCACCCTTATCAGGGGTGCGCTC
>NZ_JBNIEY010000035.1:0-404 GCF_051842345.1 Idiomarina sp. ST20R2A10 | reverse complement strand
GCTAATCGCCTGTTATTGGTATTGGCTTTATTCAGCATCAGCATTGCGTCATTTTTTGTTATTCCCAAACTTAATCTGGATGCCTTCCCCGATGTTACCAACGTTCAGGTAACGGTAAATACGGAGGCCCCCGGGTTAGCAGCGACCGAAGTCGAGCAGCTGATTACCTATCCGATAGAGTCGGTGATGTATGCTCTGCCCGACGTCAAAGAGGTTCGGTCAATCTCAAAAACAGGTTTATCGGGCATTACCGTAGTGTTTGACGAGAGTGTCGATATCTACTTTGCCCGGCAACTGGTGTTTGAACGACTGCAGGCGGCAAAGGAGTTGATACCCGAAGGCGTAGGTACACCCGAAATGGGTCCTAACTCTTCCGGCCTCGGCCAGGTTTATCAGTATCTGCT
>NZ_JBNIEY010000034.1:0-416 GCF_051842345.1 Idiomarina sp. ST20R2A10 | reverse complement strand
CCATTATCTAGTGGTTTAAGCAGTTTATTTTCACGAGGCTTAATACCCCGACTGAAAAAGTAACTGGCTAATGCCGGTACAACCATGATGGCCACAAAAACCGCGGAGATAATGGCCAACATAATACTGATAGCCATGGGCTCAAATAATTTAGCTTCAACACCCTGAAAACTAAACAGTGGCATAAAGACCACCAAGATAATCATGGCGGCAAAGAATACCGGTCGTGCCACTTCGTTCGCCGCTTCCTTAACTCGCAGCTTGATACCATGGCTATCGAGTTTGGCTGCCTGAGGATCTGGGTCGCGGTGCTCTGTGCGTTGCTCGGCGTCGTCTTGGTGTTCACTATCCGGACGACTTAAGTGCTTAAAGATGTTTTCAACCATCACCACGGAGCCGTCGACCAGCATACCAAT
>NZ_JBNIEY010000033.1:0-436 GCF_051842345.1 Idiomarina sp. ST20R2A10 | reverse complement strand
GGAGGTGCCCGAGTGACGCTCATTGAGAGAGGTACTATTGGCGGAACTTGTGTCAATATTGGCTGTGTCCCGTCTAAAATCATGATCCGAGCGGCTCATATCGCCCAACTGCGGCGAGAAAGCCCTTTTGATAAAGGCTTAAGTACTCATACTCTTAAGGTAAATCGATCAACTCTCCTCGAGCAACAACAGGCTCGGATAGAAGAACTCCGTGAATCCAAATACCAGAGTATTCTTAGAGAGAATTCCGCCATTACCGTTATTAACGGCGAAGCCCGCTTTATAGACGATGAAACTCTTTCCGTATCACTTTGCGATGGCGGTGAGCAAACGGTTCACTTTGACCGTGCTTTTATCGGCACCGGGGCCCGACCCGCACAACCACCCATCCCCGGCTTAGCTGAAACCCCTTACCTTACTTCGACAAGCGCATTAG
>NZ_JBNIEY010000032.1:0-473 GCF_051842345.1 Idiomarina sp. ST20R2A10 | reverse complement strand
CAGGTTTATCTGCATGACGGCCACGTTAATATCGATAACAACCGTGCCGAGCGCGCAATAAAACCGTTCGTTATCGGCCGCAAAGCCTGGCTGTTCTCAAACTCACGCGGCGGTGCTCAGGCCAGCGCCATCTTGTACAGCATGGTCGAAACCGCCAAAGCCAACGGCCTGATGCCGGTCGACTATCTCATGATGTTGTTCGAGCAACTGCCGTTGCTCAATAACGATGATGACCTCGACTCGCTGCTGGCCTGGAACATCAACGCCGACAAAAACGGTCAATAAAACTGACCTACCACGGATTGTTCGGATAGACCGAAATCGGTGATCGGATTAAACCGAAACGCGTGATCGGGTGGCACGAAATCATCTCAGCGACAATTATCTTGGCCGGTTGGCCGGTTGTGTGGTTTATGCGACGCTTACATTATCTTGGCCGGTTGGCCGGTTGTGTGGTTTATGCGACGCTTACA
>NZ_JBNIEY010000031.1:0-505 GCF_051842345.1 Idiomarina sp. ST20R2A10 | reverse complement strand
GGACTGCTTAGTCCATGATTTTTGATACAACGCCTGCACCTACGGTACGGCCACCCTCACGGATAGCGAAACGCAGACCTTCGTCCATTGCGATTGGAGCAATCAAATCTACAACAAACTTCAGGTTATCACCAGGCATGACCATTTCTACGCCTTCTGGCAATTCTACAGCACCTGTTACGTCCGTTGTACGGAAGTAGAACTGTGGACGGTAGCCTTTAAAGAATGGCGTGTGACGGCCACCTTCGTCTTTGCTCAGTACGTAAACTTCCGCTTCGAACTTAGTATGCGGAGTAATTGTACCTGGCTTCGCCAGTACCTGACCACGCTCTACGTCGTCACGCTTAGTACCACGTAACAAGGCACCGATGTTCTCACCTGCACGACCTTCGTCAAGCAGTTTACGGAACATTTCAACACCCGTAACGGTGGTCTTCGTCGTATCTTTCATACCAACGATTTCACACTCGTCGCCTGTACGCACGATACCGCGCTCTACACGACC
>NZ_JBNIEY010000030.1:0-568 GCF_051842345.1 Idiomarina sp. ST20R2A10 | reverse complement strand
AAGTTCGATACGCCTCTACCAAATCAGTTTGTTCAAGTAGAGTGGCATTTCTTACTTTTAATATTACAATCAGCTTTTCATGTTGTTAAAGAGCACGTAACACTGAGTTACCGGTAAACATTCTTATTAAAGAGTGCTTAACGCTAACGGTTACAAGAGAAGAAATGGTGGAGCCAAGCGGGATCGAACCGCTGACCTCCTGCGTGCAAGGCAGGCGCTCTCCCAGCTGAGCTATGGCCCCGAATGCTTGCCTGAAGTTTCGATAGCGGCGTTGCGCGATTCGTTCAATCAGTCACATACCATCGAGGTATGCTCCTTCAATCACTCAACGTGCGCCTTGCTCTCGAAGCTTCATGCTGCGCGTGCTGACATCGGGGAAAACCCTCTTCTCAACATCGCGGCAGCCCTGACAAGGGAATTTCAAGCGAGGGCAAGGCGAGAGGGTGTGAAGCATACATCAGTATGCGAATACCCGAACAACGCAGCCATCGCGCAGAAATGGTGGGTCTGGGCAGACTTGAACTGCCGACCTCACCCTTATCAGGGGTGCGCTCTAACCAGCTGAGCT
>NZ_JBNIEY010000029.1:0-652 GCF_051842345.1 Idiomarina sp. ST20R2A10 | reverse complement strand
GACTGCAACCCTGATAACACCTGCGCAACGCCAAATGCTCGTAAGAGCTACAAAGTGATGTTTTGGCTCGTTGCGGTACTTACTTTAACAGCACTGGCTTACCCCTATGTTGTTCCTTTCTTTTACTAGGAGGCAATACACAATGAAAAAAGCAATGATAACAACCATTTTATTTTTACTGTTTAGTATGCCCGCATTGGCGGCTGAGAAAACCGTCACGCTATCAGTACACGGTATGACATGCGTCACCTGCCCAATTACTGTCAAAGCTGCACTCGGTGAAGTCGCAGGTGTGAGCGCCGTCGATGTCCGTTTTGAAGAGCGGGATGCAACAGTGACATTCGACGACGAAAAAACGTCAGTTAAGGAGCTTACTGAAGCAACGACAAATGCAGGATACCCATCAACACTGAAAGCAACGGCGGCAAAAAATCAGTCATGAAACATCACAATACCTTATAGCTACTGTAAAACTGAAAGACCAAGGAGTAACCGTTATGAGTAGTAACAATTTACACATTGCTGTCATTGGTAGCGGCGGCAGTGCGATGGCTGCGGCACTCAAAGCGACTGAAGGAGGTGCCCGAGTGACGCTCATTGAGAGAGGTACTATTGGCGGAACTTGTGTCAATATTGGCTGTGTCCCGTCTAA
>NZ_JBNIEY010000028.1:0-652 GCF_051842345.1 Idiomarina sp. ST20R2A10 | reverse complement strand
TTAGACGGGACACAGCCAATATTGACACAAGTTCCGCCAATAGTACCTCTCTCAATGAGCGTCACTCGGGCACCTCCCTCGGTCGCTTTGAGTGCCGCAGCCATCGCACTGCCGCCGCTACCAATGACAGCAATGTGTAAATTGTTATTACTCATAACGGTTACTCCTTGGTCTTTCAGTTTTACAGCAGCTATAAGGCATTGTGATGTTTCATGACTGATTTTTTGGTGCCGTTGCTTTCAGTGTTGATGGGTATCCTGCATTTGTCGTTGCTTCAGTGAGCTGCTTAACTGACGTTTTTTCGTCGTCGAATGTCACGGTTGCATCCCGCTCTTCAAAACGGACATCGACGGCGCTCACACCTGCAACTTGGCCAAGTGCAGCTTTGACAGTAATTGGGCAGGTGACGCATGTCATACCGGGTACTGATAGCGTAACCGTTTTCTCAACCGCCAATGCGGGCATGCTAAACAGTAAAAATAAAATGGTTGTTATCATTGTTTTTTTCATCGTGTATTGCCTCCTAGTAAAACAAAGGAACAACATAGGGGTAAGCCAATGCTGTTAAAGTAAGCACCGCAACGAGCCAAAACATCACTTTGTAGCTCTTACGAGCATTTGGCGTTGCGCAGGTGTTATCAGGGTTGCAGTC
>NZ_JBNIEY010000027.1:0-660 GCF_051842345.1 Idiomarina sp. ST20R2A10 | reverse complement strand
CGAAGGCATCAATGTGCTTGAGCATACAGAAGCCAGCGAAGTGCGTTACGACGGACAACACTTCATTCTCAAAACCAATGCCGGAACATTAAAAGCAGAACAACTGCTCGTGGCCACAGGCCGTACGCCCAATACGGAAAACCTCGATTTAAAAACCATCGGTGTACAAACTGAACGCGGTGCAATAACGATTAACGATCGCATGCAAACCTCTAACTCAAGAGTATATGCGGCAGGCGACTGTACGAATCAGCCGAAGTTTGTCTATGTCGCCGCCGCAGGCGGCAGCCGAGCCGCTATTAACATGACGGGCGGTGATGCGCATCTTGATCTCAGTGCCATGCCCGAGGTTATCTTTACTGATCCACAAGTCGCCACGGTGGGTTTATCAGAAGCTGATGCTAAAACTGGTGGTTACGTCACCGAAAGCCGCACGTTGGGCCTTGAAAATGTCCCACGGGCATTGGTTAACTTCGATACCCAAGGGTTTATAAAAATTGTCGCAGAAAGTGGCAGCGGCCGGCTGCTCGGTGTTCAAGTCGTCGCAGGAGAAGCTGGTGAGTTGATTCAAGCTGCTGTAATGGCGATAAGAGCAGGAATGACAGTCAATGAGTTGGCTGATGAGCTCTTCCCATACCTTACGATGGTAGAAGGCTTAAA
>NZ_JBNIEY010000026.1:0-959 GCF_051842345.1 Idiomarina sp. ST20R2A10 | reverse complement strand
TAGCACTTGCGCTGAGCTTTTCGGTTATGGCGCAGGATGAACACGGACACGACGAAAAAGAAGATACCCACAAGGAAGAAGGCAAACACGAGCAAGGTGAACATAAGGAAAGTGCAGGCGTGGAGCTATCCAGCAAGCAGCTGTCCATGGCAGATATCACCACGCGAACCTTGCAAACTAAAGTCATTGAATACCCGGTTTATGCCCCGGGCGAGGTGGTTGCTAACGACTTTAACAGCTACATCGTGAGTCCGCGCATCGATTCGACCGTACTCAAACGTTTTGTCAGTATTGGCGATCACGTCGAAAAAGGTGAACCACTAGCCACACTCTTCAGCGCAACTATGGCAGAGGCGCAAAGTCAGTATTTAGTCACACTTAACGAATGGCAACGCGTGCAGTCACTCGGTGAGTCAACGGTGGGTGAAAAACGCTTTGTCGAAGCGAAAAATGCCTTTACCTCAGCGCAAGCGCAAATCAACGCATTTGGTATGTCGGTCAGTGATATTAAGCGTTTAAGTAAAGCTAATTACCCTATCGGCGAATACCAACTGACCTCAGAAATTGGCGGAATTGTGGTTAGCGATAAATTCAAGCAGGGCCAGCAAGTCAATGCCGGTAACCACTTGGTTGAAGTTCTGCAAGAAGAAACCTTGTGGGTTAATGCTCGGCTACCAGGCTCAGCTGACCTTAATGTGCAGTTTGGTGATCCTGTTGCAGTGAGTTTCGACAATCACCGCTTTGCGGCAAAAGTCATTCAGGAAGGCCACACAATAGACCATAAAACTCGCACCCGAACGGTACGACTTGCGGTAAATAACAAAAAGGACCAATTACACCCCGGTTTATTTGCGGATGTTTATTTCTCAGTCAAATCGGATAGACCGGTGCTTGCAGTTAAGGACTCTGCCTTGATGCGGGCACCTGATGGTGACTGGCAGATATTCATTGAGCACGAA
>NZ_JBNIEY010000025.1:0-1261 GCF_051842345.1 Idiomarina sp. ST20R2A10 | reverse complement strand
TGTAGTGGCAAACTAAATTTGGCCACCTAATTAGAGGTGCTATCATGCACCAAGAGACAATTAGGTGACAAGATGACGAAGAGACCAAAACGTAATTTCAGTCCTCAATTTCGACTTGAAGCAGCGCAGCTGGTGGTCGATCAAAACTATAAAGTTAGGGAAGCAGCCGAAGCCATGAACGTCGGTGTATCGACCATGGATAAATGGGTTCGCCAGCTCAGAAAAGAGCGCGGTGGTGAGCAACCCACAGCCACACCAATGACGCCTGACCAGCTGCGAATACGTGAGCTTGAGATGCGTCTTCGTGATGTTGAAACGGAAAAGGACATTCTAAAAAAGGCTACAGCTCTCTTGATGTCGGACTCTCTGAACAATTCTCGATAATCGAGAAACTCAAGACGAGCTATTCAGTAAAGAAGTTATGTCAGGTGTTTAACATACACCGCAGCAGCTTTCGTTACTGGAAACAACGTTCAAAGCAGCCAATATGTGCGAAAAAGACCGCTGAGATAGCGCTTGTTAAGGAGCTTTTCGGCAAGAGCGAAGGCTCTGCGGGAGCCCGCAGTATCTCAGAGATGGCGACCAACCAGGGCACACCATTAAGCCGTTACCGTGCCGGTCGGCTCATGGAAAAACTGGGGCTTATCAGCTGTCAGGTTCCCGGACATACATACAAGAAAACAGGCGATGAACATGTTGAGATACCGAATCATTTAGAGCGTCAATTTGGCGTTAGTGCACCGAACCGCGTGTGGTGTGGCGATGTGACCTACATCTGGACCGGTAGCCGTTGGGCATATCTGGCCATAGTCATTGATTTATACGCCCGTAAACCCGTAGGCTGGGCAATGTCGCTGTCACCGGACAGTAAGTTAACCAGCAACGCATTGAAAATGGCTTATGAGAGCCGTGGACGTCCTAAAGGCGTGATGTTCCATAGCGATCAGGGCAGCCATTATACGAGCAGGAAGTTCCGCCAGACGCTCTGGAAGTGCCAGATAAAGCAAAGCTTAAGTCGACGGGGTAACTGTTGGGATAATGCACCAATGGAGCGCTTCTTCAGAAGTCTGAAGATAGAATGGATGCCGACTTATGGATATCGTTCATTTGTGCAGGCGCAGAATCACATATTGAAGTATTTAATCGGGTATTACAGCCAGCTTCGGCCGCATCAGCATAACAACGGTTTGAGCCCGAATCAGGCAGAGCAAAAATACTGGATTAACTATAAACCGGTGGCCAGTTTTTCTTGACCACTACA
>NZ_JBNIEY010000024.1:0-1311 GCF_051842345.1 Idiomarina sp. ST20R2A10 | reverse complement strand
CTGGCAATAAGTTCAAGCTACGCCAATGCACAACAGTTGCCCGAGCAATGGCAACAAACTGTGCAGCAACACCCCAGTGTTGAAGCCGCTCAACAGCAGGCTAAAGCGCTGATCCAACAGGGCAAGCAATTAAATCAGCCTTTGTACAACCCTAGCTTATCGTCACGCTTAGAGCGTGAGGGTGACATCAATAATTACGCTGTTGGTCTAAGCCAAACGCTGGACTGGAGCACTCGCAATGAAGCACGTGCCAGTCAGAGTGACGCAATGACCGCTATGGCAATGAGTATTTATCGCCAGTCGGCGACATCGCATGCTAAAACTCTGCTGAATGCCTATGTGCAATGGCTTGATGCAAAAAAGCGTTACGCACTCGCCGAGCAGCAAAAGAAAATCGTTAAACAGGCGATAAGCCTGGTTGCCGAACGGCGTAAAGCCGGAGACTTAGGTGCCGTCGACGAACAACTGACGGTACTCGCACTAAGTCGGCAACTGCAACAAACTGCAGCGGCTTATCAACAACTGCAATCCGCTGAAGCAGAGTTAAACGCTCTGCTAACAACGTCTGATGTCGGTCAACTCTCCATTAACGAGGAGCTATTTAACGTTGAACCTGCGTTAACGGCTCGTTGGCAACAACATCCAGCGTTAAAAGCCGCTTACCTGCAATGGCAATTAAAGCGCGCCGATGTCGACTGGAAACGCTCGTTAACCACCGCCAACCCAACCGTAGGCGTCGAAGCGGGCGAGAGCGATAACGAAACAGTAGTTGGCTTATCATTCAGCATTCCACTACAGATTCGCAATAACTACAGCGATGCAGTACGCGCAGCCAATAGCGAAGCTGTTGCTGAAGAAAAACGTTTGATTGCGCTACGCCAACAATGGCAAGCAGCACTGAAATCGTCCCTTAACAACTACCGCTTTGTTAAAAAACAATGGCAAAGCTGGCAAAGAGACTTTCAATCTCGGCAGGATGAGTCGATGCAGGTGATTGAACAGTCCTGGCTCGCCGGAGACTTATCCACCACAAACTATCTCACCGCCATGCAACAGCAGCTCGATAGTCAATTTGCAGGTATAGCGCTGCAAACACAATATCGGTTGGCCGCCATTGAATGGTTGTACCGTTCGGGCGAACTCAGTAAAGCGCTGACGTTATCGCCGTTAAGCCAGCAAACAAACGCAGAGATTGGAGAGTAAACGATGTCAGTAAAACCTTTATACGCAGCAATAGCACTTGCGCTGAGCTTTTCGGTTATGGCGCAGGATGAACACGGACACGACGAAAAAGAAGATACCCACAAGGAA
>NZ_JBNIEY010000023.1:0-1686 GCF_051842345.1 Idiomarina sp. ST20R2A10 | reverse complement strand
CTGGGGTGTTGCTGCACAGTTTGTTGCCATTGCTCGGGCAACTGTTGTGCATTGGCGTAGCTTGAACTTATTGCCAGACTTACGGCAACAAGCAAGCGTTTGCTATGTGTCGAAAACGGACCCATAGATAGACTCCTCAGTCATATTACTGCGTAAAATAATGATTTTTTTGCGCTGCTATAGCAGCTTATTAGGCAGTTATGAGGAGATAGGAGGCCGGAACAGTGGTGATGACAGTGGATTAGTGTAGAATTGCGTGTACCCAGGGCGCATTGTTCCCATTCGTGGCAACGCGAGAGTTTTTTCAGTCTTCATCGCATATAGATGAAACGAGCCATGGCAGTGACAGCAGTGATGGCAGTCAAAGCTGATTTCTCCACTTTTAGGGAGATTGCGCTTATCGATGTGGGATTCGTCATGCTCAAAATTGAGGTGTTGCTCAGAAGAGGACTGGTGAGATTGATGCACATCAGCAACCGCCTGACTGATTTGAGTCAGAACAGCAACAAGCACCAGTATTAAAAATCCTAGTCTAAGCATCATTACCTACGGTTTAAAAAGGCGTCACTACGGTACATTAATTAAAAGTCGTTCTCAATCAAAGCTTGAACTTCCCATAATTTAAAAGATATATCATCAAAAAGAGTGGTTCTGTTTTGATTACTACTAAGTTCCTAAAATAAGGAAATGGGAACAAGCAAACTCACTAATGCCAGGCTATTTCTCCTTTTATACCCTCTTAAGTACTGAAAATCACGTCTTACAGCAAAAAAAGAATTCGAGCATGGTGGAAGTACAAGCGGGTAACCGTCAAATTAATTACCTACCTACCCAACCTACGATCAGCAGGTTGCTGATGTTTGGGATCTGGGTGTGAACCTAGTGTTAAGGCTCTCGGGTTTCCTGTCCATCAAACTTGAAAGCATGAACGATGACCGGCCTGACGCTGGTAGGGAAAGGAACCGAAACCAATGGTCTCTCGGCTTGGATGAGGCTCCAATTAGTTGCAATCACGTTTCGAGGGCGTTCGTCCAGATTGGCAAGGGAGTTGGTATTATACTGGGTACTCACTCAATGCGAGAAAACCGAGGCTACCACCTTTATAAGAGCACGAACGACATCGCCAGTGTAATGAAAATGCTGCGTCACAGCCCTTAGGCAGTGAAGTTGCGTTACATAGGAGCCGCTCAGGGAGATGTTGGCCTCGGCGTTGTCGAGATAGAGTTATAGGGACTGAGGATCCCTATTTCTTTATTTCTATTCTATGGAAGTATTTCTTCTTCTTGATGATCAAATCTCGCTCTCATCCTTTCGAATTCTCTATCAAAATAACCATCCATAATGCACTCGTTTGCAAGTTTATCGAATTCCTTATCTTCAGATTGCAGCTCTGACAGTTTGATATTTCTTGTTTTATCAGGCGGAGTGATGTAATAAATGATTTTTTTGGGCGCTTCGAATTGATCACAAAATATAGTGAACTCGATATGTGCAGCTTTACTAGACTTCAAGAATAAAAATGTATCACTTGATTTCTGAGAACCTGCTTGAATACTGTCAGGTTGCCAGATAAAGATATACTCATTAAAAGTATGGTCTTGAGTTATATTGTAGTGGTCAAGAAAAACTGGCCACCGGTTTATAGTTAATCCAGTATTTTTGCTCTGCCTGATTCGGGCTCAAACC
>NZ_JBNIEY010000021.1:0-2179 GCF_051842345.1 Idiomarina sp. ST20R2A10 | reverse complement strand
TCGATATTAACGTGGCCGTCATGCAGATAAACCTGCAGTTTATCCCATTGTTTGAGCGTGTAATGGATGGCTTTGCCGAGCAGTGACTGCGGGTTGACCTGCAGCGCCGACTTATCCAGCCAGGTTTTTAGCTTGTCCATCACAGGCTGTGCTAAGGCGTCACGTTTTTCCTGCTTTTGCGCCGGGCCGTCATCTTTGATTTTCTGCTCAATGCCGTACAGCTTCTGGATAAAGCTCAGCGCCTGGTCGGCTTTACCGCTTTTGCCTTTGCCCTGTACGGTTTTGGCCTCAATAAACTTACGACGGGCATGCGCCCAGCAGCCGGCTAGCTGTGCTCCGGTTTGCTCATAGCCCTGATAGCCGTCCACCTGCAGTGGACCGCAATAGTCAGCTAAAAACGCAGCGGGATGTGCACCACCGCGCCCGTCCTGATAATCATACAGCACGATATTCGGTGATTTATCCGGCCTTGGCTTATCGGTGCCACAGCCGTAAACCCACATGTAGCATTTGGATTTATCCACATCGAGCACGTTTAAGGTCGTCTCATCAGCCCATAAAGCCGGCTGTTTTAGCAGGATGTCACGCATGCGTTGATAAAGCGGCCGCAGTTTCTCGCTGACGGTCAACATCCAGCGACTCATGGTTTGACGGCTCAGCTCAATGCCGTATTGTTTAAACATCGCTTCCTGACGATACAGCGGTAACCCGAACTGGAACTTGGCGCTGATGATTTGTGCAAGCAAGCTCGGCGTTGCGATGCTTTTGGGCATGATGCTCGGCTGGACCGGTGCGATTTTGACAGCGGTTTCCGTGCCGTGCTTTTCGCACGCCCGGCAGCTGTATTTCGGACGTACATGACGCAGCACTTTAATGCTTGCCGGAATAAACTCCAGCTCTTCGCTGGTTTCCTCGCCCATGCGGTGTAAATCATGACCACAGCAGTCGCAGACTTTGTCTTCGTCCGGGATATCGTGCAGCACCTCTTCGCGCGGCAGTGACTCATCAATGCGCGGGCGACGAGGTTTCTGACGGGTGTAAGTAATGGTCTGGCTTTGGTCTTCGGCGACTTCGTCAGCCGTCGGTTCAAGAGCGTCTTCCAGCTCATTAAACAACTCGCCCTGACCGGGCAGCCCTTCGCTGCTGGCACCGAAGCGTTTTTGCAACGACAGTTGCCATTGCTCCATCATATAACGGATTTTCTGTTGCCAACGTTGCTCTTCCAGAGCCATTTCTGTCTGGAGTTTTTCGCGTTCAGATTGCAACTCGAGAACCATTTTTTGCAGGCTCTCGACATCATCCGGGAGTTGTTTAATGTCGCTCGTTTTCATGAGGCTATTATACCCCATGAAAACGCTGCAAGCCTCTATTTTATTGACTTTACTTAGACCGATTAGCGATCGTAAAACGGTTTTTATGCAGGATCCTTATAAACCGTTTTCGATCAGATTGTGGCACTAAAATGCAATGGCTGATGGCCTTTCATCAGAGTGATATCCAGGCCCTCGAGCAGCCACTGCCATTGTTGTTCGCTTAGCTTGAGCACATCGCCGGAGAGTTTTCTCGGCCATTTAAATTTGTTCTTTTCCAGCCGCTTATACCAAAGACAAAAGCCGGTTTTGTCCCAGTAAAGCGCCCGGACTTTATCGCGCTGGCGGTTGCAGAACACAAACACGGCACCGCTGAACGGCGAGCGGTCCATCTCGGCTTCGACAATAGCGCTGAGGCCATTAATGCTCTTGCGAAAGTCGACCGGCTGCTTATACAGATAAATCGCCGGCGGCTCGACAAACATCTTCATGCGCTGAGGGCTTTGACCAGCTCGGCCACCCAGCGGGGAGATACTGACATTGGCAATACTAACTGCGCGTCACCGACGCGAACCTGCATGGCAGCTGCGGATGCCGGCGACGACTCAGCCGCTACCCGTGCAAAGCCTGCACCGTCGGCATCCTGCTGTAATCGACGGCGGCGCTGGCTAAAGTAGTCCGGATTAATACCTTGAGCTTCACAAAACGTCTTGCGGCTTAGCCCGCTTTGCTCAAATTCATCAATTAGCGCCTGCCACTGCGCTTTAGAGCGGTATTCTCGACTCATAAATCACCTCGTTGGTTAGAACGTGGCGATAAATTAGGCTATCTGCAAAGTGGTGACTAGGCGTGGTTTATGTGACGCTTAC
>NZ_JBNIEY010000020.1:0-2781 GCF_051842345.1 Idiomarina sp. ST20R2A10 | reverse complement strand
CCATTATCTAGTGGTTTAAGCAGTTTATTTTCACGAGGCTTAATACCCCGACTGAAAAAGTAACTGGCTAATGCCGGGACAACCATAATGGCCACAAAAACCGCGGAGATAATGGCCAACATAATGCTGATAGCCATGGGTTCAAATAATTTAGCTTCAACACCCTGAAAACTAAACAGTGGCATAAAGACCACCAAGATGATCATGGCGGCAAAGAATACCGGTCGAGCCACTTCGTTAGCCGCTTCCTTAACTCGCAGCTTGATACCATGACTGTCGAGTTTGGCTGCCTGAGGATCCGGGTCGCGGTGCTCTGTGCGTTGCTCGGCGTCGCCATGATGTTCACTATCCGGACGACTTAAGTGCTTAAAGATGTTTTCAACCATCACCACGGAGCCGTCGACCAGCATACCAATGGCAACAGCTATCCCGCCCAGCGACATCAGGTTAGCCGACATGCCCATCGCGGACATTACCATTAGGGCAATGGCGATAGAAACGGGAATGGACAGTAACACTAAAAAAGTAGCGCGTATGTTGAGCAAAAACAGTGCTAATACTGCGATAATAAACACAAAGGCAATGAGCAGTGAATACGCGACCGTAGATACGGCTTTTTGTATTAAGTCGGCCTGATCATAATACGGCTCAAAGGTGACACCCTCGGGTAATGCTTGCTGAATAAGCGGAATGCGCTTTTTAATACCGTCGATGGTGGCTTTGGTATTCGAGCCCATGCGTTTGAGCACAATACCCGACACCACTTCGCCCAGCTGGTTGACCTCGCTGTCGACTTTACGCGACATTGAGACCGCCCCCTGGCGAATTTCACTGCCGATTTCGACTTCGGCAACCTGGCCCAGTGTTACGGAAACGCCGTCAACTGTTTTGAGCGGTATTTGTCGTATTTGTTGCAGGCCTTTTTTACCGCTATCCAGCCAGCCGGTGCCGCGAATAACCAACTGCTCCTGACCGCGGGGCATATACCAACCACCAACGTTACCGTTATTCTTGTTGACCGCGCTCATCACATCTTGCTGTGTGAGTTCGTAAGACAGTAACTTCGCGGGATTTAGGTTAACCTGATATTGCTTAACCTTACCGCCAAAGGACAAGACTTCGGTAATTCCCTCAACGGGCATTAGTAGCAGTTTAACCACATAGTCGTTAAGACTGCGTAGCTCCATACTGCTGACACCGGAGCCCGGTTCGGCAAGTAGCAGATACTGATAAACCTGGCCGAGGCCGGAAGAGTTAGGACCCATTTCGGGTGTACCTACGCCTTCGGGTATCAATTCCTTTGCCGCCTGCAGTCGTTCAAACACCAGTTGCCGGGCGAAGTAGATATCGACACTCTCGTCAAACACTACCGTAATGCCCGATAAACCTGTTTTTGAGATTGACCGAACTTCTTTGACGTCGGGCAGGGCATACATGACCGACTCTATCGGATAGGTAATCAGCTGCTCGACTTCGGTCGCTGCTAACCCAGGGGCCTCCGTATTTACCGTTACCTGAACGTTGGTAACATCGGGGAAGGCATCGAGATTAAGTTTGGGAATAACAAAAAATGACGCAATGCTGATGCTGAATAAAGCCAATACCAATAACAGGCGATTAGCGACAGCAAACTGAATAATGCGCTGAAACATACAACCTCCTGTTAGTGGTTATGTGGGTCAAAACCGCCTTTAGCGATTTGTGAGCGAACGAAAAACGCGCCGTTGTCTACGTATTCTGTGCCTTCCTTAACGCCTCGAATAACTTTCCACGGACCCTTTTCATCAACCAACTCGACTTTCTTCGGTTCAAATTTTCCGGGTTCGTGCTCAATGAATATCTGCCAGTCACCATCAGGTGCCCGCATCAAGGCAGAGTCCTTAACTGCAAGCACCGGTCCATCCGACTTGACTGAGAAATAAACATCCGCAAATAAACCAGGGTGTAATTGGTCCTTTTCGTTATTTACCGCAAGTCGTACCGTTCGGGTGCGGGTTTTATGGTCTATTGTGTGGCCTTCCTGAATGACTTTTGCCGCAAAGCGCTGATTGTCGACACTCACTGTAACAGGATCACCAAACTGCACATTAAGGTCAGCTGAGCCCGGTAGCCGAGCATTCACCCACAAGGTTTCTTCTTGCAGAACTTCAACCAAGTGGTTACCGGCATTGACTGGCTGACCCTGCTTGAAGTTATCGCTAACCACAATCCCGCCAATTTCTGAGGTCAGTTGGTATTCGCCGATAGGGTAGTCAGGTTTACTTAAACGCTTAATATCACTGGCTGACATACCAAATGCTTTGAGTTGCGCTTGCGCTGAGGTAAAGGCGTTTTTCGCTTCAACAAAGCGTTTTTCACCAACCGTTGACTCACCGAGTGACTGCACGCGTTGCCATTCGTTAAGTGTGACCAAATACTGACTTTGCGCCTCCGCCATGGTGGCGCTGAAGAGGGTGGCTAGTGGTTCACCTTTTTCGACGTGGTCGCCAATACTGACAAAACGTTTGAGAACGGTCGAATCGATGCGCGGACTCACGATATAGCTATTAAAGTCGTTAGCAACCACCTCGCCCGGAGCATAAACCGGGTATTCAATAACTTGAGTTTGCAAGGTTCGCGTGGTGATATCCGCCATGGACAGCTGCTTGCTGGATAGCTCCACGCCTGCACTTTCCTTATGTTCACCTTGCTCGTGTTTGCCTTTTTCCTTGTGGGTATCTTCTTTTTCGTCGTGTCCGTGTTCATCCTGCGCCATAACCGAAAAGCTCAGCGCAAGTGCTA
>NZ_JBNIEY010000019.1:0-3290 GCF_051842345.1 Idiomarina sp. ST20R2A10 | reverse complement strand
AGTCTGGCGGTGACCTACTCTCGCATGGGGAGACCCCACACTACCATCGGCGCTGGTGTGTTTCACTTCTGAGTTCGGAATGGATTCAGGTGGTGCCACACCGCTATGGCCGCCAGACATAAACTGTCACAACATGTAAAAACTGACTGCTTTTTTAAGTAAAAGCCACTCTGTTGAATTCACTATCTCACCTGATGTGAACATCAGGCTACTTATTCGGTAAAGTCGCTCGCTTGTGCGTAACGTCCCAAACACCTTGGGTGTTGTATGGTTAAGTCTCACGGGCAATTAGTACGGGTTAGCTCAACGCATTACTACGCTTCCACACCCCGCCTATCAACGTTGTAGTCTCCAACAACCCTTCAGAGCACTCTAAGTGCTAGTGACAGCTTATCTTGAGGCTCGCTTCCCGCTTAGATGCTTTCAGCGGTTATCGATTCCGAACGTAGCTACCGGGCAATGCCACTGGCGTGACAACCCGAACACCAGAGGTTCGTCCACTCCGGTCCTCTCGTACTAGGAGCAGCTCCTCTCAACTCTCAAACGCCCACGGCAGATAGGGACCGAACTGTCTCACGACGTTCTAAACCCAGCTCGCGTACCACTTTAAATGGCGAACAGCCATACCCTTGGGACCGACTTCAGCCCCAGGATGTGATGAGCCGACATCGAGGTGCCAAACACCGCCGTCGATATGAACTCTTGGGCGGTATCAGCCTGTTATCCCCGGAGTACCTTTTATCCGTTGAGCGATGGCCCTTCCATTCAGAACCACCGGATCACTATGACCTACTTTCGTATCTGCTCGACGTGTCTGTCTCGCAGTTAAGCTGGCTTCTGCCATTGCACTAACCGTACGATGTCCGACCGTACTTAGCCAACCTTCGTGCTCCTCCGTTACTCTTTGGGAGGAGACCGCCCCAGTCAAACTACCCACCAGGCACTGTCCACAACCCCGATAAGGGGCCAATGTTAGAACATCAAACATACAAGGGTGGTATTTCAAGGATGGCTCCACGTCAACTAGCGCCAACGCTTCAAAGCCTCCCACCTATCCTACACATGTAGGTTCAATGTTCAGTGCCAAGCTGTAGTAAAGGTTCACGGGGTCTTTCCGTCTAGCCGCGGGTACACAGCATCTTCACTGCGATTTCAATTTCACTGAGTCTCGGGTGGAGACAGCGTGGCCATGGTTACACCATTCGTGCAGGTCGGAACTTACCCGACAAGGAATTTCGCTACCTTAGGACCGTTATAGTTACGGCCGCCGTTTACCGGGGCTTCGATCAAGAGCTTCGTCCGAAAACTAACCCCATCAATTAACCTTCCGGCACCGGGCAGGTGTCACACCGTATACGTCCACTTTCGTGTTAGCACAGTGCTGTGTTTTTAATAAACAGTCCCAGCCACCTGGTCACTGCGACCACCAGCAGCTCATGACGCGAAGTCAATCACCACCAGTGGCGTACCTTCTCCCGAAGTTACGGTACTATTTTGCCTAGTTCCTTCACCCGAGTTCTCTCAAGCGCCTTAGTATTCTCTACCTGACCACCTGTGTCGGTTTGGGGTACGGTCAATGTTCATCTGAAGCTTAGAGGCTTTTCCCGGAAGCATGGCATCAATGACTTCGCACCCGTGGGTACTCGTCTCGTGTCTCGGCCTTAAGGACCCGGATTTACCTAAGTCCTCAGCCTACGCACTTTCACCGGGACTACCAACGCCCGGCTCACCTAGCCTTCTCCGTCCCCCCATCGCAATGAACATCGGTACAGGAATATTGACCTGTTTTCCATCGACTACGCGTTTCCGCCTCGCCTTAGGGGCCGACTTACCCTACCCTGATTAGCATGGGATAGGAAACCTTGGTCTTCCGGCGTGGGAGTTTTTCACTCCCATTATCGTTACTCATGTCAGCATTCGCACTTCTGATATGTCCAGCAGTCCTCTCGAACCACCTTCGCCCACTTACAGAACGCTCCCCTACCCCGCATACATAAGTATGCAGCCGCAGCTTCGGTGTATGGCTTAGCCCCGTTACATCTTCCGCGCAGGCCGACTCGACTAGTGAGCTATTACGCTTTCTTTAAAGGATGGCTGCTTCTAAGCCAACCTCCTAGCTGTCTCTGCCTTCCCACATCGTTTCCCACTGAGCCATAACTTCGGGACCTTAGCTGGCGGTCTGGGTTGTTTCCCTCTTCACGACGGACGTTAGCACCCGCCGTGTGTCTCCCGGATAGTACTCATTGGTATTCGGAGTTTGCATGGGGTTGGTAAGTCGGGATGACCCCCTAGCCCAAACAGTGCTCTACCCCCAATGGTATTCGTCCGAGGCTCTACCTAAATAGATTTCGGGGAGAACCAGCTATCTCCGGGCTTGATTAGCCTTTCACTCCTAGCCACAAGTCATCCCCTCATTTTTCAACATAAGTGGGTTCGGTCCTCCAATTGATGTTACTCAATCTTCAACCTGCTCATGGTTAGATCGCCCGGTTTCGGGTCTATACCCTGCAACTCAACGCCCAGTTAAGACTCGGTTTCCCTACGGCTTCCCTATACGGTTAACCTTGCTACAGAATATAAGTCGCTGACCCATTATACAAAAGGTACGCAGTCACGGAACAAGTCCGCTCCTACTGCTTGTACGTACACGGTTTCAGGTTCTATTTCACTCCCCTCGCCGGGGTTCTTTTCGCCTTTCCCTCACGGTACTGGTTCACTATCGGTCAGTTGGGAGTATTTAGCCTTGGAGGATGGTCCCCCCATATTCAGTCAGGATATCACGTGTCCCGACCTACTCGATTTCACTTATCATGCACCTTCACATACCGGGCTCTCACCGTCTGTGGCTCCGCTTCCCATCGGATTCTGTTAGCACAAGTTAAGCTTAAGGGCTGCTTCCCGTTCGCTCGCCGCTACTGGGGAAATCTCGGTTGATTTCTTTTCCTCCGGGTACTTAGATGTTTCAGTTCTCCGGGTTCGCTTCCTGGCACCTATTGATTCAGTGCCGGATACTCTGTAAACAGAGTGGGTTTCCCCATTCGGAAATCCATGACTCAAATGCCTCTTACTGGCTTATCATGGCTTATCGCAAGTTAGTACGTCCTTCATCGCCTCCAACTGCCTAGGCATCCACCGTGTACGCTTAGTCACTTAACCATACAACCCGAAGGTGTCTGGCATACGTGACCAAGATTGTTTGTTCTCGCTGTACACAAGTTCGATACGCCTCTACCAAATCAGTTTGTTCAAGTAGAGTGGCATTTCTTACTTTTAATATTACAATCAGCTTT
>NZ_JBNIEY010000018.1:0-3779 GCF_051842345.1 Idiomarina sp. ST20R2A10 | reverse complement strand
CCGGCATTAGCCAGTTACTTTTTCAGTCGGGGTATTAAGCCTCGTGAAAATAAACTGCTTAAACCACTAGATAATGGTTATAAAAGACTATTATCGGTGGCGTTACGCAGTAAAAAGGCTGTTATTACCCTGGCCGGTGTGCTGTTTGTCGGCGCTTTGGTGTTAGTGCCTCGTCTCGGCACAGAATTTGCGCCCGAATTGGAAGAAGGCACGATTAATATTCGCGTGACATTAGCCCCCTCCTCTAACCTTGAAACGGCCTTAGAGGTGGCTCCGAAGCTTGAAAAAATCCTGATGTCGTTCCCGGAAACCACCTACGCACTCAGCCGCATTGGACGAGCCGAAGTGGGCGGCGATCCAGAGCCTATCAGCAACATCGAGATATATGTGGGCCTTAAGCCGCAATCCGAATGGACAACGGCATCCGATCGCTACGCCTTACAAGAAAAAATGGAGGCAAAACTAGATGCTCACCCAGGCTTGTTGTTTAATTTTTCACAACCTATTGCAACACGGGTTGATGAACTGCTCTCAGGTGTAAAATCGCAGCTAGCCATCAAACTATTTGGACCCGAGCTTGACGTGTTGGCCCGTAAAGGCCAGGAAATAGAAGGTGCCGTCAAGCAAGTTGACGGGGCGGTTGCTGTAGCGATGGAGCAAATAAAAGGTGAAGCACAACTCGTGGTTTCGCCGAAACGCCAGCAACTCTCACGCTACGGCTTAAATGTCACCGATGTACTGAGCGTTGTCGACAATGGCTTGGGTGGCGCTTCGGCAGGCCAGATCATTCGCGGTAATGAGCGCTATGATATTTACGTGCGGCTGGCCAAGCAATTCCGCGATACGCCGGAGTCTATTCGTTCGTTACGCCTGTTAACTCCCTCAGGGGCCTGGGTAACCTTAGGCGAAGTCGCCCACGTCGCAATTGAATCAGGACCACCGCAAATCCGTCGTGATGACGTACAGCGTCGCGTTGTGATTCAATCGAACGTTCAGGGTCGTGACATGGGTAGCGTGGTTGCCGATATTAGGAAGGCGATTGACGAGAAGGTGGATTTACCAACCGGTTACTCAGTCGACATTGGTGGCCAGTTCGAAAGTCAACAACGAGCACAGGAGCGCTTGTCCATTGTCGTTCCCATATCGCTGGCACTCATCGCCCTGCTGCTTTATTTTGCTTTCGGCACCATGGGTCAAGCCATGTTGATTTTGGTGAATGTACCATTGGCAGTCATCGGCGGTATTGTGGCACTCTATGTGTCAGGACAGTACTTATCGGTGCCCAGCGCCGTGGGTTTCATCACACTGTTTGGTGTGGCGGTACTAAACGGTGTGGTTCTGGTCGAGAGTATTAACCAGAGAATAACCGATGGGCATGCGGTTAATGATGCCGTGTTTGATGGCGCGTGGTCGCGACTACGCCCGGTATTAATGACAGCAATAACCTCAGCGTTAGGACTCATTCCCATGCTGTTTGCAACCGGTGCAGGGGCTGAAATTCAACGCCCACTGGCTACCGTCATTGTTGGTGGTTTGGTATCAGCTACTCTGCTGACATTGGTTATCTTACCCGTGCTCTATCCTTGGTTTTCGAAACAAAAAATTAAGGATCTGAGCCGTTAGGGTTCAATAGCATTTAAGGGGGCGGTTATTGTCGCCCCCTTTTATTAAAAGAGGAACGTATTATGGGACATCACCATAACCATGATCACTCAAAGGACATGCCGTCCAACCGATTAGGTTGGGCATTCCTGCTTAACTTTGTTTTTACCATTATTGAGTTCATTGGTGGTTTTCTTACCAACAGTACCGCCATTTTAGCTGATGCCGTTCATGATCTTGGCGATAGCCTGTCGTTAGGTCTCGCGTGGATACTAAATAAACTTGGCAAAAAACAGGCTAACCAACACTTTACCTACGGTTATAAAAGACTGAATCTTGCCGGTGCATTTATTAATGCCGTTGTGTTAATCGCAGGCTCTGCCTGGGTACTTGTGGAAGCAATTCCCAGACTCTGGAACCCTCAGATGCCCGTCGCTGATGGCATGATTGCTTTAGCCGTCGTTGGCATTACAGTTAATGGATTTGCTGCTTACAAATTGTCAGAGGGCAAAACGTTAAACGAACGCGTTATTAACTGGCACTTGCTGGAGGATGTTCTCGGCTGGGTCGCTGTACTTATCGTTGGTATTGTTTTGCTGTTTGTGGATTGGCCAATTCTCGATCCGCTACTGTCGATTGGTTTTACTCTATTTATTTTAGTGAATGTGCTGCGCAACCTGTGGGCAACGCTGAAACTCTTCATACAAGCAACTCCGGACAAAGAAACCTACAGACAAGTCGCTGACACTTTGCTGGAGCTACCTCATGTTGCTGACCTACACCATCTGCATTTTTGGTCACTAGATGGCGAGGAGCATGTATTAACCGTTCATTTGGTGTTATCTAAAAACCTTGATATCGAGGCCCGTAGCGATTTAAAACAGCGCATCGATGACGTCCTTGCGCCCTATGCTTTAAGCCATACAACGGTAGAACTAGAAGATCCTGATGAAGCCTGTAGGGACAACTGATAATGAGTGCATTATTTTTAATGAAAACATTGGGCTTATTTATTGCCACCGCAATTGCTGAAATTGTCGGATGCTATTTACCCTACCTATGGCTCAAAGAGGGCCATTCGGTTTGGTTGCTCATTCCGGCGGCAGTGAGCTTAGCCTTATTTGCTTACTTGTTAACACTTCATCCGGCGGAAAGCGGGCGGGTCTACGCAGCTTATGGTGGTATTTACGTGTTAACTGCCATAGTCTGGCTGCGAATTGTCGATAAATCGCCACTATCCAATTTCGACCTGATTGGCACGGCGTTTGTGCTAACCGGTATGGGGATTCTTGTGTATGGCTGGCGTTAGCTATAAAGCAATTCAGTTAAAGAACTCCGCTCAAAAGTTTTACTACACAGACTAACGCACCTTATGTTTGTCCGTGGTAGCGTCCTCAACCCCGTCATTAAGCGAGGCCATCAGTGGACAATAGACATCTCCGTGTCCGGCGCTGCATTTTTGCACCAGCTCATTCAACGCTCGTTCAATTTGCTGTAAGTGCGATATCTTTCGACGAACACTGGTGAGCTTTTGCTCCCCAAGCTCCCGTGCCTCATCGCAATGAGCGCCATCTTGCAGAGTTAATAGCTCACCAATTTCATCCAGACTAAATCCAAGCCATTGAGACGCGCGAATAAAATGAAGCCGAGCAAGCGCTTGTTCGTCGTAATGTCGGATCCCCCCATACGGCTTTTCCGGCTCGCTCATTAGCCCTCGGCGCTGATAATAGCGCACCGTTTCCACGCCCACGCCGGCTGTTTTGGCCAGCGTGCCAATTGTCATTACGTTGCGTTTTTTTAACATAGCTATTGCTTCCGTAGTGAGGTACGGGTTTAAGATTAACACATTAAAGCAAAATGCCCGAAGGAGTTACTCTTATGTCAAATTCAAAATCTGGTCGGGGCTCTCTTCTCGCGGGAGGGATCGCAGCGACTCTGGCATCTGCGTGTTGTCTGGGTCCCCTCATATTACTTGCACTCGGTGTATCCGGGGCCTGGATTGGGAGCCTCACAGCACTTGAGTCTTATCGACCCATTTTTATTACCATTGCATTGATTGCCATATTCTTTGCCTGGCGTCGAATATACCGGCGTGCTGATGACTGCAACCCTGATAACACCTGCGCAACGCCAAATGCTCGTAAGAGCTACAAAGTGATGTTTTGGCTCGTTGCGGT
>NZ_JBNIEY010000017.1:0-13129 GCF_051842345.1 Idiomarina sp. ST20R2A10 | reverse complement strand
GCCGGTTGTGTGGTTTATGCGACGCTTACATTATCTTGGCCGGTTGGCCGGTTGTGTGGTTTATGCGACGCTTACAACGCTCTGCAGATGAATGTGTACAAAAGCTGGAGAGTGAACTTGATGAACTGCAAACAGAGCTAGATAGCCTTGCACAGCAAAACGCAAAACTGTTAATCGAAAACGCGGAAATGCGGGGCAAGCTTGAAGCTCAAAGGTAAATTCAGACCCCCACATCTTTAATGCATTCAATGGCACTTCGCTTGGGAAGCTAACCAGGTATGCTCCAATCTCTTGGCGATACTCCGTATGAGCCTAGTTCATCTCGACGATCCCTCTCTTCTAACGCCTCAAGCAGCGACCTTCTGCCTTGACTTGTTAAGTGGCACTTGCACTGAGCACACTGATGAGCGATGCCACAACACTGAGAAAAACAGCAATTGCTGTATATACGGATGCTTTTTTATTAAAGTCTCCTGCCTTCTCAATACCTAAATAAACTGCCCTTATCCACTCAGTTGGGTTTGATTCAACAGGAATAGGTTGCAGCTCGCCGTTAATCATTTCCATAGGCATAACCATAACCTTACTGGATTGATACCAATAATATGCAGAGGCGCAACCTGACAAGAGTGTCGCTACTGCGAGAACTCCTAATAGTATATTCATAATTCCTATTGCCACTTAACGCCACGCTCTGCGGAAATATAGGAGCCTCAGCGAGTAAACTTTCCGTAGTAGCGCCTTGTTAGTTTCACAACCTAAATACCACTTCAAACTTCTCTCCATTGTTTAACCTTTCCAATCCTGAGTACAAACTTTTAGTATGCATTGGTTCAACCGCTATTCTTGATGCTTGGTAGTATTTCACACTTGTATTTGGAAAGTCGCTTAGAAAAAAAATAGATTTAACTTTTGCTAGTTCTTCCTCTGTTATCTCTATATTTTCAAGTAAAAAAGGTCTGCGATAGTCAACTTTAATACCTGTTCCTTCAATAAACCAGGCTGGTAATTGCGTAAGCTCTACAAGAGGGCCAGTTCTGTACCTTACCTCTGCATGAACAAATTCATGCGCTATCACGTCTGTGTTCAGCCCCTTAGGGCCTAGAAATATGCACTCTCTAAAGAACCCTGATGCTTGCATGCCCGTTGGATTAAAGCCAAAACTGGAGTACTTTTCCTCAGTTGTAGCAATAATTCTTGGTGAAGATATAGGGTTACCATACACATTTGAAACTCTTTCGATTGCATCATTTATTGCTTCTATCAAGTTCGATTTCTGTGCTTCGTCAAGACTGTCATCAACATAGAGATTTGTTGAAATCTTAGAAAAATGTGTCTGCCCGATCATTTCGCATGCTATCGCATCCTTTTTAAAAAAGATAAAAGACGCAAAAAGAAGCAATATAAAAACAGATAAAAGAATTTTAAATATTCGCACAAACTTTCCTTGTGAAACTAACGCCCGCGTAAAACGCGCGAGGTACGAGCGTCGCCTTTGACGCGATTGTTACAACGAACTACCACTCGGCCCCCAATATCTCCACAGTTGACTGTGCCAACTCCATATTTTTTTTGTGGCCATCGTCCTCGGTCAGCAATTGCCCCAAGAACGACAGCGTCAATAGGTTTTTTGTAGCTTCCTTGAATCGTGTTTTCTTCGGAATAGCACGCAAAACGATTGCAAGCCACCGAGGAGAGATCGAATAATACGATGCCTTTATGTTGGCCATGCACGTTCGTATTTCGTCTTGGGCTTTGTAATACCTGTCCCGATATCCTTGATCATCATCTTCGCGCAACCTGGAGTGGAGCAGGTTCGAGTAGAAGCTTAAAAGCATGACTGCTTCGGCCTTATATTGTCGGTACCTTTGAAGCGGCTCGATGAATAACTTCAAGAACAGCTGCGATGCCGCATGAATTATGAAGCCACCCAGTATAGTCACAGTCCCAGTAATCAGAATTTTCTCGAAATCATCCATAGTGACCTAGTTGTAACATTTGTATTTTGTGCGTGCGCACTTCGGAATTCGTTCAATTTATAGTTTTTCTTCTTAAGTTACTGATCAAGCTAAGATGCCTGCCTCGAAAGGTTTCGAGTTAGCAAAGGCAATTTGAGCATGCTCAGTTACACTCCACCGAGCGCACAATATCTAACCTTTAGTTTTTGTTATGTAATTGACATTAAACGACTTAAATAAACAACTCAACAACAAAGCGCGCAATATTGCCGAAGTGAAGATGCCGTCCATCATTGGTCTCACCCACACTTACTAATAACGGGGCGGCTAGTCACTAGTTGAAGTAGGCCGAAAGTCAGAAAGTCGGCTTTTCGCTCGTTGCTGACCTTTGGCTTAGAACCTGGCGCCTTCTCTCTGCTGACAAGCTTGTCCTGGCCCAATGAAAAAGGTAAAGGATAATGAGCTTGGTACAGGCACTAACTACTGCTAGTAGCAATAGAGGCCAGCCATTTTCGAGTCCCATGGCAAAAGCAAATGCGATTGTCGACATATCCATAAGCAAAATGAATTGACTCATCTTGATATCTAGTGCACCGGTGCTGCCTAACTTAAGAACCTGGATGATTTGATGAATATAACCTTGTGCAAGGAAGATGGTAATTACAACAATCATTACTGTCATTAAATGACGTCCTTCATCTTCGTATGTGCCTGCCGTCAGTCCGAAAATGGCTCCTGATGCAAGCAAGAAAATCGCGAAAATAAAGAAAGTTAGAGGGGCAGCAGTTTTCCGGTCAAACCATATTTCATACAAAATAACAGCTACTAACAGAGCCGCGGTCAGCCTCGGCCAAACAATGAAATGATTAAAAGGCTCTATTGACATGCCATATACAAAGAAAGAGTAGTAAGCCAAAAAGCTCACGAAAAACTTATTAAGAGAGAGGGCCTCAGTTGCTCTATTCAGGTTACCTTTTTTCCGTGACCAAATAGTCCGTACCTGAGAGAAAACACCAACCAAGCTGACTACAATCAAGATTGAATTCAAAGTCCCAAAGAAGTTGAAAAGCATAGCATTCGGATCTAATTTGTTTGTCGACAATATACATTCGTAAGCTCTTTTTTATAAATAAGCTTCAGTTATTATCGGTATATTGTCGACAATTTTTCGGTAATACGGTTTTTATTGCTTAACCGAAGTGGAGAGTGGACTTGAAACTTCTGAACTGCTTGAGGTTTGATAATTATCCGTACTGAATTGGCTCTGATAATCTTTTTGTAAACTCAAAGCCTTTGAAAATACTTCCTGTGCTTTTTCTGTTTTCCCTATACTCCAGTACCCAAATGCGAGTCCATCATGAACGTCTGGAACATCTGGATAACGCGCAGTCAAAAACCGTAAAAAAGGAATAGCTTCGTGACCTTTTTCGTCAGCAATGAGTTCCCTTGCTAAGTCCGTTACAACTTTACCCATAAAAGAGCGATAGCCTGCTTTTTTATAAGCAGCCTCAAATTCCGATACGAATATTTCCTCATTCTTTTGCTTATAAAAACGGTAAGTAAAGAGTTGAGGTGAAACTTTTACGTCTGCGTATTCGCCTGTTGCCACCAGACTTCTAAGTCTTGATGAGAGGCGTTCAGCAACTAAACGGTCTGTATTTGCCAGTACAATCACCCAAGTGCCGTTGACAAAATCAAGTTCTACGGCAGTGCTCACACCAACCCCACCGCCAAACGCCAGCCACTGCTGTTGGTCTTTTTGTAGTGCCCTGAAAGTCTTTAAACTGCTGGCTGACAACAATTCTTTATCTATGAACAGATGATGGTAGAAGGCATAAAGCTCAAACACACTCATTTGGCCGCCTCCATCAGGAGATTTATGCTCGCGCAGATTCGGCGGTACCGGCAACCGCCTCCCGTCATAACTCAAGTGATAAGGCTCGGCTAACGTGTTTTGTACATGACTGACTTGCTTAGGAGTAAGTACGTTCCGTGAAGGCTGAAAAACATTTTCCTCGAGCAGCTTCCAATAATCCTGGTCGGTTGTTTTCTCGAGAATCGCTCCAAGCACAATGTAGCCATAATTCGAATATTTCCGGTTGCTGCCGGGTTTGAACAGCAGGGGATGATGTCGCAAAACTTCCAATTTTTCACTGATGTTTTCGTATTTGCTTGGGTTCTTACGGTATTCCGCTGTAAATATGTCACCAAAACCAGAGCGATGTTCCAGTAAGTGTTTTATTGTGATGTTCTGCGTCTGCGGATCTGTGAAACCCAGTGAAAACTTATCGAGAGTATCGTCAAGATTCAATAACCCTTTATCATGAGCTTGAAGAACTAATACGGCAGTAAGGTTCTTTTGAATAGAGCCAATATCAAAACGTGTTTGTAGAGTCACCGGCTCTGGCACAGAATCATCTGCATAACCCGCAGCTTTTGCTAACAAAGGCTTGCCATTTTTCATGACGAGTACAGAGCCAGAAAAGCCAATTTGTTGATGATACTGATCTAATAGCTTATCAAAGGCGCTATTGGCTTCAGCCTTTACGACCAGGAAAGTCAGACTCATGAGAAGTATAAAATAAGCTATAAATTTCATTACGTTCCTTGTGCAGTTAGAAAATCATATTCCGGTTAACACGTTAACTATCCAGTCTCCCCAAATCTGTGAACGGAAAACTGTGTAAATTGAGATCGCCAATAGGATAAACAGGGCAAGAGAAGTAAGGGTACTCCAGTGAAGGCGGCGATCCGTTCTCCAGTCATACACCATAATTGATAAGTAGACCGATAACATAATGATCAGCATCCCGTAACCCGGCAGGCCCAGCACATGAGTAATACGGGACAGACTTTCGGGCATCATTTGTATAGCAGAGGCCAACATAAATCGTTTGTGATGTGTCGGGTTACGGATATTAAGCAGGCCCAAAATGTATAAAGCTGCAAATATGGTCCACTGCAAAAAGGTGCCACCTATCAAGCCTCCTGCTCGTATTCGTGCGTTTGCATTGGAAGGGTCAAAAGCACCCATATTAACCAGGTAATCGTATAGTCCCAGCACCATCATTATACCAGTCGACAAGATAGCTATTACCAGCACGACACTGAGTTTTCCCATACGTTTATGTGCTTCTATACGACCGTTTCTGGACAACCTTAACTGATTAATAAGTAACAGGTACCAACCAGCACTGCATGCTCCATGCAATCCTATCCATAAAGTGAATCGTCCAAACTGTTCATGGTTGACGATCCCATTAAGAATGAATCCAGAAAATACAACGACAGTAATGAAAACGGCTAAGCGTGAGAAGAAAGTTGAATCCTGGAACTGGGGCCTAGTCTTGGGAGGCGTTCTTGGTGTTGAGGTCGTGTGCGTCAAAATATCTCGGCTCAATAATTATTGTAGTAGCTTTTTAGAGCCCTACAAGTTGGTTAAGATTACTAACTTTCGGATCAGAAATAATGCTTAATTAGGTTTATCTTATTACTTTTAAATTCGAACAAAGTAACCAATGCCTCTTTGTTTTTTTCAGGATCTGAATTACCTTCTTTATCAGTGCAGGGGTGCAAATATTCGACGGTGACCGCATTAAGTCCTTCAATAACATTCTTTATCTGGATGTCGCACTCGCCATAACTTCCTAAGTAGTTAAGGAGGCCTTCTTTATATTCATCTTTGGATAGAATTGCATCAAATCTGGGGTGTTCGAACGTTGCGTCTTTAGTAAGTAAGGCCAGTAAGTTATTAACATCACTTTCTTTTGAGTCTCTATGTTCTACGGCTTTTTGGGCTTCGAAATATTCGTTAACCTTGGCGGTCAGCTCGCTGGCAAGTGTTACGTTTGATAGTAAAAGTGAAGCAAGCATTGCATAAAAATATTTCATTTATCTTCCTTGAGGGAGTTTAATTTAATATAAGGTGTTTTTCTAATGCCCAGTAATACACCTGTATATTTTTAGTATTAATAACAGACAAGACCCGTCTTTGCTAGTACATGACTTTATAAAAACTGAACCGTTCGTATGTGGAAATGCTAACTGAGTCTGAGTCATCAGTGTCAGCCTTTCGCTCATAGCAAATCTTCGCTTCGTGCTATTAGATGGCCATCTGCTTCCGTAGATCGATTTTCACTAGCATCAGGAAGTCGTTATGGTAATGTTAACTCTAAGTTAACAAAAATTTAAAGTGTAAGTTCGATGAAGAATGCCTCCGCTATACTGTTAAGCCTATTAGTCGTTTTCCTCAGTTTCACTACTCATGCCTCATCAGTGACCAAACAGCTGGAGATTCAACATTCCGAGTTTGAAGTTCCTCTGGTATTTAACGTCGTATTGCCATCAGGTTACCAACAGGAAACCTCCAGGAGTTATCCAGTGCTTTTTGACTTTCATCCTCATGCAACTACCTATCTAAGAGGGATGCATGACTGGATGAGTCATAATGGAGAATGGCCTTGGCTCAAAACGATTATTGTCACACCGGCGCAGGGGAATCCGGTGGGGCGGCTTTTTGACAGTTCTGGGGAAACAACGCCGCTACTCGATTTCTTTGAACAAAAATTGTTTACTGAACTAGATGATACCTACCGCACTAACGGATTTCGTATCATGAGCGGGTTTCGGCATAACGGTAGTATTGTGTTGTCAGCATTATTCAGGAAGCCGGACTTAATGAATGCGTATATTGCGGTCAGCCCAGAGCTTAAAAATGACTTTGTTGGCTTGCAATCAAACGCTCAAGAGATGCTATCTAAACTTGATAAGAAGCCGCGCTTTTTACTCTTCAGTTATGGCACCAATGTCAAAGAAAACCATCAACAGGCTGATTATGTAAGGCTTAGCAAGCAGCTTCAGCAATATGCACCTTCCAGCTTAGACTGGCACGAAAGGCATCTCGCCGATAATTACTTTATGTCTTTGCCTATATTGTCGACGGTTACAGGCATCGAAACGCTGTTTGATGATATTCATAATGGTTTAGCACCTGACTCCGCTATTTCTCAAAAAGGTGTTGACGCAATAGTGGCACATTACCAGTTTCTATCTGATGAGAAATATGGATTTGAAGTATCTCCTAAACGCTCGATTCAGAATCTCGGCAACCACCTCATGGAGTCTAAGTCTGAAAAGGGTCTTTCTGTATTAAAACAACTCATAGAACTCTACCCAGGTGACTCTTACAGTTACCATTACGTTGCCGAAGCTTATGCAAGCTTAGGAGACTTTAAAAGCGCGGTTAAATTTCAAACGGATGCGGTAAAGCATTCGGAGAGTCAGCTAACATGGCATAGAAAAAAACACAGTGCCGCTCTGAAGCAATACCAATCAAAACTTATTAGCAAATAAAGGGCGTTAACATTACTCCATTGCTAGAAAACCGTCAGCTACACTGTATTGCTATCGGCACTAAATTGTTGTCTATAATAGGTTCAGGGACCATAACCGACACACGTCTTGGTAAAGTTTTGTTATAAAAAATGGTGTAGGTTGTGTAGGAAATTTGAATCTCCTTTACTCTGTGTTTTACTAAGAATTCACTCTAATAAGTCGTTATACGCTAGGCTGTTGAATGGAACTTAACCAGGTTACTCTACCAGTAAAAAATATGGATGATGCCGTAAGCTTTTATCTTACTCTCGGTTTTACTCAAATCGTCGATACACCGCATTACGCTAGATTTTCTTGTCCAGAGGGCAATTCTACATTTTCATTATCACTTGAAAGCGACGACTTTGAGAATAATTCGATAATTTACTTCGAACATGAAAATCTTGACGAGCTTTACCAGCGTCTTTGTCAAAAAGGAATTCAGTTTGAGCAGCAACCTACCGAGCAACGCTATCTATGGAAGGAAGCAATATTAAGAGATCCATCTGGTAACAAAATCAAACTTTATTGGGCTGGTGAGAACCGCTTGAACCCACCGTGGAAAGTTGAGAAACGCGCATAACAAATTAAGCTGGACGTTAATGTCCGATCCTGGCTCTATGACACCCTGCGAGTAGGACTCTAAGGCCGTTAGGAGCCAGTAGTAAAACTGAGATTATCCGCTAAGGGAAATAGCTAAATAAACCGGCACATGCCCAAGCCTAATTCTTGACCGTTACGAGGTTTAAAACCATGTTTTCGATAAAACGCTTCTTTTCCTTTTGCTGCTAGTAGTCCAACTGTTGAACCAGGTGGGCAATTGACAGCAATGTACTGATTTATAGATTGTATGATTTGAGAGCCCAAGCCAAGGTTCTGATGTTCTGGATGAATGATGACATCCTGAACATAGAAGTACATTGAGCCGTCGCCAATTAAACGGCCACAGCCAACCATTCGATTGCCAAGATATGCTGAAACCCAGAATAAAGAAGAATTTATGCTGTTTTGAATAATTGGTAATTCTGGATTTTCCCAACCAACAGACCTTCTAATTAATGCGAAATCTGATGCATTAGGTGGCTCTTCTTTTAAAACAATCTGAGATGCTGGCATTCCGTAGTCCTAAAGGTGTATTACCTCGATTTTGCAAACTACATTACCTTGTAGGATAGAGAATGCCAATGTCTGCTATTCGGCTGTGAGTTCAAAGCGGACATAAAGTCTTTTGCTTAGCTTCTGCTTTAGGGGTTGTTTAAGGTATACCCCGTAAATTAGTAAAACTCTCAATGCTACTTCCAGTGAGCTTTTGACAAAACGGATTAACCATGTAATCTCAAGTCGCTGATTTAAAACAATACACAGTAAGCTTTATGCCCTAGTGCCTCCATAAAAAAGGAATTGTGATGAGACATAAGTTTTTACCTGCCTTTGTATGTTTAATGTTATTCATCTCCATGCAAGCCAGTGCTAAAGTCCGGGGGGAGTCAGTAATAGTTAGTATTGATTCTGAGGTTTTGGATGAGTCACGTGAATTGATTATTCATCTTCCAAACAATTATTCACGTTACACCGATACTTCTTATCCCGTTTTATATCTGACGGATGGGCAGCGAAACTTCGCGCATGCTGCCGGAACATTGGATCTACTAAGTCAGGATGGAATGGCACAGGAGATGATTATTGTTGGCATAACTAACACGCACCGTGCGCGGGATTTCACACCTACCCATGATGAAAGCTATGATCAATGGGGCATTTCTGGCGGGGCAGACGACTTTCTTAATTTCATCGAGGCTGAGCTTAAACCTTTTATAAATTCAAATTACAGAACAAATAATTACGCGATCCTTTCCGGCCACTCACTTGGCGGCTTATTATCTGTATATGCACTGCAGTCAAGACCCGAAATGTTTCAGGCTTATTTCGCTTTCAGTCCGAGCCTTTGGTGGGATAGCGAAGTCATTTTTTCTGATGCTGCAAAATTCTTGAGCCAACCAGAAGACTTAAATAAGTACCTATACGTAAATATGGGGAATGAGGGCGGGCAAATGCTTAGTGCATTTGAACGATATAAAGAACTATTGAATACCAGCAATCGTGAGGGGTTCAGCTACGACACTAATCTGGATGTATCTGAGAGCCACAATACGACAGCTCTAGCAGGTATGAGCCTCGCGTTTCAAAAGCAACTCACTTCACTGCGACCTTCTGGAGCAGTAATCGAGGAAGGGGTTACAGCCATACAACAATACTATAAAGACCTTTCTAAAAAATATGGGTATAACGCCAAACCAAGCTACAAAGCTATCAATCACGCTGGGTACAATGCTTTAGAAAAGCAGGACTATGATACCGCAATCTCAATTTTCAGAAGTAACACCGAAAGTTATCCAAACAAATCTGATGGATATGACAGCCTCGCTGATGGTTATGAAGCAGCTGGTAAATTAAATAAAGCTCTGGAGATGAGAAAGAAAGCGTTAGCAATTAGCTACAAAGAAAATGTTGAAAATAACGCACTTAAAACCCGACTTGATAACTTGCAGCAGAAAATAAGCGGTGACCAGAAATGAAGTCATCATGAGTTGTATGGTTCTACTCACTTCCTTTGAAGCGGGCAACTTGGACCAAGAACTATTATAGTTCTTGGTCGATGCTAAATATAAATTTAGTATTTCTAATCATTTAATGACGGCTCATAGTAATTCATTTATCTTATCGATTGCTTCAGATGCATTTTTATTGTGCTCATCTAGCGAAAGTGATTTTTCATATGCTATTAGGGCTTTCTTAAATTCTTCGTTGGCAAGATAGGCCTCTCCGAGACTGTCAAAAGCATTTGAAGACTCAGGGTGTTGTTTTGCATTGAGCTCAAAGGGGTTCTACCCCTTTATCACGGACGGTTTAAAATCGCACTAAACTGCTGATCTTGTTTTGCCAGTCTACGACGCATTCTTGGATTATGAAACCGTTCAATATAATCAAAGATGTCTGAACGTGCTTCATCTCTTGTTCGATAGCGGCGGTAATTCACTCTTTCACGCTTCAATATCCCGAAAAATCCTTCACAGGCGGCGTTGTCGCTGCAGTGACCGACTGCGCTCATGCTGCTGATCAGGTTATTAAATTTGAGAGCACGCTGATAATCACCACTGGTAAATTGAGAGCCGCGATCTGAATGTAAAATCACAGGCTGATTGGCTGTTCGTTGCCAGACGGCCATTTCCACTGCGCGAATGACCATGTACCGATCCTGACGATGATGCATGGACCAGCCCACTATGAGTTTGCTGTACAAGTCGAGTACAACGCACAGAAACAGCTTGCCTTCGGTGGTTGTCACTTCGGTAATATCGGTGACCCATTTAGTTTCAGGCTCTGCTGCTGTGAAGTCACGTGCCAGATGATTTTTAAGACCAGCGGGTCTGGCGGCCTGTCGCTTTCGGCCTCGTCCTTTCCTACGAGGCCAGCCCTGAACGCCATTGACGGCCATTAAGCGGGCCACACGATTCAGACTCAGCCTTTCACCTTCAATAGACAGATCTTCATGCATACGTGGTGCGCCAATGACACCACCACTGTCCTCGTGGATCTCCTTAATGCGCGTCAGGATCCGCTGATTTTCCACGTCCCGGGCACTGGGTGGTCGTGCTGCCCAGGCATAATATCCGCTGGGCGACACTTTCAGGCATCGACACATTAAGCGTATCGGGAACTTATCGCGGCAACGCTCTATCGCCTGATATCTCAGGACGACTCTTTTGCGAAGAACGTTGCCGCTTCTCGCAAAAAATCCCGTTCCTTCTTAAGCCGGGCATTCTCGCGTTTAAGCCTCGCGATCTCTTCATCGCGGGGATTACCTGAGCCTTTAAAGGCTTCTTTAGAGGATGGCTCGGCTTCACGCCGCCATCGACTGAGCAAATTGGGGTTAATACCGATTTCTATAGCAACCTGGCGACAACTCACACCGGGTTGTTTTGTCAAAGCTACGGCTTCACGTTTAAACTCTGGGCTGTACTTTTTTCGTTTGGTCATGAACACTCCTTATGGGCATATTATGCCTCGTTTTGGATGTGTCCGTAAAATTTGGGTAGAACCCAAGAAAGCTATCGCTGCATTTATTTCTTCAACTTCCATCAGTTGATAACCAAAATAGTTTAAGCCACGTTCGCTGAAACCCTTGTTCGATTTCTGAAGTTGCATATATGACTCTATCGCAGCCTCTATTCCATCCTGGCGTAGCTTAGAATAGAGCTCATCTTCGATTTGTTTTTTTGCAAAAACAACCGGGCGTTCATAAATAATGCTCAAAATGCCTTCTGTCAGAGCACGAAGTGGTGCGCCTCCAGTGTTGTTTTGGATAATAATTGTAATATCATCTTCAATTACACGAATTACGTCACCATTGAAACCAGGCATCATACCCGGATGATGTATCTGAGTGAGCTTTTTACCGAACTTTTCCTTTGGTAGTTCAGTGATCAACCAGCCATAACCATAATTGCGATGAGGCGACGCTGTAAAAGCTCTCTTTTTTAGTGCTTCACTAAATATCTGATTTGAATACAAGGCCTCGCTAAACTGATATAAGTCTCCGACCGTTGAATAAATAGAGCCCGCAGCATAGGTGACAGTCATATCAATATTCTTTGCCGGTTTCAGTCCTCCTAACGTTTTCTCATACCCTTTAGCACTTTTTGGAACAACATAGCCAGAGTAAGAATCCCCGCTGTTATGCATTTTTAGCGGATTGAAAATATAATCCTGCAAAGCTTGTTTATAACTTAACTCGGTCACTTGCTCGATTATTTTACCCAAAATGGAGTAGCCAGCATTGCTATAACTGAACTGACTACCGGGCTGGAACTTCAGGTCTCCACTGCAAAACTTTGAAATAAAGTCATTTAGGCTATAAGGGTTATTCGCTTCTATATCTTTGAAGTCGGGATGACTGAATACGTTTGGGATCCCTGATGTATGGTTTAAGAGCTGATGAATAGTTACTTTACCGCCGGTATCACTGCGATAGCCCGGTAAGTAATCACGGATTGAATGACTTAAATCTATTTTTCCTTCTTCGACTAATTTTAAAATCAGTGCCGCTGTAAGAGGTTTGGTTGTCGAGGCTATTCTAAATCTTGTATCGACAGAGTTGGGGATTTTCCATTCCATATTGGCATAGCCGTAACCTTTCTTTAGCAACACTTCACCTTGATAAGAAACTAATACTGAGCCATTAAATTCATCATTTTCGGCGTAAGACTCAACAAAAGCATCTAACTTTGAAGCCTTGATTTCAGTTGCTCCTACAAAAGCACTGATTAAGAGTAGGGCAGGAATACTTAATAATTTTATATACATAATCATCCTTAGTCGTTCAAAATGAGATAATATTTTCGTTTCTCTGAAAAACTTACCTGAGCATGAGAAAGGAAACATGACTTTAATGGTCCTTTTGGGTGACTTATGGTGACCAATCGATGAAAAATATTTAAAATCAAATAATTAGCAGCTCAGGGTGGAGTTAGTGATGGATGTCTTTAAGGTAGGGAACGACCTGATTTTAGATCCCTTAAACAAGAAGGTGATAAGAAATGGGGACGATATTTCTTTACCAGAACTGTCCTATCGATTACTGCAGGAGCTTGTTGAACACGCTCCTGAGATCGTGCCTCATGACCAACTTATAAAAGCTGTTTGGAAAGACAGAGTTGTCTCTGTAGTGGCAAACTAAATTTGGCCACCTAATTAGAGGTGCTATCATGCACCAAGAGACAATTAGGTGACAAGATGAC
>NZ_JBNIEY010000016.1:0-16398 GCF_051842345.1 Idiomarina sp. ST20R2A10 | reverse complement strand
GTGGTCTTCGTCGTATCTTTCATACCAACGATTTCACACTCGTCGCCTGTACGCACGATACCGCGCTCTACACGACCCGTTACTACCGTACCACGACCTGAAATCGAGAATACGTCTTCGATTGGCATGATGAATGGCTTATCGATGTCACGCTCTGGCTCTGGGATGTAGTTATCCAGTGCGTCGGCTAATTCAACAATTTTCTTAGCGTAGTCTTCGTCGCCTTCCAGCGCTTTCAGTGCTGAGCCCTGAATTACTGGTAAATCGTCGCCCGGGAAGTCATATTCTGACAACAGTTCACGAACTTCCATTTCTACCAGCTCTAACAGCTCTTCGTCGTCGACCATGTCACATTTGTTCATGAATACAACGATGAATGGTACGCCTACCTGACGTGAAAGCAGGATGTGCTCACGAGTCTGTGGCATTGGACCGTCTGTTGCTGCTACTACCAGAATAGCGCCGTCCATCTGCGCCGCACCGGTGATCATGTTTTTAACATAGTCAGCGTGCCCTGGGCAGTCTACGTGTGCGTAGTGACGAGTTGGTGTGTCATATTCAACGTGTGACGTTGAAATAGTAATACCACGCTCTTTCTCTTCTGGCGCGTTATCGATGGCTGCGAAGTCTTTCGCCGCACCACCATAAACTTTTGCCAAAACAGTTGTGATAGCAGCAGTTAGTGTTGTTTTACCGTGGTCAACGTGACCGATGGTGCCGACGTTTACGTGCGGCTTCGAACGTTCAAATTTTTCTTTAGACATGATATATCCTCAAACTTAAGTTAAAAGCCCGGCCTCGAAAGAACCGGACCAGACCTTACTTATTTAGCGTTACGCTCAGCCATTACTTTTTCAGCAATGTTGTTTGGTGCTTCAGAGTATTTCAGGAACTCCATAGAGTAGGATGCACGACCCTGCGTTTGTGAACGCAAGTCTGTCGCATAACCGAACATCTCAGACAGTGGTACTTGAGCATTAACTGCTTTCAAACCACCCGGAGCTTCTTCCATACCATCAATAAGACCGCGACGACGGTTTAAGTCACCCACGACATCACCCATAGATTCTTCAGGAGTGATAACTTCAACTTTCATGGTTGGCTCTAACAGAGCTGGGTTAGCTTTTAATGCACCTTTCTTGAAGGCCATGCTACCAGCAATTTTAAATGCCATTTCAGAAGAGTCGACATCGTGGTATGAACCATCATATAGAGTCGCTTTAACACCCAATACAGGATAGCCAGCCAAGACGCCTTGTTGCATCTGTTCTTGGATACCCTTGTCTACTGCCGGGATGTATTCTTTCGGTACAACACCACCTACAATTTCGTTTACGAATTTGTAAATAATGTCATCACCGTTATCGTCTTCTTCGATAGTCATTGGTTCAAGTTTAATCCAAACGTGACCAAACTGACCACGACCACCTGATTGACGTACGAATTTACCTTCGACTTCGACAGACTCACGAATTGCTTCACGGTAAGCAACCTGCGGCTGACCTACGTTACATTCAACTTTGAATTCACGCTTCATACGGTCAACGAGGATATCCAGGTGAAGTTCACCCATACCAGAGATGATTGTCTGGCCAGATTCTTCGTCAGTCTTAACACGGAACGATGGATCTTCTGCAGCCAATTTACCTAAAGCAATACCCATTTTTTCCTGGTCAGCTTTAGTTTTCGGCTCTACTGCAACCGAGATAACCGGTTCAGGGAATTCCATACGCTCAAGTGTGATTTTATGAGCTGGATCACACAGCGTGTCACCTGTAGTAACGTCTTTAAGACCAATCAGTGCCGCGATGTCACCAGCGCGAACTTCTTTGATCTCTTCACGGCTGTTTGAGTGCATTTGTACCATACGGCCAACGCGTTCTTTTTTGTTCTTAACTGGGTTAACAACACCGTCGCCCTGGTTCAATACACCAGAGTAAACGCGAACGAACGTCAAGGTACCAACAAATGGGTCAGTCGCAATTTTAAATGCCAGAGCTGAGAATGGCTCTTCGTCAGACGACTTACGTACGCCTTCAGATTCATCATCCAAAATACCAGTGATAGGCTTAACTTCTGTTGGTGATGGCAAGTATTCAATAACAGCGTCAAGCACTGCCTGAACACCTTTGTTTTTGAACGCAGAACCACAAGCAACCAAACAAAGATCATTAGCCAGAGTACGCATACGCAGGCCTTGCTTGATTTCCGCTTCAGTTAACTCACCTTCTTCCAGGTATTTAGTCATCAATTCTTCGTTAGCTTCAGCCGCAGCTTCTACCAACTCAGCGTGATATTTTTCACACTCATCAACCATGTCAGCAGGGATTTCTTCATAAGTGAATGAAGTACCCATGTCTTCTTCGCTCCAGTTGATGAACTTCATTTTAACTAAGTCCACAACGCCGCGGAAATTATCTTCTGCGCCTACTGGTAGCTGCATTGGAACAGCCTGAGCTGCCAAACGCGTTTTCATTTGGTGTACAACAGATAAGAAGTCTGCGCCTGCACGGTCCATCTTGTTGACGAATACCATGCGAGGAACTTCATATTTGTTTGCCTGACGCCAAACAGTTTCAGTCTGAGGCTGGACACCAGATGATGCACAAAGTACAACAACAGCGCCGTCAAGAACACGCAAAGAACGTTCAACTTCGATGGTGAAGTCAACGTGTCCAGGAGTATCGATGATGTTTACACGATGCTCAGGGAACTGCTTGTCCATACCCTGCCAGAAACAGGTGGTAGCTGCTGACGTGATAGTGATACCACGCTCTTGTTCTTGTTCCATCCAATCCATGGTGGCTGCACCATCGTGCACCTCACCAATTTTGTGAGACAAACCAGTATAGAACAACACACGTTCAGTTGTGGTTGTTTTACCGGCGTCTACGTGAGCACAAATACCGATATTACGATAGCGCTCTATGGAAGTTTTACGAGCCACAATAAACTCCTTCTAGGTTAACTGTGAATTACCAGCGATAGTGAGCAAACGCTTTGTTCGCTTCAGCCATGCGGTGAACGTCTTCACGTTTCTTCACAGCCGACCCTTTGTTCTCTGATGCATCTAGCATTTCAGCTGCCAGACGCTGCGACATTGATTTTTCACCACGGGTGCGCGCTGCATCAACTAACCAGCGCATAGCCAGTGCGTTACGGCGTACCGGACGAACTTCAACCGGAACCTGATACGTTGAACCACCAACACGACGAGATTTAACCTCAACCATTGGGCGGATGTTATCTAGTATTGTATCAAAGACTTCCAGGCGATCTTTACCTGACTTCTCTGCCAGGATGTCCAATGCACCGTAAATAATTTTTTCAGCGACTGCTTTTTTGCCGTCAACCATGACGACATTGATAAATTTGGCCAACAATTCTGATCCGAACTTAGGATCTGGAAGGATTTTACGTTGACCTATGACGCGTCTTCTTGGCATCTCAATATTCTCCGATTAATTCAGGGTTTTACCCAAAACGTACGACAGTTTGGCCTTACTAACGGAGAACCGTTAAGATTTAGGCCGTTTTGCGCCGTACTTAGAACGACCTTGTCTACGGTCATTAACACCTGAGCAGTCAAGTGCTCCGCGTACTGTGTGATAACGCACACCTGGCAAGTCTTTTACACGACCGCCACGAATTAGTACGACTGAGTGTTCTTGTAAGTTGTGACCTTCGCCACCGATGTACGAAGAAACTTCGTAACCGTTAGTTAAACGAACACGGCAAACTTTACGCATTGCAGAGTTCGGTTTCTTTGGCGTAGTTGTGTAAACACGGGTACATACACCGCGTTTTTGAGGGCACGCTTCAAGAGCCGGAACGTTGCTTTTCACAACGGGCTTTTGACGGCCTTTACGCACCAGCTGGTTAACTGTTGCCATTCATTACTCCTAGTTTAGTTGATGTCGCTTTTTACCACGTGTATAGAGCGTGAAAAATCGCTTTTTTCTGACCACTGAAAGTCAGATCCCGAAATTCGGGAGCGGAAATTCTAATGGTCATATTTTCGCCTGTCAAGGCTATACAAAAGAAGCCGGCACTTTTACAGTACCGGCTTCTGTACACGAACGTTAAAAACGTTCGCTAATTATTCTGCAGAATCATCACCTGCAGAACTATTTCCAGCATTTAAGGCATCCGCAAGTTGTTGCTCAGCCTGCTCTGCAGTCATAGTTGGCTCGATATCAACATTCAGTTCATCCAGTCGACGCTGCATGCGCTCTTTGTGATATGAGTAACCTGTACCTGCAGGAATCAGACGACCAACAATTACGTTTTCTTTCAGTCCACGTAAGCTGTCTTTCTTACCACCAACGGCTGCTTCGGTAAGAACTCGCGTTGTTTCCTGGAACGAAGCCGCTGAAATAAAGGATTCAGTCGACAACGATGCCTTAGTAATACCCAGCAACTGACGTTCAAATATTGCTGGTTTCTTACCATCCGCTTCCGCTTTTGCGTTAGCTGCTAACACTTCTGACATTTCAACCATCTCGCCTTCCAGCAAGTTCGTATCACCGGCGCGTAAAATAAGTGCCTTACGCAACATCTGGCGAACGATAGTTTCAATGTGCTTATCGTTAATTTTAACACCCTGCAGACGGTAAACTTCCTGCACTTCGTTAACGATATAGTTAGCAACTGCACTAACGCCACGTAAGCGTAAAATGTCGTGCGGTGCTTCTGGACCATCGGCAATAACTTCACCTTTAGTCACTTGTTCACCTTCAAACACGTTCAGCTGACGCCACTTCGGAATCATCTCTTCGTGCTGATCACCACCATCTGTTGGGGTAATCAATAGGCGACGTTTACCTTTGGTTTCTTTACCGAAGGAAACCGTACCGGTTTTCTCTGCAAGAATCGCTGGTTCTTTTGGCTTACGCGCTTCGAACAAGTCAGCAACACGTGGCAGACCACCGGTAATATCACGAGTCTTAGAGCCTTCCTGAGGAATACGCGCTAAGGTGTCACCAATTTTAACCTCAGAATTATCTTCCAGGTTAATTATAGCGTTACCTGGCAAGAAGTATTGCGCAGGGATATCAGTTCCGGCGATATTAACGTCGTTACCTTTACCATCAACCAATTTCACCATTGGACGCATGTCTTTACCGGCACTGGTACGCTGACCTGTTTCCAGTACAACGATGCTTGAAAGGCCTGTCAGTTCATCGGTTTGACGAGTCATGGTGACACCATCAATTAAATCAACAAACTTGATACGACCTTCTACCTCGGTAATGATTGGGTGAGTGTGCGGGTCCCAGTTAGCAACGGTTTCGCCGCCATCTACTGAGTCGCCTTCACCTTTTTTCAAGACCGCACCATAAGGTACTTTGTAACGCTCGCGCTCACGACCGTATTCATCAGTCAGAGTTAACTCTGTAGAACGTGACGTAATAACGTGTGCTTTATCGCTGTTTACAACCCATTTAGCGTTATGCAGCTTGATTGTACCCGGGTTTTTCACCTGGATATTGTTTTCAGCTGTTGCACGAGATGCCGCACCACCGATGTGGAAGGTACGCATGGTTAACTGTGTACCCGGTTCACCGATTGACTGTGCTGCTATAACACCAACCGCTTCACCCTGATTAACCATATGTCCGCGAGCCAGGTCACGACCATAACAGTGTGCACAAACACCAAAGTCTGTATCACAAGTAATAACCGAGCGAACTTTAACTTCGTCGATAGAATTCTCTTCCAATACGTCACACATTTTTTCATCAAGCAATGTATTGCGCGGAAGTAACTCTTCTTCGCTGCCAGGCTTCATTACCGGCTCACAAAGAACACGACCCAGTACACGTTCACGCAACGGCTCTACAACGTCACCACCTTCAATCAGCGGTTTCATGTAAAGACCTTCGTATGTGCCACAGTCTTCTTCCATGATCACAACGTCTTGTGAAACGTCTACCAGACGACGAGTCAGGTAACCTGAGTTCGCTGTCTTCAATGCGGTATCGGCCAAACCTTTACGAGCACCGTGCGTCGAGATGAAGTACTGAAGTACGTTCAGACCTTCACGGAAGTTAGCAACGATTGGCGTTTCGATGATTGAGCCATCTGGCTTAGCCATCAAACCACGCATACCGGCTAACTGACGAATCTGCGCGGGGCTACCACGAGCACCTGAGTCAGCCATCATAAAGACTGAGTTAAATGATGCTTGCTCTTCGTCTTCACCGTCTTTGTTTTTAACAATCTCTTTCGACAAGTTATCCATCATCGCTTTCGAGACTTTCTCGTTAGCGGTTGACCAAATATCGATAACTTTATTGTATTTCTCACCGGCAGTTACCAAGCCTGATTCGAACTGTTCCTGAATTTCAGCCACTTCTTCTTCTGCTGCAGAAACAATCTCTTTCTTAGCTTCAGGGATAACCATGTCGTTTATACCAACCGACGCACCCGATACCATTGCGTAATGGAAACCGGTATACATGATTTGGTCAGCGAAAACGACTGTATCTTTCAAACCAAGGTCGCGATAAGCCTTGTTCAACATACGGCCAATCGGTTTTTTACCCATAGCCTGGTTAATCAGTTCAAAAGGCAGACCTTCCGGCATAATCAGTGACAAAATTGCGCGACCACAAGTGGTGTCACGCAGTTCGGTTTTCGTTGTACGATTGCCGTCGTCATCAATGGTGGTATCGGTGATACGTACCCGGACGCGACTATGCAACTCAACCTGACCCGTACGGTAAGCCTTTTCGGCTTCGTTCGGATCTTTGAAAACCATGCCTTCGCCTTTGCCGTTGATTTTCTCTTTAGTCATGTAATACAGACCAAGTACAACGTCCTGCGAAGGAACGATAATAGGATCACCACTGGCCGGCGACAGTACGTTGTTGGTAGACATCATCAACGCACGTGCTTCCAACTGAGCTTCTAAAGTCAGTGGTAAGTGCACAGCCATTTGGTCACCATCAAAGTCGGCGTTATAAGCCGCACAGACCAACGGATGCAGTTGAATCGCTTTACCTTCAATCAGTACCGGTTCAAACGCCTGGATACCTAAACGGTGAAGTGTCGGCGCACGGTTAAGCAGTACTGGGTGCTCTTTGATAACTTCATCAAGTACGTCCCAAACTTCTGCTGTTTCGCGCTCAACCATTTTCTTCGCTGCTTTAATGGTTGTTGCTAAACCACGACGCTCTAATTTGCCATAGATAAATGGTTTGAATAATTCCAACGCCATTTTCTTAGGCAGACCACACTGGTGCAGGCGCAATTTAGGACCAACGGTAATAACCGAACGGCCTGAATAGTCAACACGTTTACCCAGCAGGTTCTGACGGAAACGACCCTGTTTACCTTTGATCATGTCAGCCAAAGATTTCAGAGGACGTTTGTTAGAGCCTGTAATTGCACGACCACGACGACCGTTATCTAACAACGCATCAACCGCTTCCTGCAGCATACGTTTTTCGTTGCGCACGATAATATCTGGTGCAGCAAGGTCTAACAGACGCTTCAAACGGTTGTTACGGTTGATTACGCGACGATACAAGTCGTTAAGATCAGACGTAGCAAAACGACCGCCATCAAGCGGTACCAACGGACGTAAGTCTGGTGGCAGAATTGGAAGTACTTTTAAGATCATCCACTCAGGCTTGTTGTTTGATACCTGGAATGCTTCAAGTAACTTCAGTCGTTTGCTAATTTTCTTACGTTTGGTTTCTGAGTTTGTCTCAGGTAACTCTTCACGTAATTTTTGAACATCACCGTCGATATCAACAGCGCGTAACAGATCCAGAACTGCTTCTGCACCCATTTTTGCGTCGAATTCGTCGCCGTGCTCTTCAAGTGCGTCTAAGTATTCGTCTTCAGTCAGGATTTGACCCTGCTCAAGAGAGGTTAAACCACCCTCTGTAACAACGTAAGATTCGAAATACAGTACACGTTCGATATCACGCAGAGTCATATCCAGCATTAAACCAATGCGCGACGGCAATGATTTAAGGAACCAGATGTGCGCAACCGGGCTGGCCAGTTCAATGTGACCCATACGCTCACGGCGCACTTTAGTCAGTGTAACTTCAACGCCACACTTCTCACAGATGACACCACGGTGCTTAAGGCGCTTGTATTTACCACACAAGCACTCATAGTCTTTTACCGGACCAAAAATACGGGCACAGAACAAACCATCACGTTCCGGCTTAAAGGTACGGTAATTAATAGTTTCAGGTTTTTTCACCTCACCATATGACCAACTACGGATCATATCTGGAGACGAAAGAGCGATGCGAATACCATCAAACTCTTCTGCCTGATTCGTCGGCTTTAAAAGCTTCAGCAAGTCTTTCACGATTTATCTCCTGTCGGAGTTCAACCTACGGGGAGCGCAAGCACTCCCCCAATTTATTCCAGCAACAGCGTCTTAGTTCTGTTCTAGCTCGATATTGATGCCCAGCGAGCGGATTTCTTTCAACAATACGTTGAAGGATTCCGGCATGCCCGCTTCCATCTGCAAGTTGTTGTCGACAATGTTTTTGTACATCTTCGTACGACCGTTCACGTCGTCCGACTTAACTGTCAACATTTCTTGCAAGGTATAAGCCGCACCATATGCTTCCAATGCCCAGACTTCCATCTCACCGAAGCGCTGACCACCAAACTGAGCTTTACCACCCAGTGGTTGTTGAGTAACCAAGCTGTACGAGCCAGTTGAACGTGCGTGCATTTTATCGTCGACCAAGTGGTTCAGTTTGAGCATGTACATGTAACCAACGGTTACGTCACGTTCAAATTTATCACCCGTACGGCCGTCGAATAACCGAATCTGACCAGATTCAGGTAAGTCTGCAAGCTTCAACAGTGCCTTAATTTCTTCTTCAACTGCACCATCAAATACAGGTGTAGCTGTTGGCAGACCGGCTTTCAAGTTACCGGCTAAGCGCATCACTTCATCATCAGTAAACTCAGTAATGTCTACTTTCTGACGGCTTTCGCCCAAGTCGTACACCTGCTGTAAAAAGTCGCGTAATTCAGAGATAGCACGTTGCTGTTTCAGCATTTTTTCGATCTTGCTACCAATACCGCGAGCCGCCATACCTAAGTGTGTTTCCAGGATCTGACCGATGTTCATCCGCGAAGGTACACCCAGCGGGTTCAATACGATATCGACCGGGTTCCCTTCATCATCGTGTGGCATATCTTCCACAGGAATGATGGTTGAGATAACACCTTTGTTACCGTGACGGCCAGCCAGTTTATCACCAGGCTGGATACTACGGCGTACGGCTAAGTAAACCTTAACGATTTTCAGAACACCCGGCGCTAAATCATCGCCTTGAGTGATCTTACGACGCTTAGTCTCAAACTTAGTGTCGAAGTCGTCACGAATTTGCTGGTACTGCTCAGCAATTTGCTCTAATTGAGCTTGTGCGTCTTCGTTGCCTAAGTCCTGAGTCAACCAGCTTGAGCGATCGACGCTCGCCAGTTTTGCTTCATCAAAGCCATTACTTAACAACAAGTTGCGAGCTCGGTTGTAAATACCTTCTTCAAGAATCTTGAATTCTTCTGTCAGGTCTTTCTTAACCTTAGCCAGCTGCATTTCTTCAATCGCTACCGCGCGCTTATCTTTTTCAACGCCATCACGAGTGAATACTTGTACGTCAATAACCGTACCGTTAACACCGTTTGGTACTCGCAGAGAGCTGTCTTTTACATCAGACGCTTTCTCACCGAAGATAGCTCGCAAGAGTTTCTCTTCCGGCGTTAACTGCGTTTCACCTTTAGGGGTGACTTTACCGACCAGAATATCGCCGCCGTTAACTTCTGCACCGACATAAACAACACCGGATTCATCCAGCTTGCCTAATGCAGATTCACCAACGTTTGGTATATCAGAGGTAATCTCTTCAGCACCCAACTTGGTATCACGAGCAACACAGTTTAATTCTTGAATATGGATGGTTGTCATCCGATCTTCTTGCGCTACGCGCTCAGAAATCAGAATCGAATCCTCGAAGTTATAACCATTCCAAGGCATGAAGGCCACACGCATGTTCTGACCCAGTGCTAATTCACCTAAGTCAGTTGACGGACCATCAGCTAAAACGTCACCGCGTGTTACAGGTTCACCTGGGTTCACGGTTGGTTTTTGGTTAATACAGGTGTTCTGGTTAGAACGCGTGTATTTAGTCAGGTTATAAATGTCGATGCCCGCTTCACCCGGGACCATCTCTTCTTCGTTAACCTTAACCACGATACGGCTGGCGTCTACGTAATCGACAACACCACCACGCTTAGCAACAACAGTAACACCGGAGTCAACTGCGATAGTGCGTTCGATACCGGTCCCGACCAGCGGCTTATCAGCGCGCAATGTAGGAACGGCCTGACGTTGCATGTTCGAGCCCATCAAGGCTCGGTTAGCATCATCGTGTTCAAGGAACGGGATCATACTTGCTGCGATAGAAACGATTTGCTGAGGTGCAACGTCCATGTACTGGACCTGCTCTTTACTCATCAGCGTAAATTCGTTTTTATGGCGGCAAGGTACCAAATCTTCAGTCAACTCGCCTTTATCGTTCAGACCTACGTTCGCCTGGGCGATAACGTAGTTGCCTTCTTCGATTGCGGACAAATAGTCAACGTCGTCTGTAACAGAGCCGTTCTCAATACGACGATAAGGCGTTTCCAAGAAGCCATATTCATTCGTACGTGAGAAAGTCGACAGCGAGTTGATTAGACCGATGTTCGGGCCTTCTGGAGTTTCAATCGGACACAAACGACCATAGTGCGTTGGATGTACGTCACGAACTTCGAAACCGGCACGTTCACGAGTCAAACCACCCGGACCTAAAGCAGAGATACGACGCTTATGCGTCACTTCTGACAATGGGTTGTTCTGGTCCATAAACTGCGACAGCTGGCTTGAACCAAAGAACTCTTTAACCGCAGCACTAATTGGCTTCGCGTTAATCAGGTCTTGAGGCATGGTGTTGTCTAAGTCACCCAGCGACAAGCGTTCTTTTACTGCGCGTTCTACACGTACCAAACCGACACGGAATTGGTTTTCTGCCATTTCGCCGACTGAACGTATACGACGGTTACCCAGGTGGTCAATGTCATCAACTTCATCTAAACCGTTACGGATTTCGATAAGTTTTTTCATGACTTCGACGATGTCTTCTCTGGACAACGTGTTATCACCGCTTAAGTCTTCACGACCCAAACGACGATTAAACTTCATGCGGCCAACAGTTGATAAGTCATAACGTTCTTCGCTGAAGAACAGGTTATCAAATAGAGTTTCGGCGGCTTCGCGTGTTGGCGGCTCGCCCGGACGCATCATGCGATAGATTTCAACCAAAGCTTCTAAGCGGTTGTTGCTTGAATCAACGCGTAAGGTTTCGCTCATGTATGGACCGTGATCCAAATCGTTAACGAACAGCGTTTCAATTTTCTTAATACCCGCTTCGCTAAGCTCGGCGATAAGCTCAAGTGTCAGCACGTCATTCGCGTGACCGACCACTTCGCCAGTTTTCTTATTCGCGTAGTCTTTCGCTAATACTTTTCCGACCATGTATTCTGCCGGCACTTCCATCTCTTTAATGTCCAGTTGCTCCAACTGGCGGATGTGACGTGCGGTAATACGACGGCCTTTTTCGACCAGTACTTCGCCTTCAGCACCTTTGATGTCGAACTTGGCGGTTTCGCCACGCAGACGTTCAGGCACCAACTGCATTTTCACCTTAGTTTTAAGGATTTCAAAGTACGTTGTGTCGAAGAACATATCGAGAATTTCTTCAGTGCTGTATTCCAGAGCACGAAGAATAATTGACGCCGGTAATTTACGACGACGATCGATACGTACAAAAACGTTGTCTTTAGGATCAAATTCAAAATCCAACCAAGAGCCACGGTAAGGAATAACACGCGCGTTATACAGGACTTTACCTGACGAGTGTGATTTACCTTTGTCGTGATCAAAGAACACACCAGGTGAACGGTGGAGCTGAGAAACGATAACTCGCTCTGTGCCATTGATAACGAAGGTTCCGTTTTCTGTCATTAACGGAATTTCGCCCATGTACACTTCTTGTTCTTTAATGTCTTTAACTGTACCGGCAGCTGCTTCTTTATCAAACAGCACCAGACGCAGTTTCACACGCAATGGTGCTGAGTAGGTAATGCCCCGGATCTGACATTCTTCAACGTCAAACGCCGGCTCACCCATGTGATAACTGACGTACTGTAGTTCCGCAGTACCAGAATAACTGGCAATAGGAAAGACCGAACGAAAAGCCGCTTCCAGACCATTATTGGCTTCTGGATCGACTTCAATAAATTTCTTAAATGAATCAAGCTGCATAGACAGCAAATAAGGAACTTCTAGGACCTGAGGTCGTTTACCGAAATCCTTACGAATACGTTTTTTTTCAGAGTAGGAGTACGCCATGGGGTTCCTCAGCTAGCTGATTGATGACCCTAACCAACGAGTGGTTCGATGGTTAAAAACAGATTAATCTTTTATCTGTCGATCCCGTTGTTATTTTTTTCGCTTATCTGTATCCAACCTCGGGCAAAATGATACAAGCGATACAGCGCAAAAGGGCTGGTGGTTAATTAACCACCAGCCCGAGGCCTAAAAGGCCATATGTCGTACAAAAGTTAAATTACTTAACTTCAACTTCCGCACCAGCTTCTTCAAGCTGCTTTTTCAGCTCTTCAGCTTCGTCTTTGCTTACACCTTCTTTAACTGCTACTGGTGCAGACTCAACCATAGCTTTAGCTTCTTTCAAGCCAAGGCCAGTTGCGCCGCGAACAGCTTTGATAGCGGAAACTTTGTTTGCGCCAGCTGCTTTCAGTACTACGTCAAATTCAGTTTTCTCTTCAGCTGCTGCTTCGCCGCCTGCTGCTGGAGCAGCTACTGCTACTGCTGCAGATGCGTCAACGCCGAATTTTTCTTCAGCTGCTTCGATCAGTTCAACCAGTTCCATTACTGGCATTTCAGCGATCGCGTTTAAGATGTCGTCTTTAGTCAGAGCCATTACTCTAAACTCCTGGGTTTATAATTACAAAAAATGGTTAAAAAACCAACGTATTATTTAGCGTCTTTAATTGCTGCCAACGTTCTAACGAACTTGCTAGGTACTTCGTTAACTGTTTTAACGAATTTGCTAACCGGTTCTTTGAAGGTGGCGAGCAATTTAGCCAATGCTTCGTCACGAGTCGGAAGTGAAGCAACTGCGTCCAATTTTTCTGGACCCATGATGCCATTACCGATTGACAGAGCTGTCACTTGCAAGTTCTTGTTTTCTTTTGAGAAGTCTTTGAACAGACGAGCTGAAGCGCCCGGTGCGTCCATAGAAAACCCATAAACAAGAGGTCCTTTAAGTGCATCGCCCATGTCGTCAAACTGTGTGCCTTCAAAAGCGCGTTTTGCCAGTGTATTTCGTACAACTTTAACGAAAATACCCTGCTCGCGAGCTTTCTTACGCAGCGCAGTCATATCGGCTACTTCGATGCCTCGATATTCAGCAACGGTGACGGCTAGCGCATTTGAAGCAACGTCGTTAACTTCCTTAACGATGGCTTTCTTTCCGGCTAAACCAATTGCCACTGATATCACCTCGTTTTCAATTTGGGACCGAAGTCCCTCGTTACAATTAGGTGGGATAAAACCCACCGCGTTGTCACGGTGATTCTCTACCCAGAGAGCCTGAGTCGGATATCACCATCTGCGTAGGAAATTAAGTGCCACTACTCGATATTCTGAGATTCTCGCGGTACACCTACGGTCTTGGACGGGAGCCTTGTTTTGTTGCGCCTTAGCAACGCCACGGCAGCTCCAACCCATAAACCATTACACTAACCTGACTGAAGCGAATTAAACCGCTGCTACAGTTGCCTGGTCAATGCTCACACCAGCACCCATTGTTGTGGACAGGCTAATGCGTTTTACAAAAACACCTTTAGCTGAAGAAGGCTTAGCTTTCTTAAGAGCTGCCAGCAGAGCTTCAAGGTTTTCTTTCAATTTGTCGTTATCGAAGTCAACACGGCCGATTGTTGCATGAACAATACCGTTTTTATCGTTGCGATAGCGAACCTGACCCGCTTTAGCGTTTTTAACTGCAGTTGCTACGTCTGGAGTTACAGTACCAGTTTTCGGGTTAGGCATCAGGCCACGTGGACCTAAGATTTGACCTAATTGACCAACCACACGCATTGCGTCAGGTGATGCAACGACTACGTCGAAGTTCATTTCACCTTTCTTAACTTGCGCTGCTAAGTCTTCCATACCAACGATATCTGCACCGGCTGCTTTCGCTTTTTCTGCATTGTCACCTGAAGTGAATACAGCAACACGAACGTCACGGCCAGTACCGTTTGGCAGTACCGTAGCACCACGAACGTTTTGGTCAGATTTACGAGCATCGATGCCTAAGTTTACTGCGACATCAACACTTTCAGTGAATTTTGCTGTTGCTAACTCTTTTAACAGAGTAATCGCTTCATTCACATCGTAATCACGGGCTTCAACTTTCTCTGCGATCATACGAGCGCGTTTTGTTAATTTAGCCATTGATTAGCCCTCCACGTTCAAGCCCATCGCGCGAGCAGAGCCGGCGATAGTGCGTACAGCTGCGTCCATGTCGGCAGCAGTCAGGTCTGGTTCTTTAGTTTTCGCAATTTCTTCTAATTGCGCGCGAGTTACCGTACCAACTTTCTTGGTGTTCGGCTCGCCTGAACCACTTTTGATACCAGCCGCTTTCTTCAATAAGAAAGACGCAGGAGGCGTTTTGGTAATAAATGTGAATGAACGGTCTTCGAACACTGTAATTTCAACAGGAACCGGAGCGCCTTTTTCCAGGCTGTCGGTCTGTGCGTTGAACGCTTTACAGAATTCCATAATGTTCACACCGTGCTGACCCAATGCAGGACCAACTGGCGGTGACGGGTTAGCTGAACCAGCAGCTACCTGTAATTTGATAATGGCCGATACTTTCTTCGCCATGGTAATTACCTCTGTTGTGGGTTTAACGCCTCGTAACTTTTCAGAGGAAAGTTACTCCAACGGCTTCCCGTTAAAAAAGGACGCGAATTATAAGTGACTTCGCGCCATAGATCAATCTTTGTCTTGCTGCTTTTTTGATCAGGCTTTTTCTATCTGACCAAATTCAAGCTCAACTGGTGTCGCTCGGCCGAAGATCGAAACCGATACCGTAACACGGCTCTTCTCGTAATCAACTTCCTCAACCGTACCGTTGAAGTCAGCGAAAGGACCGTCGTTAACACGTACAACTTCGCCCGGCTCAAATAAGGTCTTAGGCTTAGGCTTGTCTGCAGAATCTTGTAAGCGGTCGAGGATAGCATCGGCTTCTTTCTTTGAAATAGGGGTAGGACGATCGCTACTACCACCGATAAAGCCAAGTACTCGAGGCACGCTCTTAATCAAGTGCCAGGCATCTTCGTCCATATCCATTTCGACTAAAACATAGCCCGGAAAGAATTTGCGTTCACTTTTGCGACGAACGCCGCCGCGCATTTCCACAACTTCTTCTTTAGGTACCAGAATCTCACCGAATTTATCTTCCATACCGTGCATTTTGATATGTTCTTTCAGAGATTCAGAAACCCGTGCCTCGTAACCGGAAAAAGCTTGTACTACGTACCAACGTTTCTTATCGCTCATGGTTAAATCTCCAATCCGGTTAAGAAGCCAACGACACGTACCAGGATGCCGTCAAGGCCCCAGAGAATAAGTGCTACTACAACGGTCGCAACAACAACGATAAGCGTTGTTTGAGTCGCTTCCTGACGCGATGGCCAGACAACCTTTCGAACTTCGGTACGACTTTCTTTCGCAAACGACAAAAAGGTTCTTCCCTTCGTTGTCGTGCTGGCAAAGAAACCTGCTAAGGCAACTAAAACAACCACAGCAATAGCACGGTATAAAACCGACACTTCTTCTGTGTAATAATGATTACCGCCAATAGCAACAACTAAAAGGGCGATTGTGATTATCCATTTCAAACTGTTCAACGAACTGCTTTGCGTCTCGTTATTTGCGCTCATTCTTTAATCCTAGTTGCGACCGGTCTTCGCTTTGAATCAATAAAATCTGGCAGGGGCGGAGGGATTCGAACCCCCAACCATCGGTTTTGGAGACCGCTGTTCTACCAATTGGAACTACGCCCCTAAATTTGCCTACCCTACAATTGGTGCAGGATTGGACGCGGTATTATACCTATTATGGTTTTTGACGCAAGCCCAGCCGCGCCCTTCTCCGCCCTAGCAGGCATAAAAAAGCCCGGCCAAAGCCGGGCTCTTAAAATCAACCGGACTGCTTAGTCCATGATTTTTGATACAACGCCTGCACCTACGGTACGGCCACCCTCACGGATAGCGAAACGCAGA
>NZ_JBNIEY010000015.1:0-22076 GCF_051842345.1 Idiomarina sp. ST20R2A10 | reverse complement strand
GCGTCCCCTAGGGGATTTGAACCCCTGTTACCGCCGTGAAAGGGCGGTGTCCTGGACCACTAGACGAAGGGGACGCAGAAATTACTTTTTACATTTTGTATTTGAATGGCGTCCCCTAGGGGATTTGAACCCCTGTTACCGCCGTGAAAGGGCGGTGTCCTGGACCACTAGACGAAGGGGACGCAACAACCAAATACTTACTGCCAAATAGTGCTTTACCAAAACAACTTGGTGGAGCTAAGCGGGATCGAACCGCTGACCTCTTGCATGCCATGCAAGCGCTCTCCCAGCTGAGCTATAGCCCCGCACCTGACAGTCGCAGACTGCCTTGACAGCGGGGCGCATTCTATTGTGACCTGAGCTAATGTGTCAACTATTTTTTCTAAAAATACTTCTGTTTGAGCGTTTTTATGGCAGTTTGCTCAGTAATTCATCAAATCTTGACTTTAACCGCCTTTCGGCAACTTTTGGTGGTAAACGTGGTACACCTGCTCCATGCCTTCCCGGCTTGAAACCGATACATTCATATCATTAACCAAACCATTATCTAAACGATAGACCCAACCGTGTATTGTCAGTGACTCACCTTTGTCCCAGGCTTCCTGCACCATATTGGTTTTGGCCAGGTTTTTAACCTGTTCAATCACGTTCAGTTCACACAAACGATCAATCTGCTCGGTCTCGCCCAGTTGCTCTAACTCTTCGGCATGCTCGCGGTACACATCACGAATTGGATACAACCAGTGATCAACCAGCCCGTGAGGTTTACTCTCAAGTGCCGCTTTTACACCCCCACAACCGTAATGACCCACCACAAGGATATGCCGAACTTTCAACGCTTCAATGGCAAACTGAATAACCGACAAGCAGTTAAAATCAGTCTGGATGACTTGATTGGCGACATTTCTGTGTACAAACAATTCACCCGGAGCCATCCCCACAATCTCGTTCGCCGGCACCCGACTATCGGAACAGCCTATCCATAGATATTGCGGGGATTGCTGCCCTACTAAGCGTTTGAAAAAATCAGGATCGTTCTTTACCTGTTGCTCCGCCCACTCTTTGTTGTTTGCAATCAAATGTTTTATATCTGCCATTACTCATCCCATCGTGGCGGTCGCCTGGCGTTATCAGGCCAGGCGTAATTTTTATTAGCATCAAATTACGCGTTTTCGCGGTTAGCAATAAATTCCAACGCCAGGTCTATACGTGCCAGAACGGTCTGCTGCGGAATTAATTCCAGAGTCACATCCAATGATGGAGAATTGCCCCCACCCGTCGCGGCAACACGCAGTGGCATGCCCACTTTGCCCATACCAACATCCAAATCGGCAGCTGTCTGGTTAATTGCCGCCTGAATATTAGCAGCATTCCAGTCACTAATTGCTCCGAGCAGTTCTTTGGCTTTTACCAGCGGCTCTTTGGCTACCGGGCGTAAATGTTTTTTCGCCGCTTTTTCGTCAAACTCATCGAATGACTCAAAGAAGTAACGGCTAATGGCAGCCATTTCTTTTAAGGTTTTTACCCGATCAGCCTGCAACGACACAACTTGCTCTAGCGCTGGACCATTACTGGTGTCCACACCAATTTGCTCAAACTGCCATTGCAATTGCGGTGCAACTTGCTCCGCAGGCAAGGTTTTCATGTAGTGCTGGTTTAGCCAGTTAAGTTTTTCGGTATTAAACGCAGAGGCTGCTTTATTCACGTCATCCAGCTTGAAGTACTCCACCAATTCATCGCGACTGAATATTTCCTGATCACCATGAGACCAGCCTAAACGTGCTAAGTAATTTACAACCGCTTCCGGTACGTACCCGTCGTCGCGGTATTGCATAACGCTAACTGCACCATGACGCTTCGACAGCTTCTTACCATCATCACCTAAAATCATCGACACGTGAGCGTACTGAGGTACCGGTGCGCCCAGAGCTTTTAAAATATTAATTTGACGCGGGGTATTATTAATGTGGTCTTCACCACGCACCACATGCGTAATATCCATGTCCCAGTCATCAACCACCACACAGAAGTTATAGGTCGGTGTGCCGTCGGTACGGGCAATGATCAAATCATCCAGTTCAGTATTAGCGAATTCAATGCGCCCGCGAATATGGTCATCAAACGCAACACTACCTTCTTGCGGGTTACGAAAACGAATGACGTACTTATCACCGCCAACATTCGGGTTGTCCCGACAATGGCCATCGTAGCGAGGCTTTTCACCGGCAGCCATTTGCTCTTCACGCATTTTTTCTAAGCGTTCGGTTGAGCAATAGCATTTATAGGCTTTGTCTTCTTCCAGTAGTTTATCGATTAACTCTTTATAGCGCTCAAAACGCTGAGTCTGGTAATAAGGCCCGCGATCCCAGCTTAAACCTAACCATTCCATGCCCTCTAAAATGGCATCAATAGCAGGCTGAGTTGAACGTTCACGGTCGGTGTCTTCTATACGCAGTACGAACTCGCCGCCCTGCGCTTTTGCGACTAACCATGAATACAATGCCGTACGGGCACCACCAACATGCAAATACCCAGTCGGGCTGGGGGCAAAACGCGTTACCACACTCATGTTTGTTCCTTTCTTTAAAACCAGTCAATTTTATGGGCGCAAGTTTATCAAGACTGAGCGCCTGACGCATCTGCTATTCGAAATGATTAAAATGTCAGCAAACGAACACAAGTTGGCAATTTTTATTTGACAGTTTAGATCTGCGCCCTATAATGCCACCTCGCAACGACGCAGAAGTGTCACAGTGAAAATGGTTGCTTAGCTCAGTTGGGAGAGCATCGCCCTTACAAGGCGAGGGTCACTGGTTCAAGCCCAGTAGCAACCACCACTTCTCTTCTTCCGTCAATTGCAGACCTTCAGGATGGTTGCTTAGCTCAGTTGGGAGAGCATCGCCCTTACAAGGCGAGGGTCACTGGTTCGAGCCCAGTAGCAACCACCACTTTTTTACTCTCTCAGTTCTCTATTTCTCCAGTATTAAATTTTCCTGATAAATTTCCTGATAAATTCCCTGACAAATAGTCTAGTAATACCCGTACTTTTGGAATCACCTGACGGTTTTCCGGATACAATGCCCATATACCATCATCGGGTTGCCGGTAGTCCGCTAATACTTCCTCTAGCTGTCCGTTAGCCAATGAGTCCGTTACATAATAGTCCGGCAGCATAGCCAGCCCCAGACCTTTCATAGCGGCGTCACGAAGCGCCAGACCATTGTTGCAATGCAGGTAGGATTCCGGACGAACCGTTTCCAGTTTACCCTCAACCTGAAAGCGCCATTGCCTGACCGTTCCGGTAAAACAGCGGTGCGCATCCAGTGCGTTAATATCTTGCGGCCGACCAAACTCTTCAAAATAAGCAGGAGAGCCGACGACGAAATGTCGGCGCGAGCCTAGTTTGCGGGCACGTAACCGAGGGTTACCCAACTGCCCTAATCTAATGGCAACATCGTAACTGCCCTCTATTAAATCGACCTGCTCGTTGGTTAACTGAAAATCCAGGCGGCATTCTGGGTAAATGTGTAAAAAATCATTCAACAGAGGTGCTATAAAACGTTCACCATAATAGACAGGCGCAGTAATTCTAATAAGCCCCTGAGGTTGCTGTGTGCGCTGCTGAATGGCCTGATCGGCATCTCTCAGGCTGGCGACTAAATGCTGGCAATGCGGCAGGTATAGCTTCCCTTCTTCTGTTAAGCTGACACTGCGGGTCGACCGGTAAAGCAGTTGCATATGCAGTCGACTCTCCAACGCAGCTATATTCCGACTGACCTGCGCGACAGACAGTCCTAGCTCTTGCGCTGCTGCGGTAAAGCTCTGCCGTTCAGCGACAGCGGCAAACTCACTGATCCCCTGCCATGGCTTCATCTCACACCCATTATTTCATTTATGAAAAAGTAATTTGTAAAAACAGTAGATTACCTGCTAATGAGAAAAAGTTAAACTTATGCTACGCTTTTACCTAATAAAATGAAAATCCAAGACTATAAGGAATTATTATGGAAACCATTAAGTCACGCGCTATGGTAGCCTGGGGCCCGGGCGAACCACTGAAAGAAGAAATTATTGACGTTGCGCCGCCGAAAAAAGGCGAAGTGCGGGTTCGCATTATAGCAACAGGTGTTTGCCATACCGATGCTTACACACTTTCCGGTAAAGATCCTGAAGGCATTTTCCCTTCTGTACTAGGTCATGAAGGTGGCGGTATTGTTGAATCCGTCGGCGAAGGTGTCACCTCAGTTGAAGTGGGTGATCATGTTATTCCTCTGTACACCGCGGAATGTGGTGAGTGTAAATTCTGTACCTCGGGTAAAACTAACCTGTGTCAGGCCGTTCGTGCCACTCAGGGTAAAGGCTTAATGCCGGACGGTACCAGCCGCTTTTCAAAAGACGGCGAGACCATTTATCACTACATGGGCACTTCAACTTTTTCTGAATACACCGTTTTACCAGAAATTTCACTGGCTAAAATTCCCAAAGACGCTCCTTTAGAAAAAGTCTGTCTGTTAGGTTGTGGTGTCACCACCGGCATGGGCGCGGTTAAAAACACCGCCAATGTGCAGGAAGGCGACACGGTTGCGGTATTTGGCCTTGGTGGTATTGGTCTGGCCGCTATTATTGGTGCCGTACAAGCCAAAGCTTCACGCATTATTGCCATTGATGTAAACGACGAAAAACAAACAATCGCCAAAGAGCTAGGCGCAACCGACTTCGTCAACCCAACCAAGTACGACAAGCCTATTCAGGAAGTTATTGTCGATATGACTGACGGTGGTGTCGACTTCTCGTTTGAATGCATTGGTAACGTCGACGTTATGCGCGCCGCGCTAGAGTGCTGCCACAAAGGCTGGGGTGAATCCGTGATCATTGGTGTTGCCGGTGCCGGTGAAGAAATCTCTACCCGCCCTTTCCAGCTGGTTACTGGCCGTGTATGGCGTGGTAGTGCCTTTGGTGGCGTTAAGGGTCGTACCGAACTGCCCGACTATGTAAAACAATATATGGACGGGAAATTTGATTTAGACACCTTTATCACTCATACCATGCCGTTAGAAGAGATTAACGAAGCGTTCGACTTAATGCATGAAGGTAAGTCGATTCGTTCAGTTATTCATTATTAATGGAGTCTGTAATGAAACAAGTTAGCGAAACCCGCTGTTTCGGCGGACGTCAGTTACGCTTTGAACATGACTCTGAAGTACTGAACTGCGCTATGCAGTTCAGTGTCTTCTTGCCCCTAAGAGCAGAAAAGTCCAAGGTGCCAGCGGTTTATTTTCTCTCCGGCTTAACCTGCACTGACGAAAACTTTTCCACTAAAGCCGGTGCGCAACGGGTAGCAACGGAACTCGGTATTGCCTTAATTGTACCGGATACCAGCCCGCGTGGAGATAACGTAGCTGATGATCCAGACGGGGCTTACGACTTAGGCTTAGGCGCCGGTTTTTACGTCAACGCCACTCAGGAGCCATGGAAAAACCATTATCAGATGTATGACTACATCGTTAAGGAGCTTCCTGAACTGGTCGAAGCGGAATTACCAATTAACGATAAGCGCGCTATAGCAGGTCATTCCATGGGTGGCCATGGTGCTTTGGTTATTGGCTTGCGTAACAGCGACCGTTACAGCAGTATCTCTGCCTTTTCGCCTATTACTAATCCAACACAGTGCCCCTGGGGTGAAAAAGCCTTTAGTGCTTATTTAGGCGATGATCGCGAACAGTGGAAGCAATACGACGCTGTTGAGATTATTAAATCGAAAGGTCAGCCATTGCCAATTCGGGTAGATCAAGGCTTAGCTGATGGCTTTTTAGAGGAACAGCTGAAACCTGAAAACCTGAAAGAAGCCATTGCTGCAGCAGAGGGTGGTGGCACCGTTCACCTACACGACGGTTATGACCACAGCTACTACTTTATATCCTCATTTATCGAAGCCCAGCTTCGCTTCCATGCGAAGTATTTAAACGCGTAACACGCCGCCGACGTAGCCTGACATTTATGTCAGGTGAGATATCGCCCCTGATGTGAACATCAGGCTACACGCGGAATTTGATAACCGCCTGGCGTAATTGCTCTGTTTGATTGCGAACCTGAGCAACGGCATCGGCATTTGACTGCGCATCATTCGCTGCTTCCACACCGGCATCCCGCACACGGGTTATATTTCTGGCGGTTTCATCCACAACCGCCGATTGTTCTTCAACTGCCGTCGCGATAGATGCCGAACGGTCGTTAATTTTTAAAAGCTCCATATGGATGCGATTAAATAACTCATCGGACTCCGATGAATGCTGAGCACTCTCTTCACCCAGTTCATTGCACTCCTGCAATGTGGTGACAATAATCTGCGTCTGCTGATTTAACTGACTGGTAATAGACTCAATTTCACCAATAGATTTTTGCGTGCGTGAAGCCAATGTCCGAACTTCATCAGCAACAACTGCGAAGCCTCGTCCCTGCTCACCGGCCCGGGCAGCCTCGATAGCCGCATTCAGTGCCAGTAAATTGGTTTGCTCTGCAATACCATTTATAACCGTAACTATTTGTGTAATTGAAGCACTGCGTTCCGCTAAGGTATTTGCTTCGCTCACACTACTGTTTAAACGCTCTGCCAGATACCGAACCTTTTCAACGCCAGCTTGTACTGAAGTACTGCCATGCTTAGCCTGCTCGGACAAGCTGTTCACCTGCTCGGCGGTGTCTTCCGCATCATTGGCAATAGTATGAGCCGTGCTCCCCATCTCATTGATAGCAGCTGCAACCTGATCAACTTCATGCGATTGCATATCCAAATTTTGAGACGTGTGAGTGACGGTATCCGACACCTGCTGGGTTAACCCGTTAACCGTCTCGACTGACTCATTAATCTGCTTAATAACGTTACGGAAGTATCTCAGAAGTTCATTAAAGCTATCGACTAAATCACCTAACTCATCACTACGGAACTTTTCTGATACCAGAGTTAAGTCATTGCTACTCTGGACTTTTTTCATGTCTTCGCGTAACTGAGTTAGCGGCTGATTAATGGAACGAACAACCCAGAACAGCATGGCTACAACAATAAATGCAATTGCTGCAAAAACCACAATAGGAACCCATTTCATGGTTGCCTGACGTGACTGAAGCAACTCATTTAGATTCTCATCTAACTCAGCTAACGAACTCTCCATATTACCGGCAATAATTCTGACTTCACCTTTAATGCCGGACTCTTCATCCAGGCCAATTTCTTTCGACAAGCTGGCATAACGGCCAAAGTCACGACGATAAGCGTCAACTTTGGAAGCCAGATTCGGCGATGCCGATAGCTCGGCTTTCAACTCATCCAGTAAATTGTTAACTCGGCCGAGGTACTTGTCGTCAAAACGCAGCATAAAGTCTTTTTCGCTACGGCGTATCTGCAACAGAGTTACCAACAATTCGGTTCGGTCGGCTGTATCAATAGCTTCTTCCAGCTCATGCGTCGCCGCTCGCAGCACGCCATAGGCCCCACTATTTTCATCCAACCCTCGTTGCTTAAACGCAGCAACTAAACTATTAAAATTTTCTTCATATTTTGAAACCTGCTCAGCAAGACCATCAATAAGTCGCGTAGAGCCCTCATCAGCAACCAGTTGGTTAAGCTGTTCTAACCTTTCAATCGTTACACTAACTTCTTGCTGTAGTTTATCCGCGTAACTTTCATCCATTCGCAACAGGAAATCTTTTTCGGCACGACGCACTTGTAACAAACCGTTATGTACAGATTCCCGCAATTCACTGGCGCGATGCAGCTGACTAATTTGAGACTGAAAAAACATCATCAGCATTAGTAGTATGATAAAAGCAGCCGTTGTTACCGCACCGACAGAGAGAAGTTTATTGCGAATTGACATAAGGTAAGCCCATGTTTAGAAACTGGCGAAATAATAGTCATTGAACAAATGTTCTGCAATGATCTATTTTGTTAACAACTTTAGCTAAGTGACACGCTATGTCAAAGTAAGAGGTATCACTTACTGGGTAAATACCCTTATTTCAGAACCAGTTATAATCGCACCAAGCTCAAAACAGGATGCAGTAATGAAAGTTAATTCGGCAATACAAGCGTTATCAATTCTGAACGATGGAGATGTTATTTGGTGTCAGTCGATGGCGGCCACTCCCTACAAATTATTAGAGGGTCTGAAGGAAGTTGCCAAACAGCGTGTAAACTTAACGCTATTGCAATTGCATACGGAATACAGCGAAGCTTTAGGTGACCCGGAATTAAACGGGCATCTCAGACAACGAGCATTTTTTGTCGGAGCATCAACCCGCCAGGCCGTTAATCAGGGTCTGGCCGACTACGTTCCTATTTTCCTGTCTGAAATTCCAAAGCTGTTTCGTTCAGGCGAACAACCGCTGGACGCAGCTATTATTCAGGTATCGCCGCCAGATAAACACGGTAACTGCAGTTTAGGTATCTCGGTAGAAGCAACGCGAGCCGCCCTGCAAGTTGCAAAGAAGGTTATAGCCTGGATAAATCCGAATATGCCACGCACCCATGGCGATGCACTGGTTCAACTTAAGCGCTTCGATCGCTATTTTGAAGAAGCGGCACCGATTCCCGAGCATAAGCAACCGCAACAGAACCCTATTACTCAGAAAATTGGTGAGCAAGTTGCCGGGCTCATTAACGACGGTGACTGTTTACAGATGGGCATTGGAGCGATACCCGATGCGACTCTGGCTTGTCTGCATCATCATAAAGACTTAGGTATTCATACCGAAATGTTTTCAGATGGTGTGCTGCCTTTAGTTGAGCGTGGCGTTATTAATAACAGTCGCAAGCGTAAACACCGAGGACGCATTGTCACCACCTTTGCGATGGGATCTCAGGCATTATATGACTTTGTAGATGACAACCCGGAAGTGTTTTTCCTTGATGTTGAATACACTAACGACACGTCCGTTATTCGCCAAAATAAACAGGTTATGTCTATTAACAGCGCACTGCAGGTTGATTTAAGCGGTCAGGTTTGCGCCGACTCAATCGGTACCCGTATTTATTCCGGCGTTGGTGGGCAAATGGATTTTGTTCGCGGCGCCAGCTTATCCGAAGGTGGTCGCTCAGTGATTGCGCTACCGTCAACGGCTTGTGGCGGAAGCGTTTCCCGCATCAGTTCTCTGCTGGAACCGGGAGCCGGAGTCGTAACAACTCGCGCGCACGTTCATTACATTGTGACCGAGCATGGTATCGCGAATTTACGAGCCAAAAGCATGAGTGAACGCGCACGGGAGCTTATCCACATAGCCGACCCTAAATTCCGTGAAGAACTGGCTAAAGCGGCCTACGACGACTGGGGTCTGAACATAAGCTAGACTGTTTTCATCTAATATTGCCGTTAACTTAACGTCCAAACTGCGCTAGGCTATTTTTAAATAGCCTATTGCGGAGCGGAGGTCTTAATGAAAACAGTCGGCATTATTGGTGGCATGAGCTGGGAATCAACCAGCACTTACTACCGACGCCTGAACCAGCTAGTAAACGAACGACTTGGTGGCCTGCATAGCGCAGAGCTCCTGCTTGCCAGCGTTGACTTTGCGCCTATTGAAAAAATGCAAAGTCAGGGCGACTGGGACGCAGCCGCGCAGGCTCTTATCGGTAAAGCCAGACAACTTGAGTCCGCGGGAGCCGAATGCATTGTTATAGCGACAAATACAATGCATAAAGTGGCACCTCAGATTGAAACCGCTGTAACCATACCCTTACTGCATATTGTTGACGCGGTAGCCGCTCATCTCAAACAAAATAGTGTCCATAACGTTGGGCTGCTTGGTACCCGTTTCACCATGCAACAGCCTTTCTATAAAGAGCGCCTGGAACAAAACAATGTACAAGTTCTGGTGCCAGAGGAAGAGGACAGCGTTACTGTCGACAGCATCATTTTTAAAGAGCTTTGTCACGGTCAGTTTACTGAAAAAGCCCGAGAGCATTACCTTCGCATTATTGATTCGCTAGCCGAACGGGGTGCACAAGGTGTTATTCTGGGATGCACGGAAATAGGTTTACTGATTCAGCAGGAGCATTCGGCTTTGCCATTGTTCGATACCACGGAACTTCACTGCCGGGCTATTGCCGACTGGATGTTGAAATAACAGCAGGTTAACCATGACAGACCTAACCACAGACTTTTCTCAATTTTATCAGCGAGCTTGCCAACGTAAAGGCGGCGAGAGCGCTATGCTCTCACGCATGCCAAAAGTTACACCTGCAGGCGAGCTGAAACAGCTGGATGACCGGGTCATTTTATCAACCATTACCCGTTGTATTTTCCGCGCCGGTTTTGTCTGGCGCATTATTGAAGCAAAGTGGCCGGGTTTTGAAGAAGCCTTTAAAGGCTTTGTGCCTCTTTACTGGCAACAAGTGCCCCCAGAAGTCTTAGAGGCACTTTCCAAAGATGAACGTATTGTCCGCAACCAGCAAAAAATAAACACCGTGCCCGCTAACGCACGAATGATTGTGGAAGTAGCCGAAGAATACGGCAGTTTTGGTCAGTTTCTGGCTCAATGGCCATCGAGCCAACAAGCGGAGTTGCTGCATTATCTTAAAAAGAACGGTTCGCGATTAGGCGGCGTTACCCCACAGTATGTTTTGCGCGAGCTTGGCTGGGACGGTTTTATTCTTTCCAATGACGTTGTCACGGCATTGACCAACTACAAGCTGATAGACGCATCCCCCACCAGTCAAAAGGGACTGAAACAAGCCCAGAGCGCATTCAACTGCTGGCACGAACAAACCCAACTGCCTTACAGTCATTTGTCACGAATTCTGTCTTACAGCGTCGGCGATTAGACGTCGGTCAATCTTCAGATAGGTTAAATATAAACAAATTGAAGCACTTAGCTATTAAAGGTATATTGCCCGCTTTTCTCAACCAAGGAGCGATTTATGAGAAAAGCTGTAATTGCATTGGCAATGCTGACCTTACCTGGCGCAGTTCTAGCTGAGAGCCCTAACTGGAATAAAGTTGATGCGTCCTATCTTGATACCGATGTTGGCGTTGACGGAGCTGGCGATCTTTCTTTCGACGGATTCAGAGTCGGCGGTTCGGCCGCTATTAATCCGGATCTGGTCGTTTTAGATAACCTTTTCGTATTTGCAGATTTCGACTCTGTCTCCAATGACGACTCAGGTTTCGATTTAGATATCGACTTTCTGTCAGCAGGTATTGGCTCGTACAAACACTTAACGGAAACAACGGATTTATACGCGACGGCGTCTTTTGAGCGAGCAAAATTTTCAGGTTCTGTCCAAGAGTTTTCTGCATCAGCATCTGAGAATGCCTGGGGTGTAGGCATTGGACTTCGTTCTATGCTGACTCCGAACGTTGAAGTTGACGCAAAACTCGATTATGTAGCATTTGACGAAGAACTTGTTCGCTTTAACCTTTCCGCTTTCTATCACGTTACGAAAAACTTCTCTTTCGGTCTTGGTTATGAAATCCATAGAGAAACTCAGGATTTGGATATTGACAGCCTAAGCGCTACGGTCCGCTATTCATTTTAATTCGTTACGTATCCACACCTACGAGTTTACCTGCTGCTGAGTCGGCAGCAGGTTCATATTCCCACTGGATAAATTACCGCCGGTCACCTATAAATAGAATGAGAAAATACTCGTACGACTGTACGTTACCGCAAGCCACTTTTTTCAAACAATTCCGGGGACTTTGATGAGCTCAACCAAAAATACTCTGATATTAGGCATCTCTCTAATCATTAGCTCTGTCGTTATTGGCCTCATAGGCTCAAATGCCGTGCTTGAGCATAAATCGATGGAGCGCAGTGTGACCGTAAAAGGGTTATCCGAACGAGAATATCTTGCCGACACAGTTATCTGGCCTATTCAGTTTACCGCGGCAAGCAACGATTTATCAGAAATTTATGAAACTATGGAAGCCTCCAATGAAAAGGTCATCGCCTTCTTACGGGAGAAAGGCATTGAAACGGACGAAATATCCTCGTCTGCGCCTTCCATTACCGATAAATCTGCCCAGCGTTATGGTTCATCTCAACCGGCAGAGTTTCGTTATACTGCCACACAAGCCATTACAGTCTATTCCAATAAGGTTGAAGAAGTTCGCAGCGTTATGGGAGACCTTGCCGAGCTGGGTAAAGAAGGTATTGTTCTCAGCAGCGACGATTATCAGGCGCAACCTGAATACTTATTTACCCGGTTGAATGAGGTAAAGCCTGAAATGATAGAAGAGGCCACCAAAAAAGCCCGGGAAGTAGCAGAAAAATTTGCGACAGACTCGAACTCTCAGTTGGGTAAAATCAAACAGGCGCGTCAGGGGCAGTTTAGTATCAGTGCTCGCGACCGACACAACCCTCACCTGAAAAATGTGCGTGTTGTATCCACCATAGAATATTACTTGTCCGATTGATTTATTCGTTTCACAATGCGGCTAACTCTTTGCCAAAAGGCTTATTAAATAATGAAAAGAACGCTGCAGTATTTGTTTAAAGGGTTAGCCATTTTACTGCCCATTGTTGTGACCTTTGCGTTACTGCAATGGCTGCTAGTTACCATCGAAACTTGGCTTAAGCCTATATGGATAACCTTACTGGGTGAGTCTTCATATTTTCCCGGACTCGCCTTTATTAGCTTTTTAGCGATTGCTTTGCTTATTGGTTTTAGCTCCCGCTGGAATTTCATTGATTCTCTCTGGCAGCTTCCCGGAAAACTTATCAACCGGCTGCCACTGCTGCGCAGTCTTTACGGTACCATTAACGATGTCTTTGAAATGATGTCGGGCAAAAACTTCGCTGAAGAATCTGTTGTATTAGTCACACTTCCCGGCAGCAAACTGCGGCTTATTGGTATTGTCACCAAGAAAAGCGGAATTAAGGGTGACCGCCTGTCGGAATTGATGGAAGATGACCAGGTGGCGGTATTTTTGCCCATGAGTTATAACGTTGGCGGCTATATGGTCATTGTGCCGGCGGATTGTATCGAGTCACTGACTATGAAACCTGCCGATGCCCTGCAGCTGACAATAAGTGGAGGCCTGGGCAAAAATCACTCTGGCAAAACAGATTAAAAATTGCAGTTGAAATCAGCGCGCGTGCTGGTAAAGTTCGCGCTATGAAACTATCTGAACCCTGCCCTTGCGGCCTCGATAAAACCTATCAACATTGTTGCTATCCATATCATAATGGAGAATCACTTGCGTCATCGCCTGAAGCCTTAATGCGTTCACGCTACAGTGCCTTTGTCGGACGCTTAGCAGGCTACTTAGAAGCAACATGGCATAGCAGCTACCGCCCCGCCTTTCTCGATTTAAGCGACTCACCAAACTGGCTTAAATTGCAGGTTATTTCTTCCAGTGTAGATCAGAATAAAGGACAGGTGCATTTCCGCGCCTTTTATCGTGACGGTGATGATATTGCTTTTATGGAAGAAAAATCTGACTTTATCTTCGAAGACGGCAAGTGGTATTACTTAACCGGTCAGACAAATTAAGACAGTCGCTGACCAGTTTTATCTAAAAAGACCAGACCGTGGGTTTTAACATGCTTTTCATAACGACTTACCGTTAACGGCTTAGAAAAGTAAAACCCCTGAAACTCTGAAAAGCCTATTTCGGTTAATCTTGTTAACTGCGACTTTTCTTCAACGCCTTCAACGACACATTTAATTTTCAATTCAGAGCAAATATTAAAAATACCCTTAACTAAGCTGTATTGTCGCCCGGAGGTTTTTATGCCGCGAAGCAGCGCTCTGTCCAGTTTTAACTTATCAATCGGGTAATAAGCCAAGCGGGTAACACTGGAATAGCCGACTCCAAAGTCATCAACCGATACCTTAAAGCCCCAGGACTTCAATTCATTCATAAGCTCTAATGAGTTGACCCTATCCGACTCCAGACAGGTTTCTGTTAACTCCAGCTCTATTTGTGAGGGTTTAACCGAAAAATCGGCCAGATATTTGACCAGCTTCGAAATAAAATCGGGCTGAGAAAAGTCAAGCAGTGAAATGTTGATGGCTACGGGTAACAGCGGGAAATCATTCTTCTTCCACAGCGATATTTGAGCACAGACTTTCTGAACAATTAAGTCGGTTAAACGACTTATCATTCGGTACTCTTCTGCAATTGGAATAAAAATAGCCGGAGAAATGGAACCCAGTACAGGGCTGTCCCAACGAGCCAAGGCTTCAAGCCCGACACAAGTGCCATCGGCAGCCACTTTCGGTTGAAAACAAACATCCAATTCGTCGTTCTGTATGGCTTCATCCAAAAGAATTGAGATTTCATGGCGTTCCATAAACTCTTCCGAGTTTTCAGTATCATAAAGATGATAAAACTGGTTCACAGAAGCAAACTTCTTCGCTTCCAACGCACGGGAAACAACAACGTCGGCGGTTTCACCATGCTTAGGAAACCTGGCCACACCAAACTGAAAAGACTGCTGACATTTAATACCCTGAAAGGTGTATTCTTTATCGAGAGAGTTTTTAATATCCAGTAAAACGTCTTTTAATTCGTTCTCTACCGTCTTTGGCAAAATAAACACCAGCTTATTTAACGCAATAGTCGCAGTTAAACGCGGCTGCTGTCTGTGTTTCTTCAGCCGACTGTAAGAGGACGCTAAGAGCTTTCTGATAACACTCTCACCATACTTTAAGCGCAAATAGTCTTCGCTTTCACTTTGTGCGACAACCACAAAGAATTCACGATCTGACTTAGAGATTAACTTGTTGCATTGCAACTCAAACCAGTCACTATTCGGTAAATTTGTCTGAGTATCCAGGTAACGCAAACGGCGGTTTTCCTGCTCTAAAAACGTCAGGTTACTCTCCAGCGTTTTCTCTTGTGTGCAATCAACAAATTCATAAACATAAGAGCTGGCTTCCGGAACCTCTAATCTCACAACCTGTTGGTATGTATGCTCATGACGAATAATCTTACCACCCGTAGGTAATTTGGCATGGTTAATATCGGGAAACCAGTTAGAAATAGACTGACAACCACTTCTCGTCGACTCATCTAAACCAAAAATATCACCGGCCTGTTTATTAAAATCTGTAATTAACCCGTCTTCATTAACAATAACTTTGGGTCTTCTCGACTCGGCAAAAAACACCCGGTAAAGCGAGTTCTTACCTTTTAAGTAATCGTTAGACTTTTGAGTTTCCTGATTCAGACGTTTTGCAGCGACTATTGTACGAGCCACTGCGAGAGGAATACAGATGTTAAAAAACAGAAAAATAAGTCCCAAAATATATAGAGACGCATCAGGTAACTGTTCGTTAATTCCTGTCAATTCTGATAAGTCGATATCGTTAAGAATAATATAAAACGGCACAATATTAAGAATGCCGTAGAATAATGCAGCACGTCCACCTAAAAGCATCAACGCTATAAGTGGTGAAGCATACATAAACATTGAGCTAACTTGTGCAAGGCTCAAGTCGACTAATAAAAGATTACAGGACAAACTCGCGGCAATAATCATGACATGCAGAGAATGAGCACAAAAATGATAGTATCGAGTACTTAACCAAAATAGGGTCAGCATCACTCCCAAAAATGTGGAGGTAACGCCTATAGTGAAAATTAAATGCAACTCTAATAAAGGGACAAGCGTATCAATAAAAACAGCTAATGAAAGGAAAGCTCCCGAGAAAAGAATAATTCTTAGTGCGCTGACTCGCCAATTGGGAACACCATTTTCTGACGTTCCTTCGTCTTTAAGCAGAAAAAAGTTATTTAAGAAGTTCATGCCGGTCCGAATCAGTTCTCAGACAGCCATTAAAGAACGTTAAACCTTAAAAATCAACTCCCTTTACTTAAGTTACTCTATCTTAATCAGGTGCTGTCGATAAAAACGCCAGTGTCTGGACTTTATTAAATACCAACCACAAATAAACCAACCAAAAACAATTGCTGCTCGTCCAAATGAAAAAGCACCATGTTGCTCAATGAACAACCAGGAAATGAGTACGGCATCAAAAACTAAAGAAAGTAATAACAGAGGTTGAGCAAAACGCATTAATCTATTTGCCCAGTTAGGTTTGTCTTCGCCGACAAAGGTGGTTGCCAGCAAAACAATTAAGGCAGGCAGGCCAATCAGTAGCATCAGCCCGAACTGCTCTGAACTGGTGTAGAAGAGTTTCAATAATCGAGTTCGGTCTTCAGAAAAAGTCAGAGATATGATGGCGGCGACATAGCCACGCATTTCAAATAAAAGCACCAGCAGGAGTGAAAGCGGGATACTCGCCCGGCCTTCTTTATCCAGGTATCGTGCTCTCTCTACCAATCGCTGCCCGGCGCTTGTCGCCTCGCTGCCAGATTTTTTCATGGAAATAATAACCTACTGTATTCACTAAAGGTTCAATCAGAGCAATAGCACCACCAAGCACGACGTCACCTGTCATTAACCAGACTACGCCAAAGGCGATAGTAAAATGCATGATACCAAATGATACTGTCTTTACTGCGTCTTTCATAACAATCTCCCACTTCGACTTTTGTTAATTATTGCCGATTAAGATTGTTACAGCCAATTGATAAAAGCGATAACCCTGTTCGTTGCAGGGTATTTATCTTTAAACTGCTCGTTTAAGTTGTTCACGCAGTTCAGCGACTTCATCGCGCAGTTTACCTGCTTGTTCAAACTCAAGATTCTGCGCCGCTTTGTACATCTCTTTCTCTTTAGCGTCGATTTCTTTCATCACCGCTTTCGCGTCTTTGACAACCACAGTCCGGGCATCATACCCGGAGGCGACTTCAGCCAGTGCTTTTTCAGCCTTACTTTTACGAGCTTTAGCGGAACCCTGACCCAGATCCATCACGTCGGTGATGTCTTTATTCAGCCCCTGCGGAGTAATACCGTGCTCTTTGTTGTAAGCAATTTGCTTCTCGCGGCGACGGTCAGTTTCATCCATAGCGCGTTGCATAGAGCCGGTAATACGGTCGGCATATAAAATGGCGCGGCCGTTAACGTTACGTGCCGCACGACCAATCGTCTGAATTAACGAACGATCGGAGCGCAGAAAGCCTTCTTTATCCGCATCTAATATCGCGACCAGCGACACTTCCGGCATATCCAGACCTTCCCGCAGCAAGTTAATACCGACCAGCACATCAAACTTACCCAGACGCAAATCGCGGATAATCTCCATACGTTCAACGGTATCAATGTCTGAATGCAGATAACGCACCTTTATGCCGTGTTCATCCAGATAGTCGGCTAAATCTTCCGACATCTTTTTGGTCAAAGTTGTCGCCAGCACCCGCTCGCCGACCTCTGTCCGCAAGCGTATTTCAGACATTAAATCATCCACCTGGGTGGCAACCGGACGCACTTCTATCTGCGGATCAATCAATCCTGTCGGCCTGACAACCTGCTCAACCACTTCATTACCACTGCGCTCTAATTCATACTTGCCCGGTGTCGCTGACACATACAGGGTTTGTGGCGCTATAGCCTCAAACTCATCAAATTTAAGCGGCCGGTTATCCAGTGCTGACGGTAAACGGAAACCGTATTCCACCAGATTTTCTTTACGCGAGCGGTCGCCTTTATACATAGCGCCAATCTGCGACACAGTAACGTGTGACTCATCAATGATAAGCAGTGCGTTATCCGGTAAGTAGTCCATTAAGGTTGGTGGCGGCTCGCCCGGCGCACGACCGGATAAATAGCGTGAGTAGTTTTCAATGCCCGAGCAATAGCCAAGCTCCAGCATCATTTCAATATCAAACTGCGTACGCTGATTAATCCGCTGCTCTTCTATGAGTTTATTTTGCTTAAGCAGAATATCGCGACGATCTTTCAGTTCATCTTTTATCTTTTCAATGGCTTTAACCAGCACTTCCCGCGGTGTTACATAATGCGTTTTCGGATAAATAGTGGCGCGCGCAACGTCTTTTTCCGTCACCTGTCCGGTTAAAGGTTCAAAAAAGCTAATGCGATCAACTTCGCTGTCAAACAGCTCCAGACGCACCGCTATTTCTTCCGACTCCGCCGGAAAGATATCTATCACATCGCCACGAACCCTGTAAGTACCGCGCTCGAAGGCTGCGTCGTTTCGCTTATACTGCAACTGAGCTAAACGCCGCAGAACGTCGCGCTGATCGATAATGTCGCCACGACGCAAGTGCAGCATCATTTTCATGTAAGACTCGGGATCACCCAGACCGTAGATGGCAGATACCGACGCAACCAGAACCACATCACGGCGTTCCATCAGAGCTTTGGTAGCTGACAAGCGCATTTGCTCTATGTGGTCGTTAATTGAGGCGTCTTTCTCAATGAAAGTATCGGTTGTCGGCACATAAGCTTCAGGCTGATAGTAGTCATAGTAAGAGACAAAGTATTCCACCGCGTTATTGGGGAAATACTCTTTCATCTCACCATAAAGCTGCGCTGCCAGGGTTTTATTGTGTGCCAGTATCAAGGTAGGACGCTGCGAACGTTCAATGACATTCGCCATAGTAAAGGTTTTACCTGAACCAGTTACCCCCAACAGCACCTGATGCGCCAGACCGGCGTCCAGATTATCGAGCAGCGACTCAATGGCTTTGGGCTGGTCACCCGCCGGCTTGTATTTAGAAACCAGTTCAAATTTCTTAGCCACGTTCTCTCCTCAACTCGCGTGAAAACCACCAATACGCAATAACAGCAGTAAACAGATTAGCGACCACCCCGCCAATGAATAAACCGGTTAAGTCAGCGAGTACACTCCCCAAATAAGAGAGCGGTACGAATAAAACAAATAACCGAATGATACTTAACCACAACGCGTTCATTGGCCGGTGCACAGCATTAAAGCTGGAATTGGTCAGTATAATAATGCCCTGCAACCCGTAACCCAACGGCATAATATAAATAAAGAGCTTAACAATGTCGGCAACCGCCTGCTCTTCGGCAAATACCTGAGCTATCCAGTGTGCGGTTACCAGCATCAGTAAATAAATGATCGCCTGAATGGCCAGCACGGCTTTTAACGCGGTTCGATAGGCTTCTTTCACCCGATCAATACGATCCGCGCCGTAGTTCTGGCTAATTAATGGCGGCAACGACATAGACAACGCCAGTATAATGACGCTGGCCAGTGACTCCAGTCGGGACCCGACACCGAACGCTGCCACGGCTGGAGCTCCATAAGATGCGACAATAGCAGTCATCACTGACATAGCTAATGGCGTCAGCATATTGGCGCTGGCTGCCGGCATACCTATTTTTAAAATACCGCGGGCTGACTTAACCCATGCCTGAAAAAAAGGTCGTCCGGCCGGCGGTTTAGAAGAAACCAGCTTGTTTCTGCGCAGCAACCAGAACACTAAAAAGACACCACTAAACCAGGAAATAACACTAGCAAGAGCAGCACCTTCAATGCCCATGGCAGGAATAGGCCCTAGCCCAAAAATTAAAATTGGATCGAAAATGGCGTTCGCCAACCCACCGGAAGCCATAATAAGCGATGGTGTTCGTGTGTCACCGGCAGCCCGCAGAACCGCATTCCCAACCATAGGCGTAACCAACATCACGCAGCCCAGATACCAGAGCGTCATATACTCCCGTATCAACGGCATTAGCCGTTCCTGTGCCTGCAATAAACTGAAAACCGGATCCATCAGCAGATAGCCAATGAGTGCCAATGCTGCAACTAATATGGCGGATACCGAGAGCGCAGAAAAACCGTCAAAATGAGCCTCTTCGGGCCTGTCGGAGCCGTATTTACGGGCAATGACGGCAGAAGTGCCTATACCTAAACCTATGGCCAGGCTTATAACGGTGAAAGTAACGGGAAAGGTAAAGCTGACAGCCGCAAGAGGGTCTGTTCCGAGCATACTGATAAAGAAGGTATCGACAACATTGAAGCTAATTAGAGTAGCCACCCCGAAAATAACCGGCCAGGTCATTTCCCAGAGTTTTTGTCCTACCGGCGCGCTGATAAGACTTCGTGATGCGTCGGCAGCTGCCATTCAATCCCTCCTCAGTTCGATAGCCGAATAGTGTACATGAGACTGTGCTTTGTGGCTACGGAGAATAGACTTTAGCCACTGCGATCCGTATAGTAATGGGCATTTCAACCCTTGCGAAAAACAGGATCTGAACGTGGATTATCAACTCTCTGATCGTATCAATGCGATTCAACCATCGCCGACTCTGGCGGTTACTCAAAAAGCCAATGAATTACGCCAACAAGGCAAAGATGTTATTGGTCTGGGCGTCGGCGAGCCAGATTTTGATACACCAGATTTTATCAAAGAAGCGGCTATTCAGGCGATTCGCGATGGTAAAACAAAATACACTGCGGTTGACGGTATCGACGAGCTAAAAGATGCGGTCATTAAAAAGCTGCAGCGCGACAATAACCTAAGCTACGAGCGCAAAGAAATTATTGTCTCTGCCGGCGGCAAACACAGCATTTTTAATTTGCTCAGTGCCTGGTTAAACCCGGGTGATGAAGTCATTATCCCCGCACCTTATTGGGTTTCTTATCCGGATATGACCAAACTGGTTGGCGCAGAGCCCGTTATTGTTAAAGCCGGTATTGATCAGCGTTTTAAGATCACACCAGAACAACTGCGCGAAGCCTTGACCGATAAAACCCGGTTAATGTTTATTAATAGTCCGTCTAACCCGGCGGGAACTGCATACACAGCAGACGAACTGAAAGCTTTGGCTGAAGTACTGCGTGACTATCCAAAGGTACTTATCGCCACTGACGATATGTATGAACATATCCTCTGGAGTGATTCCGCTTTTGCCAACTTGCCTATGGTGGCTCCGGATCTTAAAGATCGCACCGTTATCCTGACCGGAGTATCCAAAGCTTATGCAATGACAGGCTGGCGTATCGGTTATGCTGCCGGGCCTAAACCTATTATTGCAGCCATGAAAAAAATGCAGTCACAAAGTACTTCAAACCCAACCAGCATCAGTCAGTATGCAGCGGCGGCAGCATTAAATGGTGACCAGAGCTGCATCGACACCATGGTAAGTGCATTTAAAGAGCGTCACGACTACCTGGTAGATGCCTTAAATAGCATAGACGGCGTTAACTGTGTACCCGGTGACGGCACCTTCTACGCGTTCGCACAGGTTGACGAATTAATGGCTAAAGCTAAGGTCAGCAGTGACGTTGAACTTTGCGAAAAACTACTTACCGAAGCAAACGTGGCCTTAGTGCCGGGCTCAGCCTTCGGTACCGATGGCTATTGCCGCCTGTCCTTTGCGACCAGCATGGATGTATTAAAAGAAGCCGTTAAGAGAATTAAAGACTTCTCAGAAAGTTTATAAAATAAAGGTTTTGGCGCCATTTCCCTGAATGAGCGCCAAAACCCTATTAATTGAACAGTCATTCCAGCTTAAATCACGCCAATATTGCCCTTTTCTATTTTGATAGTTTTATTACAAATTACTAAAAGTCCACCTCAGATAAAGTCAATTAGATCCCGATCAATTTAATCAATGTCAAGCCCGAGCAACCTATTTCCGGAAAGATTTTTTGGCGCGTTTTTTAGTCAAATTCACTAAGAAATACACAAGTTGCTGATTCTTCAGGCATTGGTTGGTGACGGAATCACCAACATGAGTGTTTATTCATCAAAATAACGTAACTTATTGTATTTTATAGTAATTAAATCACTGCGTTATTTTTTAACCAGCCCTAAAAATGGCCTCAAACCCGCATCACTCTTACGACTTAACAGAGTTAAACACAAGGTTATCCACAGATTCCGTGGATAAGATCATGTAGCCGTTATCTACTGCGACATTCAGATATCTGTGGATAATGAGATCAGCGATAAACATAGTACTTATGTTATGCCTGAATATTTTACAGTTACTTGACATTGTCATCGACAGCGATTGGCGCCTGTTTTAGCGCTGATATGATTAAAAAAGCTATTTTGTCGACTTTTTCGACAACCGAACCGTTTTCCTTTAAAAACCTTCGCAGAATAGTTGACACCCCTGCGTATGAGCTTTAATATTCGCAGCCGTTGAATGTTGTTCCCCAGTAGCTCAGTTGGTTAGAGCGGTGGACTGTTAATCCATGTGTCGTTGGTTCGAATCCAACCTGGGGAGCC
>NZ_JBNIEY010000014.1:0-56672 GCF_051842345.1 Idiomarina sp. ST20R2A10 | reverse complement strand
GCGATAAGAGCAGGAATGACAGTCAATGAGTTGGCTGATGAGCTCTTCCCATACCTTACGATGGTAGAAGGCTTAAAGTTATGTGCTCAAACATTCACTAAAGATGTTAAGCAATTATCTTGCTGCGCTGGATGAGACAATTGATAGGGAGAAGACAAGACCAACGGCAGATCAATAAGCAGTAAAAGTACGCTTGAGAAGGGTTCGCAACTACGAGCTGCTGGCTCCTACCAAGAGCAGTAGTACATTTATAAAACAAAAGATACGGGTTCATTGCATGCAATACATCGTGAAACATTGAGAATTTTCAGACTGTTCGCGAGCAAGTACCGTCAGTAAGGCTCGGGCACCTAAATTTGTACCATTGACGACGGTATTATGCACATTGATGATCTATTTATTAAAGAAGCACACCGCCAATACGGAATTGATAATGACCTGGTAGAGACACTGCTAAATTTAGTGGATTTGAGAGGGATGGTAAGCCGAGATTTGTACAGAAATCGCCAAATTAGAGCTAACGACTTGGTAACTTAAACATTATTCTTGAAGTAAAGTTTAAATCATCAGGATCCGAACAACTCAACCTGACGGCAACTATTTCTTATCGCCTAACTTATGAATTTAACTTAGCTTCCAAAACTGTGCTTTTTGGAAGCTCTATTTGTACTGCAAATCCGGTTGGATGAATATTGTTGAATGATATTTTTCCATCGTGCAATTGTATTATCTTCGAGGTAATGGATAAACCAAGACCAGAGCCGTCGATTCCACTATGCCCTTGAAACCGATAAAACCGCTCTCCCATTCGCTGAAGCATTTCTGTGGGTACTCCGGTGCCTTGATCCATTATTTTGATAGTAATGCTTTCTGATGTTTCAACTGCATTTATTTGTATCTTGGAATCTGCGGGTGAAAATTTCATGGCGTTGGATAGAAGATTGGTCAACGCGCTTATTATCAAAGTTTCATTGCAGGCTATCTTGATTGTGGGAGCGTCGATTTGCCATTGATAATTCTCGACCGTGTTTGTGGGGAGAGCGTTGATGGCTGCAGAAACAAGCGTTTTGAGTTCAATCTCGGAGAAATCAGTAGACTTATCCAAACTATCCAGTCGATTTAAGCGCAAGAGTTGATTAACTAAATGCGACATGCGCTCTACGGTACTAAAAATGGCTTTACCGGACTGTTTGGAATCCTCCAGCGATTCAGCGTGAATAATATTTTCCGCATGTACTTGAATTGCGCTTAACGGTGTTCGTAACTCATGTGACGCATCAGCAATAAAACGCTTTTCCCTCTCTGAAAACATCTTAATTTGATGTAATAATTTATTAATTGCCTGCTTTATCGGGATCAACTCTTTGGGCAGTTCTGACTCAATTGGTGACAGGTTGTTTAACGCTCTGGCTCTTAAATGAATGGCGAATCGATTAACCGGTTTCAGTACAAGATAAACAATAAAGAGTATTATTAAGCTTATCGGTACCCACATCAATACTAGCGGGTACAGCTGTTCTGTAGCCAAGTAACCACTGAGCTCACTGCGTACATCCTCCCGTTGAAAGGTACGCACCCAAATGCCCTTAGATTTCGAAAAATAACTAAAGATAAACCATGTCTGCGCATCATTTTCTAACGTATGGTAGCCAGCGTCTAAATTTTTCAGCGGCAGTATCTTCAACTGATTAGTTAAGGCCAGCAATTTACCTTCAGAGTTGTATATGTGATAGCCGATTTTAGATTCGTACTTATGGCCGCTAGGGCCTCTCTCATTAGCGGACTCATCTTCACCGGTATCATTGTAGTTTGATATTGGGATCCTTTTAGGTACAGACTGAGTTTCCGAAGAGTGTGTATAAAATGCTGCCAGCGACTTTGCGGTTTGTGCGAGTTGCGCATCAAAAACTTCATCTAACTCGTGCAGAATATCCCGATAGCTAGCCCAGGCTGTGAACACTAATACAGCAATTACAGCTAAGTTAATGCCAATAACCAATGAGCGGCGAAGCGACCAGAATTTCATGATGACTCATCTTTTAACAGATAGCCTAAACCTCGGATGGTAGTTATCAGGCTAGGGTTCAGTTTTTTTCGTAAATGGTGAATATGGACCTCTAACGAATTGCTTTCGTTATCGCTATCCCAGCCATAACATGCAGTTTCTAACTGCTCTTTACTCACTATCTTTCCGACATGCAACGCGAGTTGTTTGAGTAATATCCATTCTAACCGGGTTAAATTAATGAGTTTGCGCTGAAAGCGACATTGTTGTGATGCAATATCAACGCTCAGATCGCCGCAATTTATAACATCATTAAGTTGGAGGTTTGCTTTTCGCACCTGAACCCGAACACGGGCTTCTAACTCACGTAGCTCAAACGGCTTTACTACGTAATCATTGGCGCCCTCATTCAGTGCCAGCACCTTCGTATCAACATCATCCCAAGCGGTGAGTACGACAATAGGAACGGGTTGTCCTGCCTTTCTCAGTTTTTTGATCAAGGATACGGCATTGCCATCAGGCAGGCCAAGATCAAAAATTGCCAGTTCGAATTGGTCAGTTTTAAGGGCACTTTCCGCTTGCGACAGATTCATAGCGAGTTCGACCATATAACCCATACGATTCAGGCCCTTAATGATACCTTCTGCCAAGGTTTTGTCATCTTCAAGGAGTAGTAGACGCATTTACATATCTCTCGTTAAACGGGTTAAATCAAGGCTTGGATTATAAAGTGACGTTTCTACATTAAAGTAACCTAATACAGTATGCGAGAAATTATCGTGATTAATATTGGCGTCTGTATTATTCCCCGTCATTTCAAATGTCTCTGAAGGCCAAATTATCCAAGGGATATGTCGTTGCTCCTCGGGCGCTAACCAATTTGGTAAACCATGCAGGTAGATACCGTTATCACCCAGGGACTCACCGTGGTCGGATACATACATCATACTGCTCTCCAGCTCTTTGTGGCTCCTCAATAACCTAATGGCCTGACTCACGAGCCGATCAGTTATCAATAAACTGTTGTCGTACGCATTAATAATTTCTTCTTTTGCGCAGTTTGTTAATTCCTCGCTTTTACACTCTGGTAAAAAATGTTTGAGTTTCTCTGGCGAGCGTTTGTAATATGCTGGCCCATGACTACCCATTTGGTGAAGCACAATAATCGAATCCTGAGTGATGTTTCGTAACCAGGAGCTCAAGTCATCAAGCATCTCAAAGTCGTAGCAGCCCGTTTCTCCGCACCGATCTTCATCCATTACAATGGTATGAATACGGTTACAGACGTCCTTGCACCCGGAGTTGTTTTCAATCCAGCTTGCTCTGATACCGGCATTTTCTAACACATCTAATACGTTACTGGAATTTCTGGCGGCATTGGAATAAGTGTCTGCCGTTAAAAAACTGAACATGCAGGGAACAGAAACAGCCGTAGCTGTGCCGCATGACATGGCAGCTTTGTAGCTCAAGATTGGTTCTGAAGTTGCTAACTGGGAAAGCATGGGTGTTGTCGGACGCTCATAACCATTCAGTGAAAAGTGATCTGCACGCGCTGTTTCGCCCAATATGACAACCATTACTTTTGGCTTTGCCGAAGTTTTAGTTTGCACCGCGTCCTGCCCCAAAGAGGTAAACTGAGCCGGCCTTTCTAGTTTTTGTCTTATGACTGAAACACTCGCCGAGATGACATTGAATGGGACGATCCGATATTTTACATCCCGATGGTTACGAAATAAGGAGGCAAAGTCGTCATAACTTGTATAAACAATACCGACCGCTAAAAAACAGAAGCAGACTGCTGTAACAAGACTTTGTTTGATCTGTGTAAGTGTTCTTGCTTTGGGGATTTTTATGTACATCAGCAATAACGAAGGGATGATACCCAGTGCCATTAACGTGATAAAAAAACTGGTAGAAAATTGGTCTCCGGCCTCTGCTGGGTCGGTCTCCATGGTATTGATGAGCATGTCGGAGTCAATAACAATGCCGTATTGCAGCATATAAAATGAGGCCGGCGCAGCCACAATAATTAAAATAATCGCCAGTGGCTTGAACGCATTAATAAACCGGCTTAAGGCCAGCACAAAAGCATAAAAACAGAGTGTGAATGCCATTAACTTAAACTGTGTGAATGACTGGACACCATAAGCCTCCAAAGTGTTTAATAAAGGCGCTGAGTAGGCAAAGGTTAACCAAGTTGCAACAACCATTAACAGTATTGAAAAATTAAGTGTCAGTCGTTTCATGATGCTCACCTATATGAAAAATGAGTAACGCGATGCTCCAGCAAATAAACGCTGTAGTGATATCGTCGACGAAGAAGTGGGCGCCACGCAGTTGTTGTGCAAAGCCGAGAGTGAAGCCAACAAAAAGTGAGAAAACAGCCGATGTATTAGCAAGGACGGGCTGATTTTTACGCCAGAAAAAATAAAGCCCGATCCAGGCAAAACCGATACTCGAATGCCCCGACGGAAAGCATCGTCCTGAGCTAAAGGGGCTGTCATTCAACGACCACAAACTGAAGTAAGGTTTGGTGCCGCCGTATACACGCAGATCCCAGGGACAGTCCATCCCCAGAGTCGCTTTAAGGTAATTAACCAAGCCAAAAGACAGTAAAATAGATAAGAGCAGCAGCATATAGCGACGCCGCTGAGCGTTATTTTTTCCCGGAAAAAACTGGAATAAGGTTAAGGCCAGTAGCGAAATGACAGCGATGAGATTGAGGTTCCGAGCACCTTCATGAAAAATGGTTTCAGTAATGAAGTGGTGTTTAAGTGACCACTGCCCCCCTTCTAGCCGATAGAGTGCATTGGCAAATAGAAATTTGAGATCAAATAATTCTGCCGTTGTTAACACCGCAATAAAAATGACCAGAGTAATCAGCCAACGTTGGCTGGTTGTTGTCATCTTCAAAGCTGGCATAAGAGTGCTGCCCAAACGATGATGAACTGAATGATCGCAAGAAATACAGCGGCCGACGCGATATCTTTCGCTCGCGCGCTAAGCTCATGAAAGTCTGCGCCGATACGGTCGACTACAGCTTCTACAGCGGAATTAAGCAACTCAGTAATGAGTAAGCCGGACAGAGACAAAAACATTAACAACCGCTCTGCTAACGCCAACGGTGCCAGCACTAAAATAGGCGCTAATAAAATGAACAGTAACACTTCTTGCCGAAATGCGGCTTCAAAAAGCCATGCAGCTTTTAGCCCCTTTATGGAATACCGCGTTGCATGAAGTATTCGGATTACTCCTGTTTTGCCTGGTTTCATGATGAGTCCTGTCACGATAAAAAAATACATCCTAAACGACCAATATTAAGTTCAGCTTAAGGTTCCCCCTTTACTATCCATCGCATCACTAAAGCTACAAATGGATTGGATTCTTAATGTGGAATGTTTTGCTAAAAAAAGCGACGCGGTCTTTAGCGCACTATCAGACGCTGATTGTAGGATTTGCGCTTGGCTTAATCATTTTGAGTGTCAGCCGTCTGCTGCTGTTTATCTGGCAGTTTGATCGTGTAACGGAGGCGGCGAATATTGGCTATCTGATGGTGATGGGATTGAGGGCTGACGTTGTTCAAATGGGATATCTGACACTGCCATTATTGTTATTTGCGCCGTTATTTCTAAACCGATGGGGTTTGGGGCTATGGCAAAAACTTCAGAGCATCTGGTTGATTATCGCTATTACCTATATTGCGTTTATGGAGATATCAACGCCAGCTTTTGTTATGCAATACGATTTGCGACCTAACCGCTTGTTCATTGAATATTTAGAATATCCCAAAGAAGTGTTTAGTATGCTCTGGGCTGGTTTTAAACCCTGGTTATTTGTAAGCGGCGTGGTTGTGATTGGCTGTTTATATGGGTTAACTAAATTAGCGAAGCGCTTGAATACATCACCCCCCATCGATAACAAGAAGGTTGTCAGTTCTCTGGTTGTCTGGCCGTTGTTAGTGATCCTTGTCTTTGCTGGTGTCCGCTCAACTCTGGCGCACCGGCCGGCTAACCCAGCCTTTTTTGCAGTGACGTCTGATGCGCTTGTGAATAGTTTAGTTATTAGTTCAGCTTACTCTGTCGAATATGCAATTTATAATATGCGTCATGAGGCAAGCGCTGCCAGTGTGTATGGTAAGGTTCCCATCGATCAGATACTTAATACCGTGAAAAAACAACCTCACTTAGTTGAGAAAACTTTTCCGTCTGAAAAATACCCAACAGTGCATTTTAATCCCGCCTCCCGTAATTACAACAAACCCAAAAATATTGTTGTTATTTTGGAGGAGAGTCTGGGGGCTACTTTTGTTAAAGATTTAGGTGGGGTTGGTGTGACACCAAATCTTGAACAGTTACGACAGGAAGGTTGGTGGTTTAAGCAGTTGTACGCGACAGGAACTCGCTCGGTTCGCGGTATTGAGGCGGTCATCTCAAGCTTTTTACCAACGCCTGCAAGAAGCACCGTAAAACTCTCTTTATCGCAGCAAAACTTTTATACCGCGGCGGATTTGTTGTCGCGTAAAGGCTATTTTACCGAGTTTATTTACGGTGGTGAAACCCACTTCGACAATATGGGGAGCTTTTTTACCGGCAACGGATTTCAATCAATACTGGGGCAAGGTGACATTGTTAACCCACAATTTGTGGGCAGTTGGGGGGCTAGTGACGGCGATTTATTTAATACGGCGCATCAGCGATTTAAGGAACTGGAAAAAATCGGGCAACCTTTTTTTAGTTTAGTTTTTACATCGTCCAATCATGAGCCGTTTGAGTTTCCGGACAATGCAATTGAGCTCTATTCGAAGTCAAAGAATACGGTTGAAAATGCGGTTAAATACGCAGATTTCGCTCTGGGTGAATTCATTAAAAAGGCAAAAAGAAGTGAATATTGGGAGGACACGATTTTTCTAATTGTTGCAGACCATGATACGCGTGTCTACGGCAACGAATTAGTGCCCATTAATAAATTCCATATACCCGGGCTTATTTTGGGAGGGTCTATTAAACCCAGGAAAATAGATTCAATAGTCAGTCAAATTGATTTGTTACCGACTGTTATATCGCTTGCGGGTGTTTCTTCCTGGACTCCGTCAATAGGGCAGGATCTATCTGCAGAAAATGTACCGTTTGCCAATCGTGCGATGATGCAATTTGGTAATAACTATGCGTGGATGACTAACGACGCTGTGATCATTTTAACGCCAAGCGGAAGTATGGCTGGTTACTATGATTTCCATAAAAACAGTTTTGTCAGAAGCAGCAAAGTACATGACACATTGTATAACGACGCTTTAGCACACGCACTTTTACCTTCATGGCTTTACCAAAACCTTGCTTACTTTGTGCCGGAGGATCTAAATTAGCATATTCGTTCGGCTATGGTTGAGGCGCTAACCTCCTTTCATAAGTGCTGGATTTCTAAGGTACCTTTGCGAAACAAGGCTCTGATAGCTGCCCGCGAGGCCGTTAAAAACATCCACCAGGACGTCCTTGTTTTGGCTCATCAACCCGAAAATGGCCGCCCTCTGAATGATATGCCCGTCGAATTTAGAGAGTGGCTCATTGATTTTGGCCAGAGTGGCCATCTCGCACTGTACCGTTACGATGGTTTTGAAACGATCATCCTAGCAGTGCTTGCCGGTTCACTCTAAGATACCGATTGACAAAAGCAAACATGTTTCTCTAATTGAATCAGTGTACGAAGTACAGGCGATTCTTAAGTTTTTCTGCACTATAGAAATTATTGAAGGCTTTCAGTATTCAACTGCTAACGATACGTGTGAAAAGTTACGCAAAAAGATTGATGACTGCCAAGAATCGGCAATGAAAGAGTTGAAGAAGCGGTATAGAGCCTAAAAAATTAATTTTCATTGTCACTAACCTCTCTCATCCAGAGTTTAGTTTGCACATTCAAAAAATATCACCTATATACAAAATTCACATTAGAGTTAAACACTAAGCTTAAAATAGGAAGGTTAATTATGGCAGTAAAACACACACCAACCGGAGTTGTGCATCAAGGAAGTAAAGGCGGGAGAACTGGTTGCGGATTCAACACTAAAGAAAACTCAAGTCACTGGGTGAACTCACACGAAAAAATAAATTGTGACAAAAAAGGCTGTAAAAGCTAATTAAAGCACGGTGGAGCTACTACGCCTTCTCAGGAGCCCCTCGTTTATCCCATACCGTCTCATATGCCCGCGCGGACGGCATTATCAAGATAGTCCCCCCACCACTGCATCAATTCCCGACGGCGTTCCAAATACTGAGATCTATTGTAAGCACTGCGTATCTGGTTAGGGTCAGTATGCGCCAACGCAGATTCAATCAGATCAGGATCCTTCCCTTCTTCATTTAGAATAGTACTCGCCAAAGCTCTTAAACCGTGGCTAACGAGCTTATCTTTATAATCCATGCGTCGTATCGCCATATTCGCAGTTTGACTGTTTACATGCGTGTTAGGGTTCTTCATTGAAATGAAAATATGCTCTCTGTTACCGCTAATCTCTTTCATTTTATCCAGCACTTTTATGGCTTGCGTCGGTAGAGGAACAATGTGCTGACGTCGCTTTTTCATTCGTTCAGCCGGTATAATCCAATTAACCTCACCGTTATCTAACCTTTCAATTTCTTCCCACCTAGCGCCAGCAGCTTCAGATGGCCGAACCATCGTAAGTAACTGCCATTTAATTAAATGCCTAGTAACCTTACTGACGCTAGTGTTTTGGAGTTTATCCAAGAATACCGGTAGTTCATCCTTTCCTATTGTTGGTAAATGCTGCTTTTTGGGCGACTGAAAAGCTGCTTTCACTCCAGCTAGGGGATTAGCCTGGATAACACCAGTATTCGTGGCGAAGACCATGATTTCATTAACACGTTGAATAACACGCTTCACAGTTTCCAAGCGCCCCGACTTTTCTATCGGTTTAAGTACCTGGATAAACATCGGCGCAGTAATTTCATTTATCGGCTTTTTGCCTAAGTCTGGGAATACATGAAGCTCTAGTGATCGCCAAATGTCATCCGCATAATCATCCGTGACTTTGGTTTTCTTAGTTTCAAACCAATCTTCAGCAACTTTACGTAAAGTCGACTCTTGCTCAGTTCGCTGAGTCCGAATACTTTCATCTCTAGAAAGCTTAGGGTCTATGCCTTCAGCAACTTTTGCCCGAGCCTCTTCCGCTAAGCTTCTGGCCTTTTTTAGGCTAACCTCAGGGTACATCCCCAACCCCATATTCATACGTTTCTTTGTAACTGGATGCAGGTAATTAAAATTCCATAACTTTGAACCACTGGAAGCTCTAATGCGCAACTGAAGCCCCCCACCATCAGAAAAAACACAGTCTTTTTCCTTTGGCTTAGCTTTTTTTATTTGACTGTCGTTAAGCGGAGTCACAGGCCGTGGCATATCAAAATCTCCAATCGTTGTATTCCTGGATTGTATACCCATCGCTCAGGAATACAACCTGGAATACAAAAACGTTAGGCTTCCCTGGAATATCGTGAGATTACTTGAGAATCTAAAATAGCTTAAGAGGCTCTATGAAAGGGGCTTTAGGCATAAAAAAGGGCGCTACTGGAGCGCCCTGATTTAATAATGTGGTGGAGCTGGCGGGAGTTGAACCCGCGTCCGCAATACCTACATCCTCGGTCCTACATGCTTAGTCAGTCTTTTAGTTAATCAGTGTGACGCCGACTGACAGGCTTCACAACTGACGAGTCCGATTGGTTTTAACGCTTCAGCTCCGGACAAAGCCTCCACGCGAGTCTACATTAGTTTGAGCCATCCTGGTCCGGTCTCGCAGACAAAGCGCCGGGGGATGGGCTTAGCGGGTTATTAAGCCGCTAGAGCGTAGTTGTCGTCGTTTGCAACTATTAGGTTGAGGCTTTTTACGAGGCCTGCCTCACCTCGGCATGCACCTTGGGTTTCGTGTATCCCGTCGAATCCAGATCAGCCCCAAAGCTATTACTTACGTAACTTGTGTACTATAACTCAGACACCGCTTAAGTGCTATAAGTTCTGCACTCAAGCGGTTATTTATTGGACGCTAAGTCAAGTACTAGGCCGCCATATACAAAACTTTTTCAACCAGCTTGCTAATGCCCTCTTCGGCATCCGGCAGGTTTTCAGCCAGCATGTAGGCCGGTGTGGTCACTAACTGGTGCTTGTCATCAACAACAATATCGCGAACACCGCAGTTCACATGCTCGCCGCCCATTTTGTTAATGGCACTGGCAACTTCTCCGTCGTTACCAATGGTGACTTTCACACCCTTTCCGTATATGTGTGGCAATAAGACAGGGGAAATGCACATATAGCCTGCTGGCTTCTTCGCCTCAACAAAGGCTTTACCAACTTTCAACACCTGGTCGTTTACCGTCATATCAGCACCTTTAACGGCAAAATCGCAGAAGTTTTTGGCAACACCAAAACCGCCCGGCAATATCAACGCATCAAACTCAGACGAATCTAAGTCGGTTAAAGGTTTTACTTCACCGCGGGTAATGCGCGCCGCCTCTTCCAGAACATTGCGCTTATCACCGCTTTCCTTACCCTTAAGGTGGTTAATGGTGTGCATTTGTTCAATGTCTGGTGCAAAGCATTCGTAGCTGGCTCCCTGCTTTGCTATGTGCAATAAGGTTAATACAGCTTCGTTCACTTCGGCTCCGTCAAAAACACCGGAGCCGGATAAAATAACTGCTACTTTTTTCATAGTCGAAACCTCCTGTCCGCTACTTAAAATTCGCTTTAATCCAGTTCAATGTGCGCGTCGTTTTCATCGCGCCACTTCCACTCATTTTCAAGTGTAGCGGTTGGTTGCAGCATGGCAAAATCGAGCTGACGTATTGGCTCGGAAGACTTAATGCGAATTGGAAAGTCCGGATTCGCTAATGACGTTTTAGCCATAGCAAGCAAAGCATTAGGATAATGCCCCGCGACATGCTCATAGTTTTTCTCGCTAATACCGCCATTTACAATTAACGGAATGTCCGAAAACTCCTGCACAATGTCGCCCAATGACTTATTACTGCCACCTTTAAATGGCTTACGCATTACGTCCGTATCTGTTGTGTGAATGTAATCCACACCGGCTTTCTCCATGGCCTTCACCACTTTTATCATGGCGTCCTCGCCTTCCGGCCACTGATAATCAGAGTCAGTCACGGTAATTTGGCTTAAACGCACACCGACAATGAAGTCGTCGCCTGCGGCGGATTTCGCGGCCTTAACCAGTAATTCCAGAAAATGCATGCGTTTTGCCATGTCTCCGCCCCACTGATCAGGGCGCTGGTTAAAGTAGTCACTTAAAAACTCATTCAGTAAATACCCATTAGCTGCGTGCAACTCAACCCCGTCAAAACCGGCCTCTTTAGCCCGGTTTACGGCACCAACAAAACCGTTCATAACGGCATCAAAATCCGTTTCATCCATGGCTTTCACTTCGGGCCAGCCGTCGGTTTTGCCATACAAGTCCAGCGGTTCACCTTTAGGCTTTACTTCGCTGGGCGCAATGGGTGTGTCTGTGTATTCATTATGCTGGAACTGAGCGCCAGCATGCATCAACTGCATAATAAACTTGCAGTCATGCTTGTGTACTCGTTCGACAATTTCTTTCCAGGCGTCGGTTTGTGGTGCGTCGGTAATGCCCGGCTGATTTTCATAGCCCTGACTTGCCTGCCGGTCTGTGTATACGCCTTCGCTGATGATCATGCTCCAGCCACCTTTCGCGAAACGCTCGTAATACTCGCCCATTAACTCCGTTGGCTTGCCCTTCTTGTCGGCACTGGTTCGTGTCATGGGAGCCACAACAAAACGGTTCTCAAACTTGTGGCCTTTTAATTCAAAATCATCAAATGCTGAACTCATACGGAATTCCTTTTTCATCTAATACTGTTATATGACTTTGAGCATAATTACGCAGAATTCAAGGGGAATTGATCACTTTGTTGTTAAATCAGCTGAAAGTACAACCGCTGCTTTTTGCTTACGACCACCGTAGCCAAAGGCTTTGCTGAAGGTACTTATAGGCACCGGTAAATACTGACGTTCGGTAGGAGATTCCCAGGGTAAAGTGTCGTAATCGGGGTCGTTTATGTAGATAAAGTCATCGTCGGCCGCGCAAATTAAGACCCAATGCGGTGCCCTAATACCGTCAAACTGATAAGTAGAGATAAGCACCATAACCAGACAGCCCTGGCTTAAGTCCTCTTTTATTAACGTCACGTCATAGTCGCGTACAACAATGGGAACACCATGCTTTTCCAGGTAGGTCATATCGGCCTGCTGTATGCGCTGCATAACCGTTTTTTTCTGCTCCTGACGGACGGAATCCACAAATAATGGCTGGTCGGTATTGACCTCCACCCGAACTTTCAGGCCACGCTGAAACGCCGCCCGCGCAAGCCCATGAGGGCCGCAGCCACCGTGCCCGGAGGTCATATAAATGGTCGTCGCCTGACGCCAAATTTCCAGCTCTTCGGCTTGCGGGTCGCTACTGGGCCGGCCGAAGTAGTCCATAGCCATTAGCAAGCTTGCGGGGCCGCAGGTAAACTCCGTCGACTGGGTCAGCATAGGAACGTATTCTTCAGTTGCTCCCACGCCCGCATCTTCGCCCATTTCATAACGAGGCAATAGCTTTTGCAGCACCAGAGCGTCTGTCGATTGCGACGCAGAAGGCGGAAAGTAGGCTTCACGCAGCTCTATTGCCCGGAAGCCTTCGCTGTTCATCAGCTGTTGCCCTACGGTATTAGAGGTTGCTACCTCGGTACGTAAAAACAGGGAGTGCCGCTCATCGGCCAAGTCTTCTGCAGTTTGCAACAAACGGCGACCATAGCCATTACTGCGATGTTCCTTTTCGACAACCAAAGCATAGAGTCGAGCCAGATTTGTATTATTTCGGTACAGGACAACGGTATAACCAATGACCTTTTCGTTCAGCAGTAACACCTGAAAATCCGCACTAGGCGACTCAATAAACCGCCGAAAACTACGCTTACTGATCGCATCTTCGGGGAAAGTGACAGCTTCTAGTGCCGCTACAGCGTCTAAATGCTCATTACGTGCCGGTTGAATACTGGCCATAAAATAAAACCCCTTAATTTTACGCAGATTTTACGCCTAAAGACGCTTTCGGTATAGAGATTTTACGCCCTGCAGAATTAACCTTAGCAATAGAAAAAGTCGGTTCTTCGTATGAGGTTACAGTGAATCTAAAAGCAACGTTGCGCCTATTAACCTGGCCTATGATCTGGATTGCCTCAATTCAGTGTTTTTTTGGTTTGCTTTCGGTTTTTGTCTTTAGGGACAAAACCTTTACCGACTTTATTTATTCCTCTTTGCTCTGCCTTGTTCTCGCGCTCTTTCTATTCATACGCACTAATAACGGCGGGCAAAAGAAAATCTTTTTCCGCGAAGCCTTGGCGTTCGCTTCATTCACCTGGATTTTAATAGGCGTTCTGGGAGCATTACCCATTATGTCTGTTACCGGGGTTAGCTTTACCGACGCAGTATTTGAGTCGGTCAGCGCTATGACCACCACCGGTGCCACCATTCTCACCGGCCTTGATGAAATGCCCAAAAGCTTTTTACTGTACCGCCAGTTTCTGCAATGGATGGGCGGGCTCGGTATCGTGATTTTTGTAGTCGCCATTCTTCCCATGCTAAACGTGGGTGGCATGCGCCTGCTTAAGGCTGAAACTCCGGGTCCCATTAAAAATGAGAAGTTAGCACCACGTGTTGCGAGTACAAGCCGTTACCTCTGGTTAGTTTACCTGTGCCTGACAATAGGCTGTGCCGGCAGTTACTGGTTGGCCGGAATGTCTCCTTTCGATGCCATAGCCCATAGTCTGACGACCGTATCAACCGGCGGGTTTTCGCCCTACGACGCCAGTATGGGCCACTTTCAGCAACCAATTATTCTTATAGTTGCCGATGTGTTTATGATTCTGGGGGCTATCAGTTTTGCCCTGCACCATAAACTGTTTACAGCCAGAGCCATAAGTGGCTACTGGAAAGACGAGGAAACTCGCTGGTTTTTAATTGCGTTGGCCGTTTTCAGCGTTATTCTTACCGCTCTGGCATTCAACGCTCAAACTCACCATTCCTTCGGGGAGTCTCTGAATCAGGCGGTTTTTCATGTCGTTTCCTTTATGACCAGTACCGGTTACGGTGCCGATGACCTCTCTGCCTGGCCTGCGGCTACGGCTGGCTTTTTAGTGGCAGCCAGTTACCTGGGCGGCTGCGCGGGGTCAACTGCCGGAGGCAACAAATTTGTCCGTAATGTCATTACCTTACGCATCCTGAAACACCAAATGCTGCAGGCCATCCACCCGCGTGCCATTCTGAAAGTGGTGTATCAGGGAAAAGCGGTGACTAACGACGTGATTCAGGCGGTAATGAGCTTTATGCTAATGGTCGCAATTAGTTCCATGGTGCTTACCCTCATACTGATGCTGACCGGGCTGGATTTTTTCTCGGCATTTACCGCCGTTTCGGCGTGTCTGAACGTACTTGGTCCGGGTTTTGGCGAAGTTTCCAGTAACTTTATTCCGGTATCAGACACCGGAACCTGGGTACTGACGTTAGCAATGATTTTAGGACGCCTTGAATACTTTACTTTGCTAACATTGTTACTTCCTCAATTCTGGCGGGACTAGCACATGAGATTAGAACATGAGTAAACAGCCGTGGTTAGGTTACCTGGCGTCCGCTGCCATCACCGGCACTGCGGCGGGCCTTGCTTACCTGCTCGATCACTGGTTATTGCCCACCTCCGGCACGGTGCTCATTCTGCAACTGGCGGTGTTGCTTATTGCGTTTTTAACCAATTTTCGCGCGGCACTACTTGCCGTTGTTCTGGCCTTGCTGCTGTTTAATTTTTTATTTACAGAACCGCGCTATTCGCTGCACATGACTGACATAGACGAAATGGTTACTGCAATTGTATTTATTGCCGTGGGCGTTATTACCAGCCACTTAGTCACCTTGTTCAGAAACCAAAAAGAAAGCTTACGTCAGGCCCAGCTGCGCTCAAACATTCTGCTATCGGTTTCACACGATCTGAGAACCCCGCTGGCCAGCGTCATTGGCAATTTAAGTACATTGCAGGCGTATCAGAAACGCTTGCCCGAACAAGAACGAGCCGAGCTGTTACAGGGTGCGCTCGATGAGAGTGACCGCCTGCATCGTTATATTGAAAACCTGTTACAGGCAACCCGACTGCAGCACGGCGAAATTCGTCTAACTCATGCAGTGCAGGATATTCGTCCGGTTATCAGTAAAACTCTTTCGCGCTTTGCTTCACAAGAACGGTTACTGGTTAAAGATAATTTACAGCACGCTATGGTTGAAGTTCAGTCCTCGCTGCTGGAGCAGGCATTGTTTAATGTCATTGATAACGCTATGCGCTTTTCCGGCGAGACAGCGCCGGTTACTTTGTCACTGTCAGAAACCGACAAGTTCATTGTCATTGATATTAAAGATGAAGGCCCCGGCATAGAAACCAGTAAGCGCTCGCTTGTATTTAATGTTTTTTATTCGTCGCGCGAGAAAGATTCGGGCACTGGCGGAACCGGTCTTGGGCTGTCAGTTGCTAAAGGAATAATCGACATTCATAACGGCCACATAGGTATTGAAGAAAGCTCTGATGGCTGCCTTGTCCGAATTAAATTACCACGCGCCAACATCACAGAGGAAGTCTCATGAATGCACAAGCCCGCACCGACGGCCCCCGCATTTTAGTCATTGATGACGAACCACAGATACGACGCTTTATGCGGGCCTCACTCACCGCCGAAGGGTACACCTACCTGGAAGCAGCGACAGCCGAGCAAGGGATAAAGCAGATTACCAGCCAGAACCCGCATTTGGTTATTCTGGACTTAGGCCTGCCTGACGCTGACGGCTATCAGGTAATGCGACAGCTGCGCGAATGGAGTCAGGTGCCGGTATTGGTACTGACGGCGCGCGACGACGAACTGCAGAAAGTGAAACTGCTGGAAGGTGGTGCTAACGACTACCTGACCAAACCCTTTGGTATTCGGGAGCTTATGGCGCGTATTCATGTTTTATTACGCGACCTCTCCATTGAACAACCCACAGCCGAAGCCCAGCTTCGTTTTGGTGAGTTACTCATCGACCGCGAGCAACACAAAGTGTTTCTGCAAAACGAGATAGTTAACTTGTCCCGTAAAGAATACGCCTTACTGGATTTTTTAGTCAGCCACCCGCAAAAACTCGTTACTCAGCAACAGTTGCTGGAGAAAATTTGGGGCCAAACACACCAGGAAGACACCCACTATTTGCGTATTTTTGTCAGCCAGGTACGTAAAAAGCTCAAAGATGACCCGGCACAGCCAAAGTATATAGAAACAGAACCCGGTGTCGGCTACCGGTTTATCGCAGAGAAATCCTGACACAATAAGGAGCCGCTTAAGCTACCTTTTCTGGCTTAAATCGTGTTAAACTTGCGCGCAAATTTTGCCAGTCGGGATTATTCTGTGAGCGATAAAAAACCTTCTTTAAGTTATAAAGACGCGGGCGTCGACATTGACGCTGGTAATGCATTGGTTGAACGTATTAAAGGCGTTACCAAGCGCACGCACCGGCCTGAAGTCATGGGTAACATTGGTGGGTTTGGTGCTCTGTGTGAAATTCCGGCGGGTTATAAACAACCGGTTCTGGTGTCCGGCACCGACGGTGTAGGCACCAAGCTGCGTTTAGCCATAGACCTTAAGCGTCACCGCGGTGTGGGTATCGACCTGGTTGCTATGTGCGTCAACGACCTTATTGTACAAGGCGCTGAGCCACTGTTCTTCCTTGACTACTACGCAACAGGCAAACTGGACGTAGACGTAGCAGCTGACGTGGTTGCCGGTATCGGCGACGGCTGTGAACAGTCGGGTTGTGCTCTTATTGGTGGGGAAACCGCAGAAATGCCAGGCATGTACGAAGGCGGCGATTATGACTTAGCCGGTTTCTGTACCGGTGTGGTGGAAAAGTCTGAAATTATTGACGGCACCAAAGTTGCCGACGGCGATGCCTTAATTGCTCTGGCTTCAAGCGGACCTCATTCAAATGGTTACTCGCTTATTCGCAAAATTATTGAAGTGAGCGGTGCCGATTTAGAGTCTCATCTGCAAGGCAAAACACTGGCTGATCATTTATTAGAACCTACCCGCATTTACGTTAAACCGGTTCTGGAGCTGATTAAACACGTACCTGTACATGCATTGTCACACATTACCGGTGGCGGCTTCTGGGAAAACATTCCACGCGTTTTACCGAAAGGCAGCAAAGCCGTTATTGATGGCAACAGCTGGGACTGGCCAGTTATTTTTGACTGGTTAAAAGAGAACGGCAATGTCAGCATGAAAGAAATGTACCGCACCTTTAACTGTGGTGTGGGTATGGTCATCGCCGTACCTAACGAGCAAGCAGATAAAGCCATTCAAATTCTGACAGACGCCGGTGAAGACGCATGGAAAATTGGCCGTATTGCCAACGCGGCTGAAGGTGAAGAGCAAGTCGACATTCTGGCCGACGAGACTCACTAATGAAGCGTATTGTTGTACTAATTTCAGGCACCGGTAGTAATATGCAGGCCATTCAACAGGCCTGCGAAGATGGAAAAGTAGCCGGTGAAGTGGTTGCGGTTATTTCCAATAAAGCCTCGGCTAAAGGCTTAGAGAAAGCAGCTGCTAAAGGCATTGATACCGAGGTATTGAGTCATAAAGAGTTTGACTCTCGCGAGGCTTATGACGCCGAACTAAAATCGCTGATTGATAGTTACCAGCCCGATTTAGTGGTTCTGGCGGGCTTTATGCGCATTCTGACAGGTAATTTTACGCGCCATTATGAAGGCCGCATGTTCAACATTCACCCGTCTCTTCTGCCTAAATATAAAGGTGTGAATACGCACCAGCGCGCATTAGACGCGGGCGATACCGAACACGGCGTGAGTGTGCATTTTGTCACTGAAGAACTCGATGGTGGTCCCGTGGTATTGCAGGCTAAAGTACCTATTTTTGAGGGTGACACAGTGGAAGAAGTTCAGGCTCGCGTGCACGAGCAGGAACACCGTATTTATCCGCTGGTGGTTAACTGGTTTTGTCAGGAGCGTCTTAAGCTGCAAGGCGGTCGCGTAACCTTTGATGGCGAAGTTTTAGGCGCTCAAGGTTACGCAGCGGATTAATTTACATAGACAAGCTTTTCAGTGACATGGTGGCCTGCTCATCACCTTCTTTGAATTGCTGCATTTTAACCATGACGTAGTTTAGCTCCGGCGCGAACCAGAAAAAGGTCTGGCGCCGGTTATTATCCCTTATACGCCCGACTTTTATTGCTTCAACCTCACCGTAAGGCAACGACAACTCTTCTGTTGTCAGCACCTCAAAACGATATTCGTCTTCTTGACCTTTTTCATCAACCAATCGGTACTTAAAAGTTTCAGCTCCGCTGGCCAAATCCACACGTAATTGTTCGGTCACATTGGCTTCATCAAATAACGCGTCTTCCCAGTTCACATCCAGCATGCGCCCGGTATCCACATTGCGAACCTTTTTCTCATTCGGTTTGAATTCACCATGAAAAGACTTATCCGATCCGGTGCCGGTTCTCATGTAAATAAATTCGCGAGGCTCCAGCCGGCTATTCTCTTCATCCACAATAAATACCGAACGAGCTTCACGGGTGTCCGACAAAATAAACCAGGAAATATCCGACTTTGTCCGCAGTTGCCATTCGTCCTCGGGCGACACCTCAAGATAACGGTAACCTTCCCCATACTCGCTGTCACCACGTGTGATCACATAATCAGCCTGATACGGCTTCATTGATTGTTCGATGGGTTGCCCGGCGTTCTGCTGACTATCTGCAACAGCGGTATTCATTGCCAAACCACTTAATAATACGCTGGATACCAGCCAACTGACGGTCCTTTTCACTTTCACTTCTCCCCTTCTGTTCACTACTGGACGTTTATATTGACAACAAAATTCAAACGCCCGTTCAATTTTCTCTTGAAAATATACTCTGGTTGATCTAACTTGCACAGTATTACTGGTCAGACCTCCAAATCGGAGTATTACATTATGAGTATTGCACTTTGGATTGTCGCTACTGTTATAGTCGCGGCTGCATTAATCTACAAGCGAGCCAGCCTGGCTATGTTCAGCGCCGGTCTGGTTATTATGTTCGCTATTGGTAGCGCAATTGACATTGTTGGCCCGGTGCTTTGGGCTATTCTGGCAATTGTTCTGGTTCCGCTTAACATAGCGCCAATTCGTTTAAACCTGCTGACTAAGCCTATTCTTAGCGCATATCGCAAAGTAATGCCAGAAATGTCTGATACCGAGCGTGATGCACTGGAAGCCGGTACGGTCTGGTGGGACGGCGATTTATTCAGTGGTGACCCTGACTGGTCAAAACTTCATAAGGTACCTAAAGCCGAGTTAACGGCTGAAGAAAAAGCCTTTCTGGACGGGCCTTGTGAAGAAGTCTGCAAAATGCTGGACGACTGGGAAGTGACCCACGAATTAACGGACATGCCTGAGCACGTCTGGCAATACCTGAAAGACGAGAAATTCTTCGCCATGATCATCAAGAAAGAGTACTGTGGTCTTGAATTCTCTGCCTACGCGCAGTCTCGTGTTTTACAGAAGCTTGCCGGTGTTAGCACGGTGCTGGCCTCAACCGTCGGCGTACCTAACTCATTAGGCCCGGGCGAATTGTTGCAGCATTATGGCACCAAAGAACAGCAAGACCATTACCTGCCACGCCTAGCCAGCGGTGACGAAATTCCATGTTTCGCACTAACCAGCCCGGAAGCCGGTTCTGACGCAGGCGCTATTCCTGACTCAGGTGTGGTGTGTAAAGGTGAGTGGAACGGCGAAGAAATTGTCGGTATTAAACTGAATTTCAATAAGCGCTACATTACCTTAGCACCAGTAGCTACTGTTTTAGGTCTGGCATTTAAAATGTACGACCCTGACAACCTTATTGGTGAAGAAGAAGAGCTGGGTATTACCTGTGCGCTTATTCCTCGCGACACCAAAGGTGTTGAAATTGGTCGCCGTCACTTCCCGCTGAACGTGCCGTTCCAGAACGGTCCTATCCGCGGTAACGACGTCTTCGTTCCATTAGATTACATTATTGGTGGACAGAAAATGGCCGGTAAGGGCTGGCGTATGCTGGTTGAATGTCTGTCAGTCGGCCGTTCAATTACCTTGCCTTCAAACAGTGCCGGTGGTATTAAGCAAATGGCTCTGGCAACTGGTGCTTACTCACGCATCCGTCGTCAGTTCAAACTACCTATTGGTAAAATGGAAGGTGTTGAAGAGCCAATGGCTCGCATAGGTGGTAACGCGTACCTGATGGATGCGGTGACTATGTTATCCACCAAAGGTATTGATTTAGGCGAGAAGCCTGGCGTTATCGGTGCCATTGCGAAATACCACATGACTGAGAAGCTACGTGCTTGCATGGACGACGCTATGGACGTTCACGGTGGTAAAGGTATCTGTTTAGGACCGAATAACTATCTTGGTCGTGGTTACCAGGGTGTTCCGGTCGCCATTACAGTAGAAGGTGCCAACATTCTTACCCGCAGTATGATGATATACGGCCAGGGCGCTATCCGTTGCCACCCATTTGTTTTGAAAGAAATGGAAGCCTCGGCTGAAAAAGGCCCGGATGCCTTGAAGAAATTTGATAAAGCCGTGTTTGGTCATATTGGCTTTGCCATCAGTAACTTTGTTCGTTCACTGTTCTATGGTTTTGGTGGTCACCGCCTGAGCTCTGTTCCGGCTAGCGACGAAACCCGTAAATACTACCAGCAGATGAACCGCTTCAGTGCCAACATGGCATTATTGTCAGACATTGCTATGGGTAAACTGGGTGGTAGTCTTAAACGCAAGGAACGAGTTTCTGCGCGCTTAGGTGATATGCTCAGCTACTTGTACATCGGTTCTTGTGTGCTGAAGCGTTATCACGACCAGGGTCGCATTAAAGAAGACTTACCATTAGTTCACTGGGCTATGCAGGACACTCTGCATAAGTTACAGGAAGCACAGCTGGAAATGCTGGCGAACTTTGGTGGTGTTGGTAGCTTCATGCGCGCCGTTATGTATCCGTTAGGTCGTATTGCTAAACGTCCTACAGATAAAAACGATCATGAAATTGCCCGTATGCTTATGTCACCAAACGACGTCCGTACGCGTTTAGGCGAAGGCCAGTTCCTTAGCCCTGAAGGTCACTTCGGTTTCCTTGAAGAAACCCTGAAAAACGTGATTGCCTCAGAGCCACTGTACGACAAAGTTTGTAAAGCAGCCGGTAAACGCTTCAGCTTTACTCAATTAGACCAGCTGGCCGCTAAAGGTAAAGAGCTGGGTGTATTGAGTGACGACGAAGTTGCTCTGCTTGAGCGCACGGAAGTTGGTCGCCTGCGTACCATAAACGTTGATGACTTTGCTCCGGAAGATTTATTAGCCGGTCAGGCAGCATTCGATTATGCCCTGAAAAACCTTAAGAAAGATGAAGCTGCATAACAGCTGAAGGTTAACCTACAAACGGCGCCCCTGATTTCAGCGGCGCCGTTTTTTTATGCTAGAATCTTGCGCTGGTCTAAAACTTATAATAAAGGCGCGAGTTATGCAGTCTCCCAATAATGACTATAACGCGACCAGACGAGGCTGGTTTTGCCGGGGTTTCCGCAGGCTACAGTGCCAACCTGCTAATTGGTACAGTAGACCCCTTACTGTCGGGCATTACCGAAGAAGCGGCCAAAATTATTGACCCTGCCTATACCGTTGGCGCAGAAGCCAACTGGTACTTCATGATGGTCAGTACCTTCCTGATTGCGATTATGGGCGCATTTATAACCGACAAAATTGTCGAACCTAAACTGGGTAAATACAACAAAGACGAAGCCTCTATTGATTTGTCCGATCAATCCTCAATGGACCCTCTGAGCAAACAGGAAAAACGCGGGTTAATTTACGCGGGGTTAAGCGTTCTGGTTCTGGCAGGTATTCTGGCATTAACCGTTGTACCTGAATGGGGTATTTTACGCCACCCGGAAACCGGTGATGTTAAAGGTTCGCCATTCCTGAAAGGCGTGGTTGTTTATATCTTCTTCTTTTTCGCCATTCCGGGCTTTGTCTATGGTCGCACGGTTGAGACCATGCGAAACGACCGCGATGTTATCGACGCGATGTCGCACAGCATGAGTACCATGGGTATGTATATTGTGCTGGTATTTTTTGCGGCTCAATTCGTTAACTTCTTTAAGTGGACTAATTTCGGGACTATTTTTGCCATTAATGGTGCAGAGTTCCTGACCAATATTGGCATGACCGGCCCTATCATTTTCCTGTTCTTCATTATGGTCTGCGGCTTTGTGAACCTGATGCTTGGCTCGGCTTCTGCACAGTGGGCTATTACCGCTCCTATTTTTGTGCCGATGCTGATGCTGGTTGGCTATTCGCCGGAAGTCATTCAGGCGGCGTACCGCATTGGTGACTCAGTCACCAATGTTATTACACCAATGATGAGTTACTTTGGCTTAATATTGGCCGTTGCGGCTCGTTACAAGAAGGATTTAGGTATTGGCACTCTGGTTGCCATGATGCTCCCTTATTCTATGTTCTTCTTTGTTGGCTGGTCGGTGCTTTTCTTCCTTTGGGTCTTTGTATTTGGATTCCCTGTAGGACCAGCCGCACCGACTTATTATAACTAAAAAGCTTATTCTGGCCGGCGCATTACGCGGTATGCAATTACCGCGAGTAAGCCGGCCACACCTATGACCCAGGCCATGGCGTAATCAGTGAATGAGCCCGCCTGACTCACTCCGGCAGAAACTAAACCAGCAATTAAAAACTGTAAGCTACCGGTTACTGCAGATGCCGAACCTGCGCGTTCTTTCTGTTCAGCCAAAGCCCCGGCCATAGCGTTCGGGAAAACCATGCCTAAAGTCGAAATATAGGCAAATAACGGCAGCAATATTCCCCAGAAGCCGGCATTAAAATACGCCATAACGCACATTACAATGGATACTACGGCCAATATCGGTAAAGAAACATTAAGGATCTTGCGTGAGGAGTGGTATTTCAGCAACCATCCATTAAGCTGCGAAAAGCCAATAATACCAATAGCGTTTAATCCAAACAGCCAACTGTAGTGCATGGGTTCAAGACCAAAAACCTCAATAAACATTTTTGGCGAACCTGTAATGTAGGCAAACAACCCAGACTGAGCAATAGCACCTGTTAACGAATAACGCAGGAATGAAGGATCTCGCAAAACCGCCCAGTAAGTGCTGCCAGTATTTCGCATACGCACGTCATAACGGCGCCCGCGGGTTTCCGGCAGAACAAAGTGGATAGTCACGGCGGAGGCCACACCTAAACCGGCGACAATTAAGAACAGAGCACGCCATCCCATCCATTCGGTTACATAGGCACCAAACAGAGGCGCCAGAATAGGCGCAACTCCCATTACCAATATGAGGAATGAAAACACACGGGCCGACGCTTGTGGTGTATATAAGTCACGCACCACAGCCCGTGCAATAACAATACCGGCACAGGCCCCTATAGCCTGCAGGAAGCGTAAAGCAATAAGCCACTGAATATCCGGCGCAAAAGCACAACCAATGGATGTCACCACGTAAATAGCTAAACCGATATAAAGCGGGTTTTTACGCCCAAATTTATCGGTCGCTGTACCGTAGAGCAGCTGTCCAATAAAAAGGCCGAAGAAAAATGCCGTCAGCGACAGTTCAACGTGGTGCGTATCGGTCGCATAGTCCGACGCAATAGCGCTGAAAGCCGGCAGGTACATATCAATGGAAAGTGGCGCAAAAGCCGTCAATAACGCCAGAATAACAACAATAAAATCGAATCTGGCGTTATCGGAAACCGGGGCTGGCTCGAATGCACGAGCCATTATTTATCTCCCACAGGAACATATGACTGCGTCGCAAATTCTTGCGGACGCTTCAAAACCTCCTGCTCTCTGGCATAATCCACCAGCGACTGAGCATAGTCTATTCCGGTATTACGGGCTCGTCCGCGCTCACTGACACGATAAAAGGTGTCATAACCGTCCTGACCGCCTGCAATAAAGCTGTTTGTCACCATCACGTAGGTTGCTCTGGCGGTCATTGGCTGCCAACTGCTGCTGCCTTTATCCCACACTTGCAGGTTAGACACACGACTGCCTTTTTCTTTGGTTAAGTCCACCGAATAACGAATACCGGCACCATAGGGATAAGCTCGGGTTGAGCCGCCATCAGAAATGGAATAGGCCAGTGCTTCTTCCATTGCCTGTTTGAACTCAGAGCCGCTCAGTTCCAGCTTAACCAGAGTATTCGCAAAAGGCAGTACATTGAAAGCGTCGCCCACGGTAAAGTCCCCCTGGCTAATGCCAGAGCGGACACCACCACCATTTTGAATAGCAAAGTCAGCTTCCGGCACTGAGCTCAAAAAGGCTTCAGCAACCAGACGGTGAGCACCAGAACTCAGGATGTCAGCACAACCATCGCGTCTCGGCAAATCAATTTCCTGACTACAAATTTGCTGTGGCACCTGCGCCAGCACTTCGGCAGAAAACTCTTCAACTTTGCCTTGATACTCCTGCAACATGCTTTGCAGCTCAGCGTCAGGTTCAACAAAGCTGAATACGTCACTTTCTTCCAGTGCGGTTTTAATCGGCTCGTAAGTTGTCACAATGCCGTCGCTGACCTGAATGTCGTTACTCAGAAGATAATGCGGACGCCCGCCGCACTCTGCAATTTTGTCACCTTCAAATACCGCCTGCATCTCGCCAACTACCAATGAATATTGATAAGCATGGCCAATACAAACTTTGTCGCCGTCGGCATTGCTCAGTTCGGTTGGATAAGGCCCGTCAGACTCCATACCAAAATCACTGAAATCGCCTAACAGCGTATGCGAATCACCACCAATAACAATATCCACGCCTGGCAACTGCTGCACCAGCTCTTTGTCCCGCTCGTATTGAATGTGCGTCAGCAACACTATTTTCTCGATACCCTGCTGTTGAACTTCCGCGATATACTTGCGCGCCGTTTCCAGCTCATCTAAAAACTCAGTAGTTTCATCCGGCTGCGATGACTTTTTGGTTTTACTGGCAATGTCCAGACCTATAATGGCTATTTTTTCACCGCCACGCTCGACTATTGTGTACGGCTGAAACATTTGCCACTCGCGGTCAGGGGTCAGTGGAGACTGCCCGACTTTCGGCTTAATATTGGCTCCGAGCTTCACGGTAGGGCAACTTTCAGTTCCCAATTCCTGCAGGAACTCGGCCAGTCCGGCATCGCCGGTGTCAAACTCATGGTTACCAATAGTGAAGGCATCGAAACAAATGTTGTTCATCATGCGGGCGTCGGCTTCACTACCAAACAAGGTGAAATACAAGCTGCCTGTCAGAGCGTCACCAGCATGCAATGTCAGTACATTTTCGTTAGCCGCGCGTAGCTTTTTGATTTGCGCGCCAACACGAGGGAAACCGCCGGCTTCAACTTGCCACTCCTGTTCACCCCACACTAAGGTTTGCCGCTTAGCATCCAAATTAGAATGGTGGTCATCAATGTGCAGCAACGTCAATCGAAACTCATTGCTTTCAGGCTCCTGCGGAGCTGATGCGCAACTGATTAATAATGCAGAAACAGTGACAGCAGCCACACCCCGAACTATGCGTTTTAGATTAAACTCGCCTGTTTTCACCAGCTGTTCCTTTTAGTCTTTTATCAAACCAATTTCACGTAAGCGCTGCATTAGATAGTCATCCGCTGTAATAGGTTCATCTCGCTGCGGATTTTCATCCGAAATGCAGCTTTCCAGCGGTGTGATCATCACATCCGGATTAAAATGTAAAAAGAAGGGTATTGAGTAACGCGACTTTTCATTAAATGGTGCAGGTGGGTTAACCACCCGATGCGTTGTCGATGGCAGCACATGATTCGTTAAGCGCTGCAGCATGTCACCCACGTTACAAATAATAGCACCTTCAATAATGGTTACCGGCACCCAGGTGCCGTCTTTCGCCAGCACTTCTAACCCCGGTTCACGCGACCCCACCAATAGTGTCAGAACGTTGATGTCTTCATGCGCACCGGCACGAACCGATGGCGTATCTTCATCAATAATAGGTGGATAGTGTAAAGGCCGCAAAATTGAATTGCCGTTATTCACTTTATTGCGGAAAAAGTCTTTCGGCTGACCCAAATAAACTGACAGAGCTTCCAGCACCTGATTACCAAGGTTATCCAAAGCCGCATAAATAGCTAGCATATCGTCTTTAAATTTAGGCAACTCTTGTGGCCAGACGTTTGGCAATAGTTGTGGGTATGCGGGCTCCCCTTCAACTTCACGACCCACATGCCAGAACTCTTTTAAGTCGACATGTTTGGCGTCTTTAGCCACTTCAGTACCAAAGGGCGTGTAGCCTCTGGCGCCACCCTGACCCGGGCGGTGATATTGTTTTTTTACATCTTCAGGTAATGCAAACAATTCACGACAGGTATCCAGTGCCCGTTCAATAAGCGCAGTATCGACGCCGTGCTGAGTTAAGGCAATAAAACCGTATTTTTCGTAACCATTACCGACATCTTGAGTAAAAGCATCAAAATCATTCTGATAACGGCGCATATCAACGTGCGGGATAGACTGCATGGTGAATTCCAACTTCCTGAAAGAGCTTAATGAACAGGCCGTTATTGTATGAATTTTCGGGTTAAATCACAAGTTAGCAAGGAGCCGCTTAACCGGGTTAAAACCTTTACGGTGTATAGGACAAGGCCCGTGTTTTTCCAATAACTCCAGGTGTTTGGGAGTACCATAAGCCTTATGTTTATCGAATTCATATTGTGGGTACAATTCATGCCACTTGAGCATCTGTCTGTCCCGCTCCACTTTCGCTAAAATTGAAGCAGCAGCAATGCATTGTTCGCTGGCATCGCCGCCAACAATGGCTTTTGCCGGTACATTCAACTCCGGAACCCGGTTGCCGTCCACCAGCACCATATCGGGTTTGACCGGCAGTGCTTCCACAGCTCGCTGCATGGCTTTCATCGACGCCCAGAGAATATTAATGGCTTCTATTTCGTCGGGGTCAGACTGAGCAATAGCCCAGTAAAGTGCCTTTTCTTTTATTTCCAGACTCAATTTTTCACGCTTCTTCTCGCTCAGTTTTTTTGAGTCGTTAAGCCCTTCAATTGGGTTATCCGGGTCTAAAATGACAGCCGCTGCCACAACCGGCCCGGCAATAGGTCCGCGACCCGCTTCATCTGTACCACAAATCATTGACACTTTTTCACCTTGTTCGCTTTGTTCCACCTTACAATAATGGTTATGATACCTGCGCATAATAATTAGACCAATAAAATAACAACCAGGGGTTTCACCATGGCTCAATCTCCACAACCAGACCGTTCGCAAAAAGAAAAACCGGACAGTCTGTTAAATCGCCTTTTAGACGGCGTTGAAAAGGTCGGTAATAAACTGCCCGATCCGGCCGTCATGTTCTTTGGCTTATTAATCATTGTCTGGGTAATGTCGTGGCTGTTGTCCGGCGTGAGTTTTGATGAGAAGCACCCGCTTACGGGTGACTCTATTGGCGTAATCAACTTATTAAGCGGCACCGAATTTGCGGCTTTTCTTGCCAATATGGTTGATACCTTTATGGGTTTTGCACCCCTGGGTGTTGTGCTGGTAGCTATGCTGGGTGTGGGTGTAGCCGAACGCTCGGGCTTTATTAATGTTGCCATAAAACTCATGTTGAACGTTACGCCGAAAATGTTGCTGACGCCGGTTTTGATTCTGGTTGCTATAGTCAGCCATACGGCAGTTGATGCCGGCTACGTTCTGGTTATTCCTTTAGGTGGTGTAATTTTCTACGCGGCCGGCAGACATCCGCTGGCGGGTATTGCTGCAGCCTTTGCTGGTGTTTCCGGCGGTTTCAGTGCCAACTTCGTACCTTCGGCTATCGATCCGTTGTTGCAGGGCTTTACTGAAAGCGCCGCACAAATTATTGACGCCGACATGCAGTTAAATCCACTGAATAACTATTACTTTACAGCCGCTTCGTCAATTGTCGTTGTTGCCATTGGTTGGTTCCTGACGGACAAAGTGGTTGAGCCCCGTTTACGCGGTGCCGAAATTGATGGTGACGCCGAAGATATGCCTGCGCTAGACGACGTCTCCCCACGTGATCGCAAAGCGTTTTATGCTGGCGTAATCACCATGGCCGTAGGTTTGGCTCTGTTGTATTTCTCAGCAACGGCTGAAAATACTCCTTTGGCTGACCCGGCAACCGGTGAATTGGCATCTTACTCAGCACCTCTTATGGGTATGATTGTACCGCTCATTTTCTTACTGTTTATTATTCCGGGTATTGTTCACGGCTATGTTTCCGGTAACTTTACCAACTCGCAGGATGTTATCGGCGCAATGACTAAGTCAATGGAAGGCATGGCCTACTATATGGTTATGGCGTTCTTCTGTGCCTTATTCATAAAAGCGTTCGGAGATTCACAGCTCGGCACTTTAATATCCGTTAAAGGCGCTAACTTCCTGGCCAGCTTAGAGCTGTCTGGTGGGGTTACTATGGTCGGCATCGTTTTCTTAGTAGCCTTTATTAACTTATTCGTAGGTTCAGCATCGGCTAAATGGGCCCTGATATCCCCTATTTTTGTGCCTATGCTAATGCAGTTAGGCTATTCACCCGACTTAACCCAGGCGGCGTATCGTGTCGGTGATTCATCCAGTAATATTATTACGCCACTACTGCCTTACTTCCCGCTGGTCGTTCTTTATTGCCAACGCTATGTTAAAGGCACAGGCATAGGTACTTTAGTAGCAATGATGCTGCCCTATACTGTAGCGCTCTTAATACTATGGTCAGCCTTCCTTATCCTCTACTGGACTCTTGGCTTTCCTCTGGGTATCCAGGCAAATTACGTTTACCCTGCGGGCTAAATATCCGAATTTAAACTCGTATGAAAAACCAGTGAGTCACCTTAAGAAAGGTGGCTCACCGCATTTACGACATTCGTCGCACCTTCATCTATCTCTTCTATCAAGCTTTTCACTTTTTCAATTTGCTCTTTTCCGCGCTTTGCCATTTCCTGAATATCGTCAATAGACAACGAGATAGCTTCTGAAACTTCTGAACTGCGCTGCATAACGCCCGATATCTCGCTTGTTGCCTGCGTCGTTCTGGTTGCCAAATTTCTTACTTCGTCAGCAACCACAGCAAACCCACGCCCATGCTCACCCGCTCTAGCCGCTTCAATCGCCGCATTTAATGCCAGAAGATTTGTTTGTTCAGCTAGTGCGTTAATGGTTTTGACAATGTCTTCAATACTAACGGCTTGCTCTTGTAACTGCTCAATAATATCGTCGGTTTTCTGGCTTTTAGTCAGAATTTCATTAGAGGTTTCCACAGAGACATCAATAGAGGCTTTACCGTCTTTCACTATCATCGCCGTTTGCTGAGACGTCGAATACGCAATTTCTGCAGCTTCTGTGGTTTGCTGGGCTTTTAACACTTGCTCCGTCACGTCGCTGGCAAACTTAATGATTTTTACAACTCGACCATTACTATCAAAAATTGGGTTGTAACTGGCTTCCAGCCAAATCGGTTGCCCGTGCTTGCTGACACGCTTAAAACGTCCGGTTTTAAACTCACCTTTACCAAGTTCTCGCCAAAAACCCGGATTTTCATCGTAAAAGCTTTGCTCACAAAACAGCTTATGGTGCTTGCCGGTAATATCGCTGAGCGAGTAACCCAAAGTGTTCAGAAAGTTATCATTTGCCCAGGTAATGACTCCGTCAGGTGAAAACTCGATAGTCGCCATTGACTTATTAATTGCCGTATTAATGGCGGTTTGCTGCTCTAAGGCGGTGACTTCGTCAGTGACATCACTGGCAATTTTCGTAATGAAAACAACCTCGCTTTTCTCGTTTTTAACAGGAAAGTACGTCGCTTCTAACCAAATAATGTCGCCATTACTGCGAATGCGCTTAAATCGCTCATGCTGCGACTTACCCTCTGCCAGCTGCTGCCAAAAATTTCGATACGCCTGAGAAGATGAATAACTCGGTTCACAAAACATTTTGTGATGTTTAGAGATAACATCATCGAGACCATATCCCATGGTTTCCAGAAACTGGTTATTGGCATTTAAAACATAGCCCTGAGGGGTAAAGTCAATACGCGCAACATTACTGTCAATGGCATTCATTAACTGTTTATATTGCGACAGCTCTTCAGTGGTTTTAGCGAGCTGGTGTTTCGTTTTAGCGCAAAGCATTAAGGTATTCCTACAACAAACAAAGAACTTTTGAATGCGATAGTTTACGCTTTGCTGGTCTAATCAGATCAAAAAAAGATCTATTTTAGAGTAAATACTTACCAATACTTGATCTGTATCAAATTCGCTAAAGCCGGCATTAAGAACTCCATGCCGGGTTCCAGGTAACTTCCCAAATATGACCGTCCGGATCTTTGAAGAAACCGCCGTAGCCACCCCAAAATAAGTCTTTAGCCTCATGAAGAATGGTTGCTCCTGCCAATTTAGCCTCATTCATAACTGCATCAACTTCAGAGTGGGAACTGACATTATGGCTCAGCAGCACCTCATTAGCATTTTTAGCGACATCAACACCCATTTCAGCAGCAATGCTTTTACGCGGCCACAAAGCCAACCTCAAACCACTAGGCAGTTTAAAGAAAGCAACGGCACCGTTTTCAATGTCCTCACCGACAATGCCCTTCGTTTCCCAGCCTAAACCGTCCTGATAAAAAGCAAGTGCGCGCTTTAAGTCATCGACTCCCAGCGTAATAACACTGATACTTGGGTTCATAGAATCTTACTGCCTCAAAAGTTAAACTCTTACTTTAATTAACGCTTAAGTGATGGTCAAAGTATGGACGCAACATTGCTGGAACATTATAAAAATACCGACTACTGGTTTGTTGTGAATGGCCAAAAAATGACTTTATCGGTAGGTAGCACCAATAGCGACTTTAATACACTCTGTCATGACTTAAACTGCAAAACAGGGGCCTTTATTACCGCTTTTAACCCTCAAAGTCGGCAGTTAACCTTTGACGAGAATTGCGAAAGGAACCAACAGTTAGAAGCTGAATTAGTGGGTTTTAAAGGCATTCGATACTTTTACGGAGTAGGTCAAGACCGCAGTTTCCAATGGCCAGCCGAAAAAAGCTTTATGGTTTTAGGGTTGAGTCAACAAACAGTCATTGACCTTGCCCGCCGATATCAGCAGAATGCCTTTCTCTGGATTGAACACCAACAAGCTGCAGTGCTCATCGACGTATGAGTTAAGGGGGGCACCATGCCATCACACCATAGCCGCTGATAAACTCGCGTTTATCTACGCCCTTATTGCCGTTTTATTATGGTCGACGGTCGCTACGGCGTTTAAAATCACACTAGAGTACATGACGCCATTACAAATGGTAACAGCCGCCAGTGTCGTTTCCTTTGCTATTCTAAGCCTAGTCTGTGTGATTCAGAGAAAGTCTCACTTGTTGCTGCTTGAGCTGCGGAAAATGCCCTTGTACTACGTACTAATGGGGCTTATTAACCCTCTTATTTACTATTTAGTGCTTTTTCAAGCTTATAAACTGCTACCTGCCTCCGAAGCTCAGCCCCTGAATTACACATGGGCAATAGCACTCAGTATTATGGCCGCCCTGTTTCTAAAGCAGCATATTCGTCGCCGCGACTGGGTCGCCTGCGCACTGGGTTATTTTGGAGTGCTAGTTATAGCGACCCGCGGTGACTTATTAGGGCTAAGCTTTAGCAACCCCTGGGGTGTTTTACTAGCCTTAATATCAACCTTCCTGTGGGCAGGATACTGGATACTCAACACCCGACGTAATGCAGATTCAGTCGTTAGCCTGGTCTTGTCCTTTGGCCTAGCATTGCCAATTCTAATTATTGCCAGCTTTGTCTGGAGCGACTGGTCGAACATACCCTGGCAAGGCTGGGCAGCTGTCAGTTATGTCGGATTATTTGAAATGGGTATTACCTTTCTGTTTTGGCTAAAGGCCATGAAAACAGCCACCAACACCGCACTTATCAGCAACTTAATTTTTATTTCGCCCTTTATCTCGCTGTTGCTGCTCTCGGTCGTGATTGGCGAAACCATTTACCCAAGTACGCTAGTTGGGCTTATGCTTATTATTTTCGGACTGTTAGTTCAACGTATTCACATTCGACGTAAGCTTAAGCCATAGCCTTATCCACAATCTCATCAGCAGCTTCTTTGTCATCTTTATCCGGCGACGGACCATCACCGGCACCATTTTCTCCCGGAGCTAAAGCAAGCTCTGTCAGTAATGGAAAATGATCTGACCCAAAACCCGGTAAACGAGTCATTGAAACCAGTGCAAAATGGTGGCTATGAAAAATATGATCGAGCGGCCAGCGAGCAAACCAATAGTCCGCGTGGAAAGTGTTAAACATACCCCGTCCCACGCGCGGGTCTAATAAACCACTTAGCTTTCGAAAAAGCAGTGTCGTTCTCGACCAGGCCACATCGTTCAAGTCGCCAGTGACTATAGTCGGATGCTTCTCGGGCTCTACGTGTTTCGCAACTAACAGGAGTTCACCATCACGCTCCTCCGACTCCTCATTTTCCGTTGGACTCGGCGGCGCCGGATGCACAAAGTGCGCTTTCACTTTCTGCCCTGTCGGTAACTCAATAAAACAATGTATCGATGGCTTATCGTCTTCAATTAGGTATTCAATGCTAATGTCAGATAACGGCAGCCGAGAATAGAGATGCATACCATAGAGATTATCCAAAGGTACTTTAACCGTATGAGGGTAGTTCTCTTCAATAGCCTCTAACTGCTCCCCCCACCATCCATCAGACTCAAGCGTTACCAGAACATCCGGCGTATAGTCCCGAACCAACTTAATAAGGCCATCACTGTTACGGTTAGGCGTCAGTACATTCGCCGTCATAATTCTAAGCCGAGCCCCTGCCTCGCCTACATCAACCGCTTTCACTTCTTTCGGGAATAAAGCCGTATAAGGCACCACCCACCACAGCTGACAAACAAGACAACCAATAATCAGCCCCATAGCCACCGCAGTGACCGACGTCCAGTCACGTATAACCACAAAGCCAACTATCAACAGCACACTTAGCACCACCGAAAGCTGTAACCTGGGAAAATCTAACCCGCGAATCCACCAAACCTGCGACCACGACAACGGCGCTAACGTCAGTACCGCCAGTAATATCGCTAAAGAAAGGTAAATAATTTCAAACATCTTGGCTCTCTATGCTTCTCAGATAAGAAAACCATAGCACAGCTGTAGAAAATAAGGGGAAAGGAAGGTTAAAGTCTTAGTAAACGAGGCTCCGCGGGCATTGTGTGTAGCGCTAAGAGTTAAGGCCCGCTGATACAGGAGTGTCGAAGGCCATGGATGGCCTTCGTCAAGCCCTCATGGATGAGCTCGTTGCGTCTCCTGTATCAGCGGGCCTTAGCTCCAAGCGGAGCACTATGTCCGCGGAGCCTTGCCGTTATCTCAGACCATGTTAACCAGCATGCTGGTTGGGTCTTCGAGGTATTCCTGCCAGAGCTTGTTGAAGCGAGCAATGGTGCCGCCGTCGATAATACGATGGTCGCCTGACCAGCTTACCGTCATTATCTTACGAGCTACCACGTTGCCGCTTTCGTCAAAACGCGGTAATTCCTGCACTTTACCTAAGGCAACAATAGCTGCTTCCGGCTTATTAATGATAGGTGTTGCCACCGTACCGCCAATAACGCCAATATTTGAAATGCTGATGGTACCGCCTTTCATATCGGCCTGCGGCAACTTACCTTCGCGCGATGCCTGAGTCAGACGAGTCACTTCATTGGCTACATCGATGATGCTTTTGTTTTGTACCTGTTTTACGTTAGGTACTAACAGGCCAATTTTGGTGTCAACGGCCATACCAATGTTGTGATCATCAAAATAAGTGATCTCAGTACAATCTTCATTTACCTGCGCATTCATCACAGGGAATTCTTTCAGTGCCAGCGACAGAGCTTTGATAAAGAATGGCATGACAGTTAAACGAATGCCCTTCTCTTTGTATTGCTCTTTTAGCTTTTCACGCAATGCGATTAAGTCAGTAACATCAAACTCATCGGCGTAAGTAAAATGCGGAATCGTACTGACCGAGCTCATCATTTGCTTAGCCATGGCTGCTTTCACACCGCGGATAGCTTCGGTACGAGTACCACCGCTAGCAGCAGCTTTTTGCGGTTGCTGACTATCGCTTGATACCGCTGACTTCTGCTCACCCGATTTAAAGGCTTCAATATCTTGCTTCAGAACCCGGCCTTTTTTACCTGAACCTGGTACTTCAGCAATGTTAATATCGCTCTCACGTGCCAAACGACGCACTGCCGGGCTGGCAACTGCTTTGCCCTGACGCGCTTTCGCTGGTGGCTCCGCTTCTGCTTTGGAAGCAGATGGCGAAGTCTTAGAATCGGGGTCAACATGACTCTGCGGTGCATTTGAACCCGATTCTTGAACACCGCCCGCAGGCTTCAACGCAAACAACGGCTTATGTACTTCCGCAATATCACCTTTTTTGTGATACAACTTAACCACAGTACCGTCGTCTTTAGCCGGAATTTCAACCGTAGCTTTGTCCGTCATGACTTCAACAACCGGCTGATCTTCTTTAACTTCGTCGCCTTCAGACACCAGCCATTCAACGATTTCGCACTCAACAATACCTTCGCCAATATCAGGCAAAATAAAGTCAGTTGTATCACCGCTGCTTGAGGTTTGTTTTTCCTCTGTTTTCGGTTCTTCTTTTTTAGTCGGCTCGCTTTCTTTAGCAGGCGCCTCATCAGAAGAGCCGTCAGCTGGCTTTATCGCAAATAACGGTTCGTGAACCTTGGCAATATCACCTTTCTGGTAATACAGTTTTTCCACAATGCCGTCGTCTTTGGCCGGGATCTCAACCATAGCTTTGTCGGTCATAACCTCAACTACGGGTTGGTCTTCTTTAACTTCGTCACCTTCGGCAACCAGCCACTCAACGATTTCGCACTCTACGATCCCTTCGCCGATATCGGGCAGAATAAAGTCTTTACTCATGTCGATGGGTCCTTAGTAGTTCATTGAGCGTTTGATCGCTTCATAAATCTTCAAGTGATCAGCCATGTACTCTTTTTCGTGACACAGCGGATACGGTACGTCGATACCGCACACTCGACCAATTGGCGATTCCAGATACAGGAAGCATTTGTCCTGAACTGTCGCTGCAATTTCGCTGGCGAAGCCACCGGTAATAGGTGCTTCCTGAGTGATCACCAAACGACCGGTTTTTAAAACCGATTGTGTAACGGTTTCAACATCCCATGGAGAAATAGTACGCAAATCAATGACTTCGCACGAAACGCCGTCTTCTTCAGATTTTTCCACCGCTTTTTCAATCATTTCCATCTGCGCGCCCCAGCCAAGAACGGTAATATCTTTACCTTCTTTGACCACGTCAGCTTTGCCTAATGGAATGGTGTATTCTTCTTCTGGAACATCGCCTGTTGAAGCGCGGTACAACCGCTTAGGCTCCATAAACAAGACCGGGTTTTTGTCAAAAATAGCGCTTAGCAGTAACCCTTTGGCTTCATACGGGTTACGCGGGGTCACAATTTTGATTCCCGGCGTATGCGCAAAGTAGGCTTCCGGAGACTGTGAGTGATAATGACCACCTGCGATACCACCACCGTACGGGGTACGAATGGTTAAACCACCCACATTGAACTCATTACCTGAACGATAACGGAACTTGGCCGTCTCGTTCACTATTTGGTCAAACGCCGGGAAAATGTAGTCCCCGAACTGAATTTCGGCAATGGCATAACTGCCTTGTGACGCCAGGCCATTAGCAAAACCAATAATACCCTGCTCAACCAGTGGGGTATTAAAGTTACGATGCTTGCCGTATTTTTCAGTCAAGCCGGAAGTGGCGCGGAATACACCACCAAAACCACCGGTATCTTCACCAAAGCTGTATACGTTGTCATGCTTAGCCATCGCCAGGTCTAGCGCGCTGTTGATGGCCTGTAATAAATTCATTTTAGCCATTAGTCCAGTCTCCCCGACGTTTTACTATAGGCATCCGGGTATTTACGGATGTGCTCTTTCAACTCGTCTAACTGCTCTTTCAGCATGTCAGTCGGTTCGTCGTAAACATCATTGATCAGCTCATCAATGTGCGGGACCGGCACTTTTTCTGACTCTTTTAACGCCGCCAGAACTTTGGCCTTCACTTCAGCGTGATGCTCTTCAACGTGGTCTTTATCCAACCAGCCTTCGTTTGTCATCCACTTTTGTAAACGCTCAAGCGGATCTTTCGCCTGCCAACCAGCTTCTTCATCACGCGTACGGTAACCAGTAGGGTCATCCGAAGTCGAGTGACCAGACATGCGATAAGACATGGCTTCAATTAAAACAGGTTCGTTTTCTTCTACAGCCAGACGACGAGCTTCCTGTGTCGCTTTTAGTACAGCGAACACGTCGTTACCGTCAATACGTATGGTTTTCATACCATAGCCGATACCACGCGGGGCAATACCGTCACCGGCATACTGTTCGCCTTGCGCCGGTGTAGAAATAGCGTAGCCATTATTACGGCAGAAGAAGATGACCGGCACTTTATAAACCGATGCCATGTTCAAGGCGGCGTGGAAGTCACCTTCAGAGGCAGCACCTTCACCGAAGTAACAGATAGTGCACTTCTCGGTTTTATCCATTTTCTGACCAAACGCATAACCTGTTGCCTGTGGAATCTGTGTTCCCAACGGCGAAGAAATGGTCATAAAGTTTAAGTCAGCGCAACCGTAGTGAACCGGCATCTGGCGGCCTTTACCTAAGTCTTTTTCGTTCGAAAACAGCTGATTCATAAACTGTTCAACGGTAAAGCCACGGTAAGCTAATGCGCCCTGCTCACGGTATTGACCCATGATCATATCACCAGCATCCAGCGCGGCGGCAGACGCCACACTCTCGGCTTCCTCACCTCGTGAGGCCAGGTAAAAACTGATACGGCCCTGGCGCTGTGCGGCAATCATGCGTTCATCGAGAATACGGATAAATTGCATGGTGTCGTGAATTTTCACGATCAGCTCTTTATCGTACTCCGGCATGTCCGCATCTTTATGAAAACTGCCATCTTCTTTTAAGATTTGCAGCATTGGAATTGTGACTGAGTCTTTATCAAACCATTTCGGTTTCGTCACAATTTCTGTGTCGTGTTTTTTATCCTTGACCATAACCTTCTCTTTCGGTTTTAAGCTGGGTTGGAAATTGCCGCTACTTTACCTTTACGTAAAGTGACATGCAAACCACACCCTAATGAAAACTGAGTGCGCTAAGTGTAAATAGAAACGAACAGTCTTAACAAAGTTCGGCAACTTAGGCTCAATAATTTCAGACTAAATCGAGCGACTCTGTGGGTACTCTAACCACAGTTAATAACGCCCGGTGCCCCAGCGCCACTTTGGCATTAGGGAAAATAATATGTTCACCGTCATGCTGCGCGTAACATGCCTTGTCACCATCCCAGGCCAGTAGCTCCCCTTTATTAAAAGAGGTGAAGTTAGCCACATCATCCGCAAAGTTTAGCTCAAAGTCAGGTTGTGTGCGGTTAATGGTTTGCGCTTCTCTGAACACATAATGTTGTTCTGGTTCAAAAGGGCCGAAATCCAGCTCAGTTTGCGAAATTAAGTTGCGTAATGTGCTTTCCGCTGCGGCAAACTTAGTCCTGTCATTTTCGCCAAATGGACGGACTTTACCCAGCTCAACGGTAAACGCATGGGCGTTAAACTGACGCGCGCTAAAATATGAAAATGTCGTTGTCGGTGCCTGATTTAATAATACCGTATCAACACCACAAGATAGCAAAAACTGAAGCTGTTGGCGGCTGTAAGGTGCGCCGTGAGTGAACGGATAAACCGCAAATTTCTCACGTTTTGAGTCGCGAATAGCAGTATGTAAGTCATAATGAAAACGTTCGCGGGTTCCTTCCGGAGCCAATTGATAAAAACGCTCCACATAGCTTTCTATCTTTGCTGCGCGCTCGCGTTCTTTATTTTGCGTACTGCCTTTACTGTGCTCACCACTAAACAGCCGGTTCATATTTTCTTCAACAAACCGCTCACCTTTGTTTATTGAGGCGGGGTTTGCAATTAAAAACAGCGTGCGGTGTGTTACTGTCTGTTTTTCATTAATAATGTCATTAATGATATCCCGGCATATTTCGATAGGAGCCGTTTCATTGCCATGCACAGCACAGGATAACACAATATCCTTGTGTCCCGGATTAGCCGGCGAAACTTCTAGCACCCCGCTATCCCAGACCGACAGTTTCGTGCCATTACCCAGTGTTAAGTCATGGCTCTCGCTACAACCCCACTCATGTTCACGAGTCCAGGCCAGAAAATCAGAAAATACCTTATTCACAACCTTCTCCTATTTTTTTCCCGGCACATAGCCTTTCGTTGCCAACAATTCACGTAATACTCGTGAGCGATATTCACGACGATAAAGCACTGCGACCACCACAGCACTTGAAGCAATTAAGATGACAGGATGCAGAAACCAGGATAAATAGGCCAAAGCAAAATAATATGTGCGCAGACCCTTATTGTACTCATGCCCGGACTGATCCAGTACTTTTGCTGCGTGCATAGCAAAACGCTGACGCTCTTCTTCCGGTTTATTGCCCTGGTGATACTCGACCGAGGCTCCCAGCAGGACGGACACAAAACCGAACTGACGAATAGACCAGGTAAACTTAAAAAAGGCGTAGATAAAGATAATGGCTAACACCGACAGCTTAAACTGCACCAAAATAGAACTGGTAGCGGGACTCATCGGAATTTCATTTAGCACCAACACAACTTCATCGGCATGTGCTAAGACCGTAATAACACCGGCCAAAACTAAAATGGTAGAGGAGGCGAAAAAGGTGACAGTTCTCTCGACATTGCCAATAAGTGACGCGTCAGCAACTTGATTTTCTTTGTGCATGACAGTGGTAAACCAGTCAATTCTTAACGAGCACAGAATACTCGACAAACAATGCGTGGTTCGGGCTCGTTTGCGGGCAAACAATGAATAGCCTATCCAGCAGAAAAAGAAAAATAGCAATGCGGCAAGATCAAGAAGCGACAGCAACATGTCAGGGTTTCCTCTGGAGTGTTCGGTTATTAATAATTTAACAGTTTAGAGTAATTAGTTTACCAGTTTATGACTAGCCATACGATAAAGCCGGAGACTTAGCTCCGGCTTTCTTTCATTTCCTCAGACACTTAGTAGTGCTCCAGTGCCTCTTTGGTACTCATATCTTTAGGTTCAGGCGGCGTTGCCAGCCCATACCAGGACAGCATGGTACGCATCCCTCGCTTAGTATCAGCCAAAATCAAGTACAAACAAGGTATTAACAACAAGGTAATAACCGTTGCGAAAATAATACCGAAGGCCAGTGATATTGCCATTGGTATCACTATTTTAGCCTGCAGACTCTTCTCCAGCACTATCGGAAGCAAACCGAAGAAAGTCGTTAACGAGGTTAAGGTTATTGCGCGAAAGCGACGACAACCGGCATCCAGCACCGCCTTACGTAAATCCGTTCCCATCTCCCGGGCCCGGTTAACGTAATCAACCATGACCAGACTGTCGTTCACCACAACCCCGGCTAACGCAATAATACCAAACAAGCTCAAAATACTAACCGGCATACCAATAACCCAGTGTCCAATAATTGCACCGATAATACCAAAGGGTATCACCGACATAATGATCAGCGGCTGACTATAGGACTTCAGCGGAATGGCCATTAGTGCGTAGACCGCAAACATTGCCAAAAAACCGCCAAGAGCAAGAGAGCCTGTTGCTTCAGCTTCATCCTGAGTCGCCCCCTGGAGTTGGAAGTTAACACTAGGGTACTTATCCAGAATTGGTTGGATTTTTTGTTCACGAACTTCATTTACAACGCGGAAAGGTTCTACTTTGTCTTTGTCGGCCCTGGCGCGTACATTCACAGAGCGCTGGCGATCGATACGAGTAATCGTGCTGTAGCCTTCGGCAAATTCAATATCTGCCAACTCAGTAAACGGAATTTCAGAACCATCCGCTGCGCGCAGCTTCATATCCTGTAAATTGCCAACCGACTCACGCTGGTCACGAGGATAGCGAACCATCACTTTAATTTCCTCGTCGCCTCGTTGTATACGCTGTGCCTCGGCACCGTAAAATGCGTAGCGTACCTGCGTTGCCAATTCAGCCAGATTAATCCCCATAGCTGTCGCTAAAGGCTTAGTCTGCAGCAAAATCTCTTCTTTACCGTCACCAAAGGTATCTTCAATATCGAACACACCGTCGTAGTCAGCCAGTTCCAATTTCAACTCATCAGCTGCGGCTTTCAGTTCGTCCAGGTCTTCACCCACTAACTGAAATTCAATATCAAAGCCACTACCGCCGCTCATGCTTCCCTGAAAATTAAGAGCTCGCACTCCGGCCAGTTCAGGAACAGCTTCACGCCACTGGTTCACAATTTCAAACCCGTCTATCTGGCGATCTTCACCTTTTTTCAATTCAACAAAAACAGTACCAGCAGTATTACCGTCCATCCAGATATTGGTATGGCGGACAACAGCTTCGCCATCCTCTTCTTTTATTCTACTGTTTACTGCGTTGAGTGATTTTTCAACACTGTTCAGAACTTCAATGGTACGAGTTTCTGACGTTCCGGGCTGCATCTCAACGTTAGCCTGCACAAAGTCACTGGGAATATCGGGAAAGAATACCCAGCGCACAATACCGCCACTCATCAACCCAGCCATTAGTATCAGTAATGCAACGAAACTGGCTAAAGTCGTATAGCGATAATGCAGACACTTCTTAAGAAATGGTCGATAGTAGTTCTCTACAAATGACTTAATTGCACCTGCAAATTTATTACGGAAGCGTTGAAACGCATTGGCTTTTTCACCTTTTTCTTTGGAGTACTTCATATTGGCGATGTGTGCCGGCAATATGAGTTTTGACTCCACCAAAGAAAACGCCAGACAAAGAATAACGACCCAGGCAATAGACTCCCAAATGGCCCCCATGCCGCCTTCAACCGTCAACATCGGTATAAAAGCAACCATGGTTGTTAATACACCGAAGGTAGCCGGCATAGCGACTCGTTTGGCTCCGGCAATAACGTTATCGATACTTTTACCGTTTTCCTCTATTTCGGTATAGGCGCTCTCCCCTATGACTATTGCATCATCCACCACTATCCCTAACACGAGTATAAAGCCGAACAGCGATATCATATTAATAGAGATATCAAACATCGGCAGCGGCATTAACGCGATAGTACCCAGGAAACACACCGGAATGCCTATCATGACCCAGAACGCTAAGCGCAGCTGTAAGAACAGCGACAACATGAGGAATACCAACAGTCCACCCATCCACATATTGTTCAGCATCAAGTCTAAACGGCCTTGCAGGTAATAAGACGAATCTCCCCATTGTGCTACCTGAACGCCGTCGGGCAGCTCTTCATTTTTTCTTTCCGTATAACCACGGACATACTCTGCTATCTTAAGGTCGTTCTGATCGCCCACTGACTGCACCCGGACAAAAGTTGCCGGTTTACCGTCAAAGCGGGTATACGACTCTTCTTCAATAAAACCGTCTTCTACTTTGGCTATATCACCCAGAGTTAAACGCGTACCGTCAGCACGGCTTAATAAAACAATTTTCTCAAACTCACCGCCAACATAGGCCTGGTTATTGGCACGCAGTAAAATGTCACCGTTAGGGGTCTTTATTGAACCACCAGCAACATCAATTGAGGTTCCGCGAACCGCGTCAACAATTTGTGAGAAGGTCAGTCCGTAGCGTTCAAGATCCTGCTGAGAAATCTCAACCGAAATTTCATAATCACGGTCACCAACCACCTCAACTTTGGTTATGCCGCCGACAGTCTTGAGCTCATCTCTGACTTCCTTCGCCAGCTCTTTACGGGAGCGCTCATCCAGGTCGCCATAAACCGACATCCAGATAACTTGTCGCTGTGGTCTTACCCGATAGATATTCGGCTTCTCGATTTGCTGAGGGAAGTTAGGAATGGCATCTACCAGCATTTTCACCTCGTCCATGACAACTTGCACGTCATAGTCAGGTTCAACTTCCAAAGTGACACTACCGCCGCCTTCGCGCGACTGAGAGGTCATCTCTTCGATACCATCAACATCCTCAATGGCATCTTCTATCAGCATAATAACGCCCTGCTCCACTTCCTGTGGTGCAGCACCGGGGAAAGGTACCTGGATACTGATAATATTCAGTTCAATTTCAGGAAACATTTGCTTGCGCACACTAAATACCGATAGTGCGCCTGCAACCAGAATAATGATCATCAATAAATTTGCGGCTACCGAGTTGCGTGCAAACCACGCAATCAGACCGGTTTGTTTTTCAGTCGTCATGATGTTTACCCGCCTACATTTTCAGAGTCTTCGGCTTTTTTCTCACCGTTTTCATCTGTTTTAGCCGTTGTTTCCATTTGCTCTGGCAGTGGGTCGCCGGGCAAACGTACCTTCATACCCGGTAACGCATTCTTCAGCTGCGTCAGCACCACTTTATCTCCACTTTCCAGTCCGGAGCTTATAAGGCTTGTATTGCCCTGAGTTCGCACAACCTCAACATCACGTTTTTCCAGCTCGCGACTCTCAGGAACAATCCAGACAGACCCATCAGGATTCAGTGCATAGGTAGGAATTTCCATAACTCCCTGAGCCACAGTGCCCTCAACTTTAGCCTGCACGAAACGCCCATAGCGCAAAGGAATAGGATGTGTCTCTTCACCCAGATTGTAAGGGTCAGAAACTTCTACAACACCATAGATAACCCGGCTGTTTTCATCTAAAACGCCTTCTGTCCGAACCAGACGTCCCTGCCAGGTTGCCGACTCACCGGAAACCATAGATTCTAACTGCACTCGGGGCGCTTCTTCAGCAAGAGCCGGATCTAGAATATAAGTCATATCAAGGTCACTTAATGGCAACCGAACTTCTGCCGTACGGGTATCAAATACCAAGGCTATCTGGCTACCCGTTGAAACAAACTGCCCCAAATTGGCTTCTTTACTACGAAGTACGCTATCGTAAGGCGCTTTTATGGTGGTTCGCTCTAAATCACGCTCGGCTTTAGCCAGGTTCGCTTCGGCTGACTCTACCGCGGCAATGGCACTGGCAAGCTGCGGTTTGCGCAAGCCCAGTTCAGGTGCTTTCCCTTCTTTGAAGGCCGACCATTCTTCTTCAGCAACGCGGGCACGTGCTTTCTCTTGTTCTAACTCAGACTGGGCCTGCAACAAGTTAGCCCGGGCCTGTTGGACCGCAACTTCATAGTCAGACGGATCGACCTGAACCAGCATATCGCCTTTCTTGAAGAAACCACCGGCATGGTAATTCGCAGCGACATCAACAATTTGCCCGGTCACTTCTGCAACCAGAGTAGTGGAATGCTTTGGTTTTACCGTGCCCTGAGAATCAACAATAAACGTCATGTCACGAGGGCTGACTTCCAGAACTTCAACCATCGCAGCAGGTTTACTTCGCTCTTTTTGTTTTGGCGGCTCCGCAGACATGCTTGCAAGTATCGATAAAACGATAGCTCCAACAATAATTAACGGCGGAATAAAGGCTCGTTTTTTAAATTTCATTTTTTATTGTTCTCATAATTGGTTAACTCACAGCATTATTATTACTGTTAATAATGTAAAATGTTAGGCGTTAACTGTTGCCAGTTGTGTGATTCCGGCACTAAGTTGTAACTGACTGTTTCAGCCTTCCAGTAACCAACGTTCCGCGGCCTCAACATAACGCGGTTTACCCACCAGCAAGACCACGTCCTGCGGTTGTAACTCGGTATCACCATCGGGCTCCTGAATTTCCTCGTCGTCACGCCTTAAAGCTTTTAACTGTACCTGATGTTTTTCCCAGTCTAATTCATCAATGCGTTTGCCCGTCGCCCAGGCACCTTCAGGTAAGGTTAAAGCACGTAAAAACTCAAGTTTGTCAGCAAGTTCTGGCGTAATCTCAGTTTCATCCCCTTGAAAGAAGCCATGCATTTCACCGTAATGGTTGCGTCTTTCTTTATCCAGCCGCGCAAGAATACGGCGTATTGGAATACCACTGCGGCTAAGCACATGAGAAATCAGCATTAAGCTCGCTTCCAGTGTGTCTGGAACCACCTGAGACGCTCCGGCTTCCTGTAACTGAGTCAATCTTGTATCGTCACGACTCCGTACAATAATGTAGGCATCGGGGTTTAACTGGCGAAGCTCTTTTAGTACTTCGAGAGCGCGCAGGTCATCGGCGAAACTGATAATAATCAGATCGACACTCTCGGCTCCTACCGCACGTAAAATATCTTTTCTGGCACTGTCACCGAAGTAGACCCGGGCACCACCGGCAACGGCTTCCTGAACTCGCATGGGGTCATTATCTACAGCTATATGAGTAATTCCCTCTGCGTCTAAAAATCGACTCATGGTTTGCCCAACCCGTCCAAAGCCGCAAATCAGTACCTGGTTCTCCAGCCCTTCACTACCGGTTGTTCGTTGCTGTTCAATATCGACCAGAGGATCAGGGTGGCGAACAACCAGATTCACTAAAGGTTTCAAACGGTGAATAACAATAGGTGTTATCGCCATACTCAATACACCAATACCTATCATACTGGTGACTATTTCTTTACTCAGTAAGCCGTGAGTGCTTGCTAACGCGACGATAACAAAGCCAAACTCCCCCATTTGAAATAGTGAAATACCACTGCCCCAGGCATCCTCATCCCGCTCGCCCATAAAACGTGCTACTGAGCTAATTAACGCAATTTTAATCACGGCCATTACAATTAAAGCGAGGAGTATCCAATGAAAATTCTGGACAAACCCATAAAGCTGAAGCTGCATGCCTATGGTCGTAAAGAACAAGCCCATTAAAATATCGCGAAACGGGCGAATATCGGCTTCCAGCTGATGTTTATACTGGCTTTCCCCCAGCATCATTCCGGCTAAAAAAGCACCTAACGCCATAGAAAGACCAAAAACATGAGTCATACCACCGGCAACCAGTGCGACCAGAAGCGTCGCCAGAACAAACAGTTCATCGGTTCTTTGCTTGGCTATTTCTTTGAACAAATAAGGTAAGACCCATTTACCTATTGTCATTAGTACAGCAATAACGGCGGCACCTTTAGCCAGAGCCAGTAATAAGGTGTAGCCGATATTACCGTTATCGGAGGCCAGCAAAGGAATAATAATAAGCAGTGGCACCACCGCTATATCCTGAAACAGCAAAATGGCGACACTCATCTGCCCGCGACGGGTTGACGTTTGTGCACTTTCTTTTAATTGCTTGATAACAACCGCAGTAGAGGACAAGGCCAGCGCTCCGGCAATAGCCAGAGATGCAGCCCATTCATCCAGCCAGATAAAGCCGATAAGCAAAAAGATTAACAAGGAGCCAAGAACCTGAGCCGCGCCTAACCCGAATACCCATCGCCGCATGGCGATCATCTTAGGTAAAGAGAACTCAAGCCCCAGCGAAAACAGGAGCAAAACAATACCCAGCTCAGCCACCAGATGATAATCATCCGGGTCAGCTATCCAGCCCATAACATCCGGCCCGGCAATAATACCGGCAACCAGGTAGGCTAAAATTGCTGGCAATTTCACCCTTCTGAAGAGCCAGACAAGAATAACGGCAACCGCTAATAAAAGCAGAAGGCTGGAAAATGTACCGTTCATTCATAAACTCCTGGATTTCTGTGTTTTTATGAGTGTCAAAATAGTAACACTCTTTTGTTTCAGAAAAACTATCTCTTATAACGTTTTGTAAAATATAGCTTTTCTATTCTTGGCCTAATATTTGCAAATAAATTTTCAATTATCAAATTCAGGCAAAAAGGTTTGTCATGCTAAACAGAGCTGTAGCAAAAACTGAGAGTAAGGCAACTGAGAACAAAACTCAGGCAATTATCAGTCAATTAACCTCATCGGCTGACTTGCAAAGCAAATCAACCCCGTTAACTGAACGGTTGCAGACATCTCTCGATTTGCATCAGGTATTGTCTATATACGCTGATTACATGGTTCAGCGTCTACCGGTAAGTGCCCTGCAATTTATCTCTGATGACCAAATTATTAATTTAATTGGCGACTACGAAAGCCTTGAGAGCGAATACTCTGTAATGCTTTATGCCGATAAAGAATACTTAGGACAAATGGTTTATCAATTCAAACGCCAACCGTCCTATGTGAATAAAGTGCGCCTGGAACAAATGCACCGACAGCTGACTTTCCCTTTGCGTAACGCTATGCATTTCTCACGTTTAAGAAAAGTTGCAATACGAGACCATTTAACCGGCCTTGGCAACAGAGCCTTACTGGACGAAACGCTTGAGCACATCAGTGCCCGTTTAAAGCGCGATAACAAACAGTCTCATATTGTCATGTTATTGGATATGGATGGATTTAAAAACGTCAACGACCGTCATGGGCACCAACAAGGCGATGAAGTACTGAAGCTGTTTGGCAATTTATTGCAACAGCAATTGCGCGATACGGATCGGGTATTTCGCTATGGTGGCGATGAATTCGTATTAATACTGGAAAACACGCGACCAGCACAAGCGGAGGACGTTTTTCGGCGTATTCGGGATGCGCTCGATAACGATATTAGTCTTGCCACTTTCAATATTGGCGTTAGCGCCGGTAGCCTGGTTATGGAAAGTTTTCATAGCCCCCAGGATATTATTGATGAAGCCGACAGACGCCTTTACGCCGCTAAAGTTGCCGGTAAGAATCAGCACCTGAGCTAACCCAGTTTGGCTCAGGTAACTTAAGGCTGTCGAATTCTGTTTTCTCAATAACCTGGTAGCTGAACCAGCCAAGTCCGGCTACCCACACGTACTTACCGTTCAGCTCAAGTATCGGCCGTCGGGCTCTTAACCACGGCGGAATTCCCGCCTGCTTCAGCCAGTCTTTCAGTTTTTTGCGCCCCTGACGCCCAGGCTTTGCCAGCTTTTCTGAGGTTAACGAAAAGGTTAATCTCAACTTATTATTATTCATCAGCAGTGCGCCAGGCACGTTTAACTTGCCCCATTCCCCCAGGTCAACATTGGCCTCAGCTAACCAACAATCTGCCGGTAATTGCCCGGTATTGTTGTCACACCATAGTGCGTATTGAAAGTAGCGCACACTGTAGCCATCACACTGAACCTGCATTTGGCTGTCGTCTGTTGCGCTTTGAGCTTGTAAGCGAATTTGCTCCAGTTGCTCGTAACTGGGCAACGAATATTTTTGTTCTTGTAGCCAGACTCGCAGTAACGCTCGCTGCATAGCCGCAGAATGCTCACTCAGTAAACTGAGGGGAAAGTGACTTTTGTGCTTCTGCGCCTTATACAGCTTTTCCTGCAAGAGTTCATCCATCACCTGCTGTTGCTCGGCACAAAGTTTTGCTGACCTCAGCACGCTATTCCCAAACTGAGGCCAACGCTGCTCTAATAACGGCACCACTTTATGCCGCAAAAAATTCCGCTCAATACGGGTATCATAGTTCGTATCGTCTTCAATCCAGGTTAATTTCCGTTGCTGCGCGTAGCTTAAAATGTCTTCTTTACTCACTCTAAGCAAAGGCCGGCAGAGACGACGGCGGCCAACCCAAGGCTGAATAGCAGCCATTGAGGATAAGCCTTTTGGCCCGCTGCCGCGTTTTAATTGCAAAAAAAAGGTCTCGATCTGATCATTGCGGTGTTGCCCTAACAGCAATACCGCATCATCCTCAGTCAGCTCGGCCATTCTCCGGTAACGGCTTTCACGCCCTGCGGCCTCTTTGCTTTGGCGGTTTTCTATTGGGACATTAAGCGGTTCAAAAACCGTTTTTACACCATAGGCCTTAGCAGCATGCTCAATAGTCGACGACCAGTCAGCTGAACTGGGGTGAAAACTATGATCTAAATGAATGGCTAAATACTGATACTGAGGGTTCTGCTGACGAAAGCGCATCAGTAAATCGAGGATAGTTTGCGAGTCAGCCCCGCCACCAAGGGCAGCAACTAATTGCTGCCCCGGCTTTAATGCAAGAGACTCTAAGCTTTCACAAAACAGGTCGTAAAGACCATCTTTCATCATTGGTAATTAGCAGTAACCAAAAGACATGAGTTTACGATAACGCTGGTCCAGCAATTCCTCATGGCTTAAGCCCTGTAAGCTTCCTAAATCAGCAATCAGCTGACGCTTAAGGCGTACCGCCATTTCTTCCTGATGGCGGTGTGCGCCACCTAAAGGTTCAGGTATCACAGAATCAACCAGACCCAGCTCTTTACTCCGCGCTGCGGTTACGCCCATAGCTTCTGCCGCTAATGGCGCTTTGCTGGCACTTTTCCACAAAATAGAAGCACAACCTTCCGGAGAAATAACCGAGTAGGTACTGTATTGCAGCATATTAACGCGGTCACCGACGCCAATAGCCAGAGCACCACCAGAACCACCTTCTCCAATAACAGTACAAACAATAGGAACGGTTAAACGAGCCATAACTTTCAGGTTACGTGCAATGGCTTCACTCTGACCGCGCTCTTCCGCACCAATTCCCGGGTAAGCTCCAGGTGTATCAATGAAGGTAACAATTGGCATTTTAAAACGCTCGGCGGTTTGCATCAGGCGTAGCGCCTTACGATAACCTTCCGGCTTGGGCATACCAAAGTTACGACGGATCTTCTCTTTGGTTTCACGGCCTTTTTGCTGGCCGATAACCATAACCGGAGTGCCGTCTAAACGCGCAATACCGCCAACAATCGCCTCGTCATTAGCAAAAGAGCGATCACCCGCCATTTCGTCAAACTCGGTGAATATCATGCGAATATAGTCAAGCGTGTAAGGACGCAACGGATGACGCGCCAGCTGTGCAACCTGCCACGCACCTAAATCAGAAAAGATTTTCTCTGTCAGTTCCTGACTCTTGGTGGTCAGTCGCTGCACTTCCTCTTCTAAGTTAAGATCCAGTTGCCCGCGGTTGCCAACAGACTTCAGTTCCTCGATTTGCGCTTCAAGTTCCGCAATAGGTTGTTCAAAATCCAGAAAATTAAGGCTCATTCGCTGTCATTTCCTTTAAAATTCAAGTGAAACTTGCTGAGTTCCCAGCAAATTCTGTAATTCGTATATTAATTCATCAGACGGATTCACATACCATTGTGCGCCAACATTTAACGTGGCTTCAACGCGTTCCGACTGATACCGCATTTTTATCGGACAAGTCCCTTCAGCAAAGGGCTGTAATAGCTTTTCCAGTTTTCCGGCAAGACCTTTAGCAAGCTGCTCATCCGTCACTGTAATTGCTAAATGCCGGAGATAAGTTTCCCGAGCCTGCTCAATTGCCATCACTTCTCTGGCAGTCATTGTATTGCTATTACTGAAGTTATCAAATCTGACCTCACCTTTTATCCACAAAATTCGGTCTTTTTCGAGCAATTCCTGATAACTTTCGTATTCGTTACTAAATAAGCGTACATCCATGCGCGCTGTTTTGTCATCTAAAGTCACTATAGCAAAACGCTGACCTCTTTTATTGGTCAGTACTCTCACATCAATCACCAGCCCGGCAATAGCAATACTCTCATCTTTACGGGTAGGAGTAACATTGGACAATGTACTATTAATGTAATGTTTGAGCTCTGCACGAAAACGGTTAATGGGGTGACCAGTCAAATAAAGACCGAGGGTATCGCGCTCTCCTTCCAACCAGACCGCTTCCGACCATTTACGTACGCTGACAAACTCCTGTTCAACCGCTTCAGGTTCGGTGGTAAGCACCCCAAACATATCCGACTGACCAATTTTTTCCGCATTCAAATGCTGTTCGGCCTGACGAATGGCTTTTTCCAGCGTCGCCATTAATGAAGCACGGTGAGGTCCTAAGTTGTCCATTGCGCCAGCACGAATTAAGCGCTGCAGAATGCGCTTATTCATTCGCTTCAGATCAACCCGGCAACAGAAGTCGAATAAATCCCGGAACGGCCCGCCTTCTTCCCGGGCTTTAATAATAGACTCAATTGGCGCTTCACCCACACCTTTTATTGCGCCTATACCGTACACCACTCGTTGCTGTTCATCGACGGTAAACTTATATTCGCCTTTGTTTACGTCCGGAGGCAACAAGTCCAGTCCCATGCGTTCACATTCGTCCGCCAGAGTGACAATTTTGTCGGTATTATCCATATCGGCGGACATCACCGCGGCCATAAATTCTGCCGGGAAGTGGGTTTTCATCCATAAAGTCTGGTATGAAACTAAAGCGTAGGCAGCCGAGTGCGACTTGTTAAAGCCATAACCGGCAAATTTCTCTACCAAGTCGAAGATTTTCGTCGCCAGTTCAGGGTCGATATTATTTTGCGCCGCACCCTTAGCAAAAATTTCTCGTTGCTTAGCCATTTCCTCGGGCTTTTTCTTACCCATTGCACGGCGTAACAAATCTGCGCCACCCAAAGTGTAGCCAGCCAGAACCTGGGCAATTTGCATGACCTGTTCCTGGTAGAGAATGACACCGTAAGTCGGCTCTAGTATGGGTTGCAAACTCTCATGCTGATACTCAGCATCGGGGTACGAAATTTCTTCCCTGCCGTGCTTCCGGTCAATAAAGTTATCAACCATGCCGGACTGCAGTGGCCCCGGCCGGAATAGCGCCACCAGGGCGATAATGTCTTCGAAAGAGTCTGGCAAAAGCTTTTTAATAAGCTCTTTCATGCCACGCGACTCTAACTGAAACACCGCCGTTGTTTCGGCTTTTTTCAACAGTTTAAAACACGCCGGATCAGTTAAATCAATCGACGTAATATCAATAGGATCTTTACCGCTCTTAGCATGCCGGCGGTTCACCATATCAACCGCCCACTGAATAATGGTCAGCGTTCTCAAACCCAAAAAGTCGAACTTAACCAGACCTGCCGACTCAACATCATCTTTATCAAACTGAGTGACCGGGTTGTTACCTTCATCATCGCAATACAGTGGCGAGAAGTCGGTTATTTTGGTTGGAGAAATAACCACGCCACCAGCGTGTTTACCAGCATTACGAGTCACACCTTCAAGAATACGCGCCATATCAATAATGGCCTTAACTTCTTCATCCTGGTCGTACGCGGCGCCAAGCTGGGGCTCAATTTCAAAGGCTTTGGCCAGCGTCATGCCCGGATCGCCCGGTATTAATTTGGAAATTCGGTCGACAAAACCATAGGGATGAGCCAGTACCCGTCCGACATCTCGTATAGCAGCCTTAGCCGCCATAGTACCGAAGGTAATAATTTGCGAAACCGCTTCACGACCATACAGGTCAGCAACGTGATCGATAACTTCATCCCGACGATCCATGCAGAAGTCGACATCGAAATCTGGCATAGAAACCCGTTCAGGGTTAAGGAATCGCTCAAAAAGTAAGTCAAATTCAAGCGGATCCAAATCCGTTATTTTAAGTGCATAAGCCACCAGAGAGCCAGCACCTGAACCGCGCCCCGGGCCTACGGGTATGCCGTTATCTTTACTCCACTGAATGAACTCCATAACGATAAGGAAATACCCGGGGAAGCCCATATCGTTAATAACGCCAAGCTCACGCTTGAGTCGTTCATCGTACTCTGGACGCTTTTGCTGTCGCTCTTCCGCGTCAGGAAACAAAAACTCTAAACGTTCTTCCAGCCCTTCTTCCGAAACCTTAACTAAGAACTCTTCCGTGGTCAGGTCGCCAGTTGGAAACTTAGGCAGGAAGTATTCGCCCAAACGCACAGTGACATTACAGCGCTTGGCTATTTCAACAGTATTTTCTATTGCTTCAGGAATGTCAGAAAACAACTCTGTCATTTCTTCGCTGGAGCGCAAATATTGTTGTGGTGAATATTTTTTCGGCCGACGTTTGTCTTCCAACTGGTACCCGTCGTGAATAGCCACACGAATTTCGTGAGCATCAAAGTCTTCTTCTTTCAGGAAAACCACTTCATTAGTAGCGACAACGGGTAGGCCAGTTTCTCCGGCTAAAGCCACCGCTTTATGTAAATAGGTTTCTTCCTGAGGCCGACCGGTGCGCACCAGTTCCAGGTAATAGCGGTCAGGAAAATATTGCTGGTAGAAATCGAGGGCAGCATCCAGCTGGCTGTCGTGGCCTTTAATTAGAGCATGTCCTACATCACCCTGACGGCTTCCGGACAACAAAATAATGCCCTCGTTATGCTCCTTCAGCCAGTCTTTATCGATAACCGGCTTGCCTTTAATATTACCGCGCAAATAAGCTTTTGAAATAAGCTGAGTTATCTGCTGATAACCTTCATTATCCATTGCCAATGCAGTCAGGCGGAAAATTTCAGATTCAGGATAGTCAGCCTGCACCCAGAAATCGCACCCTATTAAAGGCTTTAAGCCCAGTTGATGCGCTTTTCCATAGTAGCGAACCAAACCACAAAAGTTCATTTGGTCGGTAATGGCTAAAGCAGGCATACCCGCTTCAGCAACAGCCTCACAAATTGGACCAACTTTCGCCAGTCCATCTATCATGGAAAAGTCGCTATGAACTCTTAAGTGAACAAAATTTGGTGCAGTCATTTTACGGATACAGTCTGGCTTTTTTCATTATCATTTTAGGGTCGTTATTGTGCCTTAAGCAGCCTCTGAAGTATATCGTCAGTGTAACTTCAGTCGCGGTTTTACAACATGGTTAAGTTTGTCCACCATTAACAACAAAAACATCTTCCACCAGCCGTGTAAGGCTCTTTGGTGCATCCGGTATAAACTGGCGTAAGCCCAACGCGCTAAAGTGCCTTCAAGCGACATTGACAGACTTTTACTTTGCATTAAATTACCCACCGCCGAAAAACGACTCAGTGAGACGAGTGAACCCCGGTCTTTATATTTGAAGGCTTTTGCCGGTTTGTTGCGGTACTCACGTACAATATTCTGATACAAACATTCAGCCATCTGATGTGCGGACTGGGCCCTTGGTGGTACCCAACGTTCGTCATCTATGCGGCAACCAGCACAGTCACCAATAGCATAAATGCTTTCGTCAGATACTGACTGGAGATACTCATTTACCTCAATTTGATTGTTTTTGCGCACTTTCAGACCCCATTCACTGACGAAGTCAGGAGCCCGGACACCAGCCGCCCAGACCATTAAATTGGCGTTGATATTCTCTCCTTCAGACAACACCAGAGTGTTTTCTTTTACTTCAGTAACCGGGTTACCCAATATGACTTCGACACCTAACGATTTCAGTTTCTTCTCTACTGATGCTGACAAACGCTCAGGTAACGCAGGCAGCAATCGTTTACCGGCTTCGACCAAACGAACTTCAAAATGCTTTTGATCAAGGAAAGAAAGACCATAAATAGACAACAATGACACTGAGTGAATGAGTTCAGCAGCCAGCTCAACTCCGGTCGCCCCGCCGCCCACAATAGCCAGTGACAATTTCGTATTTTCGCCGTCCTCAATCGACTGGTTTACTCGTAAAAATTCATTTAATAAATGTTCATGGAATTCATCCGCCTGGCGTAATGAGTCCAGGAAATAGCAATGATCGCTAACTCCGGGGGTTCCAAAATCTGCGGTAACACTGCCAATGGAAAGAATTAATCTATCGTATTGAATACTGCGCGGCGCCAACACTTCATTACCCTGCTCATCTTTTATTGCCGCTAATTGAATCGACTTTTCGTTTTTATTCACAGCCTCTAAAGTGCCAACCAGAAACTGAAAACCCTCGCGGGCACTTTGTCCGCGATAATCCAGTTCAGCCAGCCGCGAGTCCAGAGCACCTGAGGCAACTTCGTGCAACAACGGCTTCCACAAGTGGGTACTGTTTCTGTCAATTAGCATTATCTTTGCTTTCTTCTTGCGACCCAGCTTTCTTCCCAGCATAGTAGCCAATTCTAATCCGCCTGCACCGCCACCAACTATTACAATCCGTTCTTGCATTTGTGCCTCGCCTATCTGCAGATAATAAAAAAGCCACTGACGATGATAACGCCAGTGGCTTTAGATAACGACTGTTCAGTCGAAATTATTTCAGTATGACTTAGTCAATACTAGGATTCGTTAGTCCGCGACGCTCAAGTAAGGCTTCAACAGTTGGCTCCTGACCACGCCAGTCGATGTACTGTTGCATAGGATCTTTACTGCTGCCTTTGGACAGAATTTCTTTACGGAAAGCCTGGCCATTTTCAAGGCTCAAACCACCATTATTGCCCATGTGTTTAAACGCATCGGCTGCCAGCACTTCACTCCACATGTAAGCGTAGTAACCTGCTGAGTAGCCGCCCGCAAATACGTGAGCAAAGTAAGTTGAACGGTAGCGTGGTGGTACAGCTTCAATCGCTACACCGTTTTTCTCCAGCGCGTCCTGCTCAAACTTCTCAATGTCGCTAATTTCTGTACCCGGCTCCACTGTATGATACTCAAGATCCAGTAACGCAGCGGAAATATACTCTAAAGTATCAAAGCCCTGGTTAAAGTTACGTGCATCCAGTACTTTTTGCAGTAACTCGTCAGGAATCTGTTCACCCGTTTCGTAATGCTTTGCATAATTTGCAATAACTTTCGGGTTCAGCGTCCAGTCTTCCTGGAAAGTTGAAGGGAACTCAACGTAGTCACGCGGCACAGACGTACCTGCCTGAGATGGATATTTCACGTCAGAGAACATGCCGTGCAACGCATGGCCCATTTCATGGAACATGGTTGAAACTTCATCAAAGCTTAACAAGGTTGGTTCACCCTCAGGCGCTTTAGTGATGTTCATGTTATTCAAAATAACCGGCTTCTGGTTCATCAATTCAGACTGAGTACGGAACGAGCTCATCCAGGCTCCACCGCGTTTGCTGTCGCGAGCATAATAGTCCGCATAGAACAAACCTAAACTTGAGCCGTCTACGTCTTTCACTTCATAAACAACAACATCATCCTGATAAACAGGGATATCGTTACGCTCTTCAAAAGTGATGCCAAACAGTTGGTTCATTGCATAGAACACGCCGTCTTCCAGAACACGATTAAATTCGAAGTATTTTTTCACTTCGTCAGAGTCAATCGCGTATTTTTCTTCGCGAACTTTCTCTGCGTAGTAGAACCAGTCCCACGGTTTCAGTTCATGCTGTTCGCCTTCAGCCTCAATCATCGCACGAATCTCTTCGGCTTCGCTTTCAACGTTGCTTACAACTGCAGGAACCAGATCACGCAACATTTTTTGAGCGGCTTCTGGATTACCGGCCATGTTTTCTTCAAGAACGTAATCACCCCAGGTGTCATAACCTAATAGATTCGCCTTTTCTGCACGCAACTGAGTTAGCTTTGCAACCATTGGGCGAGTATCGGTTTCGGTATTTCCTGTGCCACGGTTTGAGGACGCTTCCCAAATGCGCTGACGCAATTCGCGGTTTTCAAGATCAGTCAAAATAGACTGACGTGTTGTGTTAGTTAAAGTAATGGCGTATTTACCCGGCATATCACGGCTTTCAGCCGCACTCGCCAAGCTACTGATTTGACTATCACTTAAGCCGGCTAATTCTTCTTTAGAATCAACGACAATCACATTTTCCTTGGTCAACTTCATTAAGCTGTTGCGAAATTCTGTGGTCAGGCTGGAAAGTTGCGAATTAACATCGCGAATCTGTTGCTGCTCATCTTCATTTAGTTCAGCACCAGCACGGACAAAACCTTTGTAGGTGTCTTCTAATAAACGTTCTGACGCAGTATCCAGCTCTAATTCGTCACGTTTGTCATGAAGTGACTTAATTCGGGCAAACAATTTAGCGTTCAGACGAATATTATCGCTATGAGCCGCTAACTTCGGAGCTAACTTACCCTGCAGCTCGCGAATTTGTTCATTACTATTGGACGATGACAGGTTGTAGAAAACTGATGAAACACGGCCAAGGATCGCACCCGATTTTTCCATCGCTACAATGGTATTCTCAAATGTTGGCTCTGCTGAGTTATTTGCAATGGCTTCAATTTCAGCCATGTGCTCTTCCATACCCTTTTCAAACGCAGGCTCAAAATGTTTGAACTCAATGGCATCGAAGTCAGGTGCCTGATACAGCAGAGGGCTGGGTTTGTAGAATGGGTTGGTTTCTTTTGCTTGTTGACTGCTGTCTTTAGAAGCTTCAGTTGAAGCAGTTTTGTTCTCAGTTGTCGATGAGTCATTTGCATCACTGCAAGCTCCCAACGATACTGCCGCACTCACAGCTACAGCCAGTAAAGTTTTCCGCATGGGTATCTCCCGTTGTCTATGTTTATCATTGTGATTTTGGTGACAATACTCTAGCCCTGTGGAGGCTCAGGCTCAAGAGCTAAACGGCAAAAAGCATGATCTTCGGGGTAAAACTTAAGATGGATAAAAAATACAACAAACGAAAGAAAATAAAAAAGATAATTAATTTAGATTTTACAGGGGGGATTACTAAGAGAGAGAATAATGGCGGAGTGGACGGGACTCGAACCCGCGACCTCCGGCGTGACAGGCCGGCATTCTAACCAACTGAACTACCACT
>NZ_JBNIEY010000013.1:0-58290 GCF_051842345.1 Idiomarina sp. ST20R2A10 | reverse complement strand
ACGTCCCTTTCGTTTCGTCAACCCATTTTTTTCAGCTTTTTCAGCCCGGTTAAAACAAAACGCCGTTGTCGGAATTTGTTGCAAATACACTTTGCAGATAACTCATGACAACGGCGGCGAATTATAGTGATCTCTCTGAGCCTTGCAAGATCTTTTTAGAACCTATTTGCTCGTTTGCTCAGAACTTCACCAATTTGCTAGTTTAATCTTCTTTCTCGGCTTTTTCTGCTTCTTTTTTAGTCTCTTTATTGTCATTAAAGTCGGCGTCATCTTCGTCATCGTCACCAACAACATGACCTAACTTCAATTTTTTTACATTCTTGATGGTTAATACCGGACCCGATAAGGCATACAAGAAGAATATTGAGAACAGCACTAAAGATGGTTGCGTCGCAACAATAACGAAAACCAAAACAATAACCAGAATAACGAGAAAAGAAACTTTGCCCTTCCAGTCTACGTCTTTAAAAGAGTGGTAGCGGAAATTCGTGACCATTAGCAGGCCAGCACAAATAGTAATAACGGCAGCAAAACCACCCATATCACTACCTTCGACACCGTACTCAGCGCCCACCCAGACTAAGCCTGCAACAATAGCTGCGGCGCTGGGTATTGCCAGACCCTGAAAGAAGTTTTTATCGGAGGAGCCGAGGTTAGTATTAAACCGCGCCAGCCGTAATGCACCACCAGCCACAAAAATAAAGGCTGCTAACCAACCTATTTTTCCGAGATCAGCCAAGGCATAGTTATACATGACCAAGGCCGGTGCCATACCAAAGGAGACGATATCGGCCATACTGTCGAATTCAGCCCCGAAGTCACTTTCGGTATTGGTCATTCTTGCAACCCGGCCGTCCAGCCCATCAAAAACCATTGCAATAAAAATTGCGACTGCCGCTTCAATAAAGCGATCGTTCATTGACGCGACTATGGCATAAAAGCCTGAAAACAAGCCTGCAGTCGTAAACAAGTTTGGCAGTAAATAGATACCGCGGCTCTTACCATTGGTATTTGAGCTGTCATTACTCATGTATAAAACACTCTTTAGTCACTAAATAGAAAGTAGTCAGGTTATCACATTAGGGCTTCGAACAGGAAATGCCCGAAGCCCTGTGTGGTTATTGCGTGATCACTAACCGCTCATTTTCAACACTTACTTTGATCGGTTTAGCAGGCTCAAGTTCCCCTGACAAGATTTTTTGCGCTAAAGGATTCTCCAACTCGTGTTGAATAGCACGTTTCAGAGGCCGCGCGCCAAATACCGGATCAAATCCCGTTCTTGCCAGATGAGATAAAGCCTTATCATCCAGTTCTAACTGATAGTCTTTGTCTTCCAGGCGCTTATAAAGGAGCTGCAACTGGAACTGCGCAATAGATCTAATTTCACTTTCCCCAAGAGGATGGAAAACAACGGTTTCGTCCACACGGTTAATGAACTCAGGACGGAAATGATGCGCCAGCACTTCCATAACCTCGGCCTTCATCTGCTCATAAGTATGCTCTTTGGCATGCTCCTGAATTAAATCAGAACCCAGGTTAGAGGTCATGATAATAACGGTATTTTTGAAATCGACCGTACGTCCCTGACCATCGGTTAAGCGGCCATCGTCCAATACCTGTAATAAGATATTAAAGACATCGGGGTGAGCCTTCTCTATTTCGTCCAACAAAATCACCGAATAAGGTTTACGCCGTACAGCTTCGGTTAAATAGCCACCTTCTTCATAGCCAACATAGCCAGGAGGCGCACCAACCAGACGAGCAACCGAATGCTTCTCCATGAACTCGGACATATCAATACGTACCATCGCATGGTCAGTATCAAACATGAAGTTCGCTAAAGCCTTAGATAATTCTGTTTTACCCACACCGGTTGGACCAAGGAATAAGAATGAACCAATAGGACGGTTTGGATCCCCAAGCCCCGCGCGTGAACGGCGAATGGCATTGGAAACCGCATCTACGGCTTCATTTTGACCCACTACCCGACTGTGGATTTGCTCTTCCATCTGCAACAGCTTTTCGCGCTCGCCTTCGAGCATTCTATTAACCGGAATCCCAGTCCAGCGTGACAATACGTCAGCAATTTCTTCTTCGGTAACACGGTTTTTGAGCAAACTCATATCCTGCATTTCGGCTTGCAAGGCTAAATCCAGTTGTCGCTCCAGTTCAGGAATCCGGCCATACTGAAGTTCTGACATCCGGTTTAAGTCACCGGCACGGCGGGCAATATCCATATCCGTGCGAGCCTGCTCTAGCTGCGCTTTAATATGTTGAGTACCTTGTACTGCCGCTTTTTCTGTATTCCAGACTTCTTCCAGTTCTTCATATTTACGTTCTTGCTCGTCTAGCTCGTCGTGCAGAATTTCCAAGCGTTTTTTGCTGGCATCATCTTTTTCTTTCTGCAACGCCTGACGTTCAAGTTTTAACTGAATAATTCGACGCTCCAGACGATCAAGATCCTCCGGCTTAGAGTCAATTTGCATACGAATACTTGATGCCGCCTCGTCAATTAAGTCGATGGCCTTATCCGGCAGTTTGCGATCACTGATATAACGATGCGATAAAGACGCCGCCGCAACAATCGCCGGATCGGTAATTTCCACCGAATGGTGCAGTTCGTAGCGCTCTTTCAAACCACGCAAAATAGCAATGGTGTCTTCCACGTTTGGCTCTTCCACCAGAACTTTCTGGAAGCGTCGTTCCAGCGCCGCATCTTTTTCAATATACTGACGATATTCATCCAATGTAGTAGCGCCGACACAGTGCAGCTCGCCGCGAGCCAGGGCTGGCTTCAACATGTTGCCGGCATCCATCGCACCGTCCGCTTTACCAGCACCGACCATGGTGTGCATTTCGTCAATAAACAAAATGATGCGACCTTCTTCTTTAGAAAGCTCAGTCAATACAGCTTTGAGTCGTTCTTCAAACTCGCCGCGGAATTTCGCTCCCGCTAATAAAGCCCCTAAATCCAGAGACAATACTCGTTTATGCTTTAAACCCTCAGGCACTTCGCCGTTAACAATACGCTGAGCTAACCCTTCAACAATGGCGGTTTTACCGACACCGGGGTCACCAATAAGTACCGGGTTGTTTTTAGTACGGCGCTGCAATACCTGAATAGTCCGGCGAATTTCTTCATCACGGCCAATAACAGGATCAAGCTTGCCCTGCTCCGCACGTTCAGTTAAATCAATGGTGTACTTGTCCAGCGCCTGACGTTTGTCTTCGGCATTAGGGTCATCCACTTTTTCGCCATCACGAATGTCGTTAATGGCTTTTTCCAACGCATCACGTTTTATGCCCTGCTGACGGAAAATATCGCCCAGCTTGCCTTTGTCTTCTGCCGCAGCCAGCAAAAACAGTTCAGACGAGATATAAGAATCATTTCTTATTTGCGCGTATTTATCGCACAGGTTTAAAAGTTGAGCTGTGTTCTGCGATAACTGAACGTCACCGCCGGTGCCCTCAACCTGAGGTAAGGCATCCAGGGCTTTCGACAAGTTCGCTCTGAACTGGGGAATGTCCACACCCAGCATGGTAAATAAAGGGCGCACTGAGCCACCGTTTTGATCCAACAGTGCCTGCATTAAATGGACGGGTTCTATGAATTGATGGTCACGTCCCAGAGCAATTGACTGAGCATCGGCAATTGCCATCTGAAACTTACTGGTAAATTTATCGTGTCGCATTGGTACTTCCTCACTTAATTCTTTCGTTAAGTTAAATGTGGGTACTTTTTGCGCATTTTCAAGTGACTAAAATTAATTTCGCCAAATAATTGACGCAAATCTAGCTGCAGCTTTCTCCTTGCGCCACGAGTACCAGCTTCGGTTATTACGAACAGTACATTCGCTGCTTTTGGTTATATCCTCAACGCCCGCGCGCAAACACTCGTCCGCTGCAATTGAGGCTAAATCGGCTAACCATTTACCGGAGTGAGAAATAAAATATTCCGCATTAGATGAATGCCGTGCAACGAACACATCTCTTACGTCATCACCTACTTCAAAAGCCGAAGCGCCGATAGACGGTCCTATCCAAATGCGAATGTTAGCCGCAGGGCTTTTAAAGCTTGCCAGAGCATTTTGTAATACCCCGCTGGCTAAACCTCGCCAACCTGCGTGCACTGCTGCAATTTCCTTTCCGTCGTCCGAACAGCAAAGAATAGGCAAACAGTCTGCGGTTAAAACCGCACAGACACTCTGGGGATCGTCGCTATAGACAGCATCCGCAACAGCAGACTTAAAAGGCCAACTCAAAACCTTATTGGTATGTTGTTGCTGCAGCCAGGTAACCGCGGTTGGTAATTTGAGTGAGCGCTGCAATTGTCGGCGACGCAGAAGAACCGCAGCGGGGTCATCTCCGACATGCGCGGCCAGGTTCCCAAAAGCTCTGGTGGTCACTGCCGCGTGAACATTCGACGGCAGCTCCCAGTCAGGAACTATAATGCCGTCATGCTGACTTGAAACGTTCATGATCAACGCGCAGTTCTTCAATTAAATATTGAAAATCGGTTGGCCGTGGAACATTAAACTCCAGCCAGTCGCCGGTAATTGGATGATGTAAGCCCAACGATGCCGCATGCAGCGCCTGGCGGTTAAACCCTCGCAACGTCTGCAATAAACGATCTTCAGCCTGTTTGGGCGGACGCGGTCGGCCGCCGTAGGTCAAGTCACCGACTAAGGGGTGGCGAATATGCGCCATATGCACGCGAATCTGGTGAGTTCGGCCGGACTCTAAACGCAGACGAAGTAATGTATGCGCACGGTAGCGATCTAACACACGATAATGCGTGACTGCCGGTTTCCCCGACTGCACCACCGCCATATGCGTACGTTTTGTCGGATGACGACCGATAGGTTGGTCAACCATGCCGCCGGCTGTCATCACACCATTACACACTGCTTCATATTCGCGAGTAATATCGCGATCCTGCATCATTGAGACTAGCTGCGTCTGTGCGGGCACATTACGCGCAACAACCATCAGTCCTGTTGTGTCTTTATCTAAACGGTGAATAATACCAGCCCGCGGCACTAAATCGAGCTGCGGATCGTAATGCAACAAACCGTTCAGCAAGGTTCTGTCAGGCGCTCCTGCTCCGGGATGGACAACTAAGCCCGCAGGCTTATTAATAACCAGAATATCGTCATCTTCATAAACAATATCCAGTTCCACCGGCTGTGCTGCGTGCCGCTCTTCCCCTTCAATTTCTGCGTCCACTGCAACTAAAGCACCGGCGACCACTTTTTCTCGCGGTTTTTCGATGACTTTTGTATCAATGGTCACTTTTCCATCAGTTATCCAGCTTTTTAAGCGAGACCTTGAGTAGTCAGGGAACAACTCTGCAAGTGCCTGGTCTAATCTTTTTCCAGCCAGAGACTCGGTAACAATGGCTTCTAATTCAATGCTTTTGTTCATATATTGGGTTTCGACTGTCAAAGCCTTTACGGCTGCGTTAGAATGCAAGAATATGCTAGTGTAACGGTTTGCCGGTGCAGCGCCAAAAAAATAAAGGGAATCCTTCATAATATGTTAAGTAATAAGTTAAGCCGAAGCCTCGTTTTATCATCGGTTCTGGGATTAATGTTAGCGGGTTGTTCAAGCCAGTCGGAAGAAGAACAAGTTGCAAAAACACAAGTCGAAGCCATGTATGAGCAGGCTCAGGAGAGTATGGCTAATGGTAATTTGAATTTGGCGCAGGAACAATTGTCCAGCCTGAACAAGCGTTACCCTTTTGGCCCTTTTGCTCATCAAATTCAGCTAGACCTTATTTATCTGCATTACAAACTCGATAATACAGACGAAGCCTTAGCCGCAATCGATCGCTTCATCAGCCTGAACCCAAATCATAAAGATGTCGATTACGCACTCTATATGCGCGGGTTGGTTAATCAGCGTGCTGAGCACAATGCCATACATAATCTGGCTGGCGTTGACCGCTCTGACCGTGACTCGTCTATGGCCCAGGCGGCATTTAAAGATTTTGCTGAGTTAGTTCGCAAGTATCCGAAAAGCGAATATGCAGCAGATGCGAAAAAGCGTTTAATTGCATTGAAAAGTCGTTTGGCTAAAAAAGAACTGGCTATCGCTCAATATTATATGGAGCGTCAGGCTTACTTAGCCGCAGCTAACCGTGGTCGGTATGTATTAGAGCATTTTTCAGACACACCGGAAGTCGAAAATGCCTTAGCTATAATGGTAGAAAGTTATGATCAACTGGAACTGCCTGAACTACGTGAAGACGCGATGAAGGTGCTGAGAGCAAACTTTCCTGAGAATCAGTTAGTCTCAGCCCGCTAGGTTATTACAAAGAATGACGCGGTAGCTTATACCGCGTCTTCGTTTTCCTCTCCGGTACGAATACGAATAACACGTTCAATCTCAGTGATAAAAATTTTCCCATCACCAATTTTTCCGGTTTGAGCGGTTTCCATAATGGCTTCAATACAACGCTCAACTTCACTATCCGCAACCACAACTTCCAGTTTTACTTTTGGTAGAAAATCGACCATGTACTCCGCGCCACGATAAAGTTCGGTATGGCCTTTCTGACGACCAAAGCCTTTTACCTCTGACACAGTCATACCGGCAATGCCGACTTCAGACAGCGCTTCGCGCACGTCGTCCAACTTAAACGGCTTAATAATGGCTTCAACTTTTTTCATCAGTATTTATCCTATTGACCTTGTCGCTGTAATTCATGGCGATAGTGACTGGTAATAGGGTAACGACGATCTTTACCAAAGTTACGAGGTGTCACTTTAGGCCCAACTGCAGATTGGCGACGCTTGTATTCATTTAGATCAACCAGGCGAACCACCCGGCGCACGTCTTCCTCTACAAATCCGGCCGCGATAATATCGGTTACCGACCAGTCTCTCTCTACATACAATGCCAGAATGCGATCTAAATCGCTATAGTCTGGTAGCGAATCAGAATCCACTTGATCGGGTGCGAGTTCAGCAGAAGGCGGTCTGTCTATAACCCTTTGAGGTATGCAGGCACCCCGAGTATTACGAAACTCGGCCAATTGATAAACCAGCAACTTAGGAATGTCTTTAATAGGCGCAAAACCGCCACACATATCACCATATAAGGTTGCATAACCCACCGCCATTTCACTTTTGTTGCCAGTAGCCAACACCAGCGAACCGGTTTTATTGGATAAAGCCATAAGTAATACACCGCGACAGCGGGACTGCAGGTTTTCTTCGGTGGTATCGGTTTCGGTCTCTCCGAATAACGGTCCCAACTGAGTCATAAACTCATTAAACATGGGCTCAATTGGCACAACGTCGTAGCGAACACCTAAGGTATCAGCTTGCTTCTCTGCATCTTCCAGACTCATATCTGAAGTATAACGAAACGGCATCATAACAGCATGAACCTTATCGGCTCCCAGAGCGTCGCTTGCTATCGCCAAAGTTAATGCGGAATCGATTCCACCTGACAAGCCTAATGCCACACCAGAAAAACCATTCTTGGTCACATAGTCACGCACCGCCAACACCAGAGCGTCGTATACATGAGCCAAGTCGTTTTGTTCAGCCTTAGGCTCAAAACCGACACAACGGATACCTTTGTCTTCGTAAGTTACGCTTGCCGTGGTCATTTCACAGTGCGGTAGTTCGGCAACCAGCTCACCTTCTGCATCTAAAACCAGTGAATGGCCATCAAACACCAGCTCATCCTGCGCACCACAATTATTCAAATACAAAATGGGTTTACCGGCTTCTGCCACACGCTGTTTCAACACACCTAAGCGCTGTTCGTGTTTGTTTAACTCGTACGGAGAAGCATTAATTGAAAGCACCAGATCAATGTCATCATCCAATAATTGTTGTAAGGGTTGCGGATGCCACAAGTCTTCACAAATTTGTAAGCCAATGCGCACGCCCTGCCATTCAAACACCTGACTCTGATGGCCCGGAATAAAGTAACGTTGTTCATCAAAAACACCGTAATTGGGCAGGCGCTGTTTAAAGTAGCGGTGCAGGCATTCGCCCCGGTGTAGCACGGACATAGCGTTGAACAACTCTCCGCCAACGGCCTGCGGATGGCCGACAATAACCACACAATCTGAAGCCGCTGCGCTGATTTGTTCTACCGCATTATCCACTGCCTGATGTAGGTCATCGCGGAATAATAAGTCTTCCGGCGGATAACCGGTAATAGCCAGCTCAGGGAACACAATAATGTCGTGTTGCTCGCCCTGCTCACGCAGCGTTTTTAAAATTAGGGCGGTGTTGTTGTGAATGGCACCAACTGTAAAGTCCAGCTGTGCCAGGCACAAAGAAAGTTTAGCCATAACTGCTTAGTCCAAATTTGCCACTGCCGATATCGGCACGAATGGTGGCGAATGATATAGCAGCCCGTCTTAACGCGCAAATTATGCAAGTCGAATGACGTTGTAATCAGGCTGGTTAGTAACGTAAATCGTCCGGAATATCTTTATCCATAGGTGGTTTTTTCGGACGTTTAGCCTGCCCTTTCTTAAACATTCGTAATTGATATACGTACGCAAGAATCTGTGCCACGGCCACGAACAGCCCTTTCGGAATTTCTTTTTCCAGCTCGGTGGTATGGTAAATTGAGCGGGCAAGCCCCGGCGAAGCAACCAGCGGAATTTCATATTCCAGAGCAATTTCACGAATTTTTGCAGCAGTTTCATCGGTTCCTTTTGCAAGAAGAACCGGAGCCTGTACGCCGCCGTCGTCATATTTTAAAGCGACAGCATAGTGGGTAGGGTTAGTTACAACAACGTCGGCCTTAGGCACTTCCTGCATCATTCGGCGATTTGCCATTTCCATTTGTAAGCGACGAATACGCCCTTTAACTTCCGGACTCCCTTCCGTGTCTTTGTGTTCGTCTTTGACTTCCTGCTTACTCATTTTTAAGTCTTTATTGTGTTTCCATACCTGGAAGGGAGCATCAATAACGACAATAAGAAATATCGACAAACACAACAACAGGAACATCCATAGTAAGGTGTCCAGCGCGTTTTCAATCATGGTCGGCATCTGCCCCATAGACATTTGCAGAATGTCGACAAATTTCCACTTAAGCAGAAAGTATGCAGAAACGGCTACCACCATAAACTTAGCTATGGCTTTTATCAGCTCCACCAATGCCTGAACACCAAACATCCGTTTAAATCCATTAAGCGGATTCATCCGGTTAAATTTAGGTGCCATTGCCTGAGCGGAAAAGTTAATGCCACCCAACCAGCTGTTCCCCAGAAAGGTAAACACCACAATAAAGGCAAAAATGGTCAGTATTGGCCAGAGAATTTCACCAAAGGCAATGGCAAAGGCTTCATACATTTTGCTGGTGTCAAACGCGTGCTGTCGGTCAAGCGTAAACATAATTTCAAAAACGTTACGCACGCCCTGGTACAAAGCACCGCCGAACCAGAAAAACGAAACTGCCGCACTCACCAGTACAAAGCCGGTTCCCATTTCTTTGGAGCGAGCAATTTGGCCTTTGTCGCGGGCCTGCTGTTTTCGTCGCTCCGTGGGGTCTTCTGTACGTTCCTGATCAGTCTCAGCCATGCTTACTGCCCTTTGTCAGAGAAAGTCGATTTAAGCACATTGACTACCCAATATCTCGCACATGGTTTGTACAACCCGCGCCCATTGGTTTTCGAAGTGAAAAATAAAGCCGCCCATGGTTAGCCACACAACCACTAATCCACTGACCATAGTAATAGGAAAACCAATAGCAAAAATGTTCAGCTGTGGAGCCGCCCGGGTCATAACCCCAAAGCTTAAGTTAATTAGCAGCAACGCAATGACCCCCGAAAGCATCGCCGTTAAGGCCGCCGAGAACATGTAAACGCCCCACTCCGCAACCGCAAATAAAGCGTCGGCATCCAACCCGGTCATACCCACAGGTATTGCGTCAAAACTGGCAACAACCATATGAATCATTAATAAATGCCCGTCGAACGCGAGAAAAACCAGACTGGCTAACATTAAAAAGAACTGTGCAATAACCGGCACTTGCTGGCCGTTGGTGGGGTCAACCATAGAGGCGAAACCCAAACCAATTTGCATGGCAATAATTTGGCCACCCAGAACAAATGTTTGCAGGAACAAAATGGAAAGCAACCCTAAGGCAACCCCAATAACGACTTGCTGTGCTGTAACTAAGAAACCGCCTACCGACATCATTTCAACGCCCGCATTAATTTCCGGCAAAGCAGGTGAAACGGCCATAATAATGGCAAGAGATAAAAAGATTTTGACGCGGGAGTTCACTATGGTGCCGGAAAACAGTGCCATACTCATGATCATTGATGACACCCGTGTTAGCGGCCACAGGTGTTGTTCCAACCACTCAAGCAGAACAGAAGTCACCAGATCCATTAGCCGACCACTTCAGGTATCCGGTTAAACATCTCGATAGTGAAGTCCATTACGGTTTCAGTCAGGAAGTGTCCACCAAGACCAATAACGGCAAGAGTGACAAGTAGGCGAGGCAGAAAGCTTAAGGTTTGCTCGTTGATAGAGGTAGCTGCCTGGAAAACCGCAACGACCAGACCCACCAAAAGTCCGGGAATAATTATAAAAGCCACCATAATCACTATGGTTTTCAAAGCTTCCTGAAAAATGTCGAGAAACATTTCCGGTGACATATTGCCTCCTAAACCCCGAAACTTCCGGCCAGGGTACTCATGGTTAAACTCCAGCCATCAACCAGCACGAACAACATGAGTTTAAACGGCAGCGATACGATCATGGGCGACAGCATCATCATACCCATGGCCATGAGAACGCTGGCGACCACCAAATCAATAATCAAAAACGGAATAAACAGCATGAAGCCTATTTGAAAGGCGGTTTTTAGCTCGGAAGTTATAAAGGACGGAATAAGCACCGACATAGGCACGTCCTCCGGCTCTTGCACGCCCTCGGTTCCTGATATTTCGACAAAGGTTTCTAAATCGGTTAAGCGTGTTTGCGCCAGCATAAAGGCTTTTATCGGCGCTTTTGCTCTGTCGACCGCCTCCATCGACTGTATCTCTTCATTTAAGTAGGGTTGTAACGCTTTGTCATTTATTTCGTTTAAAACCGGCGTCATGATGAAAAAGCTTAAAAACAGCGCAATACCCAGTAGCACCTGATTAGAAGGCGACTGTTGCAGACCGATGGCCTGACGCAGAATAGCTAAAACGATAATAATTCGGGTAAATGAGGTCATCATAATGACCATAGCGGGAATGAAGGTCAGCGCCGTCATTATCGCCAAAATTTGCAGCGTTACAGAGTACTCTTCACTACCATCGGGGTTTGTTTTTACCGTAACCGCAGTAAGATCCTGCCAGGCGAAAGCCTGCTCAGGCAGCAAACACAACACGGCTAAAATACAAAGCAGCAACCAGCGGTTCATTGTTCTTGTTTTCCTTCCAGGTTGATATCGCCTGGCAACTCTTTCAGGCATTCTATGCGTTGCTGAGTGACACCAAGTAACAATTTCTGCCCCCCAACATCCACAATGACCAGCCGTTCTTTGGGCCCTAAAGACACGCTACTCAGTACTTTCAGACCAGATGCGCCCTGAAACTTGAGGTTAAAGCGTTTTAACAGCGAGGCTAAAACCACAATCACCGCTAAAACGGCAAAAAGCGCCAAAACCATGGCGCCTATGTCATTGCCTGAAATAATGCCAGCTTTCTCTTCCGCCTTGGCAGCAGAGGGCAACAGCACCAAGCTAGCGAAGCTTACGAATACGTTCAATCTGACTAATAACATCGGTTAAGCGTATCCCGAATTTATCATTAACAACAACCACCTCGCCATGCGCAATCAAGGTGCCGTTAACCAGTACATCCAGTGGTTCACCGGCAACACGTTCCAGTTCCACCACAGAGCCCTGGTTCAATTGCAGCAAATTACGAATGCTAATTTGGCTACGACCCACTTCCATAGAAATGGTAACAGGAATATCGAGAATGGCGTCGAGCTTGCGCTTTTCTTCCTCGGTTACCGGCTTATCTTCACTCAGTTCTTCGAGTTCAGCGGTCTGCACGTTATCCATACCAGAATGACTGGACGACTTTCCTGCGCCTTCACCGGCTCCTGATTCGCCACTTTCTTCATCTTCAGCAGCTTCCTGTTCAGCCATTGCTGCTTCCCAGTCATCCATATCTTTATCATCGTTACTCATGTTGCAACCTCACTTTCTCAAGCAGCAATTATTATAAATCAATATCTTCTTCTAACTGTTGTAACTCGGCATCACCACCAATTCGGCGGCCTCCACGAGTCAACATATGAATATCCGACTTCACGGTTTCAGGGCGTTTAATCTTCTCTGAAATTTTCAAAGCGACATTGTCTCTTGAACGCCCCATTTTCGCATGGAAAGTCGGTAAATCTTCAATTAGTACGGTTAAGTCGTCTGGCAACTCAAGCGGAATAACATCGCCTTCGCGCAAATCCATCACCTCACGTAACGACATTTCGGTTTGCGCCAGTTTGGCAATCATTTCCACCGGAACATCCATAATCTCGTCACGTAACGCTTTACTCCAGCGCATATCGGTGTCTTCTTTATCCGACTGCACACCGGCATCCAACAGCTCGCGAATGGGCTCCAGCATGGAGTAAGGCAATGCAATGTGGAAATCTCCCCCGCCACCATCTAGCTCAATATGAAACGAACTAATAACGATAACTTCGGTTGGGCTAACAATGTTCGCCATGGCCGGGTTAACTTCCGAGTCTAAATACTCAAAGCCCACGTCCATGACAGGAGCCCAGGCTTCTTTGTAATCTTCAAATACCAGCTTCAGCAACATTTGAATGATGCGGCGCTCAGTCGGCGTAAATTCACGGCCTTCAATTTTTGCATGATAGCGACCATCGCCACCGAAAAAGTTATCGACCAGAATAAAGACTAAACGTGCCTCCATAGTGATTAGTGCCGTTCCTTTAAGCGGACGGAAACGCACCATGTTTAAACTGGTCGGTACGAACAAGGTATGCACGTACTCACCAAATTTAATCATCTGGACACCGTTAATAGACACTTCGGCGGTGCGGCGCATCATGTTGAATAAGCTGACCCGCATATGACGGGCAAAACGCTCATTAACAATTTCCAGCGTTGGCATACGTCCACGAACAATTCTATCTTGCGATGAAAAGTCATAGTCGAGCGCATCCGCAGAGGCAGATTCTTTCTCTGTGTCCTCTTCTTCAACGTCATCAACACCATGTAAAAGCGCGTCAATTTCGTCTTGAGATAGTAAGTCACTCACAGCCATAATAGCTCACTTATTGCATTACCAAGCTGGTAAATAAAACCTGTTCAACAACCGGTTTCCCGGTTACTTCTTCGAGCGCAGAACGAACTTCAGTCAAAGCCAGTTCACGTAACTGACCTTTACCCTCGGCTGTTTTTAACCTGTCAGCCGTGGTTGAGGAAAACACCTCATGCAGCGTGCCTTCAATTAACGGAATATGCTTTTTCGCCAGTTCTTCACTCTCTTCGCCGCGCACCATTAACTGCGCTTTAATTTGTACTGTTCGCTCACGTGAGTCACCCGGGACAATGAAAACGAAAGGCCGGGGCATACCAACATAAAGTGCATTGCCAATTTCCGGGCGTGGCGATGATGACGGTGCCGCTGCGCTGCTCATACCATTTTCGGCAGCAGCTGATTCACCCTCAGACGAGCCACCGAATAGCCACAACACCAGGACTACGGTAATAATTAAAACAATACCGATACCACCGAAGATAATCAGTTTTTTCTTCTTACCACCGGCCTGCTCTTCAGTTTGTTCCGTATCGTTGTTGTCTTTATCTTCTGCCATGCTCAAGTTCCTGTATTACCGTCCACCGACAGCTACTATAGCTTGATAGCCGCTTTAGATATACCGTTTCAAACATAGAAATCGACTTGTCCGTCAGCAAGCACCCGGCCTTCTTCTAAAGCTATTTCACCCTCAACAGCCCAGTCTTCCGCATCATGAGATCCTCCGGCTTGCCCGCCAGCGGTGCGCCCGCCTTCTTTGCTTTGCTCTCCAACCTGAGTATCAGCTAAATTGATGCCTTGCTGTTCCAGCATTTCGCGTAATCGCGGCATGGTCGTCTCTAACGCATCTCGAGCCTGTTGTGTCTGGGCCTGAAACTGGACTGACGCCTGCTCACCGCTCATGTTAACTCGAATGTGAACACTACCAAGTTCCGGCGGATCCAGACGAATATCCGCACGCTGGATATTCCTGCTCATCATAATATTGATGCGTTCCTGCAATTTTTGCGACGCTTCCGTTTGCTGCAAGTCTAATGGACGTTGCAATGCCTGCAAAGTATTAGCCTGACTGGATTCATTCGCAGCTACAGTTCCCTGCGCGGTTGACACCATTTGCCCCTGAATTGCCCGGGCCGCACTGGCGTCAACTAAAGCGTCGGTGTTATTCCGAAAGACTTGTCCCTGCTGACCCGCATCGGCTACCTTTGTTTCTGCTTCAACAGCTGTATTCACAGAAGCAGCTTTAGTCGTTTGCTTGCCGTCATCGCTTTTAGCACCAATATCGCCAGAACCAGCTTTTTCTTTACCGGCTTTAACGTCTGTTGCTGTAATAACCGACTCTGACGCCTTACCCTCTACCGACTTTTCACTCAGTCCTGTACGGCCTTTTAATAATAGCCTTACTTCAGCCAATAATTGCTCAGCTTTAGCCGACTGTTCCTGAGTCAAAGCCTGAGGCTTATCTGCGCCGCCATTCTGGCTGGCTAAAATCTTGCGCAATTCGGCAGTAAACTGCTGCAGTTTCTTCTGCTCCGCTAAACTTAACTCGCTACTTTCGCCCTTCGCTTGTTGCGCAGAAACTTGCTGCTCCAGTTGCTTAAGCAAATTTGTTAATTCTTCAGCACTTTGCGGCTTGCCTGTGTTTTTATCCGCAGATGCAGACAATTGAGACAGTACTCGCTCTGCAGCCTCATTCAAAGCCTGAGTTAAGGCTTTTTCATTACCCACTAATAACTTATCAGCATCGGCTTTGGGTAAAAGGGGTTCAAGCAAGTTAACAATGAATTTCCCGGCATCCTCAACCGCACTTTCAGCACCTTCACCCTGTTCTGCCGCCTGTATCAGTTGTTGAAGCTTTGCCTGTAATGCCTGTTTATCACTATCGGTCATGCCGGCCAGCAGCTCATCGGCAAACTTCTGCCGCTCGGCATCCGTCATAACAGCGTCACCCTCTCCTTCACCCGCAGAATCCAGCTTAGCCATTAAAGCTTCCAGCATTTCAGCCAGTTGCTCATCTGTCATTTTTAGTTCGCCATCGCCCGCAGCAAGATCTATCTCGTCACTCACCGCAGTTTCGCCTTCAGAGCTAACCTCAGCACTTTCCTGCTTCATTTGCTGCAACAGTTCCCATAAATTTCGGGTTACCGGCTCACCGGCATTTTTGCGCTCAACGTCTTTGCCTTCAACCTCACCTTCACCGTCGTTACCGGCTTTCTGGTAGGCTTCAATTTTAGCGGCCAGTTGTTGCAGCTCTTTATCGCCACTATTTTGCTTTAGCATCAGCCGCGAGAACTCACCGCTATCGCCATCGGCGCTCTTCAATGATAGGTCGTTACCTTTACCAACACGTGCAAAGTTGTCGGCAGATTCGGTTAGATTAAGCAGCTGTTGCATAGTTTTAGTCCTGAATTAAGTGCTTATTGACGCCTTGCTTAATAATACTCCGCAATGCGCTTGCGCTATTTTCAATAGCTGAGCAAACAATATCTAGCAAGTATCTAAGCAAATTTCGTTCCAACTATTTTCTGGCGCGAATAAAACGCTGACTGCTAAAATCGTCCAGATTATTTTGTTCTTTTCTGGCTTCGGCTACTTGCTCACGCTTGCGCTTTTCTTTTATTAAAAAATCTATCGACTCGCGCTTGCGACGCTGCGCCAGCCAACGATCTTTGCGCTGTTGTAACACTTGCTGCAACTTAATAATATCGTGATGCAACTGTTCAACACCTTCATCTAACTTACCGACAAATGCGTGATACTGCCCTACCTGAATTGAGGCAATCCCGCTTTGCCCGCGATGCTGCAACTGATTTAAGTAGTCGAGTCGATATTTTGACATACCGTCCAGGCGCATCTGTTGCTCCTGAACCTGTTGCTGCACCTGAGAGAAATCCTGAGCGGCTTTATCTTCGCGCCTCTGTTCCAGCTCCAGCAACATTTCCAATTGTGCCAACTCAGCCATAAATTACATGCTCGCTGACTGTTTCTGCTTCGGATTGACTAGCTGATTAAGGAGCAACAAGCTTTCATCATAGTTCACAACTTCCCGCATTTTCTGTTGCAAAAACATACTTACTCGCGGCTGCATTGCAATAGCCTGATCGATAGCCGGGTCACTTCCGCGGGTGTATGCGCCAATGGAAATCAAGTCGCGATTGCGACGGTAACTTGAGTACCACTGTCTAACTTTAATCGCCTGTTGCATATGCTCTTCCGAAACAACCTGTGGCATAACCCGGCTAATAGAAGCTTCAATATCTATTGCCGGATAATGACCGCTGTCGGCCAGTTCCCGGTTCAGTACAATATGTCCGTCCAGTATTGCTCTCGCGGAGTCCGCAATGGGGTCCTGTAAGTCATCACCTTCAGTCAGAACCGTATAAAACGCGGTCACAGAACCTTGTCCGTCGCCGCCATTCCCTGCTCTCTCGACCAATGCTGGTAACTTAGCGAAAACAGAAGGCGGATAACCTTTGGTTGCCGGTGGTTCACCCACAGCAAGGGCAATTTCCCGTTGCGCCATGGCGTAACGAGTCAGTGAATCCATTAACAGCAACACATTCAGACCCTGGTCACGAAAATATTCGGCAACCTGAGAGGCTGTTTCACAACCACGTAAACGAATAAGCGGCGACTGGTCAGCAGGCGCTGCTATTACAACCGCTTTTTCACGGCCTTCCTCACCAAGTATTTCTTCTATAAATTCTTTTACTTCCCGGCCACGTTCGCCTATCAGGCCAACTACAATCACATCCGCCGTGGTACCGCGAGTCATCATGCCCAACAGCACACTTTTACCCACGCCACTACCAGCAAACAGCCCCATTCGCTGCCCCTGCCCCACGGTTAAGCAGGCATTAATAGCCGTTACGCCAACGTCCAGCGGCTGCTTCACCTGACGTCGGTTCAGCGGGTTCATGGGTTTGCTTCGGTAGGTTTTTCCGTCAGAAAAAATGGGGCCTTTATCATCAAGGGGCTCGCCACGAGCATCAATAACACGACCCAGCAGCTCCATACCCAGCGGCAATTGATTCTTGCGGTTTAGTGGGCGTACTCTGGCTCCGGGAATAACGCCATGGGCGTCTTCGGTAGGCATTAAGTAACTGATGTTGCCTTCAAAACCCACCACTTCGGCTTCAATATCTCCGCTGTCAGCCTCCACAGCTACGCTTGACCCCACAGGAGCGCGACAGCCAACGGCCTCAAACATTAAACCGACGACGCGGGTAAGATATCCCGACACAGCCACTGATGGCTTTTGGATACGCTCACGTTTTTTGCGTAGTTGTTTCACTAACTGCTCAGAAGCGCTCATGGGTTAACCTTTTAATTTGGAGAACACATCTTCCATACGGCTGGTCAGGGTGTAATCTATGGTGGAGCTTTCTGTGGTAACCCGGCAACCGCCGCGTTCCAGTAAATCGTCTTTATTTAGCAGCCAGCCTTTCTCTTTCAGTTCATCTTCGCTGAATGTGCTTTGCAAAATAGCTAAGTCTTCTTCATTCAGGTGAATAATGACTCGCTGATCAGTAACCGGTAAGACCGCAATAGCTTCACGCACGGCTTTGACGATGAGCTCTTTTGAATTAACAGCGACATCCAGACAGATGACCCGAGTCAGCTCAGTGACCATGTCAATAAGCTCGTCCTGCACCGCTTCGGTGATACGTTCATTCGGATGAGACAAACTCTGCAGCAAAACTCTTAACTGCTGCTGTTGCTCCTGCATGGCCTCTTTACCAGCTTCAACACCCTGCTGTTCACCGGCTTCAAAACCGTCTTTTTTACCAGCTTCGTAACCTTCGTCATAGCCTTTCTTAAGGCCTTCATTGCGGCCTTCGTCAAAACCTTCTTTATGGCCTTCTTCGCGTGCGGCCTGGCGAATTTCTTCCAATTGTTCTGCGGTCAGAGGCTTAAGCTCTTCTTCCTGTTCATTGTCCGCTTCCGGCGGCTCATATTGCCAGCGCCGGGGTTTGTTTAACGCATTTACCTGAGAGCCCTGCTTAAGCTCTTCCGAGGTCATGTCAGGTAAATCCCAAAGCTGGGTTGCGTCTTTATCATCCGTCATTATGCGTTAAACCCTTATAGGAATTCGTCACCGCCACCGCCGCCAAGCATAATTTCACCTGCGTCAGCTAAACGGCGCGCCGCTGCCAGAATATCTTTCTGCGCGGCCTCTACATCACTAATACGAATCGGCCCCATAGCTTCAAGGTCATCACGCAGCATATCGCCGGCACGTTTCGACATGTTCTTGAATATTTTCTCCTGAACCGCGTCGTCCGCCCCTTTCATCGCTTTTTGCAAAGTTTCACCTTCCACTTCACGCAGCAAGGCCTGAATACCACGGTCGTCGACTTCCACCAGGTTTTCGAACACAAACATCAGGTCCTGAATACTCTGACTCATCTCTTCGTCCTGCTCGCGGATGGAGTCCATCAACTGACCTTCGATGTTGGTATCCAGATAGTTCATGATATTGGCTGCCGCTTTCAGGCCGCCCATCTTCGCCGCCTGAGCACCAGCCTGACCGGCAAATTGTTTTTCCATAATTTCGTTCAGTTCCTGCAAGGCTGCTGGCTGAACTTCCTCTAAGTTGGCTATTCGCATCATTAAGTCCAGACGTACTTTGTCCGGGAACTGCGCCATAATTTCTGCACTTTGCTCGGGGTCAAGGTAAGACAGGACAATGGTCTGGATCTGCGGGTGTTCGTTACGGATAATAGTGGCTACCTGTTTAGAGTCCATCCACTTCAGTGAATCAAGACCTTTCGAGCCGCCGCCCATGACAATCTGTTCAATCAGGTTACCGGCTTTGTCCTCACCTAGTGCGGAGGTCAGTGCCTTACGCACAAACTCCTCACTCTTGAAGCCAATATTGGTGAACTTCTGAATGTCTTCCAGGAATAAATGGTGCACAGCGTTTACTTTGTCCTGGTTAAAATCTTCCAGGCTCGCCATTGCCATACCCACTTTCTGCACCTGTTTAGGTTCCAGGTGTTTCAGAATCTGAGCCGCATCTTCTTCCGATAAGCTAAGCAGTAAAATAGCCGCTTTTTCAACACCTTCTAAAGTGTCGACATCAAACTCAACCTTACCGCGCTTAGTTCTAGTATCTTGATCAGGCATCTTCGTTCAACCACGCTTTAACCACTTGTGAGGACAGCTCAGGCTCGTTGGCAACCAACGCGCGAACCGCTTTTAACAAGTCTTCATCTTTGTGCAAGTCCGGTAGTTGCAGGCTACCATCAGCCCCAAACCCAACTGCGCTCTCATCAAACTGTGAGGATAACAGATCAATGGTTTCATCGCCCATCGATTCCTCATCGGAAAATGCATCGGCATCATCTTCCACACCCGATTCCGGATTCATCAGTTTCTTCAGCATTGGACGAACCACCGCCAGAATCAATACCATAATAACTAGTGCGCCCATCACCAGACGGAAAGCTCGCCAGAACCATGGCTCTTCCCACACTGGCGTCTCGCCGGCACCTAAGTCAGGCAACTGCGCGAACGGTACCGATACGACTTCGATGCTGTCGCCACGGTTAATATCAAAGCCTAAGCCACCTTGCAGCAAACGGCGAATATTTGCGATTTCTTCAGCGCTACGCGATTGCGTTTCGCCCTCGCCCGCTTCATTGGTTATTGCTTCATGGTTAACCGCTACAGAAACACTCAGGCGCTTAATAGTACCTGTTTGACTGCGTGTATAAGTGACTGAATTATCAAGCTCATAATTACGGGTTGCTTCACGGTGACTGCTGCCATTAGCACCACCACCTGCTGTTCCTGCTCCGGCTTCTTCCGGAATGTCAGACTCTAAAGGAGGTTGATTTGTGAGTGCTCCGGGAATACCACCAATGGCGCTACCGACAGAGCGATTTTCAACCGTCATTTCACTGCGAATAGCCGGCATATCAGGGTTAAATTGACGCTGAGTTTCTTCACGCTGAGTAAAGTCCATGGTCACGTCAACCTGTGCGGTATAGTTGTCGTAGCCCAGCACTGGGATCAAAATACTGTCTATTTTTTCTAAGTAGGCCTCTTCACGTTTTTGTTCAATTTGATACTCACGCGAACTTTTAGCCGCCAGTGCACTTTGCGAACCAGAGTTAAGCAGACGTCCGGCCTGGTCAGTGACCGTTACATGCTCAGTACTGAGTCCGGTCACCGACGAGGCAACCATATCAACAATAGAGGCCACTTCTTCTTCGCTTAACGAGGTGCCACCGCGCACATTCAGCATAACCGATGCTTTGGGTTGTTTTTCGCGACGGGCAAACACATTTTCTTTAGGTACAGCAAGCAAGACTCGGGCGGCAGAAACCTTTTTGATTTCTTCAATAGCACGCGCTAACTGAACTTCGCGGGAATGAATAAGACGCTCACGCTCCAGTCTTTGACTAACACCAAAGCCCGGTTCGCTCATTAAAATTTCAGAGCCGTTATTGGTCGAATTACCGTAATCAACACCAGCACGGGTCAGCTGCAACTTAATAGTATCGTAGTTTTCTTCAGGTACTGAAACCGTATTACCTTCCACCTGGTATTCAATACCGTTTGCATCCATGTAGTCGAGGGTGCTGATCAACTCCTCCGTTTCTAACTGACCTAATGGACGATAAGTTGACTCTTGTGCCCACAGCATAATAAAAACAGCAATAGCAACACAGATGGCCAGCGCCAGCACGACAATGACCTGACGCAGCATGTCAAAGTTGCCCAGCATCGTCATAATGCCGGTTTTCTCACCGCCGTCATCATTACCTGAACTGTTGTTATCAGGTAAATCAGTATCTTGTACCATTAAATCTGTTGATTCAGCCACGACTTATATCTCCAATGATGCAGCGGTTATACCGGCATTGACATTATTTCTTTGTACGCATCAACAACTTTGTTGCGCACCTGAACCGTTGCCTCAAACGCGATACCGGCCTTTTGGCTGGCAATCATGGTTTGCTCCAAAGTGACATTCGGGTCACCGAGTTCCATGCGAGTTTTTAAATCACCTGAGGTTTGCTGCAGTTCGTTAACGTTATCCATTGCGCTTTTCAGCATATTGGAAAAATCAGCCTGAGCGGTATTGCCTTGCAGGGCGTTCACATTCGTAGGCTGATCACGCTGGGAAGCCTGCGTGGCCATCGATTGTAACTGTTGATAAAGTGCGTTTGCTTCCACTTTCATAATTAACCCCGTCAAAAATTCATCACTGACTTTATTTAAGGTTAGTCATGCAAACAGAATGCCAACTTTTGGTCGCATCGGTAAGATACAAAGAAAAGCCCTGATAAACAGGGCTAATGGTAATGGAGGAGGTATTTCAAGACCGTATTATGAGCCGGTCAGAGTCAGCCCCTGCTCTCGTATTTTCGCCAGCTTGTAGCGCAAAGTCCGTGGACTAATACCAAGCTCATCGGCGACAGGTTGGCGTTTTCCCTGATGACGTTGCAACGCATCTTTGATAATTTGGTATTCCTGATGGAAAAGCGACTCATCGAGGTTTTCCGACTTATCTTCAGGCGTCTCTATTTGTTCAGGAAACACGCTAGCGGTTTCCACCGCGTCGTTCAGTTCCAACATAAGATCCTGTGGCTGAATTTCTCCATCGCGATGTAATACCAGAGCTCTTTGCACTACATTTTCCAGCTCCCGAACGTTGCCCGGCCAGGAATAGCGCATTAACTGTTGAACTGCTGCGGCGGCGAAATTGACGGGCGTTTTAATACCGGAACGTTGTTTATGTCGCTGCAATAAGTTCTCTGCCAGAGGAACAATGTCCGCAGGCCGTTCACGTAAAGACTTCCAGTGCAGTGGAAACACGTTTAGCCGGTACATTAAATCTTCACGTAATAACCCTTCGCGCACCGCTTGCTGTAAATCTCGGTTAGAAGTTGCTATTAATCGGACATCCAACTGTATGGTTTTACGTGACCCCAAACGTTCGACCTGACGCTCCTGAATCACCCTTAACAGCTTAGCCTGTAAGTGCATGGCCATTTCAGTAACTTCATCCAGCAACAGAGTACCGCCCTGCGCCAGCTCAAACTTCCCTGGCGATGACTGATTGGCGCCGGTAAAGGCGCCTTTCTCATAACCAAACAACATCGATTCCAGCATGTTTTCCGGTATAGCTGCGCAGTTAATTGCAATAAAAGGCCCGTCTGAACGGTCAGAATGCTGGTGAATATAACGCGCCAGCACTTCTTTACCGGTGCCACTTGGTCCGGTGACCATAACGCTCGCTTCACTGGCCGCGACTTTTCGTGCCATAGCCAGTACTGCCTGGCTGGAATCTTCTTCTGCTACCGGTTCAATATCGTTAATTGCGCCATCAGGCAGATAACGCTGAACCAGTGTTTGTAGCTTTTCAATTGAGAACGGCTTAGTCAGATAATCGACGGCGCCTTCGCGCATAGCAACAACTGCGTCATCCACCTTGGCAAAGGCCGTCATCATAATAACCGGAATATCGTATTGCTGATTATTCATGCTGCGCAGAAGTTGTAAGCCATCAATTCCCGGCATTTGCACATCACTGATAACCAGTGCCACCGATTCCTTTTTCAAAATAAGCAAAGCTTCTTCGCCGTTGGCTGCTTCAAGGCACTGACAGTCAGCCAGTTCCAGTGTATCGATAATTGCTTCACGCAGCGATACGTCATCTTCAACAACCAATACCTGTCGCTCAACCATAACGTACCTCTTTCATTTTATTCTCTGACCATTCATACACCGGCAGTGATAAGGTAAAGCGGCAGCCTTTATCTGGTTGACTCTCCCAGTCAATTAAGCCGTTATGCGCTTTTATCACGGTTTGGACAACCGCCAGACCTAAGCCGGTTCCATTAGACTTTTCAGTAAAAAATGGGGTGAATACACTGTCTTGCTTTTCGGCCGGAATGCCGCAGCCGGAATCGATAACAGAAACTTTCCAGCTACCGCCATCAACATCGGTTTTCAACAACACTTCCTGTCCGGGCTGGCTAGCATCAACTGCGTTGTTAACCAAATTCTGTATTGCCCCAACTAATGCGGTCTGATTGGCTCGCAACACCACACCCAAGTTTGGATCATTACAATTAATTTTCACCTGATGCTGCTCGGCATAACTCTCTGTATTCATTAACACCTGCTGGATCAAGCTATTGGTACTGAGTTCTTCCAGCATGGGTTGCTCACCACTTTTGGCAAACAACAGCATGTCATTGACCTGCTGTTCCAGCGAATGCAGGCGGGAAAGTAGTTTGTCGGAGAAACGCTGTTGTTTAGCCGCTGAAATCTTGCCCTGCTTTAGGTTTTGCGCATAAAGGATAGCGGCAGAGAGTGGCGTTCTTATCTGATGTGCCAGCGAAGCCACCATTTTTCCCATCGAAGACAAGCGCTGTAAATGACTGATACGATTTTGCAGACGCCTGGTCTCAGTTAAGTCTGTCAGGACAATAAGCTGTCCCGGTTTTTCGTTCACAACCGAAGTATCTAAACGAACCCGGCGCCCGTTACGCAGAGACACTTCGTGCCAGTCATCCGCTTTGGGAGCAAACAGTTCACTAACCAGTTCCCGCCATAAAAACTTTTTCAGAGGGTGTCCTAAAAGGCTCGTGGCATTGTCATTGCAATAATCCACGACCCCATGACTGTCCAGTAAAATAACAGCGTTAGGCATGGCATCAATAATTTGATGGTAGGTGGCCATACTGACATCTCCAATTAACAACTATGGAGAAGGTAATGCAAAATAGATGCCAGTATAATATTCTTTATTTTCAGTTAGTTACGTTGTTACAGGATTGTCAAAAGACTGACACTTTGAGTTTAATCTTTCTGGATACCGTACTTTTTCATTTTCTCAACTAAGGTTGTGCGGCGCATACTGAGTAAATCGGCCGCTTTAGCAACGACCCAGTCAGATTTGGCTAATGCCTGAGCTATCATCCCCGTTTCTATTTCGGTTAGCATATCTTTCAGATTAACGCCGTCATCGGGCAATTCAGAGTCAATAGCACTATTCGTCTCGTCATCAAGTTCTTCCTCTGACTCGCTGAAAATCGCACTCAGCGCCTCACGCTCCAGCATTTCTTCAGGGTAATCCGGGGTTGGTGCATCGTGCTCCACATGCTGATACTTAGGCGGTAAATCGGGCACGTCAACCAGGCTGTCGGGGTGCATAATGGTCAAACGTTCTATCAGGTTAGTCAACTCTCTTACATTGCCCGGCCAGCGATGATAAGACAACGACTCTAAAGCTCGCTCAGTAAAACGCACCCCAACGCCCCGTTCTTTTTTAAAACGCTGGGTCAGTTCCTGCAGCAGCAAAGGCACGTCTTCCTGACGTTCGCGCAGAGCCGGAACTTCAATAGGGAAAACGTTTAAACGGTAATACAAATCTTCACGGAATTTGCCGTCAATGATCATCTGTTCCAGCTCGCGGTGAGTCGCCGCCACCACTCGTACATCGGCAATAATACTTTTACTACCCCCCACGCGTTCGAAGGTGCGCTCTTGTAAAACTCGCAACAGTTTTACCTGCATGGGCAATGGCATATCGCCTATTTCATCCAGAAACAAGGTGCCACCCTGAGCCAGTTCAAAACGACCTTTGCGCGCACCTATGGCACCGGTAAAAGCGCCTTTTTCATGCCCGAACAACTCACTTTCTAACAAGTCGCCCGGAATTGCACCGCAATTTACCGGCACAAAGGGTCCATTACTGCGACCTGACAAATCATGAATACCGCGGGCCACAACTTCTTTACCCGTTCCGGATTCACCCAGAATCAGGACATTCGCGTCGGTCACAGCTACCTGCTCTATCAGCTGACGTACATGTTTCATTGTACGGCCGTTACCAACTAAGGTTTGCTCCAGTTTACCACCGCCCGGATGCCGCTTTCTTGCCGCTTTAGCCGGCATTTGCTGGTGGTAAGCCTGACAGTAATGCAGCATGTTCGACAAGCTGGAGTAATCGAAAGACTTTTCCAGAGGACCTATGACATTCGCTTTCTGTAAAGCGTTACTCTGGTCGTCAGTAGCACAAATAAAAGGCAGGTGCGGCGCATCGCCGGCTAATTTATGCAGATTCTCGATACCATTACCGGCAATCACACAGAGCGCATCGGCAGCACAAAGCTTTAGAGTGTCTGAAGGAGATATGACTTCAACGGTTTCACCAATAAAGGTTAATACCGTTTCAAAATGCTGACGACGCTCTGGCTGCTGTTCAACCAGGTAGACTATTCTTGTTTTTGTCATAGACGAGTTTACCGCAACGTCCTATTTCACATTTCCTAACACAAACGTTTCACCTGCACTGGACAGATACCACTGTTCTTGTCCATCGACAGTCCGCGACTCTGCGTGTGAAACCCACTGATAGAATACATTGCGATGTACTCTCGCTGTCAATCCTCTTTGCATCACAATGTAGGGCACACCGTTTTTCATTGTGAGCGCATGTTCAGAGCTTAATACCAGAGTATCACCGATGTTGGTGGTTAACAGTAATAATTGCTGACCATTCTCTTCTAATTGACGCCAGTCAACGATAACAAAGGGCGTATCTTCAACCGTAATCTTAACTTTTTCGGCAGGTGTTACTAAAAAATACTCACCGTCTTCAACCACTAAAACAGACGCAAATAATTTTACCAATGCGGAGCGCTTTATCTGGCTCCCCTGATAAAACCAGTCGCCATTTGAGGCAATATGAATAGGGATCTCACCACAATACGGCGGATCCCACAACTCGGTTGGTGCATGTTGATGTTTTTCTAGTTCAGAAATCAATCGGTTAAGTGACATAAATCGAAACTTAGTCGACCAACTTTTTCTGTCTCAGTAGATACCAAAGCGTCGCTTCAGTACGATTCGATACTTTAATGGCTTTGAATATTGCCGATAAATGCACACGAATAGTGCCTTCAGTAATGCCCAGAATGTTTGCAATTTCTTTATTTGAAAGGCCCTGAGCCAGCAGTTGCATTATTTCCAGCTGACGCGGTGACAAAAAGCTCTCGGCTCCACTGGACTTGTCTCTTGGTTCATTCAAATGAGGGTCATCAGGAATGTGACGGTCGCCATTCAGCAAAGCCCGAATTGCCAGTTTAGCCTGTTCAGCCGAACTGTCTTTTGGCAAGTAGCTACGCACTCCGGCAGCCAGTACCTGGCGAACTTCCGAAATTGAGCGCGGGCGCGTAAACAGCACAATGTGCGTACGTGGAGCCACTTTTTTCAGACGTTGCAGCGCAGGTCGAATTTCGGCATCCGGTAAATCCATTTCTAAAAAAATCAAATCATAATCATCGGCTGATAAATAGTTCTCAGCAATTTCGAACGACTCAGCTTCGTATATCGAAGGCTGATTCGCATAGTTTGTGAGAATTTGTATAAGACCAGCACGCATAAAAAACTGCGGGTCAATAATTAGAACTTTCATCTTGAGATCCAAAATAACGCTTATTCAATTAACTTTTAGCATACCGAAAATATAACAGACAGCAAGTTTTTTACGGACAATGCAAATTTTTAAAGAGCCAATGTTAACTTCATTAACAAAAAAGTCAGAGAACGCCTAGTCGCTTGTACAGTAAAAACGCTATAGTGTTGCCCAAGTTATTTTCTACGGAGTTTTCTTGTTATGCGACGTATTATCTGCCTGTTTATAGGCCTTAGCTTATCGGCTTCAGCTATTGCCGACACCTTGTATACCAATATGAAAGGCTACACCCTTACCAGCCCCGCTGGCGAACAAGCGGTATTGCAGCAATTTTCGACCATGCTGGTTGAAAATGGAAAAATTCAGGCCATTGGTGGTAACGCACTTGCTGAGCGTTTTACTGACACTGAACAAACCGTTGATATGCAGGGAAAAACCGTTCTTCCGGGGTTAACTGATGCCCATGGACACATTCAGAGTCTGGGCACCAGCTTATTGCAGGTGGATTTACGCGACACCGACTCCGTTTCTGCAGCGGTCAAAAAAGTACATGCCTATGCTGGCGAACAACCCGAAATGGAATGGATAACAGGCCGAGGCTGGAATCAGGAGCAATGGCAACAAAAGGTATTCCCCAGTGCAGCCCATCTGGATGAAGTGGTCAATGACCGTCCGGTTTGGTTAATGCGCGTAGACGCCCACGCAGGCTGGGCAAACAGCGAAGCCTTGCGCCGTGCAGGAATAGACAAGGACACTGTCGCCCCGGAAGGCGGTGAAATTGTTCGTGACGAGCAAGGCAACCCCACCGGTGTGCTGGTCGATAATGCAATGCAATTAGTAGAGGATGTTATTCCTGAACCATCGCTTCAGCAGCAACGTGCAGCTTACGAACTCGCCTTTGAGCATTTAATTAAGCTGGGCATTACCAGTGTCCATGACGCCGGTATTAATGCCGACGAAATTTCCGTTTACAAGGGGTTGCACAATCAGGGCCGTATGCCCCTCAGAGTCTATGGCATGATAGCCGCTACCGAGCCTAAACTGGCGCAACTTTTGGCAGAAGGTCCATACGAAAGTGTCGACCAGAAACTGACCATTCGTAGCGTTAAAATATACGCTGACGGCGCTTTAGGGAGCCGTGGTGCGGCTTTGCTGGAAGACTACAGTGACGACCATGGGAACCATGGCCTGATGGTCACTTCAGAAGAAAAAATTCGTGACCTGTACGAGCTTATCATCCCTCATGGCTTCCAGATAAATACTCACGCTATTGGTGACCGGGCAAATCGCGTTGTACTGGATAACCTCGCAGAAGTTTATAATGAACTCGGTGGCCGTAACTTACGTAATCGCATAGAACATGCACAAATTGTACACCCGGACGACCTGAAACGTTTTAATCAACTCAATTTGGTAGCTTCCATGCAGCCGACGCACGCCACCAGTGACAAGAATATGGCAGAGGATCGTCTAGGCGCGGCACGGATGGAAGGAGCTTATGCCTGGCAAACACTGCTGGATCAGGGCACCGTTATTGCTGCCGGTTCGGACTTCCCGGTAGAACTGGCTAATCCGTTTTACGGGCTGCACGCGGCGGTTACCCGACAAGATCGTAATGATATGCCAGCCGGAGGTTGGTATGCTGAAGAGAAAATGAGCCTGCAGCAAGCGCTGCGCTCTTTTACCATAGATGCCGCTTACAGTGCCTGGCAGGAAAAATCTCTGGGCTCGCTGGAACCCGGTAAATGGGCTGACTTTATTGTCGTAGAACAAGACCCTTTTGCCGTCGATGCCAGTGATATCTGGCGAACTCAGGTTGAACAAACTTACGTAGCGGGCGAGCGAGTTTATTAATAGGGACGCATAAGTATGAACGATGACTTTCTGTTTTCTGATGACGAGCCTGATATAGCGGAAGAAGAAGTATCGGAACCGTATAATATCCTCATTGTCGATGACGACGAAGAGATACACACCATTACCAAAATGGCGTTAGGTGAATTTAAACTCGACGGTCGTCCGCTGAAGTTTCACTCGGTTTATTCCGGCAAAGATGCTATCGCGTTTTTACAGGACAACACCAATATCGCCATGATGCTGCTGGACGTAGTAATGGAAACCGATCATGCCGGGCTCGATGTTGCCCAATGGGTACGCGAAACCCGGAAAAACCGGCTAATACGCATCGTTCTGCGAACCGGCCAGCCAGGGCAGGCTCCCGAAGAAGATGTCATTGCCCGTTATGATATTGATGACTATAAAGAAAAAACCGAGCTGACATACCGTAAGCTAGTTACTTTGATGTATTCCTGTTTGCGAGCTTATCGCGACTTAAACGCCATTGAGCGCAACAAACGCGGACTGGAAAAAGTCATTAATGCGTCGGCAGAAGTGTTTTCTGCCCGCTCGATGCAAGCCTTATGTCAGGGCATCCTGGAGCAACTTGTCGCGTTAATTACCCTGTCTGATGACGCCATGTATTGCCGCATTGATGCGCTGACCGCCAGCTCGGACACTGACGACCCATTTGAAATTATTGGCGGCACAGGCGAATATGAAGAGGCTGTAGGGCAACCCGTACACGGCGAAATTGACTGGGATATTGTCCGCCCTATGCAGCAAAGCCCGCAAAATGTTGATTTTCGTATTGTCGACGGTAATTACTACGGCCTTTACAAAACCAGCAGCTCGCGCCAGTACTTACTTTTTATTCGTGGTGTCAGGGACTTATCTGAGCTGGATCAAAATCTGCTCGGGCTTTTTGTGAATAATAGCTCCATTGCTATAGATAACCTGCAAGCCACAGAAAACGAGCGGGAAGCACAACGGGAACTGCTGTATAGCGTTGGTGAAGCCATTGAAAAACATTCTATTGATGAAATTAGCCACCATGTTAAACGTTCTGCCGAAATGGCTGGCCAGCTGGCGATATTCTCAGGCGCAACGCAAGAGCAGGCCGAAGCGTTAAAACAAGCTGCATCTGTTTATGATATCGGTAAAGTCTCGGTGCAAATGGAGTTAGCTCAACGTGCCGACGTATTGAGTATCCACGAATATGAAGAAATTATGCAAAAAGTCATTCAGGGCCACGACTATTTACGCCAAACGGACTCAGCAGTAGCTAAAGTCGCGGCTCTTATTGCGCAGGATATTCATGAACGTTGGAATGGTTCCGGCTTTCCCAGTCAGAAATCGGCAAAGGCAATTGACCTTAACGCCCGAATTCTGAGTATTACCAGTCACTTTGACGCCCTGCGAACGCAGCGCAATTATCGTGATGCAAAAGAATCTGAGGATGCCGCAGATTATTTGTTACAGCACAGTGGTAAGTTCTTTGATCCAGAGCTGGTGGGACTTATGCTGGATAATCTGGATGCGATGGAAAAAATACGTCAGCGCTTCCTGGACAAAAAACAGGATACGCGCCATTAGTCCATTAAGGAGAGGTCATGGATTTACAAGCAATGCGTCGGGAATATGGCTTAGGTAGCCTGCACCGTGAGCAACTGGAAGCCGACCCGGTAAAGCAATTTGAAAAGTGGATGCAGCAGGCCATAGACAGCAACTTATTAAGTGACCCTACCGCCATGACACTGGCTACGGTGGATGCTGAACACATGCCCAGCCAGCGTATCGTGCTGCTTAAAGGTTACGACCATACCGGCTTTCGGTTCTATACCAACAAAAACAGCCACAAAGGCCAGGACATAAGCGAGAACCCTCAAGTTGCTCTGCACTTTGCCTGGCTACCCTTAGAGCGGCAAATTAGTATTATTGGCAGCGCAGTGCCACTTGATGATGACGACAACGACCGATACTTTCACTCACGTCCGAAAGAGAGTCAGGTTGCGGCGCTCGCGTCACAACAAAGCCGCCCGGTAGAAAGCCGCGACGTGCTGGAAAGTCACTATCAGTCACTACTGAAAGACTATGAGAACACCGAAGTTCCGCGCCCTCAAAGCTGGGGCGGCTACTGTGTTCACCCTAAGCAATTTGAATTCTGGCAAGGCGGTCAACACCGTTTGCATGACCGCTACCAGTACAGCAAAGACCGGGAAAACTGGCGTATTACCCGTTTACAGCCTTAGGCAAATCGACACCACAGAACTCGGCGCAGTGCTGCAAAACTTTTAAAGTAGCGCTGCTGTAGGAAACCCCCTGTTGCAGCTGCTCGCGCTTGCGCTTCTGTGCCCCTTCCCCCGGAATACGCACCGGTTGCTCAGGAACCGCAGGGGCGCTTTTACGGCTGTCGGCCAATAAGTCATCCACCTGCTGTAAAAATTTTTGTTTTTCACCAAAGGCTTCGGGATCAATCACTTGTACCCATATCGAGTTAGCATCACCATCGTCACTGCCCTGTCTACGACCGTACTGACTTAATGCCATAGACCAAATTTCACTGAACAACGTGAGGCCGTAGCCTTTATAACCCAGTTGCTCACCCCCCAACGGCGCTATTGAACTGCCCGGTGACTCAAAGAAGGTTAATGGATCATCCGTCCATTCACCGTCAGGCTTTATCAACGCTTTATAAGGCAATCGGGTACCGTTCGCTTTAGCCTGACGCACTTTGCCTGCTGCCGTCATAGAAAAACTGATATCAAACAACAATGGATTATTCGAACTGGGTACACCAACCGCGAAGGGGTTAGGTGAAAACACGGCTTCTTTGCCCCCAAAAGGCGCTACCGCGCGCTGTCCGGGAGTCGAGCACATTAAACTCACCACCAAGCCCTGATCTGTAGCAATGCTTAAATAAGCCGCGAGCGCCGCAACATGCTGGCTCCGGCGTACAACCACGGTGCCGGTACCGGCTTGCTTCGCCATTTTGCAAGCCGCATCAATAGCCTGCGGTACCACGTAAGGTCCGGGCAGAAACTGTGCATCCCAGTTAGCAACCGCAGCGCGCTCTCGAAGTACTACCGGCTGGCCTTTTGCCAGGCTTTTGCCGTCGCGCAGCCACTGGCAGTTGTTCAACAGCCGAATTAAACCATGGGTACTAAACCCCAGTAAATCGCCTTCCAACAGGTAATAACTTACATTGCGCGCGACCTCCCCCGAAGCCCCCGCCTCGGTCAGACAAGTTCGCGCCCAGTCCGATAATTCTGAATAATCAAAACGTACAACATCAGTGCTCATGAAATTTCCTCTTGGTCACGGCATGCAGGTCGTTTAAGCTACGCATAAGACATTATCAAGGAGTAGAGATTGTGTCATCTGTTAACACAATAAACCGCATTGCCATTATAACCAGTGGTGGCGATGCCCCCGGTATGAACGCCGCACTCCGTGCTGTGGTTCTCGCTGCTGAAAACTATGGCATAGAAGTCATGGGATTTCGTCATGGCTATGAAGGCCTGCTGACTAACGACTTTGTAAAACTTGACCGCGAAGACGTTGAGCACATTTTACAATATTCCGGCACCATTATTAAAAGCGCCCGCAGCGAGCGTTTTAAAAGTGAAGAAGGTGGACGGGAAGCCGCAACGAATTTAGACGCACACCAAATTGACGCCTTTATCGTTATTGGCGGCGACGGCTCGTTCCGTGGCGCTGAGCATCTGGCTAATTTCTGGAAAGGTCCTATTATAGGCATACCCGGCACCATCGATAATGATCTCTTTGGCACCGATAACACTATTGGCTATGACACAGCAGTAGAAACCGCCATGGATGCGCTGGATAAAATCCGCGATACCGCCGAGGCCATGGATCGTGTCTTTATTGTCGAAGTTATGGGGCGCAACGCCGGTTATATCGGTATTAGCAGCGCTATGGCCTGTGGTGCCGAGCGAATGATTCTGCCAGAGCTGCAAAAGGATAAACCATTAACGGTTGATGCGCTGGTTAAGCACATTGAATCGGTACAGCGTGTTCGCGGCGACTCAAGCTACGTGATGGTGTTATGCGAAAACCAATGGCCCGGTGGTGCAGTTCGACTTGCGGAACAGTTAGAGGATCGTCTTAACTTACCTTGTCGTCCCTGTTTACTTGGGCACGTTCAGCGCGGTGGACGCCCTACGGCAATGGATCGTATTTTAGGAACGCGGCTGGGTGTGCATGCGGTTGAACTCGTTCGCCAGGGAAAAACAGCGGTTATGGCCGGTGTTACAGCGAATGAGCTCAGCGAAACACCATTAATTGACACCTGGACAAAACGTAAAAAGCTCAGTGAAGAGCTCATCAACATTCAACAAAGTCTGTTTAACCCGATCAAAAAAGATCGCAATAAATCGACTCAGTAAGAGAGGTCTGTAACGATAATGCCCCTAACGCCACTACCTGTGCCATTAAACGACCCGAGCCGCCCATTTTTCGGTTCGCAATACAGCACCGATATACACCCGGGACATACCCATATTCTGGGGTTTGGTTTTGATGGTACCGCCTGTTTTCGTAAAGGCACCCGCGAAGGGCCTGACGGTTTACGTGCCGTTTCTGAAGACATCGAGTCATACTCGCCGTATCTTGATGCTGACTTAGAAGACCAAACCTTCTACGACTTAGGCAACCTGCGATTGGGTTTTGATGACGACGAAGAAAAGCAGTGGCACCATGCGGTTCACGACTTTAATGCTATTTTTGACTCGCTTGATTTAGCAAAAGAGCAGATTAAACTGCTGACCTTGGGTGGCGAGCATTCTATTTCCTATGCGCCTATCGTTAAATATTTAAAACAATACCCCGATATGGTTTTGCTGCATCTGGATGCGCACGCTGATTTACGTGACGGTTTCCTCGGCTACCATTATTCACATGCGTCTATTATTCGTCGTTCAGTCGACCACTTTGGTCCTGGCCATGAGTTGATACAGTACGGTATCCGCTCTGGCACGCGCGATGAATATCAGTGGATGAAAGAACACAAAACCATTCGCAGTTCACGCAAAGACTTTCTCGACAGTGTGGAAGCCATTGCCAAAGACCGCCCGGTTTATCTGACGTTAGATTTGGACTACTTCGATCCTTCTTTTTTACCGGGCACAGGAACCCCTGAACCCGGCGGCGAGGATTTCCATTCCTTTGTCAGCTTGATGAAACTATTGCGCAAAAAAAACCTGGTCGGTGCCGACGTCGTTGAGTTGTCTCCACAAATAGACCCAACCGGAAATTCTGACGTATTCGCCGCTAAAATTGTGCGCGAATTATTACTCGTATTACAACAGTCGGGAGCCTGAGATGTCAGACTGGAATATTGATCAAGCAGAAGAGCTCTATGGTGTTAACCGCTGGGGCGCGGGATACTTTTCTATCGGCGAAAACGGCAACATTCAAATTCGGCCGAACCACCGCTTACCCGACGTGACCATTGATATGAAAGAAGTGGTGGATGAGATTATTTCGGAAGGCATTCAGTTCCCGGCTGTTATTCGCTTTCACGATATTCTGCGCTCGCAGGTTGAAATTATTAACGAAACCTTTGGTAAACAGATAGAAGAAGCCAACTACCAGGGGCAGTATTGCGGCGTATTCCCGATTAAAGTTAACCAGATGCGGGAAGTGGTCGAAGAAATTATGGACGCCGGCGAACCTTACAATTACGGTCTGGAAGCGGGCTCTAAGCCAGAGTTAATGGCGGTAATGGCGTACAACGATAACCCTGAAGCTCTGACCATTCTTAATGGATACAAAGACAAAGATTATCTGACTCTGGCGCTACTTGGCCGCCAACTTAAGCGTAAGATGATTATCGTAATTGAGAAGTTCAGCGAGCTGGAAATGCTGATTCCGCTGGCCAAACAAATGGGTGTTAAACCCATGATAGGTCTGCGCTCAAAAATGATGGTAAAAAGCTCCGGAAAATGGGCTGGCTCCAGTGGTGACAGAGCTAAGTTCGGCCTGAGCATTGCCGAAATTCTGAATGTTATTGAGCGCCTGCGTGAAGAAGACATGCTGCATTGCGCTAAGCTACTGCACTTCCATATTGGCAGCCAACTGTCCGATATTCGTAAAATTAAAGAAGCCGTCAACGAAGGCGCTCGGCTGTATGCCAAATTAGTACTGGAGGGCATGCCTTTAGAGTACCTCGATATTGGTGGCGGTTTAGGCATTGATTACGACGGCACAAGTACCACCAACGACTCTTCGCGTAACTATTCAACAGAAGAGTACGTTGCTGACGTTGTCTGGGGCGTGAAGCAAATTTGTGATCTGGAAAAAGTCCCCCACCCTAACTTAGTCAGCGAAAGCGGCCGCGCTATGACTGCGCATCATAGCTGTGTAGTTACTAACATTGTGGGCGAAATGAAACCCGCGGGCACGCAATACGATATCAGCGCCAGCAGTGACGAACACATTTTGGTTAAAAATATGCGCGAACTGCACAGCTCTGGCGACCAGTTCCACCCGCAGGAGCGTTACAACGACGCGGCCGGTTATAAACAAAATGCCTATGAAGCTTTTAAACTGGGTATTTTATCGCTGAATGAAATGGCCAAACTGGATACCATGTACTGGCAGATACTGGCAGATATCCACCATTCGCTGGATAAAGACACCTATGTAATGCAGGAACTGGAAGAGCTGGAAGACATGCTCGCCAGCCAGTACCTGTGTAACTTTTCGGTGTTCCAGTCAGCGGCAGATACCTGGGCCATTGGCCAAGTGCTTCCAGTCGTTCCTATTTCGCGGCTGAACGAACAGCCAGAAGTACGCTGCTCAATTGTCGATATTACCTGCGATAGTGACGGTAAACTCAGCAAGTACATTGAAGGCACCGATATTAGCGACCATATTCCCATGCATAACCTGCGCAAAGGCGAAGATTATCATGTTGGTTTATTCCTGACCGGCGCTTATCAGGACGTTATGGGTGATATGCATAACCTGTTTGGCCGCTTAACCGAAGTTCATGTGTACTGTCACGACGACGAACCGGGCGACTTTTATATTGAAGAAGTAGTGCCGGGCACATCGGCTGAAAAAGTACTGCAAACCATGCAATATAATACCGAGTACATGGCCAAAACCGTGAAAAAACAAATTGACCGTCAGGTGAGAAAAGGTTCACTGGCGCCACGCGAAGGTGTCCGCTGGACAAACTTTTACGAGCACTGTTTAGCCGGCAGTACCTATTTACGTGTTGAATAATCCACCGAAACAACCGCTTAATGTGCAATTACTGAGCAAACAGTAGAAAAGGTACAAAAAGCGGTTGACTCGAAACTGAAAAAAACGTTTAATACGCCTCGTTGCCCGGATAGCTCAGTCGGTAGAGCAGAGGATTGAAAATCCTCGTGTCGGTGGTTCGATTCCGCCTCCGGGCACCACTTCCCCCTCCTTAGTGGTCCTTATTTGTACTTTAATCCCTTATTAATCAATAGCTTTAGCTGGATTAAGGTCTTTTGAAGTCCTTTTTAGTTTCTTACTATCCACAACTTTTTGTACACTGTTATGTAACACGGAACGAAATGTACTTAAGGTGTGTTACAAAAATGCCTAAAATCCCCCAGCCGCTTACTCCTAAGAAAATCGATGCGGCAGAAAAAAAAGATAAAGAATATAACCTAGCTGATGGCCAAGGTCTGTTCTTGCGAGTCAAACCTTCTGGCAAAAAAGTTTGGATCTTTAATTATTCAGAGCCTTTTACTCAGCGTCGAAAAAATCTAACGTTAGGTAACTACCCAGATCTTTCATTAAAATTGGCGAGAGAAAAGCGCCAGCAGAATCGGGAATTACTAGCCAAAGATATTGATCCCATAGCTCACCGTGACCAACAAATTGAAAAAAAACGGGCTGCCGCCAGCAATACATTTAAAGCAGTTGCTGAACGTTGGATAGAAGTGCACCGAACAAAGGTTAAACCCGACACTGCCAACAAAATCTGGCGCTCACTCGAAAATGATGTATTCCCGAGAGTTGGCTCAATTCCTATCGAGCAGTTAACCGCCCCCAAAGCCATAGAAGTCATTCAGGCCCTCACCAAAAGAAACAGCTTTGAAATGGCGCGTAAAGTCGCCCGGCGGATGAATAACGTCATGTCGTTTGCAGTCAATGTTGGTATCGTCCAACATAATCCACTGACAGGCATTAATCAGATGATACCCTCATCTAGGGTTAAGAATATGCCAACACTGACCCCTGATGAGTTACCGGAGCTCATGCGGGCTTTAAACTTTGCCAACATCAAATACGTGACTCGGTGCTTGATTGAATGGCAACTGCATACCATGGTCCGCCCAGGTGAAGCCGTGCAGGCCCGTTGGCAAGAAATCGACTTTGACAATGCAATATGGGCCATTCCTTCCGAGAGAATGAAAATGGGACGGCCTCATGAAGTACCTTTAACCAAGCAGTCATTGGCGCTACTCGAGTTTATGCAGCCACTGAGTGGCCACAGAGAGTTCATATTTCCTTCCGATAGGGCTCCCCTTAAGCATGCCAACAAAGAAACCGCTAACATGGCTCTCAAACGCATGGGTTTCGAGGGACGTCTTGTTGCCCATGGCCTCAGAGCCCTAGCCAGTACTACACTTAATGAACAGGGCTTTGATAAAGACGTGATTGAAGTTGCGCTGGCGCATATCGACAAAGACAAAATTCGTGGAGCATACAACCGCGCTACCTACATGAAGCAGCGCAGAGAAATGATGGAATGGTGGTCTGAGCATATTGAGAAAGCTGCTTACGGAAACCGAAGTATGAGTCAAGCTAACAGTTCTCCTTCTAATAATTAGAGGGAGATACAATTAGTACGATTAAACTCATTTTCTTTTAACTTTTTCTTGCTCACGTGAGTTCAACCTTTCCTCGCGCAAAAAGTAGTCCCCATGCCTTATGCAAAACTCCGTCAATTTATAGTCGTCATCCATATCTTTCTTTATATCGAGCCGTGCGGAAAAACCATCCCCCATCAACTGAACTCGATACGCTTTTTCTCCTTGGTAGTTTCTCTTGTTCTCGTCGTTTAGCTGCTTGATTTCCTGATCACTGAGCCTCGCTGCTGCATCATGCTTCTTCGTTTTCTTCGCTGGCTCGGTGGGCTTTCGATATTTGGTATTAAAATGAGTGTAGTAAGAAGAGAGCTTTTTTGGGTGCTTGCAGCGAAGTTCTTCTATTTTTTCTAGAATAAGTGAGTGAAGCTTTTTGTGGTTCCCGTCTATATTTTTTGAATCCCACAAAGCTAACGCGATGGCTCTTCTAGTATTATTAGAATCTACTTTTGCCCAACTTTTTGTCAGCTTCTCGGCTTTTTTGGCTCCTTCTAATAACCTTCTAGCGCGTGACTTGGATTTCTTCTCAGACTTTTCATCAGACAGACACCCAGGGTACCAAATGCGGTTTGAGTCCCGGGAAGCACTCAACCAGAGGATCTGCTCTTCTAACCTTCCCATTACGTAACTCGGCGTACACTTATTGCTATTTACGTAAACCGCGACATCATAGTCACTCTTCGTCCCAACAGACTTAACCCCCCTGCCACTCGAAGGTAAGTTCTGAAAGTATTCCTTCACTTTTTTTCTCAAATGATCTATTACATCCCCTTTATGATAATAGACCGCTATATCACAGTCGTTGGGGCACTCATACCGATTTTGAGATGTCGATATTTTCACTCCCCCCATGCTTTCATTAAACTTTGGATAAGTGTAAAGACACGGTGCAGTTTTCCCGAATACCTTTTCTGGCGTTTTTGTCACAAATGCCTCCCAGCTTGCGCTTGCGTCGGTCTTCCCCAAAAGCGGCACAATTAGAAAACCATACTCCACGGTCCAATCGTGAAGGAATTCAATTTTTTCTATATCAAACTGATTATTAATCTTTTCTAGCGGATTTCCGTGCTTAAGCACGAGAGACTCGTACTTTGGATCACAAAAACCATCGTTCTCGACCTGCTTGTGGAAGGAGTAAACCAGACAATTTGTAAACTCGAAAAAAGCTGTTAAATACTTTTGACTATTTCTATTCGCCCCCTTCCACTGTTTGGATAATCCTTCAAAAAGGCATGGTAGATAAATTAGTAGTTCATCCACGTCCTCAGCGAGATCTTCGTTCCTTAAAACCTCTGCCCTAAAGTGTCTGTGAGAATACTGATACCTCCACCAGTTCAAATAAAACCGTTTGGTTTCAAATTCCTTCCACTCTTTCGTATTCTCATCGAAGTTAAACGCTTCATCCTTTTCATTTGTCTCTATGTGAAATGCGACCTCTTGATCATGCAAAGTCTTCCTTAAATCATTTTCCATAAATCTCCCAAAAGTACGTTATGTAATATTTTCCTTGCATACGTTGTAATTCTCTCTGTTTTCAATCAAGCCCATTTATGGAGGCCTATATGACAGCGAACGTTACAAATATTCCAGGGAAAGTTTTAAGACTACAGGAGGTGCTTAATTTATTGTCAATTTCGAAATCGTACCACTTTGCGAAGTTGGATAAAAACTCGAAAAGCTACGATCCCACTTACCCTAAGCCGATTAGCCTAGGAGAGCGGTCGGTTCGTTACATCGAGCAAGAAGTCATTGACTGGATCAACGCACGTAAGGAGAAAAGAAATGTTAACTAAAGGTGTACCAAACTTATCAAAACCAAACAGAGATCTTAGTAATGGGTTATTCCATAGTCCAATTACACAAGGTGTAGTGAACTCGCTGACCTCTACTGTACAAGCTCCAAGCGAGCTAATTTTACAGGCGGTATTAGGCGCTATTTCCACAGCAGCACAAGGGCAGGTTGATGTTGAGAGAATATATGGAGGCTCAGGACCAACGTCGCTATTTTTATGCGTCATCGCTGAATCTGGAGAGAGAAAAACAGGTGTAGCGACTAAAGTGTTCAAACCCATTATTGACTTTGAAAGAAAAGAGGCAAAGAAATACGCAGAAAAGCAGGAAGTTTATGAACTTGAACTAGAGATTTTTAATGACAAAAAGAAGCTGATAAAGAAAAAACTTAGTCAAGCTATGAAGACGGGCAAAAAGGAGGCAATAGAAAGCGCAGAAGCAGAACTCTTGGCTTTACAACGTAAAAAACCTAAAGAACCAATCAAATCACAATTTATTTTCGAAGACGGTACGCCTGAATCAGTTCAGTCTGACATGAGTAAAGGCAATGGTAACGCAGCGATGGTCTCTAACGAAGGAGGTACAGTTTTTGGCGGCCCGATAGCCAGAGATCTCGCTTTTTTAAACAGCCAATGGTCAGGAGAGTCGTTTACTGTTAACCGTAAAACATCAGAGAGCTTTATTCTCGACAATACGAGACTAACACTCTCTATTTTAATACAGCCAAGCGCGATTGAGACGTTTCTTCATAAGAAGGGAGTCGAAGCAGTAGGTATTGGTTTCTTGGGGCGATTCCTTTTTTGCAACCCACTAACGACTCAAGGAACGCGATTTTTAGACCCATTTAGGGTCGAATCTAAGGAGGGTTACGAACGTTACGTTGAGAGAATGGAAGAAATACTGGCTGAGAATTTCACGACCAACCAAACTCGGCATGTTATCGAGTTTTCTGACGAAGCAAAAGCCTATGCTCAAGACCTTTACAACGAAATTGAGCTTGGCTTGCAAGTCAACGGACGTTTTCAATATGCAAAAGATCACGGTAATAAGCTGCTTGAAAACATCAGCCGCATTGCCGCATTGCTATCCTATTTTGAGCATGGGAAAGACGAAAAAATAAGCTTAGGGATTCTCCAAGATGCGGAAAGGATTGCGTTTCACTTTTCCGACACTTATCTGAGGTGTTTCCAGACTTATCCTAATTACTTGAAAGATGCATTTGCTCTTCAAGAATATTGCCAAACCAAGCGAGAAAATGGTGAACGGTACATATCAAAAGCGGCAATTAGACGCAGTGGCCCAAGCCGTCTCAGAAATCTAAGAGCGCTCACGCAGGCTGTGGAGTTACTACAAGTATGGGGAGAGCTGAGAGTATGTAATGACCCAACTACTGGATTAGTATATCTCGATTTACAGCCTACCTTTGCTCACGACCCGCATATGTGGAACCGATTCTACAACAAGTATAAAGGCAGTCTTTGACCGTCGAAAGCTTGAATAGCTATGGAGGAAAAATAAACGACATCATAAAACTGAGTACTTTTCAGCGCTGAAACTCTTAAAAAGCCGATACGGTTGATACGGATATCAGGTGTATCAGGGTTTTCGACCATTTCGATTTGAAATCGGTTCGATAATGGCACTCGCTACGAGGAATTGATCAGCCTCGTAGCATTGCCCAACCGGCAATTTTTTTGCCAATCAAATACTAACTTCCGAACAACGGAGATTAGTCAAAATCGTCGAGAACGCTGTCACTTGAGATCCAAAAGTGCAGCGAATGCCGACAGGTGTTTTCTCGGTAATAGTAATACTTATAACTACCACTGTGTACATCATTCATTGGTACGTCTAGTAACCAATGCTTAGCCAGTGATAGGTAAGCCCCCAAGCTTACCGTCTGACTCATGGTTAACTATTACAGGATCAGATCAGTTATGAGTATTCAATGATCATGGAGCTAATTATGAACAGACCAACACGCAACCCAATGAACCATAACCAAACACTGTATTACGACACTTCGTACAAAGGCTTTCCGCTATGGTCTCAACACGCGCCATATATTAAGGAAGATTTAAGTGGTCTGCATGACACGATGGAAAGAGCGCTGAATGAGCATTCACGGACGTTAGCGGTTCGCTTTGATTTGAAAGTGCCTGTAGCCGGTATGCCTTTGCATCTTGAGCCGCCAATGGAGCATTTCATCAGAGCTGTTAACCGGAGAATTAAGGCTAAGTATGACAGAGAAAGGTTACTTAAAGGCTCTGCGCATCATTGCACTGTCCGATATGCCCGTAAAGCTGAGCAAAACATACAATCACCATACGAGCATTACCATGTTGTTCTTTTCGTCAACAACGATGTCTTCAGGCAGGTAGGCAACTTGGGACCTGGTGATAACTCAGAGCTGGGGAAAATCATTAGAGATGCCTGGTATAGCACGGGAGGCGTTAACGCTGGCCCTACTGAGTATTTAATTCATGGGTCAACGCCGTCATACCGTCGCTTAAAAGGCCCGTTTAATTCATTCAGTCAGGAAACTCGAGAGGCTTTTAGGCATTACAGCTACTTATGCAAGGAGAGTACAACGCTTTATCAACGTGGTCGCCCTGCGTTCACCACAAGTCGTAAATAAGGCAAAAAATAAAGCGCCAACATAAGGCACCAAGCAACGCAGAAGAGGCCCAGGGAAAACCTCTTCTACGCGCCTAGCGGCATTACAACTACAACAATCCCCTTTCAGCAAACGAAACCGTGTCTTGGCCTACTACAATGTGGTCAAGCACGGGGACGTCTATGTGATTGAGCGCGTCCTTGATACGCGTCGTCACACGCTTGTCAGCTTCCGATGGCTCAGTCACCCCCGATGGATGGTTGTGCGCCAGGATGATGGCTGCAGCGTTTTGCTGAAGCACTTCCTTCATCACTTCGCGGGGATACACCGGGGCGGCGTTAATCGTCCCAAAGAACAACTCCTTATACTCAATCAGCCGGTGCTGTGAATCCATCAGCAGTATTGCGAACACCTCACGTTTTTGATGCGCCAGCTTGTACCTAAGAAAGTCTTTTGCGGCCGATGGGCTGGTAAAGCCCTCCCCCTTCAAAAACTTCGTCTCCAAGATCTCAGACGCTTTATTCAACACATCAACCTCAGTCATCGGCCCATTCGTTACATACTCAGCGTTTTGCTCGTGCATTTTGTGTCTCCATGTTTTCGATTCTTCAATGCACATGCGTGATATAGGCCTGAGATTTGATTGATTCGTCGTTCGCGTTAATTCATCTCAGTTCTTACTAATCCTATGACACAAAGAAATGGAGAAGCTAATGAGGTTTCTACGATTAAACGAGGTTAAAGAACGCGTCGGGCTGGGGCGCACCTCAATTTACAAACTGATTGGGGAAGGCAAATTCCCCAAGCCTGTTCATGTACTCGGCAGAAACGTTGCCTGGATAGATTCTGAAATCGATGAATGGATGATGGACCGCATTGACCATGAGCGGACCAACAGCGTTTCTCCCCTGCGGTATTGAGGAATCACCGCTTACAAATACAACTATTAACTAACGGATGAATCACTATGGAACTTGTCTTTCTCACGTCGGACGACATTGTTAAAGCACATTATGCTTTCCACGGTAACATTGAAGCAGAAGTTAACACTTCTGCTCTAATTAAAATCTGTATCATAGTCAGTCGAACGTATGCAGGTTTTGAAGCAAACCTTGAAACTGTCTTTCAGGTTGCCGCCGAGTATGGTGTGCAGCTGGCGCAAAGTAACTGGTCCCAAAAGCCAGACAAAGCTGCTGAGACCGCATTTCTAATATGCATGTTGCATCTAAACCGTTATGGCATAGCTATGAAATGCGATAACCAGTCACTATTCAACATGATGCGCGACACATGGACAAAGCCCGATAAGTTCGCGGCGCACATGTTTAATAAATATCTTAATGATATCGCCGCTAAAAATAACGACTACTGCCGTAGCGACTTACAAAATAATTTAGCGGCTCGGGCCATGTGTGACCCACGAAACTGCAACGAGCTAATGGATATTGGGGCGAGATTATCTGAAACATTTAATGTAGTTAGTGAGAAGCCTACCTAGCCATGCGGAAGCAAAAGGAAAGGTTAACGGTTATGAGCTGAAAAGAGTTTAGACCAAATCTAACATTTGACCTAAAAAACTGGATAAAACCGGAGCTTAGATAGTCTAATTAAAGCGGAATACATTCTCTAGCCTAAGTTTGTTCAATCAAGCTAGTCAACCTTAAAAAAACTCGATCACTTACAAGGTTTGCATCTGTATTTTCAATGATGTCAAGTATTTGGGCCAGTTCATACGGAACACCTTTCGGATTATTAGGAACAATCACATCGAGTAAATTTAATACATCAGCAGGATACTTTATTGTAAGAGGCTCTTTTCCCCTAATGCCCCTACTAAAGGAATGAAGCCAATGATTTCCGCTTTCTACCGGTACTAAAAACTTTCGAACTGAGCTGAGTACTTCAGGAAATTTGTCGTCAGTATCGTCTAACAAAGACACCCACGACGATACTAGTTTGGATGTTCTAAGCTCACGCTCTCTTGGCCAAACTGTATTGACGAAAGGAATAACGTGTTCAGACCAACCGCTCTCTTCACGCTTACCTATCAAACGTAGCCGAAATATTGCATCTTGACGGTTTTTTTCGTCCATATTACGCAGACAAATACGAGCTTCCTTGCCGTTCAACCCATCCTGTTTTCCACTTCGAAATATTGAAAGTTCAACCACAATCTGAGCTGCTACAGTTGAAAAATGTTGAGCCCAACTCCATTGATAAATTCTTGGAAATAGTTTCAGCACTAAGGGCTTAAGCAAAACCCCAATTTCATAAGGTGGAAGCTTTGCTGCAGACAAATATCCATTCCACGCGGGCTCTGATAAATTATGCTCAAAACTAAACCAAGGAATGACCCGCTCCTTAACCCATTCAGGATCTAGATAGTGCAGCCAGCATATCTGCCGAGTTAAAACTGCAACAGCGTGATCTTCACCCTCCCCAGGTGCGGAAGTTAAATGCTCAATTCGAAATTTGAGTTCTTCTGGTATTCCTACCCCTTGCTTTAGCTTCAACGAGTTCAGTGTATTAAGTAACCCTTCCATCACTTGGCCAACGGGGCCGTTTATAGCATGCTCAATAGTTCGCCTTGATTTTTCAATAACTTCACCACCTCTACGAACTTCTCCTAACCCACTGCGTGTAGCCTGCCCTTCTTCAGAGATTAGCCCAGAAACCAGATGATCAAAGGTACTCCATGCGAGTGCTTCATCAAATTGAAAAGCCATAGTTAGCTTTTTTTGAATCCATCGCCCGACGGGGTTTCTTAACTCACGAATAGCGTTATAAGGTAAGTTACTTAACCTGTGAAGGAATACACAGAATAGCCGAGGGGTGGTTTCGTCTGGCCAATCACTAATTAAAGTAGACCAAAAAGCTTGGGGATACTTATTCCGTCGGCTCATGTGTGACAGAGAGGCAAGTGCCTTCCGTGGATTAACTTTCACTAAACCAGTAAAAGGGCGTCTTTCTGTGTCGCTGTCAAAATCTCGTTCATATACAGCCTGTGCACTCTCTACTACTTGTGTAACTGGTAATTCTATAACTGTATCAGGCGCTTCATCCGTACCTATACTTCTAACGGAACTAACAGATTCTTCAACAAAACTCCCCGCCAAGCCATCATTCCATCGAGGTAGCTCTGAAAGCATATTGTCTAAACGCGATGTTTGACTCTTTGACAGCTCTTTACCTTGTAGAGTAAGCCAGCGCGAATAGCGACACGCTATTTCCTTACTGAGAGTCGGATATTCTTCATCTGACTCGTCTGGTCCGTCAAGTAAGCGCTCAGCTAATATCTGTCTGCTCTTAACCGAAAATCCTTCCCATCTGTCTCTAAGTAGAAATAACAGCTCTCTACGTGCATCGTGATCCCAAAAGCTTTCCTGCGAAAGCGCCATTAAACTGTCGACAACCTCTTCAGCCCCAAATAACTCTGCGTGGTTAAGTGCGAAAAGTCTGAGCTTTCTGAAGTAAAAACTCTCATCAATGGGCCAAGTAGTTACATATGCTTTGGCCTTTTTTGGATCGTATGAGATCATTCGAACAAATAATTCAACGTACCAATTAAACATTGCATGAATGTCGTTTTCTTCAACGTCGACTTTTCGCTCTGGGTAACATGTAGGAACTAAAAAATAGATTGCCTGCACATCCAATAAAAGCCCTTCACTTCGACGAAGATGTGACTCAACAATACGCAGGACTGGCTCCAAAGTTTCATCAGGTAGCTTCAACTCATACCTATCAGGAAACTTTACCTCAAAGCGAGCAACTTCCTGTGTACTAGTTTCTTCCCAGTCTCCTGACGGAGGCTTCGAAGCTCCAATGCCTAGAGGTCGTTGTAAGAATAATACTGGTGCTGTTGCGGTTTCGAAATCTCTTAGCACACTTTGAGTCCAACCCTCATTCTCAATTCTATCTTTAATTTCATACCAGTCACTATTCCAACAAAAGTTTCGGCTATCGGATTGATATTCGAGAATAAGATTCCAACTACGACGCGCCTCAGGATGAAGCTCATGATTTCCTCGCAACTCTCTCTTAATAATATTCTCAAGTCGCGGGTGAAGTCCTTGTTGACGGGCGGCCCACCACGCAACAATAGGGCTATCTATATGCTTCGCAAGCCAATTGGAAAGATGGGCTAGCCTTGGGGGCATACTTTCTAAACCTGCAATTTGACGGCCTCCAAGTCTATGGCCATTGGTGGGATTGGTGTCGCCTCGTCGCCACTCGAAAATATGGTCATGCTCCCAATTCGATTGCTTATCTAACTCCGAAGATCTAGGAGGGTCATCATCCAATCCATATTCTTCAAAAGGGTCAAACTTTTCAGCGCCTTCGCCGTACCTCCTGCTTTCTTTGGCCACGCGACACAGAGCATCAAAAACGCACAGCCATTCTGGCGGCGGCGAAGGCTCTGCCATGGCAAACAGTCTAGCCCCTGGTGTCGTGCGTACTAAATGTGTAACCTGACCTCGCTCGTGGGCAAACAGCTTACGAGGTCCTTTCCTTGCTGTATCAATAACATTGGCTCTCCATTGCCGTTGGTTTTCTGCTCGTTCTGCCCATGCTGTGAGACTTTCCCAAAGACTAGGATAATCTTTGCAAGCTATAGGGGTAATGCCTCTATCTCTCCATTTAGCTTCAATATCTTCAGGTTTTCCTTTATCAAAAGCATAAAGATTTGATCTATCCGACCGCCCATCGTGATTTAACCCCTGGAGGAGATACTTCACCGGTGGATCTTCGGCTTGATAACCTATTAATACAACTGTGTAGCTTTTAAGCAGCGAGCGAATGAAATTTGTAGCCCAACCCTCTGATAAATATGCTCGCCCGAAGTCTGCACTACTAAGGATATATGGATGGTTCTCAGTCTTCGGATCTTGAAGTCGTCCATGTAAATAGATGATCCCTGTTAGCGGAACACCAAGACTTATGTCAGGAAAGGCAGGAGGTTGATAGATCTCTAGTTCTCCGTCGTTAACTGATTTCTCAAACAAGAGATCAAAGTTAGTAGTGACGATTTGAGGCTTACCCTCTTGGTCCGACGAAATTCTAGCAATTACACTATGTTCTGTACTTTTCGCTCCATCTACTCGATAGTTCCATAACCGCTCAGCAACCAACTCATTAACTTCATCCCGACCATATTCCTGATGAAGAAGATGAAAAATCTGGTCGAGAGGAGTTTTTGAGCGTTTGCTTCCGCTCTCATTTTCCTCTATCCATGGTCTAAACTCTGACTCTACAGCCGACCCTTTAGGCGGATCGAAAAAATCCATCACATACTTTGCAAGATTGTAAAAGTCTGGCATGCCAGCGCTTAGAGAGACTCCGGCCCCGCACAAAAAAACTACTTGCCCCCGATCTCGTCTCTCCAGCAACAAGTCGGGAATGTTGGGTCCTTCCGAAAAAAAGCGCATCTACTAATATTCCATTTTCTAAGTAAGTCACCTGCTCTATATTTAGCCAAAGTTTCATAGAACGACATAAATCATGTACTAAAGACATGAATTCTAGAGCTTTCTCATCATGTCACTATAGACTTGCATGCAGCAATCGCAAGAAATATTGGTCCTAAGCTTAACCTAGCTGCAGTTAGCTTAACTTGATGGAAAAGGACTTCACAGTACCCATTCTAAGCCGCATGGGGTTCGTGAAACTCACAATAGGCAACCATATAACGGTAGACATCCGAAAAAGCTAAAGGATGGTCAAGTCAAGTTTGGTATCGAGGCGCCAGCAAATGTCCCTATCATGCGTGATGGCGCTGTTAAAGGAGCCCCTAAGACAAAAAATAAGCCCAGGGTTAACCTACCCTGAGCCTATCCCTTACAAACCAATATCGAGCATCAGCTGGCGCTTATAATGACTTCCCAACGGAAGCACGGTCTCATCAGCTAATTCCACTTCCTGGTATCGACCTAACTCTGATAAGAGCTTTCTCAATTGGTCTCGCTTTACGATGTGACTGCGATGGATGCGAATGAATCTATCGTCCAGTAATTCCTCCATGTCAGATAGCGTTGCTCGATGCAGCACTCGCTCGTTGCCAAAGTAGATCTTTACGTAATTACCAAACGCTTCCACACGTTCAATCGACGCAACAGCAACAAAGCGAACCTCACCTGGTCGCATTTTAACGCCAATAATGTTTCGTTTCATGCTAGCCATAGTTAGTCCCTCTCCATGACCAAATCCGCATCAATGCTGTTACCACCAGCCAGCTGAATCGATGTTCGCCCCTTAATCGAGTAATCGTTGTAGATAGCGAATAGCAATGTCGAGCTGAGACCAATCGCGATAATTGCAGTGATCAGCGACCCTGTAGATAGCGTTCCGATAATACCTGAGCCCCAGCCCAGCGGATTCCAGAAATTGGTAGCAAAGACGCCTGCAGAGCCAATAGCTAAAGCAAAAGCTCCAGATGAGGCTGACTTAACCGTTTTCACATCATCAGCCAGTGACGCGCTTTTTACAGCAATTGTTTTATCCCGCCTTTCGATGGCTAGCTCTAGTTCCGACTTGGTATGAACCACCGTTACATTCGACATAAATGTTCTCCTAATTGACAGTTAATTAACTGCAGCCGTAACTGCCATTAGGTGATATAGGTTTTAATCTCGCTTGATTGGTACTTCGGATGGACGACACAAAAAATAGGGGCCCTCAGCCCCTATAGCTCTAATTCAGCAAAGTCACGGTCAACATCCTCCTGAGTAATGCCAATATAACGCAGCGTCACAGCCTCAGAGCTATGACGTAGCATCTTCATTACCCTGGCGATGTCGTTTGTGTTCTTATAAAGGTGATAGCCTCGGGTCTTTCGCATTGAATGAGTTCCAAGTTTAATGCCAACCTCCTCTCCAATCGCCGCGAACGCCCGCGAAACGTAACGGCGGCTAATCGGGGCCTCGTCCAAGCCTTTAGACCATTGGTTTCGATAGGATTGAAATAGGTAAGTATGATCTGGATGCTCCTCTTTAATGCGAGCAATAATCGACCGTGCTTTGTCGTTCAATTTAATCGTTGCTTGTTTCGACGTCTTCCCTTCAACCAGGGTCAGACGCTCATCGTTTATGTTTTCAAACTTGATAGACAGTAAATCTGAAATCCGTAACGCCAGGTTCAAGCCGATATCCCAGACGTCGGCAATTTGCTGACCGTAGGTTCGTTTGAGAAGGTAGCTAATGAGCTTCACGGTATCCAGATCTTTAACCGCTTGTACTTCGGCCATGATCGAGTTCCTTTTTTGCTGTAAAACGTGATTTTGAGTACTTAAGAGGGTATAAAGGGGGAAATAGCCCGTTTTTAGTGAGTTTGCTTGTTCCCGTTATTGCATTTTGGGAACATCGTCTTTCCTTGTGCTTTACGCCCAACGAGATGATGTATGTTTCAAATATTTAGAGGCTGATTCGAGAAGGACTCCTAACGTTACTAATTCTAGCTAAACGAATAAGGAGCTTTAATTGGCTGACTACATAAACAAAAATATTCTAAGCCAAGCATTCATTCACGTTGAACCGACTTCTCTTTACTCAAATGAAGCTATAGTGGCCTAATTAATTAGGTAGCCAAATCAACTATGCCACTACAAACCAATTAATTTCAAAAACTTCTGCATCAATGGTACGGAAGTGTTAGCCAATTGATTGACCAGTCAAACTCGATGACTGTGGGCATGCCTAACGACATGCTCCTTTTTTAAATTATTATTGCTCAGAATTTACCAGATATTCAAAAGTAGCTGCCAAGATGTGTATCGCCAGTAAAACAGGCAGTAGATACAAGCCAAACAGTTTGTGTACTTCTTCCGCAGGTTCATGAATAACTTTTAGTGCCGTTAAGTCAAACTGAACGCTAAACCAGTTAAACACGACTACCGCTTCATTTTCAGTAAAAAGATAAAGCGGACCAGTTATAACTAATACCACCAAACTCAACAGAATAAGATAATGAACACCGCGCGCAATAATTCCTTTTACATCCATCGAATGTGTTTTCGGAAAACCCTGTTTTAGGCGGTAAGTTGTTCGCCACAACAAAAACCAGAACGCAAAAAAACCGATGCTAATATGGACTGCTTTTAAAAAACCTTCGGTACTTTCTTCAGCAGCAAAAAGCATCATATAGCCGAGCGTGAGCATAACGGTCACAAGAATAACCGTGAACCAGTGATTAATCTTTGATAAGCCAGAGTAGTGGGTATTCATAAAGCCCCCTTTTGATTGTCAGGAATCATTATGAATACCCTTTATTAAGAAAATCTTAAGCGACCAGACTAATAAGCACTCTAGTTGAGACCTTCCGGCACAAAGTAAGCCCGATTTTGATACAGCCAGGATGGCAACAACGCATGTGCCAGTGCCTCTTCGTGTAATTGGCTATTCGTCTTATCATCTGCGACAAAGCGGTTTTTCTGAACGTCGTAATGACCCGTCATATCCTCGCCCGGCGTTAATATGGCCACGCCCTCGTTAGTCATCCACGCATAATTACTACCAAACTGCATCATCGCACGATTAGCGGGTGGTACATCTTTTGCTGATAGATCCTGCCCTATTGCCGGGGTCCAGGCAGAAATACCCGCAAGCGATATAACGGTCGGTAATAAATCAATTTGACTGGCTATTGAGTCGATTTCCCTGGGTTGAATCGACCCACCCAAAATAAGTCCGGGTATACGGAATTTATTAATGGGCACTAATTCGTTGCCGTAGACACGCGTATCATGGTCAGCAACAATCAGAAAAATTGTATCCTCCCAATAGTCACTATTTTTAGCCTTTTCAATGAACTGACCCAAAGCAAAATCAGCGTATTTCACGGCATTCTCAACCGTATTTTTTGGCTTTGAATAAAGCTCAATTGCATTGTCAGGAAACTCAAACGGCTCGTGGTTTGAAGAAGTGAAAACTAAACTAAAGAAGGGTTGTCCGGCTTTTCCCAGTTCTTCCAAGCGCTGATGCGCGGTATTAAATAAATCGCCGTCACTTACTCCCCAACTACCCAAAAATTGTGGATTAGTGATGTCACTTTGCCCCAGTGTTGACTGAAAGCCGTTGCCGATGAAAAAGGTTCCCATATTGTCAAAATGTGTTTCACCACCGTAAATAAACTCGGTGAAATAGCCTTTACGCGACAGCAAATCAGCCGCTGTGTAAAAGTTTTGCTGCGACAAGGAGAGTTTTACCGTGCTGCGTGCAGGTGTCGGTAAAAAGCTTGAAATGACCGCTTCAATGCCACGAACCGAACGCGTTCCCGTCGCGTATAGTTGCTTAAACCACCAACCTTCCTGCCGCAACTGTTCAAGGTTTGGCGTCACACCAATGCCACCTAAATCTTTAACAAAAGTAGCCCCCAGACTTTCTTCCAGAATAACAACAATATTCTTCGGTTTATCGTAGTTACGGGAAGCGGTATTAAAATGCACCGTTGGGTATTGCTCTGACGGAAAGGTCTTCGCGACTAAGTGAGGTTGTTTTTTCGCGGTATTGAGTATTTGCTCGATTGAGGCACTACCATAAACACGGGCAGCACTCCCCTCGTGGCGTATATTATAAATTGCGTATTCCACCGAATAAGCTGAACTAATAATTAAACTATTCACCAATGCATCAGAGGTCACCGCGAAAAAGGCCGGGTTAGCCGGCCGATGCGCCAGGGTTGAACGAACCCCCGCAAAAACAAGAATCACCAATACCGGCCAGACAATCAGCGAACTGACAATGTGTTTGTGCCCAACGCCGGTTGATCTATTCAAGCACTTTGCTAATTTAGTTAACCCATATAAAAAGCCAATCACAACCACACCGCTTAAAAATAACCAGGGTTTAAAACCGCCCCAGAGCGTACTAAACACTTCTTTGGGGTATGCTAAATATTCAATAAACAAACGGTTAGGCCGCAAATCGTACTGCATAATAAAGGCAGGCGTTGATATCTCCATAAACGCAATATAGGTAATAGCAACAATCAGCCAGATGCCCTGAATTTTCTGCCAAAGCCCGACACCCCAGCGGTTTAGAAATAGCGGCGCCAATAACAATAATGGCAGTGTCAGATACCCCATCTGAACAACGTCAGCCCTCAATCCCATCATCATCAGATAGCCAATATTTCCGGCCTCTGTTACGCGCTCATGCTGCCAGATAAAGAGCAGTAGACGGCTGACACTCAAAATAATTAACCCAAGCCCAAACCCGGTAATCAGCGTGCGATAGTGCGCTAACGACCTTCCCCCTCTCTTTAGCAAATAAACATTATGCATTAACAATCCAACCCAGTTTTGATGATGGTTTGGATAGTAAACGGGGAACCTTAAGCTGAACTTAATATTGGTTGCTTAGGATGCAGTTTTTATCGTGACAGGAATCATCATGAAACCAGGTAAAATCGGAATAATCCGAATACTTCATGCAACTCGGTATTCCATAAAAGGGCTTAAGGCTGCATGGCTTTTTGAAGCGGCGTTCCGTCAAGAAGTGGTACTGGTCATTTTATTAGCGCCTATTTTAATTCTGGCACCGCTGGCGCTAATAGAGCGACTAATAATGTTTTTGTCTCTGTCCGGCTTGCTCATTACTGAATTGCTTAATTCCGCTGTCGAAGCTGTGGTCGATCGCATCGGTGAGGACTTTCACGAACTTAGCGGGCGCGCGAAGGATATTGCGTCGGCTGCCGTATTCCTTGCCATCCTTCAGTTCATCATCGTTTGGGCAGCGCTATTATGGCCGTTTTGAAAATGACAACGATCTGGCAACGTTGGCTGTTTACGCTACTAATTTTTATTGCTGTATTAACAACGGCAGAATTATTTGATCTCAAGTTTTTAGTTGCCAATAAACTCTATCAACTCGAGGGTTTTCAGTGGTCACTTAAACACCACTTTGTTACTGAAACTATTTTTCATGAAGGTGTGCGCAACCTCAATCTAATCGCAGTCATTTCGCTATTAGCCTTGACCTTAGTCCAGTTTTTTCCGGGAAAAAATCACTCTCAGCGGCGTCGCTATGTGCTGCTGCTCTTATCCCTTTTACTGTCTTTTGGCTTGGTTAATTACCTCAAGGCCACTCTGGGTATGGACTGCCCCTGGGATCTGCGTCTATACGGCGGCACTAAACCCTACGTTAATTTGTGGTCGTTAAGTGACAGTCACTTTAGCTCTGGACGATGCTTTCCGTCGGGGCATTCGAGTATCGGTTTTGCGTGGATCGGACTTTATTTTTTCTGGCGTAAAAACCGCCCCGACCTTGCTAAGACATCGGCCGTTTTGTCACTTCTTGTCGGCTTCATCCTCGGCTTTGCACAACAACTGCGTGGCGCCCACTTCTTCGTCGACGATATCGCCACAGCCTTTATTTGCTGGAGCATCGCGTTATTCATTTTTCATATAGGTGAACAGCATGAAACGACTAACCCTTAATTTTTCACTACTGTTAACGGTCGTTGCGACCTGGTTAACCTTTGCCTACTCCGGCCCATTGTTAAGCGCTTTGGAGGCTTACGGTGTAAAACCATTCACACAGTTTAAGTTAATGGCATTCACACTCTGTTTTTATGCCTTTGTGCTAGCGTTAAGCCGGTTCGTTAATGCGTTCAAGCCACTGGCGATTATTTTAATGATTGTGGCTGCACCAGCCTCATTTTATATGTTGCAATACGGCATTGTTATTGACCCCGACATGCTTATCAACACCATAGAAACCGATCCGGCAGAGGCAGGAGACCAACTTTCTACCGGTTTTTTTATCACATTAATAGCACTGGGTATCGTCCCTTCTTTATTGCTGGTGTACATAAAAATCCCCAAAGCAAGACCGCTAACACAGATTAAACAGAGTCTTGTTGCAACAGCCTGCTTCTGCTTTTTAGCGGTTGGTATTGCTTATACAAGTTATGACGACTTTGCCTCCTTATTTCGTAACCATCGGGATATAAAATATCGGATCGCACCCTTCAATGTCGTCTCTGCGAGCGTCTCAGTTGTAAGACAAAAGCTCGAGAAGCCGGCTCAGTTTACCGCTTTGGGGCAGGACGCAGTGCAAACTAAAGCCTCGGAAAAACCAAGAATCATGGTGGTCGTATTGGGCGAAACGGCACGTGCCGATCACTTCTCACTCAATGGCTATGATCGGCCGACAACCCCCATGCTCTCGGAACTGGCAACATCAGAGCAACTCTTGAGCTACAAAGATGCTATGTCATGCGGCACAGCCACGGCTGTCTCTGTTCCCTGTATGTTCAGTTTTTTAACGGCTGATAATTATTCCAACGCCGCCAGAAGTTCGAGTAATGTATTAGATGTTTTAGAAACCGCCGGTATCAATGCGACCTGGATTGAAAATAACTCCGGGTGCAAAGACGTCTGTAACCGTATTAATACCATTGTAATGAATGAAAATAGGTGTGGAGAAACGGGCTGCTACGACTTTGATATGCTTGATGAATTGAAATCCTGGTTACAAAACATCACTCAGGATTCAATCATTGTACTTCACCAAATGGGCAGCCACGGACCAGCATACTACGAGCGTTCACCAGAAAAACTCAAACGATTTTTTCCGGAATGCAAAAGCCGGGAATTAACGAACTGCACAAAAGACGAAATTATAAATGCCTACGACAACAGCTTATTGATAACGGACCGGCTCGTCAGTCAGGTCATTAGGTTGTTGAGGAGCCACAACGAGCTGGACAGCAGCATGATGTATGTATCCGACCACGGTGAGTCCCTAGGTGATAACGGTATCTACCTGCATGGTTTACCGAACTGGTTAGCCCCTAAAGAACAGCGTCATATTCCATGGATAACCTGGCCTACAAAGACATTTGAAATGACGAAAAATAATTCAGATGCCGATATTAGCCATGATAATTTCTCGCATACTGTATTGGGTTACTTTAATGTAGAAACGTCACTTTATAATGCAAACCTTGATTTAACGCAGATTAACGAGAGATATGCGAATGCGTCTACTACTCCTTGAAGATGACAAAACCTTGGCAGAAGGTATCATTAAAGGCCTGAACCGTATGGGTTATGTTGTCGAACTAGCTATGAATCTGTCACAAGCGGAAAGTGCTCTCAAAACCGACCAATTCGAACTCGCAATCTTTGATCTCGGCCTACCCGATGGTAATGCGGTATCCCTCATCAAAAAGCTCCGCAAGGCAGGCCAACAAGTTCCTATTGTCGTGCTCACCGCTTGGGATGACATTGATACGAAGGTGCTGGCACTGAATGAGGGAGCCAATGACTACGTTGTAAAGCCATTTGAACTGCGTGAGTTAGAAGCCCGTATTCGGGTTCAGGTACGAAAAGCAAACCAGCAATTAAACGATGTTATAATCTGCGGTGAGCTCAGTGTTGATATCGCATCACAACAATGTCGTTTCCGCAATAAAGTCATCAATTTGACCCGGTTAGAATGGTTGTTAGTTAAACAATTAGCATTACATATGGGCAGAATAGTGAGTAAAGAGCAACTAGAGAGCGCATGTTATGGTTGGAATGGTGATAACGAAAGCAATTCGTTAGAGGTTCACATTCACCATTTGCGCAAGAAACTGGATCCTAGCCTGATAACCACCATCCGGGGTTTAGGCTATCGATTAAAAGACGAATCATTATGAAACTTTGGTCGCTTCGCCGCTCATTGGTTATTGGCATTAACTTAGCTGTAATTGCGGTATTAGCGATTACAGCCTGGACCAGTTATCGGGATATCCTGCACGAATTGGATGAAGTTTTTGATGCGCAACTCGCACAAACCGCAAAGTCGCTAGCAACATTTTATACACCGTCCCCGGAAACTCACTCAGTACCCAAAAGAATCCCGATATCAAACTATGATGATACCGGTGAAGACGAGCCCGCTAATGAGAGGGGCCCTAGCGGCCATAAGTACGAGTCAAAAATCGGCTATCATATATACAGTGCCAATGGTGAATTGTTGGCTTTCACCAATCAGCTCCGGGTACTACCACTTAAAAATTTAGAGGCTGGCTACCATACGTTAGAGAATGATGCGCAAACATGGTTTATTTACAGTTATTTCTCAGAATCTAAAGGCATCTGGGTGCGCACTTTTCAACGACAGGATGTACGCAGTGAGCTAAGTGGCTACCTGGCTTCAGAACAACTATACCCGCTATTATTGATGTGGGTTCCTATCAGCCTAATTATACTCTTCATTATTTATCTTGTACTGAAACCCGTTAACAGATTTGCCTTAGACTTAAGAGCCAGAGCGTTAAATAACCTGTCTCCAATTGAGTCCGACCTGCCCAAAGAGTTGATCCCGATAAAACAGGCAATTAATAAACTATTACATCAAATTAAGATGTTTTCAGAGCGGGAAAAGCGCTTTATTGCTGATGCGTCACATGAATTGCGCACACCGTTAAGCGCCATTCAGGTACATGCGGAAAATATTATTCATGCTGAATCTCTGGAGGATTCTAAACAGTCCGGTAAAGCTATTTTTCATGCCGTAGAGCGGATGTCGCATTTAGTTAATCAACTCTTGCGTTTAAATCGACTGGATAGTTTGGATAATTCTGCCGACTTTGATGAAATTGAAATTAAAACCTTGGTTTCCTTAGCGATTGATAGCCTACCCATCAATCAAGTCGAGGACTACCAATGGCAAATCGGTGTTCCCACAATAAAAATAACGTGCAATAACGCGTTAATAGTCAGCGCATTGACCAACCTCTTATCCAACGCAATGAAATTTTCACCGGCAGACTCCACTATACAAATAGAAGCGGTTGATACATCGGCAAGCATTATTATCAAGATAAGAGATCAAGGCAGCGGTGTGCCCGCCGAAATAACTGAACAAATGGGAGAGCGTTTTTATCGATTCCGCGAACACACTAATATCGCCGGCTCTGGTCTGGGGCTGTCCATCACCTCGAAAATAATACAATTGCACCATGGCAAGATATCATTTAACAATATCCAGCCATCTGGGTTTGAAGTGCAGATAGAGCTACCAAATTCAGATTAGACAGTGAAATTATAGCGTTATCCTAATAAACTCTTTTCTTATATGTGGCTTAACAAGATCCAAAAACCCACTCCAATTAAAGTAATCCCGCCGAACATTTCTGCCCAATGACCTATTACCGCTCCAACAAAGCGCCCTAACATCACTCCCAAAGTAACCATAAGGGTTGTAGCTAAACCGATAAGCACCGCGGCAAGCCAAATATTCACATCAATAAAGGCCAGGCCTACACCAACTGTCATGGCATCAATGCTGGTGCCTAACGCCGTAAGAGAAACTTTAAAAAACGATTGTCTGGAGGGTTTGTCTACCTCTTCTCCGCCGGGTCTAAAGCCTTCATAAACCATATGTAAACCAAGGGCCAGCAATAAAAAGAAGGCTACCCAATGATCCCAGACTTCAACATAAGAGGCTGCTGATTTACCGACCAACCAACCAATAACAGGGGTTATTGCTTCAATCGTCCCGAAAATCACGCCCATTCTTAGTGCTTCGAAAAAACGAGGACGGTTAAGACTTGCCCCTTTACCGACAGCCGCAGAAAAAGCGTCCGTTGACATAGAAAAAGCAAGTAAAAGAAGAGCAATTAGGTTCATTGAGTTATCTCCGGCTGTGCATTCTGAGTCCACGATATACCCACACGCCCAACCTTCAGCATGGATATATCGATGGTCTCGCCAACCGAGAGGTGTTCGCACCATGGCATGTGGCCAATTATGTTGACACGAACGCTTCCAACTATGGAAACAGGCTACTCCCCAAAGATGAGCTATATTACCAATCAACCTAAGATTTCACAAACTTTGCTCAGCCTCTAACATTGGGAACTCAAGTAGATTCTTGTAAACCCATATTAATTACGTTATCGTTTAATAGCTTTACAAACCAAGGGCTATAATGTTCAGACTGGGGTTTATCATAGTGATTTTGTTTGCGGTTCTGACTCAAATTAGTCAGGCAGTCGCAGACGTGCACCAGTCTCACCAGTCTTCCTCCGAACAGCACCTCAGCTTTGAGCACGACGAATCTCATATTGATAAGGAGGAGCTTCCTCTTAATGGCGATATCAGTTTTGATTGTCATCATTGCTGTCACTGCCACGGTTCATTCCATCTTTATGCAATGAAATCAGAAAAAGCTATGGCGCTCCCTCGTTTCAAAACGTCTCGCTCTGGTTATATTGAAGTTTATTCTAACCCTTTATCTTTACCGCTATTTCGGCCTCCAATCTCCTCATAACTGTTTTAAACGTTGCAACGCAGCGGATCAATTCGAATTATTAACGCAGTAAAATGACCGAGGAGTCTCTCTATGGGTCCATTTTCGACACATAGCAAACGCTTGTTTGTTGCCGCCAGCCTGGCAATAAGTTCAAGCTACGCCAATGCACAACAGTTGCCCGAGCAATGGCAACAAACTGTGCAGCAACACCCCAG
>NZ_JBNIEY010000012.1:0-64652 GCF_051842345.1 Idiomarina sp. ST20R2A10 | reverse complement strand
ACAAATATTTCGTTTTGCTTAACTTCTGCAAGTGCCCACACAGTTTGCTTGGCTTGATATAATTGTTAAAGAGCGTTGCTTCTTTCGAAGCAGGGAGGCGTATTCTACACGTCCCTTTCGTTTCGTCAACCCATTTTTTTCAGCTTTTTCAGCCCGGTTAAAACAAAACGCCGTTGTCGGAATTTATTGCAAATACACTTTGCGGATAACTCATGACAACGGCGGCGAATTATAGTGATCTCTCTGAGCCTTGCAAGATCTTTTTCGATCAAAAAGTTTAACCGAACAAAAAACAACCAGCTGTAACTAAAACCCTTAGATTTGCTCGTTTTTAATTCTATTTTGTTGTTTTTTTGTGATTACCTTGAACTGTTGTTATATTGAATCACTCTAATAAGTTGGAATTACATAAAGGGCTTAAATCTTATGCGCTGGAAATCAATAACTTTTACCTGTTTGCTTGTTGCAACTCTTAGTTCAAGCGCCATACGAACGAGTCATGCTGCTACTTTTGATGGCAGCCTCCAAAATTCGTCTTCCACTTTACAAGATACTTACCGAAGTATTATCGAAAGTCACCTCAATAAAAACTTCTCTATTATGCGAACTGTACGCATTCTGATTAATAACTACCCAGAACATGCTGCCTATATCGTTAATGCCGCTTTTGATACCAGAGAGAGTAGAGTAACCGCCATTGTAATAGCCGCCATGCAAGCGGAGCCTGCAGTTACTTATACTGTCGTCGACATTGCTATAGCTCGTTACCCAGATTTATGTAATGCCATTGTTGAGGCAGCTATTCAAACCGAGCCCGCTTATATTGATGATATCATTACTATTGCTTTGCAACGTCAACCTGATCAGGCTGAAACTATTATACGCAAAGCTGTCGCGTCCCATCCTGATTTTACTGAGTCTGTTTTGAGAACCGCAGCGCAGGAAGCACCTAGTTCAATTTTTTCTTCATTGACTAAGTCGATAAAGGCTTTACCGGAGACAGCAACAGCTTTAATTGCCGTTATGAAGGACTTTTTTGTTGGTTCAGATGATGAAGAGGGCACATACGAAATTAGCAAAGAAGATTGGAGAATTTTAACTCTGGAAGCGAAAGAGTCAGGAGTTAGCCGCAAGGAACTTGAATGGTTAGTAAAGGAAGGTTATCTGGAAAAGGAAACCTTCGCTAAGATTTTCAACGAAAGGCTCTAATTAGTTATTACCACTTGGTTTTAGACACAAAAAAGCCGGCTGTACTTCAGCCGGCTTTTTAACTTTCCGAAGCGGTTTACTCCGCAGCTTCTTCAGCTACTTCTTCAACTTCTTCAACTTCTGGGCGACCAACTAATTCAATGTAAGCCATTGGTGCGTTATCACCTGTACGGAAGCCACACTTCATAATGCGAGTGTAACCACCTGGGCGTTCTTCATAACGCGGGCCTAATTCATTAAACAGCTTGCCAACAACCTCTTTGTCACGTGTGCGTGCGAACGCCAGACGACGGTTTGCTACGCTGTCTTGTTTTGCCATTGTGATCAACGGCTCAACAACGCGACGTAACTCTTTTGCCTTTGGCAAAGTCGTCTTGATGATCTCATGACGCACTAAAGAGCTTGCCATGTTGCGGAACATTGCCTGACGATGGCTGCTGTTTCGATTTAGTTGACGACCACTCTTACGATGGCGCATACCTATACCCTTCTCAGTAAATCTATTACTAAGGTGACCTTAGTCGTTGTCAATTAAGCTGGCTGGTGGCCAGTTCTCAAGGCGCATGCCTAGAGACAAACCACGTGAAGCCAACACGTCTTTGATTTCAGTCAACGACTTCTTACCCAAGTTCGGAGTTTTCAATAACTCGACCTCAGTGCGTTGTACTAAGTCACCAATGTACTGAATCGCTTCTGCTTTCAAGCAGTTCGCAGATCGAACAGTCAATTCCAAGTCGTCTACCGGACGCAGAAGGATCGGATCGAACTCCGGCTTCTCTTCTTTTTCTTCCGGTTCACTGATATCACGAAGTTCTACGAAGGCATCCAACTGTTCAGCTAAAATTGTTGCTGCACGGCGGATAGCTTCTTCTGGATCCAATGTACCATTGGTTTCCATTTCGATAACCAGCTTGTCTAAGTCGGTGCGCTGTTCAACACGAGCCGCATCTACAGAATATGCAATGCGTTCTACCGGGCTGAACGACGCGTCGACTAAAAGACGACCGATTGGACGTTCATCATCATCAGCGGACTGACGAGATGCCGCAGGCACGTAACCACGACCACGTTCGACTTTCACTCGCATAACAAGTTCATAGTCGCCTGTCAGATGACAGATAACGTGCTCAGGATTAACGATTTCAACATCACCATCGTGGGTGAAATCGCCTGCTGTTACAGGACCTGCTCCGGATTTATTCAAAGTCAGAGTTGCTTCATCTTTACCTTCAACGCTGACTGCCAGCCCTTTCAGGTTTAATAAAACTTCAATGACATCTTCCTGAACGCCCTCTTTGCTGCTGTATTCGTGCAGCACGCCATCGATTTCAACCTCAGTCACTGCACAGCCTGGCATTGACGACAGTAAAATGCGACGTAACGCATTACCTAGTGTATAACCAAAGCCGCGTTCCAGAGGCTCCAGTGTCACCTTGGCATGAGTCGGGCTGATTTGCTCGATGTCGACTAACCTCGGCTTTAGGAATTCGGTAACAGAACCCTGCATTGTGTCCTCTCTCTATGCTTAAGCTTTACTTAGAGTAAAGCTCTACGATCAACTGTTCGTTAATTTCAGCAGACAAGTCGCTACGTTCTGGAAGACGTTTAAATGCACCTTCCAATTTGTTGTTGTCTACTTCTATCCAGACTGGCTTTTCGCGTTGTTCTGCAAGCTCCAGTGCTGCTCCGATACGTGCCTGTTTCTTCGCTTTTTCACGAACAGAAACGACATCTTCAGGACGAACCTTGAACGATGGAATGTTCACTACCTGACCATTCACAACAACTGCTTTGTGACTGACCAGCTGACGAGCTTCTGCGCGTGTTGACGCAAAACCCATGCGATACACTACGTTATCCAAGCGCTGTTCCAGCAACTGCAACAGGTTTTCACCGGTATTGCCTTTCAGTCGTGCAGCTTCTTTGTAGTAGTTACGAAATTGCTTTTCCAGTACGCCGTACATACGACGAACTTTCTGTTTCTCACGCAACTGAACACCGTAATCTGACAAACGACCGCGACGCGCGCCGTGTTGTCCTGGTGCAGTTTCGATCTTACATTTAGAATCGATTGCGCGAACGCCGCTCTTCAGGAACAAATCTGTTCCTTCGCGACGGCTCAGCTTGAGCTTTGGACCCAAATATCTAGCCATGATCTTTCTCCAACTATCGATTCACGCCTTAAACGCGACGTTTCTTAGGCGGACGACAACCGTTGTGAGGAATCGGTGTCACATCGGTAATATTTGTGATTTTGTAACCAACGGCGTTCAGGGCACGAATCGATGATTCACGACCCGGGCCTGGACCATTCACAAATACTTCCAGGTTTTTCAGTCCGTATTCCTTCGCCATTTCACCTGCGCGTTCTGCTGCAACCTGTGCTGCGAACGGCGTTGATTTCCGTGAACCACGGAACCCTGATCCACCTGCAGTAGCCCACGCTAGTGCGTTACCCTGGCGATCAGTAATGGTAATAATGGTGTTGTTGAAAGATGCATGCACATGAGCCATGCCATCGGCGACCTGCTTTTTAACGCGCTTTCGAGAGCGAGTTGGTGTTTTAGCCATTACTCAATCCCCCTATTTCTTGATTGGTTTGCGCGGACCTTTACGAGTGCGCGCATTTGTTTTAGTGCGCTGCCCACGTAGAGGTAAGCTACGACGATGACGAAGTCCACGGAAACACCCGAGGTCCATCAAACGTTTAATGTTCATAGATACTTCACGACGCAGATCACCTTCTACGGCGAACTTTGATACAGCGTCACGAAGCGCGTCCAGTTTGTCTTCTGACAATGAACCAATCTTGGTGTCTTCAGCGATACCCGTAGCAGCAAGAATCTGCTGTGAACGAGTACGGCCAACACCGTAGATTGCAGTCAAAGCTATGACTGCATGCTTATTGTCAGGAACGTTAATGCCAGCGATACGGGCCACTAACACGTCTCCTTCAGTTTGTAGGCTTCAGTTGAAAAGCCCGTTAGGATACTCAACCGATTGCCGAATTGCAAATACTTCAAAGGCTGCGGCGACTAAGCCGCAAGCCTTTCCTTCGAATCAACCTTGTCGTTGCTTATGCTTAGCATCAGTGCAAATAACGCGAACTACACCGTTACGCTTGATGATTTTGCAGTTACGACAGATTTTCTTCACGGAAGCACGAACTTTCATTGCTACTCTCCGTTCTACCCAATCTTACCGGCCGTAGCCTTTTAGATTGGCTTTTTTCAGGACAGAGTCATATTGATGCGACATCATATGAGTCTGAACCTGTGCCATAAAGTCCATGATAACAACAACGATAATCAATAAAGATGTACCGCCGAAGTAGAATTGCACATTCCATGCAATCATCATGAACTCCGGAACCAAACAGACAAAGGTAATGTACAGTGCGCCTGCTAATGTCAAACGCGTCATTACTTTATCGATGTATCTTGAGGTTTGTTCACCTGGGCGAATACCCGGAATAAACGCACCCGACTTCTTCAAGTTGTCAGCTGTTTCGCGAGGGTTAAATACCAACGCAGTATAGAAGAAACAGAAGAAGATTATCGCAGCCGCGTACAATAACACATATAACGGCTGACCGGGAGACAATGTCATCGATACTTGCTGCAAAAAGTCTGCAACCATACCTTCACCAGAGCCAAACCAAGTGGCAATGGTACCCGGGAATAAAATAATACTTGACGCAAAAATTGGTGGAATAACACCAGCCATATTAACTTTCAATGGCAAGTGCGTGCTTTGCGCAGCAAATACCTTACGACCTTGTTGACGCTTCGCATAATTAACGACGATACGACGTTGACCACGCTCCACAAAAACAACGAAATAAGTTACTGCTAAAACCACAACCCCAATTAATAACAACAATAACAGGTGCAAGTCACCTTGACGCGCTTGTTCAGCCGTTTGGCCGATAGCGGAAGGTAATCCTGCAACAATACCCACAAAGATCAGGATAGAGATACCGTTGCCAATACCACGCTCAGTAATCTGTTCACCTAACCACATAAGGAACATGGTTCCTGTGACTAAGCTCACTACAGCAGTGAAATAGAAGCCGAAGCCAGGGTCTATTACGAGTCCTGGCATCAAATTTGGCAAGCCTGTAGCTATACCAATCGACTGGAACGTTGCCAGTATTAAAGTACCCCACCGCGTATACTGGTTAATCTTACGACGACCAGACTCACCTTCTTTCTTAAGCTCGGCCAAACGCGGATGTACCACGCTAGCCAACTGCATAATAATCGAAGCCGAAATATACGGCATAATACCTAATGCAAATACTGACGCACGCTCTAAGGCACCACCGCTGAACATGTTAAACATGGCAACGATGGTATCTTTCTGCTGTTCGAATAGCTGAGCTAATACAGCGGCATCAATACCAGGAATAGGCACAAAGGAGCCCGCTCGGAAAACGATAATCGCTCCTAACACAAACAGCAGGCGACGCTTAAGTTCCGACAAGCCACCTTGCGCTCGATTTGATTCCAATCCTGGTTTAGCCATTTGCTCTATCCTTCGATTTTGCCGCCAGCAGCTTCAATAGCTTCGCGAGCGCCTTTGGTGACTTTAAGACCTTTTACAGTCACAGCACGACTTAACTCACCAGATTTGATGACTTTAGCGTGTAGTACGTTCTTACGAACGAGACCTGCTGCTTTCAAAGTCGCCAGTTCAACGGTATCACCGTCAACCTTCGCGATTTCTGCCAAGTTTACTTCTGCAGTGACCATAGCCTTGCGAGAAGTAAAACCAAATTTTGGCAGACGACGTTGAATTGGCATTTGTCCGCCTTCGAAACCTGGCTTGACTGAGCCACCAGAGCGAGATTTCTGCCCTTTGTGACCACGGCCGCCAGTCTTTCCAAGACCTGAACCAATACCACGCCCAACGCGCTTTTTGCTGCTTTTTGCACCAGGTGCGGGAGCAAGTGTATTAAGTTCCATCGCTTATCCCTCCACCTTAATCATGTAATTAACTCGGTTCACCATACCGCGGACTGCAGCAGTGTCTTCCAACTCTACTGTGTGACCAATGCGGCGGAGACCCAAGCCACGTAGTGTAGCTTTATGCTTCGGCAAACGACCGATAGAGCTACGCGTCTGTGTTACTTTGATTGTCTTTTTCGCCATTGTTCACTACCCCAGTATTTCGTCAACGCGCAATCCACGCTTCGCCGCAACTTGCTCCGGCGATTTCATGCCGTTCAACGCTTTGATAGTCGCGCGAACAACGTTGATTGGGTTGGTTGAACCATATGCCTTTGACAGCACGTTATGAACACCTGAAACTTCCAGAACCGCACGCATTGCACCACCAGCGATGATACCCGTACCTTCTGAAGCAGGTTGCATGTATACCTGTGAACCTGAATGACGTCCTTTAACAGGATGCTGTAAAGTGTCGCCTTTCAGTTGAACGGTAACCATATTGCGACGTGCTTTTTCCATTGCTTTTTGAATAGCAGCGGGTACTTCACGCGCTTTACCATAACCAAAACCGACTTTACCTTTACCGTCGCCAACCACAGTCAGTGCAGTGAAGCTAAAGATACGACCACCTTTAACCACTTTTGCTACACGATTTACTGTGATCAACTTCTCTATCAGTTCACCGGTTTGAGCTTCTACATTTGCCATGTTCGTCTCCTAGAACTGAAGTCCGGCTTCACGAGCTGCGTCCGCTAATGCGGCTACGCGACCGTGGTATTTAAAACCACTACGATCGAAAGACACGTTTTTAACGCCTTTTTCAATCGCTCGTTCAGCGATAGTTTTGCCCACGACTTTGGCTGCGTCTACATTACCTGTAGATTTAAGCCCTTCGCGGACACTTTTCTCTGCAGTCGATGCGGCTGCCAGCACTTCAGAACCGTTAGGTGCGATCAACTGCGCGTAAATATGCCGTGGTGTACGGTGAACGACCAGGCGATTTGCACCCAACTCTTTAATTTGTTTACGTGCGCGAGTAGCACGACGTAAGCGAGCTGCTTTATTGTCCATCGTATTACCCTACTTTTTCTTGGCTTCTTTACGGCGCACTTGCTCGTCAGCATAACGGACACCTTTGCCTTTGTAAGGCTCGGGTTTACGGTATGCACGAATGTTAGCGGCAACTTGACCAACTAACTGCTTATCTGCACCTTTAACGACGACTTCAGTCTGAGTCGGAGTATCGATTGTGATCCCTTCAGGAATCTCGAACTCCACAGGATGCGAAAAGCCTAGCGTCAGGTTTAGTTTTTTACCTTGTGCTTGCGCACGGTAACCAACACCTATCAACTGTAACTTACGTTCGAATCCTTTAGTGACTCCGACCACCATGTTTTGCAACAATGCGCGAGCCGTACCAGCTTGAGCTGTTGAGTTAGCAACACCTTCACGGGCGTTAGTACGTAACTCACTCTCATCTTTTACCAGTTCAACTGCATCGTTTACAACACGACTCAGTGAGCCTTGGGCACCTTTAATCGTGACTTCCTGGCCATTTAGCGTAACTTCAACGCCAGCAGGAATTTCAATGGGTGCTTTAGCAACACGTGACATTTCCTACCTCCTAATTACGCTACGTAACCGATAATTTCGCCACCAAGACCAGCTTGGCGAGCGGCACGATCAGTCATCAGGCCTTTAGACGTCGAAACTACTGCGATGCCAAGGCCACCCATTACGTTAGGCAACTCGTTGCGTTTCTTATAGATACGCAGACCAGGCCGACTAACGCGCTCGATTGTTTCAATTACTGGCTTGCCTTCGAAATATTTCAATTCGACTTCAAGCTCAGGTTTAACAGTACTCTCGGCACTGTAACCAGTAATAAAACCTTCTTCTTTCAGAACTTGAGCAATCGCCACTTTCTGCTTAGAAGACGGCATTTTAACCGTTACTTTGTTAGCACCTTGAGCGTTGCGAATGCGTGTGAACATATCCGCAATTGGATCTTGCATGCTCATATTTGCTTTCTCCCGTGATTCGTGGCTTACCAGCTAGCTTTTTTCAAGCCAGGAATTTCACCGCGCATCGCCATCTCACGGACCTTGATTCGGCTCATGCCGAATTTACGAAGGAAACCATGAGGACGACCAGTTATACGACAACGGTTACGTTGACGCGTCGGACTGGCATCACGTGGGAGCTGTTGCAACTTAAGTACGGCTTCCCAACGCTCTTCGTCTGATGCTTTAGGGTCATTAATGACCGTTTTCAGTGCGTTGCGTTTTTCTGCGTATTTTGAAGCGATTTTAGCTCGCTTCACGTCACGCGCTTTCATTGACTGTTTTGCCATAACTCTACACCTTACTTTCTGAACGGGAAGTTAAAGGCAGCTAGCAAAGCACGAGCTTCGTCATCTGTGCCAGCATTTGTGGTAATGGTGATATCCAGACCACGTACCTTGTCGACTTTGTCATAGTCGACCTCCGGAAAGATGATCTGCTCACGAACACCCATGCTGTAATTACCACGACCATCGAACGATTTAGGGTTCAGGCCACGGAAGTCACGGATACGTGGGATTGCAATCGAAATTAAGCGTTGCAAAAAGTCCCACATGCGCTCGCCGCGCAGAGTTACTTTACAGCCAATCGGGAAGCCTTCACGGACTTTGAAACCGGCGACAGACTTGCGTGCCACAGTACGAATTGGCTTTTGACCAGAGATAGCCTCTAGGTCAGCCACTGCGTTATCAAGTACTTTTTTGTCAGCCAGAGCTTCACCAACACCCATGTTAAGGGTGATTTTATCAATCCGAGGGACTTGCATGACGCTGTTGTAGCTGAACTCTTTCATAAGCTCAGGAACTACCGATTCTCTGTAAAAATCATGCAGTTTCGCCATCGTAAAACTCCAAGTTTGAATTAAATGATTGCGTTGTTCGATTTGAAGAAGCGAACTTTCTTGCCATCTTCAAGACGAAATCCAACACGATCTGCTTTACCTGTCTCTGGGTTAAGGATCGCTACGTTCGAAATGTGGATTGCTGCTTCTTGTTCAACGATGCCACCTGATTCACCTAAAGCCGGATTTGGCTTCTGATGTTTCTTGACTACGTTGACGCCTTCCACGATCACGCGATCTTTATCGGTAAGAACTTTCAGGACTTTGCCTTGCTTGCCCTTGTCCTTACCTGCCAGGACGACTACTTCGTCATCACGTTTAATTTTTGCCGCCATAATTGACTCCTTATAGTACTTCTGGTGCCAGCGAGATAATCTTCATAAACTGCTCTGAACGCAGTTCACGAGTTACCGGCCCGAAAATACGTGTGCCAATGGGCTGTTGGTTGTTATTCAACAACACAGCCGCGTTGCGGTCAAAACGGATGACCGACCCGTCTTGTCGACGGACGCCTTTTCTGGTGCGAACGACCACCGCATTCACTACATCGCCTTTCTTCACCTTACCGCGCGGAATTGCTTCCTTGACAGTAACTTTGATGATATCGCCGATGTTTGCGTAGCGACGGTGCGAACCACCTAGAACCTTAATACATTGTACGCTGCGCGCGCCGGAGTTATCGGCAACGTCCAGGGTAGTTTGCATTTGGATCATTTCAGTGCCCCGCTTAGGTTAAAAAAACAGACCCTCTCGGGTCGTGCTGCCTTTGGTTTTTCCCTTATAAAAAGGGTCGCGAAGTGTAACAGATAAAATTTGTAAGTGGTAGGGTAATCTCAGAAAATTTCGTAGGCGTAAGATGAATTCACTATCTTAAGGGTTTAGTTTAGTTGGATTGCAGCAGAACCAATGGTAAATTCAATACTTTACGTTGCTCAGTTAATTATACCTTATTATAAGAGCACAGGCTGACTTGGGACTTCTATGGTATGAATCTGCTATTCATTATTTTTGCCCCATTCTTTGGTGCGCTCTTACCGCTATTATTTAAGCAAGCGTCGCGACCGATAAAGACCGGGATTACATTACTTGTTCCTATTTTCTGCTTAATTGTTTTGTTTCAGTACGTACCCGCTACGCTTGCCGGTGAAGTACCTAAGCAAATGGTGGAATGGCTACCGGGTATAGGGCTTGATTTTGCCGTGCGTCTGGACGGCTTGTCACTTCTTTTCGTGGGGCTCATATTAGGCATAGGCGTACTGATTATTGGCTATGCTCACTACTATTTAAGCAGCGACGACGATGAATCCCGTTTTTATGCCTGCCTGCTGTTATTTATGTCATCGATGCTGGGCATCGTTATGGCAGATAATATATTACTAATGTGGGTTTTCTGGGAACTGACCAGCATCTCTTCCTTTTTACTTATTGGTTATTGGTTCCATAGCAGTGATGCACGTCGCGGTGCTCGCATGGCATTGGCAACCACCGGCGCCGGAGGTCTGGCACTGTTAGCCGGATTACTAATAATTGGGCACATAGCCGGTGGCTATCAACTGGATACTGTATTCGCCGCAGCAGACCAGATAAAAGCGCACGCTTACTATGTACCCGCTTTAATACTCGTTTTATTAGGAGCCTTTACTAAGTCAGCCCAGTTTCCATTTCAATTTTGGCTACCACATGCCATGGCGGCGCCAACTCCCGTAAGTGCGTACTTACACTCTGCGACCATGGTAAAAGCCGGTATCTTTCTATTAGCACGTTTTCATCCGGTATTAGCCGAGACTGAACTGTGGTTTACCCTGGTTACATTAACCGGTTTAATTACCATGTTAGTCGGTGCTTACTTTGCTCTGTTAAAGCACGACCTTAAAGGTTTGCTGGCTTTCTCTACGGTAAGCCATCTGGGTCTCATTTGTATGTTACTGGGGATAGGCACCCAGGCGGCTGTGATAGCGGCACTATTTCACATTATTAACCATGCTCTATTTAAAGCCGCGCTGTTTATGACCGCAGGCATTATTGACCATGAGTCCGGCACTCGTGATATGCGTAAACTGCAAGGGCTTATGAGCCTGATGCCTATAACGGCTACTCTTGCCATGATTGTAGCGGCCTCAATGGCAGGAATACCACCGTTTAACGGGTTTATGTCTAAAGAGCTATTCCTGGATCAAGCTCTGCAGCAACATTTGTTCGGTGGGCTGTCATGGTTTATTCCTATTTTGGCGACTGTGGGAGCCATGCTGTCGGTGGCTTACTCTATTCGCTTTATTCACGATGTTTTCTTTAACGGCGACTATAAAGAACTGCCAAAAAAACCACATGATCCTCCTCGCATGATGTCTGCACCGGTTGCTGTGTTAGGGTTCCTTTGTATCGCTATCGGCGTCGCACCAATGACTATGGTCTCCGGTATACTCGATCAGGCCGCCGCCGCTGTTACCGGCTCTCCTGTTGAAGTAAAACTATCGCTTTGGCACGGCTTTAACATGCCTTTGTTAATGAGCGCAGTCGCAGTGGTTGGCGGTATTCTGATATACCTTTCCCGCGATCAACTGTTTACATTTAATCGCCAATTTGACGGGCAGGACGCTAAACACAATTTTGAACGCCTCGTGCAAAAAGCCTCTGATGCAGCAGCAAATTTTTACGACCGCTTAGACACAGGTTCCTTGCAGCGCTACATTGCTTTTGTTCTTATCAGCGTTATTGTCGTGTTGCTTCCTTCGTTAAGCGACCTAAGCGTGGTAACTGGTGGCAAACCTCAGTTGCCTGTTGATATGGTGAGCATGGTTGGTGCTATCGTCCTGATATCCGCAGCATTTGCCACCGCTACATTACATCGTAATCGTTTTGTGATGTTGATGATGCTATCCGTGGTTGGACTGGTTGTGTCGTTAGCTTTCGCGCACTTTTCGGCCCCGGATCTTGCCATGACTCAGTTGGTTGTCGAAGTGGTCAGTATTATCTTAATGATACTGGCGTTGTTCTTTATGCCACAAAAAACCAGTCGGGCCTCTTCTGGCCACCGAGTTTTTCGTGACATAATCATTGCCAGCTTTATTGGTGGTATTGTCGCTACCTTAAATTTCGCAATACTGACCTCACCGTTTGAAAGCATCTCGGACTTTTTCCTTGCGAATGCAAAATCCGGTGGTGGTGGAACCAACGTAGTAAACGTCATTCTGGTGGACTTTCGTGGTTTCGATACCTTAGGAGAAATTACCGTTCTGGCAATAGCTGCCGCAGGTATTCATAAGCTGCTTAATAAGCTAAAACCATTTATGCCTTCCAGTGATATTGACGGACGCCCCTGGCATAGAATTAGACACCCGTTGATGTTAACAACTGTTGCCAACATTATTTTACCCATGGCGATGGTAGTTGCTGCCTATATATTCCTAAGAGGCCACAACTTACCGGGTGGTGGTTTCATCGCAGGCCTGATAGTCGCCTCGGCGATGATCCTGCAATACATTGCCAATGGTGTCGACTGGATGAAAGAACGCTTTAGCGTTAATTATCAATCTCTAATGTCATTTGGCGTTTTGATTGCCGCGCTTACCGGGCTTGGTAGCTGGCTGTTTGGCAAGCCTTTCCTGACTTCCTGGTTTACCTATTTAAACTGGCCAGTGGTTGGTAAATTTGAATTTGCAACGGCTTTACTCTTCGATCTTGGCGTTTTCCTAACGGTTGTTGGCGCTACTATGATGATTTTAAGTAACTTCGGGAAGATGACGACACGTCATCGCCCAACGCATGAGGGTCATTAATGGAAACTTTATACTCAGTTACCGTTGGTATTTTAACCGCATGCAGTGTTTTTCTAATTCTGCGCGGCCGTTCATTTCCTGTGGTCGTCGGCATTACCATGCTGTCTTATGCCGTTAACTTATTTCTATTTTCAACCGGTCGTCTGACAATAGACGGCGCACCAATTTATGGCACGCAGGAAACCTATGCCGACCCTTTACCTCAGGCACTAGTTCTCACCGCTATCGTTATCGGCTTCGCCATGACAGCGTATTCAATTATTCTGGCTGTGCGCGCCCGAGGCGAGATAGGGACGGATGAAGTTAACCAACAAGATAACAGCACGGAGGGCAACCGCTAATGTGGCAACAACATTTGGCGATACTTCCTATTTTGGTGCCGTTACTGGCGGCGCTGCTACAGCTTCTTCCCTGGGGAGACAGACCTCAGCCAAAACGCAGAGCCATAGGCCTGCTGTCCAGTATATTAACTTTAATACTGACTATTGCCCTGCTCGTTCAGGTTAATCAGGATCAGATGATTGTTTATGCCTTAGGCAATTGGTCTGCGCCATTTGGAATTGTCCTGATGGTGGACAAGCTTAGTGCTCTGATGATGCTGGTAACGGCAATATTGGCATTACCAGTGCTCATCTACGGTTGTTATGCCGAAGATAATCTTGGCTCACACTTTCAGGCATTATTTCAGTTTCAGATAATGGGTATTATGGGGGCTTTTGCTACCGGCGATATTTTCAACTTATTCGTCTTCTTCGAAGTTCTTCTGATTTCCTCCTACGCACTATTAATGCACGGTGGAGGAAAATTTCGCCTACGCACAACCTTACACTACGTATTACTCAACCTTTTAGGTTCAGCACTTTTCCTAATTAGTGTCGGTACTCTATATGGTGTTACAGGCACTTTGAATATGGCTGACCTTGCTACCCAAGTTCAACAGTTAAGCGGAGACCAGGCCGCCTTAGCTAAAGCCGGTGGTATGATGCTATTGATAGTATTCGGCATTAAAGCCGCTATCCTGCCGTTGCACTTCTGGCTGCCTCAGGCCTATTCCACAACAACCGGAGTTGTTGCCGCTCTATTCGCAATAATGACAAAAGTTGGGGTTTACGCCATAGTTCGGGTCTACACACTCATTTTCGGTCCTGAAGCTAATGAGCTTGCACTCATTGCACATGACTGGCTTTGGGTTATGGGTCTCGTTACCATGCTAGCCGGCGCTATCGGAATTATCGGGGCTCGCGACTTGCGCTTGCTTGTGGCTTATTTAGTCGTCATTTCAATTGGCACACTTATCGCAACCTACAGCTTGAATGGAATTGCGACAACCGGAGCCATGCTGTTTTATTTAATCCACTCAACCTTTATCACTGGCGCATTATTTTTACTGGCCGACCTTATTGCGTTCGAACGTGGTAAAACCGCATCACGCATCGTATCGGGCAAGAAAATGGCCAATCACTCTGCTTATTCAGTCATGTTTTTAATTGCTGCAATAGCAATAATTGGTTTACCACCTCTGTCAGGTTTTGTCGGAAAACTTATGATTATGGAATCGGCAAGCCCAACCGGGGCCAGTTTTTGGCTGTGGGGAGCCATGTTAGGCGCAACTCTTATTATGCTAATTTCAGTCACCCGGGCGGGAAGTAAAATGCTCTGGCACACACTGTCGGGTAAAGCGAATGAACAATCCGCTCCTTTAGGAAAAAGAGCTGCTGTTGTTATGCTTCTGTCGTTATCGGTTGTTATGACGTTATTTGCCAGCCCAATACGCAACTATACCGATGATGTCGCTGAACAGCTTTACGACATAGACCAGTACCCATCCCGCGTGCTGACAAAAGGAGTGGAATAATTACTATGAAAAAACTATTTCCGACACCTTTGTTATCTTTTTTCTTATTGACGCTATGGGTTCTATTATTTAACTCAGTTTCGCCCGGGGTGATCATACTGGGCGCTTTATTTTCCTGGTTTATTCCATTTTTATTCCGTGACGCCTGGCCTAATTTTGCAAAAGTTAAGCGCCCCGACCTGGCAGTCGTTTACTTTTTCATTCTGCTGAATGACATTGTCGTGGCTAACTTTAAGGTTGCCGGTATGATTCTTGGGAAACCTCGCTCGATAAAACCCGCGTTGTTTGTTTTTCCACTGGATATGAAAGAGGAGCTTCCGGTTACTCTTCTTGCAAGTACCATAACACTGACGCCGGGAACGGTATCCTGCGAAATTACTCGTGGGCGCAAAGGCATTCTTATTCACGCATTCTCAGAAGAAAGCCCGGAAGAAGTCATAAAAACGATTCGAAACCGTTATGAGCGTCGCCTGAAGGAGATATTCCAATGTTAACGACGGTACTACACATTGCCTTCTTGTTATTCAGTCTATCGGTATTAATGAATTTCTGGCGCCTTATTAAAGGACCCGATCTACCGGACAGAATACTGGCTCTGGATACAATTTACATTAATTCGCTGGCTTTACTGCTGTTGCTGGGTATGTACCAAAACACGCAAACCTATTTTGAAGCAGCATTACTCATTGCCATGTTCGGTTTTGTCGGTACCATCGCGGCAGGTAAATTTTTACTGCGTGGCGACCTAATAGAATAAAAAGGAAAACCTTATGGATGCATTGAACCAATTACCAGCATGGTCACAGTGGCTAGCGGCCTTCTTTATCTTATTAGGCGCTATATTTGCCTTTATTGGCTCTTTGGGGTTAGCAATACTCCCCGACTTTTTTACTCGTTTACACGCCCCCACGAAAAACACCACAATAGGCATTGGAGGCATAGTCATAGCTTCTATTCTTATTACTTCGGTACAAGGGTCGATTAACCTGAACGAACTTCTGATTGCCATATTCCTGTTTTTGACGGCACCTATCAGCGCCCACATTATGGCTAAAGCCGCATTACATACAGAACTGAAGATGTTTAATCGAACAAAAGACTTTCGTCAGGAAGGGGATTCTTACGAGCATATATTGCCTAATAAAAAAGACATGGAACCATAAGGTTCCATGTCTTTCGCAGTAAAAACTTAAATCGCTTTAAAAATAGTAACCAAAGTTAATGTTAAAGCGGTCATTGACCTCGCCACCATCAGTTGCGGTATTACCACCAATAAATGGTTGGTTTTTTGCTCTTACGTAATCAACATAAGTATAAAAACCGCCGCCGGCTGCAACAGCAACCCCTAGAACGTTCATCCAAGTATCATCTTGATAACCCATTTTATCGGTCATTAAGCTGTGGTCATTATAGAAAGTTAAGCTTGTCAGAGGACCAATATCTACTGGCAAAGTATAAGCAACATTAGCTGTATACAGTTTCGCTTCAGTAGGAATTGCGTCGTAATAAGCGTAAGCAGCCATGTAAACACCACGGTTTTCTAGTTTTATATCGTAGTCATAGTCTGAATACTGTAACTGTACGTTCCAGGGGCCGTTATTGTAGACACCATGAGCGGCCCAGGCCATACGATTACCAACATTCTGATTCTCATACGCCTGTGCATCTGTGAAGCCTTCAGCGGCCGTTCCTGAATACAAATTCCCGCCTTGCAAAGACACACCAAGCTCTAAGTTCTCATCATCGCTGAAGGTAAACTTACGTGCGGTTCTGAAAGCATAACTATTGCTCTCACCTACAGGTAAACCCGGTTCGTCATAAGCGCCCTGACCTGGTAACCGAATACCCACGGTGTCATAGTTATAGCGCGCTGTACGATCAGAAGTTGAGCCATCAATACCGCCCTGCTCGTCTGATTTCAGGTAAGCTAAATCAAAATCCCACTCATCGCCACGGTATTTAAACCGAATACCGTTATCATGTTCATCTTCCAGGCCAACATAGAAAGTACTATTAAAGAAATAGCTGTGAGAGTTGTAAGGCATGTTACCAAATGGAATTTTTACGACACCAACCTGCCCTTGAAGTTTATCGGTGAAGTCATAACCAAACCAGGCGTGTTTGACAACGTCCTGATAATTAAACCAACGATACTCAGCAGAAAGGATCACCCCCCCCATTTCTCCATCAAAGTTCAGACGGAAAATATCGAAGTCCAAATCGCCACCGCGGTTTTCATTATCTGAGTCATAATTATTGTATTCATACTGAAAGCGAACCGCGCCATGAACCTTTATTGGCCAATTTTCGTTCTCTTCCGTTTTCTTTTCCAGCTCGTCTAAACGCGCATGAACTCCGGAGTCGTAGACAACTCTGCGGTTCGAACTGCTTTCTTTGCTGGCAGTTTCATTGCCTTTTTTTACTTCTCGTTCTTTTACAACAACGACTTCTTCTTTCTCTCGCTCTTCTTTTTCTTCAAGCCGTTTTTCCAATTGAGCTAAGCGTTCTTTTAACGCCTGTATTTCCTGTTCAACCGAATTACTATCTTGAGGAGCAGCAATGACCGGACTTGCCACAAGCACAGTAGCTGCAAAAAATAAACTTTTTGACATGAATTGTCTCCCTCTGAGAACTACGCATTGGTGTGCGTATTTATTATTTCTTATGTTAAAAAGAAATTTATTTAATTTCAGATATTTGTACTAAACCTATTAAGGTTTAGATCAAAAAAAAAGCCTCCGCAAGGGAGGCCTTTTAATTTCTTATCGCTATCTGCGTTTAGACAACAGTAGCGCGCTCAACGATTTCTTCCAGAGCCCAAGATTTATTCTTAGACAGCGGACGACATTCGCGAACAATCACGGTATCGCCAACTTTAACCTGGTTTTCTTCGTCATGCGCATGTACTTTAGTTGTACGCGTGATGTACTTCCCGTATACCGGGTGCTTTACACGACGTTCAACAGCTACAGTGATGGTTTTATCCATCTTATCGCTGACAACTTTGCCTTGCAGAGTACGAACACGTTTTTCGTCAGTCATTACGCACCTGCCTTCTCATTTAAGATGGTTTTAACACGTGCGATATCACGACGCACTTGTTTCATCATGTGAGTCTGATTCAGCTGACCAGTTGCTGCCTGCATGCGCAGATTAAACTGCTCACGACGCAAGCCTAACAACTCTTCTTGCAGCTGCTCAACGGTTTTATCTTTCAGTTCACTTGCTTTCATCACATTACCGTCCGAGTCACAAAAGTGGTTTTGAAAGGCAGTTTACGTGCCGCCAGGCGGAACGCTTCACGTGCCAACTCTTCAGGAACACCGTCCATTTCATACAGAACGCGACCTGGTTGAATCTGAGCAACCCAGTATTCGACGTTACCTTTACCTTTACCCATACGAACTTCTAAAGGCTTTTTGGTAATAGGCTTGTCAGGAAATACACGGATCCAGATTTTACCTTGACGCTTAACGTGACGAGTCATTGCACGACGGCCTGCTTCGATTTGACGCGCGGTCATACGACCACGGTCAGTAGCTTTTAAACCAAAAGTACCGAAGCTGACTTTGTTACCAGACTGCGCCAGACCACGGTTGCGGCCTGTGTGAACCTTACGGAATTTTGTACGCTTAGGTTGTAACATATCGTCTCTCCTTACTTACGGTTCTTGCCGCGCTTAGGAGCTGGCTTTTCTTCAGTTGGAAGTCCACCAAGAACTTCACCACGGAAAATCCAGACCTTAACACCGATGATACCGTAAGTGGTGTTCGCTTCTGAGGTCGAGTAGTCGATGTCTGCACGTAATGTGTGCAGCGGTACACGGCCTTCACGATACCACTCAGTACGTGCAATCTCTGCGCCGCCTAAACGACCACTCACTTCAACTTTGATACCTTTGGCACCCAAGCGAATGGCGTTTTGTACGGCACGTTTCATAGCACGACGGAACATGACACGACGTTCCAACTGACCAGCAATATTGTCAGCTACCAGCTGCGAATCCAACTCAGGCTTACGAACTTCTGAGATGTTGATTTGCGCAGGAGCACCTGTCAACTTAGAAACTTGCTTACGCAGCTTTTCTACGTCTTCGCCTTTCTTACCGATAACCACGCCAGGACGTGCTGTGTGAATAGTCACACGAACGCTCTTAGCGGGGCGATCGATAACGATACGAGAGACTGATGCATTGCGCAGTTCTTTAGTCAGGAACTTACGTACCTGAAAATCACTGTGCAGGTTATCAGCGAACTCATTTGTATTCGCATACCAGGTTGCATTCCATGGTCTGGAGATACCTAGGCGAATACCATTAGGATGTACTTTCTGACCCATAATTTATCTCCTAGCTATCTGACACGACCACAGTAATGTGGCTGGTGCGCTTAAAGATACGATCGGCACGGCCTTTCGCCCGTGGCTTGATGCGCTTCATAGTAGGACCTTCATCTAAAAAGACTCGGCTTACTTTAAGTTCATCAATATCCGCACCTTCGTTATGTTCCGCGTTCGCGATTGCTGACTCAAGAACTTTCTTGATTAAGCCAGCAGCTGCTTTGGGGCTGTATGCCAGGATATCCAGTGCTTTATCTACCGGAAGTCCACGGATTTGGTCTGCGACCAAACGGCCCTTCTGCGCTGAAACGCGGGCAAATTGGTGTTTAGCAATTGCTTCCATCACTCTCTACCTCTTACCGTTTCTTCGCTTTCTTATCAGCAGCATGGCCGCGATAAGTACGGGTTGGCGCGAATTCGCCTAATTTATGACCGATCATTTCATCTGTCACGTAGACAGGAACGTGCTGACGACCGTTGTGAACAGCGATTGTCAGGCCGATCATATCTGGGATGATCATTGAACGACGGGACCAAGTTTTAATTGGCTTCTTTTCCCCGGCTTCCAACGCTTTCTCCACCTTATTTAGCAGGTGAAGGTCAATAAATGGACCTTTTTTAAGAGAACGTGGCATGTTTTATCCTCAACTCTTATTTGTTGCGACGGCGTACGATGAACTTATCAGTACGCTTGTTTTTACGGGTTTTGTAGCCCTTGGTCGGCGTGCCCCATGGAGTCACAGGATGACGTCCACCAGAGGTACGGCCTTCACCACCACCGTGAGGGTGATCAACTGGGTTCATCGCCACACCGCGAACGGTCGGACGAATACCACGCCAGCGGTTTGCACCGGCTTTACCCAATTGACGCAGCATGTGTTCTGCGTTGCCTACTTCACCGATAGTTGCACGACCTTCAGACTGAACGCGACGCATCTCACCTGAACGTAAACGAACAGTAACATAAGCACCGTCACGAGCAAGAATCTGGCAATAAGCACCCGCTGAACGAGCCATCTGTGCGCCTTTACCTGGCTGTAACTCTACCGCGTGAACAACACTACCCACAGGGATGTTGCGCATTGGCAGGCTGTTACCAGGTTTGATTGGTGCGTCAACACCAGACTGGATACGATCGCCTACTGAAAGGTTTTTCGGAGCCAGAATGTAACGGCGTTCACCGTCAGCATACAAAACTAAAGCGATATTCGCTGAACGGTTAGGATCGTATTCAATACGCTCAACCTTTGCAGGGATACCATCTTTATTACGTTTAAAGTCGATTACACGGTAGTGGTGTTTATGACCACCGCCAATGTGACGAACCGTGATACGACCGTTATTGTTACGACCACCAGACTTGCTGTTTTTTTCCAGCAATGGTGCGTAAGGCTTGCCTTTGTACAGGTCCTGACCGACGACTTTAACGACGTGGCGTTGACCCGGAGACGTAGGCTTACTTTTAACTACAGCCATGTTTATTCCTCCTGTTACTCAGCGCCGCCTGAGAAGTCAATGTCAGCACCTTCATTCAAGGCAACATACGCTTTCTTCCAGTCACTGCGTTTCCCAAAACGAGAACCAGTACGTTTGGTTTTACCCTTCACGTTGACTGTACGTACGTTTTTGACTTCAACTTCAAACAATTTTTCGACAGCCGCTTTGATTTCGGTTTTAGTCGCATCAACAGCTACTTTAAAAACAACCGTGTTGTTATTTTCAGCAGTGTTAGTCGATTTTTCCGAAACGTGAGGTGCTAAAATCACTTTAAGCAAACGTTCTTCGCGCATCATGATAACACCTCCTCAAGCTGCTTGACGGCGTCAGCAGTCATCAGCACTTTCTCGAAAGCTATCAGACTGACAGGGTCAATACCCTGAACATCACGCACGTCGACTTTATGCAAGTTGCGAGAAGCTAAGAACAGATTCTCATCAACTTCTTTTGTCACGACCAAAACATCGTTCAGATCCATTTCTTTCAGTTTCGCTGCCAGTTGCTTTGTTTTTGGTTCATCAACACCAAACTTCTCAACAACAATCAAACGTTCCTGACGAATCAGTTCCGACAAAATGCTTTTAATCGCACCGCGGTACATTTTTTTGTTTACTTTCTGGCTGTGATTTTGCGGTTTAGCTGCAAAAGTCGCACCACCAGAACGCCAGATAGGACTACGGATTGTACCTGCACGAGCACGACCAGTACCTTTTTGACGCCAAGGCTTCTTACCACCACCGGCTACTTCAGAACGAGTTTTCTGAGCTTTTGTGCCCTGACGAGCACCTGCAGCGTAAGCTACAACTACTTGATGGACAAGGGCTTCATTAAACTCACGTCCAAAGGTAGCTTCGGAAACCTCAAGAGCGCCTTTTGCGTCTTTCAATGTTAATTCCATCACTATTCTCCTCAGACGTTATGCCTTGACCGCTGGTTTAACGATCACATCACTTCCGGTTGCACCCGGGACCGCACCTTTGATCAACAACAAGCTGCGCTCTGCATCAACCCGAACTAATTCAAGTGATTGCGTAGTGACTTGCTCATTACCCATCTGGCCAGCCATTTTCTTGCCTTTGAATACTTTACCAGGCGACTGGTTTTGACCGATTGAACCCGGTGCACGGTGAGATAATGAGTTACCATGAGTAGCGTCCTGCATGCTGAAGTTCCAGCGCTTCACAGTACCGGCAAAGCCTTTACCTTTTGAAGTACCAGTAACGTCTACTTTGTTAACTTCTGCAAAAATATCAACAGTCAGTTCAGAACCTACTGCGTAATCTTCGCCTTCGCCATTTTGCAGGCGGAATTCCCAAAGACCACGACCAGCCTCTGTACCAGCTTTAGCAAAATGACCTGCTAAAGGCTTGGTTACACGGCTCGCTTTCTTCTCGCCTGTGGTTACTTGAAGGGCACGGTAACCGTCAGTGTCATCAGATTTAATCTGAGTCACACGGTTCGCCAGCACTTCGATCACAGTAACAGGAACAGAAGCGCCGTCTTCCTGGAAGACACGCGTCATTCCTACTTTACGACCGACTAGACCTATAGCCATTGTTAAAACCTCTCGTGTGTAATCCTATTACTGCCCACTTAACCCAAGCTGATCTGTACATCAACGCCAGCTGCCAAATCTAAACGCATAAGCGCGTCAACCGTTTTGTCAGTAGGGTCCATGATATCAATCAGACGCTTGTGGGTGCGGATTTCGTACTGGTCACGCGCGTCTTTATTTACGTGTGGTGAAGTCAGCACGGTGAAACGTTCTTTCCGTGTTGGCAGTGGGATAGGACCACGTACCTGAGCACCAGTGCGTTTTGCAGTTTCAACAATCTCTGCAGTCGACTGGTCGATCAGACGGTGATCGAACGCTTTCAAACGAATCCGAATTCTTTGATTAGCCATAAATAAATCAAAGCCTCAATAAAAGAGCATTTAAAAAAGAGCACAGAAAATCGCAACCTCCCTGGCACATACCGGGGGTGCGTTTTTCTACGTCAAGCATTCAGTCCCCAATCGGGACTGTTGTCGAACGTCTTCTACACGGCAAAAGCCGATAAACTTCAAAAGACGTGGCCGCGAATTATACTGATTCACGGCCTGGTGTCAAGCCCTTAATGTGTTTTGGCGTAGTCTTCTACTTGCTCCCAAACTCGCATTAAATTACCGCCCAGAATCATTTCAATTTCTTTATCTGAGTATCCTCTGTCCATCAACCCCTGAACAAGATTTGGATAGGTAGATACATCTTTTAGTCCAACCGGCAAAGAGTCACCAACCCCATCATAGTCTGAGCCAATGCCAATATGCTCCACACCGATTAAATCACGAACATGATCAATATGCTCCAGAACGGTATCTAAAGTAGCGAACGGATAAGGATTGTTTGCTTCAATCTCTTCTATACGGCGCTTCGCTTCTTCACTTCCCTCGCCATACTGTTCTTTTACCGCAGCAATACGCTTTTTCATCATGTCACGGTAACGGTTGGCCTGCTCAGCCAAAAACGACGAACCAAAGTTAATTTGGATAACGCCCTCATTTTTCGCCAAGGCCTTTAGCATGTCATCGCTCATATTACGTTCAAAACCTGGAGTGTAAGAGCGCAGCGACGAATGCGACGCAATGACCGGAGCGTCACTAATTTCAACCGCCTGATAAAATGCCTCATCGGAAATGTGCGACACATCAACCATAACCCCGACCTTATTCATTTCTTTGACCAATTTTTTACCAAATGGACTTAAGCCATCCCATTGACGGCGAATGTCATAAGAAGAGTCTGAAATGTGATTAGATAATGAGTGAGCCAGAGTAATGTAGCGAATACCGCGCTCATAGAACATACGCAGGTTGTCAAGATCGCCTTCGATAGGAGTGCCGTTTTCCATGCCCAAAGCAATTGACATCAAGCCTTGCTCTTTATTTTCGCGGATATCATCAGTGCTATAAGCCATTGCGAACTTATCTGGTGCACGTCCGACAAGCGCTTCCATACCGTCGATAAGCTCATGAGCCAACTGAACACTGCCGCCACTCTCTTCATAAGAGGCCGGAATATAAATAGACATAAACGGGGCATCGAGGCCACCTTCTACTGCACGCGGGTAGTCAAAATCCCCTTCTGCAGTGGCCTCTGTTACATCTTCCCACTTATCATGAATTCGATAAGGTACATCAATATGTGTGTCTATTAGTAAATACTGCTTCGCCAATTTTTCAGCTTTGTCACTAGCGGTATATTCCGCTTGTTCAGAACCGTTGGTTGCAGCTTGCCCCGCTGTTGCACAACCGGTAATAACGGCCAGTACAGAAGCGGCTATCAGAGACTTCATCATACGTATTCCTCTTTTTATTTTTATACGAGATATACGCAGAGTAGCAAAAGTCTAGCTGTGCCGCATTACTGATACGCTGAAACTTATGACAGCGCCGACAATCAAGGTTCCTAATACCGGTGCCGCCAACCAAATGAGCCACCATTGATCTAATAAAATCACGGGTGCCCCTTACTGAGACTGCTTATTCTTTTGTTCAGAAGGGTCAATCTGAGTTTCAGCTTGCTTTAAATCAGGCAAAAACTCTATAACCCACTCTTCAATTGACTCTGAAACCGACTGTTTGACACTTTGCATCGCTTCTTCAGAAATTTCAGCAATCTGAGCTTGAAGCTCAGCAGTGATAGAATCTCTATTCTCATCGGCAGCTGAGACCGATGCACTGAACAACATAACACCACTGACAACACTTACGATTAACGCTTTCATGATTTTCTCCTTTGAATAAATGACAGTGCGTTAGTTAAGTCACACTATGTAATTCAAAGGTTGTGCCATCTTTTTAAATGTTGCTAACCATTTGTTATATAATCACTTTTTATTTTTAACTGAGAGAAAGAAGATTTCTCAGGTTAGTGTTTTTCACCAACTTTTAGTCAATTTATGACGTTAATGATGATACGTGCTGACTGTGATCATCGCGAAAAGCCAGAGCACCATAAAGCAGTTGTTCGGCGCTGGTGGCTCTGGGGCCTTTCACACTAAGATACTGGCGCCACCGCTTACCTCCGGTCATTCCCTGAAACAGTCCCAGCATATGGCGGGCCACATGCCAGGCGCGCCCGCCCTGTCGAATATGGTTGTCTATATAAGGTATCATCGCGGTAACTACAGCCTCACGAGTTAACTCTGCCGGCTTCGTTTCACTCAAAGAATCAAGCTGAGTAAGTAACCAGGGATTTTGGTAGGCTGCCCGGCCAATCATCACCCCATGGACCTGGTTTAAATGCTGCTTAACCTCATGCAATTCGACAATTCCGCCGTTAATCGCCACGGGGACATCAGGGTATCTTTTTTGGGCCCGGTAAACCCGTTCATACTGCAATTCAGGAATATCCCGGTTTTCTTTCGGGCTAAGGCCTTGCAGCCAGGCTTTACGGGCATGCAAAGTCAGTTGATCAACACCAGCAGCAACAACGGCATCGGTTAATTCATATAGAAAGTCATCAGAATCCTGCTCATCAATGCCCAAACGGGTTTTTACGGTAACCGGAATATCGGTTACCGCTTTCATTGCCTTTACGCATTCTGCAACCTTTTCCGGTTGAGCCATCAAGCACGCGCCAAAGCTACCATTTTGCACTCGGTCAGATGGGCAACCGACATTAATATTAACCTCATCGTACCCCCGCTCTTGTGCCAAACGCGCGCACTCGGCCATAGCCGCGGGCTCCGAACCTCCAAGCTGCAAAGCAACCGGATGTTCCTCTGCATTGAATGCCAGAAAATCCTGCTGACCAAAAATAATCGCACCTGTCGTTACCATCTCGGTATAAAGCAAGGTACTCCTGGTCAGGAGACGATGAAAATACCGGCAATGGCGATCGGTCCAGTCCAGCATCGGGGCTACAGAAAGCTTATAAGAATATGGTTCGGTCAAAATATCCACCCGGTAAAAAGTTAACCGACAAAGTCAGTATATTTAGCAGACTATTTTAACTCAGAATACACCAGTAAGCAGCCTCTTCCGTAAAACCCTTTTCCTTACCCCTAAAACTCTCTACAATGACTAAAATGGTCATAAATTGTAGTCAATAATGAAAGCTCAAGAAGCACAACGACTTATACAAAAAGCTGAAAAACTCTGCCAACAACGTGGTGCCCGCCTGACAAATGCCCGCCGCGAAGTTTTCGCGATACTCGCAGAGCATTCAGGAGCCGTCGGCGCATATGATTTACTCGATCAACTGCGGGAAGTCATGCCCAATGCAAAACCCCCGACAATCTACCGCGCTTTAGACTTTTTACAAGAACAAGGCTTCGTTCATAAAATCACTTCGTCGAATAGTTTTGTTCTTTGCTCGCATTTCGACCATCAACATCCGGTTCAAATGTTAATCTGCAGTTCCTGCGGCGATGTTCAGGAAATTCAGTCCGAAGGGGTTTATGACGAATTGAAACATCAAGCCGAAGATCAAGGGTTTAAGGTTCAGAGCCAAACTATAGAAGCACATGGTTTGTGCACTAAATGCCTTTAATATTAGCGCTATTAAATAATAACAATAGGTAACACTATGAAGCTCAATCATCTTATTGCCACTGCAGCGGTTTGTTTAACCGTTAATCAGGCGGCAACCGCTCAAGCTTTTGAAGATAAATTCCGTCAGCTTAACGATGATAAATTCCGTAGTCCGAACATTTATCGTACCGCGTCCGGTGCTCCTGGACATGCTTACTGGCAACAGGAAGCGGACTACAAAATTGAGGTTGCTCTGGACGATGAGAATCAGAGTATTACGGCACAAAGCACCATAACGTACACCAATAACTCCCCCGATACTTTGCGCTATTTATGGGTTCAACTTGACCAGAACCGCTTTAAGAAAGACTCCATTGGGCCGCAGAGTCAAGCCTCCGGAGATTTAGACCGAGTTAGCTTTTCCAGAATGGAAAGCATGCTCACTCAGGAAGAGTTTCCGGCCGGTTATGAGCTTACAGAAATCAGTAACGAAGATGGTGAACCTTTAGCACATTACGTTAATGACACTATGCTAAGGCTGGATCTGGATGAGCCCCTTAAAAGCGGCGAAAGTGTCACTTTTAATATCAACTGGCAGTTCAATATTATCGAAGCTGAAGTACTTGGTGGTCGCGGCGGTTATGAGTACTTTGAAGACGACGGAAACTACCTGTATGAGATGGCACAGTGGTTCCCTCGTATGGCCGCATATTACGACGCTGAAGGTTGGCAGAATAAACAGTTTATCGGCAACGGAGAGTTCGCTTTAGAGTTTGGTGATTATCGCGTAGAGATAACGGTTCCGGCGGATCATATTGTAGCCTCTACTGGTGTTTTGCAAAATCCCGATGAAGTACTCACTTCTACTCAGCGTGAACGCCTGGAAAAAGCCCGTAATTCAGACAAGCCGGTAAAAATTGTCACTGAAGAAGAGGCATTAGAAAATCAGAAGGAAAGCACCAGCAATACTAAAACCTGGATTTTCGAAGCAGATAAAGTTCGTGACTTTGCCTGGGCTTCGTCGCGCAAGTTTATCTGGGACGCGCAAGGTTACAAAAAGAACGATACCAATGTGCTGGCTATGTCGTATTACCCTGAAGAGGGCAATCCATTATGGGAACGTTACTCGACCGCTTCTATTATTCACACAATTGAGCACTATAACGATTACAGCTTTGACTATCCTTATCCTGTCGCTATATCGGTAAACGGCCCTGTTGGTGGTATGGAATACCCGATGATTACCTTTAATGGTCCGCGCCCTTACGTTGATGAGGATTCAGGTGAGAAATACTACTCTAAACGCACCAAATACGGTCTAATTTCTGTAATCATCCACGAAATTGGTCACATTTACTTTCCTATGGTAGTTAACTCTGATGAACGCCAGTGGACCTGGATGGATGAAGGTATCAATACTTACCTACAGTTCCTGGCTGAACAAAAATGGGAAAAAGATTATCCGTCGTGGCGCGGTGAACCGCGTAACATTACCAGTTACATGGCCAGCAGTAACCAAATGCCTATTATGACCAACTCAGAGTCGATTCTGCAATTTGGTAATAATGCCTACGGAAAGCCCGCTACAGCACTTAATATATTACGTGAAACTATCGTTGGCCGTGAGCTCTTTGATTTCGCTTTCCGTCAGTATGCGCAGCGTTGGAAATTTAAACGTCCTACACCAGAAGACTTATTCAGAACCATAGAAGATGCTTCCGGCGTTGATTTAGACTGGTTCTGGAGAGGCTGGTTCTACTCTACTGACCATGTCGATATCGCCCTTGAGCAAGTCAATCAGTTGACTATTAATACGCAAGATCCGGAAATCGAAAAAGCATGGCAAGAACAGCAAGAAAATGCTGAGCCAGAGTCTTTGACAACTCAGCGTAATGCCGACGTTAATTATAAAATTCATCAGCAACCGGATCTTACTGACTTTTATAATGAGAACGACGACTACACTGTCACTAACGCTGACCGAAACAAATATCAAGAGCTGATAGAGGGGCTTAACGAAGAGCAGCGGGAAATGCTGAAGAACGGCAGCAACTTCTACGTACTTGATTTCGCCAATAAAGGCGGCTTAGTTATGCCTATTTTACTAGATCTTCAGTTTGAAGATGGCAGTAAAGAACATGTTCGCATTCCGGCGGAAGTATGGCGTCGCTCTCCAGAAAAGGTGAGCAAGTTATTGATTCGCGATAAAACTTTGACTCAAGTCGTTGTTGACCCTAACTGGGAGACGGCAGATGTTGATACCAGTAACAACTACTGGCCAGCCAGAGCAGTGCCATCCCGGATTGAACTGTTTAAGCGTGAAGACCGTAATAAGAGCATGATGGAAGACTTCAACGAGGAGTTGGAGTCGGGCAACGATGATTAAACTTGTTGCTGCTATTGTTTTTTTGTTCGCGCTGATACCTTCTGTATCAGCGCATCGCTATTTTTTTGGGTTAACCGAAATAAGTGCGAATAAAAACACCCAAGCAATAGAAATTATTCATCAGTATACTTTGCATGACGTACAACAAGTGCTTAAAAAGCGGCTGGGAAAGGCTTTTAGACTGGAAGAAGAAGGTTCTGAAAAACATATCAGAGACTGGATAACTGAAAAGTTTCAACTGGTAAACTCGCAAGGAAATAAAGTTGAGCCAAACTGGGTAGGTTTTGAAGCTGACTACCAGAAAATTTGGGTTTATCAGGAGATACCGAAGCGTGATAACCTGTGTGGGTGGGATGTTTCAAATAAGCTATTAATGGATAGCTTTTCTGCCCAGGTAAATACTATCAATGTCGTCGATGATCATGGCAATCGTAGCCTAATTCTGACCATTGAAAATACATCTGACACAATTACGTGCCAGCAAGAGATAAAGGAATAGAAAATGAATGCCGAGTTCGTAAACCCATTTCTTCAAGCACTGCAAAATGTCTTGTCGATGATGGCTCAAATGGAATTGAAGCCCGGTAAAGCTCAACTAAAAAAGGATGAGTACGCGCGGGGCGATGTATCAGGCGTCATCGGTATGGTGGGCCCACAGATAAAAGGATCATTCTCAATTTCATTTGAGGAAAATCTGGCCTGTGAAATCATGAATAAAATGTTAGGTGAGTTACCAAACTCAATTAACGAAGATGTCTGTGATATGGTCGGCGAAATCACGAATATGGTTACCGGCGGAGCCAAAAAGACACTAGGTGAAAAAGGTTACGATTTTGATATGGCTACTCCAATTGTGGTTTCAGGTAAAGACCATACCATTTCTCATAAATCTGAAGGCTCAAAATTAATCATGCCATTCAACCACGTTGCCGGCAAAGCTTACATAGAAATATGCTTCGATAAAATCAAATAGCGACGACTAATAACGCTCGTCGCTGGCATGGCGGGCATAGTTGTCAAACCTCGATAATTGCCCATGGAATTTCAATTCAATTTTACCAATAGGCCCATTACGCTGTTTGCCGATAATGATTTCAGCTAAGCCCTGTTCAGCTGAGTCTGGGTGGTAAACTTCGTCACGGTAAATAAACATAATAACATCAGCATCCTGCTCAATAGAGCCAGACTCACGCAAGTCTGAGTTAACGGGTCTTTTATCGGAACGCTGCTCAAGTGAACGGTTTAACTGAGACAGCGCCACCACAGGCACTTCCAGCTCTTTCGCTAACGACTTCAAAGAACGAGATATCTCTGCAATTTCCAGCGTTCGGTTTTCCGACATGCCCGGAACCGTCATTAGCTGCAGATAATCCACCATAATCATGGATATTCCCTTATGCTCTCTATGAATCCGGCGAGCACGGGAGCGCACTTCGGTAGGAGTTAAGCCAGATGAGTCGTCTATGTAGATATTATTTTTATCATTTAGCATGTTCATGACAGACGCGATGCGAGCCCAGTCGTCATCTTCAAGCTTACCTGTACGTACTTTATTCTGATCTACCCGACTAAGTGACGCCAGCATACGCATCATTAGCTGCTCTGCGGGCATTTCCAAACTAAACACCAATACCGGACGGTCATCATTGAGCGCAATATTCTCTGCCAGATTCATGGCAAAGGTCGTTTTCCCCATAGACGGACGTGCCGCTACAATGACCAGGTCAGAAGGCTGAAGGCCTGCAGTCATCTGATCGAGGTCAGTAAAGCCGGTAGAAACACCGGTCACGCCGTTATTGTTTTTCAGCTTACTCAACTGCTCAATACGGCTAACCGTGCGTTGCAAAATTAAATTGATACCTTGCGGTCCTTCGCTGGAACTGACTCGCTTCTCTGCAATTTGAAAGACTTTTGATTCCGCCAGATCAAGCAATTCGGCGCTGCTTCGCCCCTGAGTATCGTAACCTGACTCAGCAATATCATTTGCCGCACCAATCATTTCCCTTAACACCGCTCGTTCGCGGACAATGTTTGCATAGGCTAATATATTTGCCGCGCTGGGGGTGTTTTTCGCAATTTCTCCAAGGTAGGCAAAACCACCTATTTGCTCAAGCTCCCCAGCCGTTTCCAAGTTTTCGGAAACTGTCACCAAATCCATTGGCTGACTGCGTTGAGCAAGCTCATGCATGGCTTTAAAAATAAGCCTATGCGAACGATGATAGAAGTCTTCAGCGATGACGCTACCGGCAACATTGTCCCAGGCATCATTATCGAGCATTAAACCGCCAAGAACGGATTGTTCAGCTTCAATTGAATGCGGTGCCGAGCGCAGTGCTTCTATTGACGCGTCGCGTTTTTTTGACTTCTCTGCCATGGGGAAAGTTGTCTCGCAAAGGGAAATAATAAGAGGGGATTACTATACAAAATCCCCTCTTGTTTAGAAAGCGAAGCAACGCCTAACAGCACGATTTAATTTTTATCGAGTGTTATTTCGCCACTAACTGTTGTTGCAGAAACCGACGCTCCACCGTCACCAACTGTGAATTCTAATGTAGAGGATGGGCCCCACTCAGCTTCAGTTGCTTTTTTGTCGCTTAAACGGTTCGTAATTTCACCTCCAGCATTAGACTTAATACTAAAGTCTGCGTGGATGTCACCTAACCACTTAAAAGTTAAATCGCCACTGACTGAACTAGCCTCTATACGCGCACTCCTGGATAGTCCGGCAGTTAATATTGCGTCGCCACTAACCGTGGTCATTTTGGTCTTAGTCAGTGTCCCGACTTTTGCGCTAATATCACCAGAAACTGACTGTGCAGTGAATTCAGAAATAGAGTCGGACTGACTGGCAATATCACCACTAACAGACTGATAAGTCGCGGAGTCAGCGCTGTTATTTATATCCTTAATATCGCCGCTAACCGTCTCAAAACGGACATCGCCGCTTATTTCTTCAGCATCAATATTTCCGCTCACCGTCTTCAACAATACGCGATTGGCAATTTGATTAACGGCTATATTTCCACTAACCAGTCGAATTTCTAGCCCACCATTGAATCCTTCAGCAATTACTTCCATAGACACACCGTTCACTTTTATGTCCATAGAATCAGGCAAATATATCTTCAGATCTGAACCTTTATCATTGGAAGAAAAGTTAAAAGCTCTTTCTTGTGGCGTCTCAACTTTGATTTGGATGCGACTTCCCCGCTGTTCAAAAATGAACCGCTCAACTTTTTCATCCAATGTCCCAACAACCCGTATCTCGTCTTTATCATTAGTAATTAGCTCGACCTTTCCTCTCATATTGTCAATTAGGACTCGGGCACCAGGCGATGTAGATAATGTCTCATCGACTTTTTCCTGCGCCAAGCTAACCGGGCTCATCGCTAGTAATATGAGTCCAACTAAGGATAATATTTTATTCACTTCTCGCTCCCTATCTTTTGTTCTGCCGTTACAGCATATTGCCATAAGAATCACACTAGTGGAGAAAATTTTCCAAAAAAAAAGCTGCCCGGAGGCAGCTTTTTGATAAAACCGTAACGACTTATTCAGCCGGTACAACTTTCAATGTAATGTTTGCAAATACATCAGCGTGCAAGTGCAGTTCAATATCAAACTCACCGACTTCACGTAATGTACCATGCGGCATTAATACTTCGCTCTTCTTCACTTCAACGCCAGCAGCTGTTACTGCATCTGCGATGTCGCGAGTACCGATAGAGCCAAATAGTTTGCCTTCATCACCAGCTTTAGAAGCAATAGTTACTGCATCTAAAGCATTTACTTTTTCAGCGCGAGCTTGAGCAGCAGCTAATTGATCCGCTAATTTCGCTTCATACTCAGCACGACGTTGTTCGAATAGATCAACGTTGCTTTTGGTTGCAGGTACTGCTTTTCCCTGAGGGAAAAGGAAGTTACGTGCGTAACCAGATTTTACACTGACTTGATCGCCAAGGCTTCCCAAGTTAGCAATTTTATCTAACAAAATGACATTCATTTCTCGCTACCTCTACTTTTGGTAATCGAACCGGTGCTAGCTTACTGATGTGAGTCAGTATAAGGCAGCAGTGACAAATAACGAGCACGCTTGATAGCGCGCGCTAACTGACGCTGATACTTAGCGGATGTTCCAGTAATACGGCTAGGAACGATTTTACCAGTTTCAGTAATGTAGTTCTTAAGCGTAGCGATATCTTTATAATCAATTTCTTTTACGCCATCTGCTTTAAAGCGGCAGAATTTGCGGCGACGAAAAAAACGAGCCATGATGGTCTCCTTAAATCAATTCGAGATGCTGAGCATGAAGTACCAAACGAGGTGAGCCATTGCTATCCTCGTGACGGTGCAGAAAACCTTCTGCCAGAACTTCACAACCCACCGTCAATTTTTCTAACCAGTGTTGTAAACCTTCACCACTTAAAACGACCTGAATACGCACATAAGATTGACGATTCATACCAGCTTCCGGTTGCATAGACCGATGTTCAATCACTAATTGTAAATGCTCAATACCTGACGGGCTGGTTTCCAGCTTAGGTACTTTGCCAAGTGTTCCGGTTAAATGCAGTCGATTCATAAGGGCTATTGAAAGTCAGCAAGCTTACGCTGCTTCACTGTCACCTTTACGATCTTCCTTCGGCTTAGTCAGCGGCGAAGGCTCAGTAATAGATTCTTTTTTGCGCATGATCATATTGCGCAATACCGCATCGTTATAACGGAATGCAGTTTCAAGCTCTTCCACAACCTCTGCAGACGCTTCAATGTTCAACAGAACATAGTGCGCTTTGTGCAGTTTGTTGATTGGGTAAGCCAATTGACGACGGCCCCAGTCTTCTAAACGATGGATTTGACCACCACCTTGCTTGATCGTTTCGCTGTAGCGCTCGATCATGCCAGGTACTTGCTCGCTCTGGTCCGGGTGGACCATAAATACGATTTCGTAATGACGCATTACAGTTTCCTTTTGGTTCGTATAGCCTCAGTTTAGCTCAGCCGCACTAACATAGAAGCAAGGAACACATTCAGTAAAATGAAAATATGGCTGATTTAAGCCGCGCGATACTAACTAAAATGAACGCCAATTGCAAATTAATCGGCGTTTTTATGGGCTTTTTCAATGCGGGAGCTGAGTAAAGCAACAACGCGGTCGGCCAATTCGTTTGCTACGGCTTTGTCGCCACGAACCACAATATTGTCTACGATTTTGCCCTGGCGACGAGCTGTAGCATCAATTTGCACCGCATCCTGCTGTTCAGCGAATACAAGAGTGACTTGCCATTCAGCATTACTATCCTCGACTCTGTGCCATTCGTGCCTGACATCCAGTCGATTACTAATATCAAAGGCAAGGTTCTGCACAGACTGGGTTGCGTCATCCTCAACGTCAAAATGAAAAGCGACATAGGGTTTCTCTGAACGCAGCCAGGTTGGTGATTCCCAGTTAGGCGTCCAACTGACAAACAATACTGCGACCATTGCTAAGGCAATGGCTATAGGCAAAAGGCGACGTTTAAGATCCATTGCGCTGTCTGACAACCTCAAATAAGCAAACACCACTGGCTACAGAAACATTTAAGCTACTGACACTACCAGACAAAGGAATGGAGACTAAATCGTCACAGGTTTCGCGGGTAAGACGTCTCATACCTTTACCTTCGGCACCCATAACCAAAGCTACAGGCCCTCTGTAATCAACATCATAAACAGATTGAGTTGCTTCGCCTGCTGTGCCGTATGCCCACACGCCCAATTCCTGTAAGTCACGAAGCGCCCTGGCTAAGTTGGTGACCACAACAAGAGGAACGTTCTCGGCAGCACCCGACGCCACCTTACGCACGGTTGGAGTAATTTGAGCCGACTTGTCTTTTGGTACAATAACGCCCGTAACCCCTGCTGCATCGGCCGTGCGCAGGCAAGCACCTAAATTATGCGGGTCGGTCACGCCATCGAGTATTAAGAACAACCCGGCCTGCTGACTTTGTTCCAGTAATTTAGGCAAGTCGTGCTCAGTTAAAGTAGGCGGCGACTGAACGGTCGCCACAACGCCCTGGTGGTTACCGCCTTCCGCTCGTTTTTCCAAAGCTTGTTTAGGCACCCATTGAGGTCTGACGCCAGTTGCATGGCATTGATTGACAATGTCACGCACCGAATCATCCTGACGCTCTTTAGAAACGTAGAGCTCTACCAAACGGTCTGGATGATTTTTTAATATGGCCCGCACCGCGTGCAAGCCAAATACGGTCACTTTTTGACTCATGACTTGCTACGTCCCTTATTGCTGCTGCGATTACCGCTTTTCCGCTGGCCGCCTTTTCCACGAGACTGTCCTTTTCTCTTACCTTTGCCTGAACCTTTAGCTGGCATATTTCGTTTCTGGCCACCCGGACTCGTCGCTTCCAGCAAAGTTAAATCAATTTTACGATCGTCCAGATTCACGTCTTTCACTTTGACTTTCACATTATCACCCAGACGGAAAACGCTGTTGCTGTTCTCTCCGATTAGCATTCCTTTTTGCTGATCAAAGTGATAGTAGTCGTTGTCGAGGTTACTAATATGAATAAGACCGTCAATTTGGTAGTCACTTAAGCGCACGAACAAGCCAAAATTGGTGACTGAGGAAATAACGCCCTCAAACTCCATACCAATATGGTCTAGCATGAACTCACACTTCAGCCATTCGTCAACCTGGCGGGTAGCATCATCTGCACGTCGCTCGGTCATTGAGGTATGTACACCCAGTTCATCCAATTGCTTATCAGAGTATGCCCATGCACCCACTAAGCCTTTCTCTTCACCTTTTTTCTTGCGTAAAATTGCTTTTATCGCGCGGTGCAAAATAAGATCCGGGTAACGACGAATAGGTGAGGTAAAGTGCGCGTAAGACTTCAATGCCAAGCCAAAGTGCCCTTTATTCTCTGGTTGATATACCGCCTGCTGCATAGAGCGCAACAACATGGTTTCAATCAGTTCATGATCCTGACGATCTTTCACTTGCTCAAGCAAAGTCGCATAGTCTTTCGGAGATGGTTCATCACCGCCTTCCAGGTTCAGACCCAGTTCACCAAGAAAACTGCGGAAGTTGTTCAATCGTTCATCAGCCGGAGTTTCATGCACGCGGAACAACGCGCCAACTTCTTTATCTGACTCAATAAGCTGAGCAGAGGCCACGTTTGCCATAATCATGCACTCTTCAATAATTTTGTGAGCAACATGACGTTTAACCGGTTCGATACTCTCAATTTTACGCTGAGCATTAAAAATAAAGCGGGTTTCCTGCGTATCGAACTCAATAGCTGAGCGGCGCTTACGAGCTGCACTTAATGCGTTATAAAGTAGCTCCAGTTCCTGCACATTGTCCATGACATGCTGGTACTGCTGTTGCAGTTCTTCATCGCCATCAAGTAGCTTTTTAACTTTATTGTAAGTCAGTCGCGCATGGCTTTTCATTACTGCCGGATAAAACTCTGTGGACTTGAGTTTTCCACGAGGTCCCAATTCCATTTCTGCAACCATGCACAAACGGTCGACATCGGGGTTTAATGAACACAAACCATTAGACAGTTTTTCCGGTAGCATTGGAATAACATTGCTGGGGAAATAAACTGAATTACCGCGTTCTGTTGCGGCTTTATCAAGAACGGTGTCCGGACGAACATAGTAAGACACATCGGCAATTGCTACCCAAAGGCGCCAGCCTTTTTCTTCCTGCACGCAGCAAACGGCATCATCAAAGTCGCGAGAGTCTTCACCATCGATAGTAATAAGCGGCAGGTCACGTAAGTCTTTACGGCCCTCGTAAGCCTCGGCTGGCACTTCTTCGCTATATTTTTTCAGCTCTTCGTCAACTTCAGTTGGCCATTCGGTAGGAATATCGTGCTCACGAATAGCGACCTGAATTTCCATGCCTGGTGCCATATGTTCACCCAGCACCTCGCTGACACGACCAATTGGGCTGGTTCGGCGACTTGGACGTCGGGTAATTTCAACGACCACAAGCTGTCCATGACGTGCGCCATTTTTATCCGCATCAGGAATAAGAATATCCTGACTAATACGGCCATCGTCCGGTACTACTATACCCAGATCATGTTCAACGAAGTAACGGCCAACAATATTACTGTCGCGGGGCTCTGTAACTCTAACGATACGCCCTTCGGTGCGACCTCGGCTATCTTTACCACTGGTTTTAACCAGTACGCGATCACCATGCAAAACTGAATACATTTGATGATGCGGGATAAACAGGTCTTTACCGCCATCTTCAGTCTGACAAAATCCAAAACCATCTTTATGACCAATGATACGACCTTTGATCAAATCCATACGCTCGGGCAGACCATAAGCATTCGCTTTGCTGTATATAAGCTGTCCGTCGCGCTCCATCGCGCGCAAACGCCGTTTCAAACCAATTGCCTGGCGCTCATCATCTAAACCAAAGTGACGAATGAACTCATCAAACTGAACCGGTTTACTGTTTGAGGTTACAAGTTCAAGCAATTGCTCACGGCCCGGAATTTCAACTTCATATTCTGGCGTACTGTTGTTCTGTTGATTATCTGACATAGAATCCTATTGTAGTTGCACGGTTAAGGAGGACCGATGGGCAACAGTATACGTGCTGAAAGTCATAATGTCAGTGCTTAGCTTGTATTTTGAACAAAACGTACCCATGTACTACTTAATAGGTAAAAAAATGAGTTGTCGAATCGTCTTATATACTCTAATTTGAGAACTGGAACATTTACGAAGATCAAAAAATGCAAAAATATTCAGCAACTACAACCGAATTAAACGGGCTCCAACAGTGGAGCTATCGGGTATTGCTGTGTTTATTACTCATCGTTTTCAGTACAGCCAGCTACGCCGCATCTGGCGAAATTAGTGAAAAACAGCTAGCGTCACAGCAAAATTCCAACGCTGTTTTCATTGTAGACCTGTCATCGCCTATATCTGAAATCCAGGCAGAAGATCCCGAATTCGATAAAGCAATCGACGCATCCTCACGAGTTTTTCAAAACGTCTTAGCGCTTGCTCCTCTATCTCAGGAGAAAAGCGAACCGAAGCTTACCCAATGGAATTGGCATCTCGTCCGGGGGCCACCCGCTCACCTTTAAAAATTCTGTATTTTTTTAATTTTTAAAGGAGTTTGTCATGAGTGAGTTTAAAGAAATTCAATGGTCTTCTGCAGCCGATAAAATTGCAATACACCACAACTATGAGCATCAACCGTTAATTAGCTGGCACGATAGTGCTACGCATGTTGTTGATGATTTCACAAAAGTATCTCCTCTAGAAATAAAGGAGAGCACTCTGGTCAGCGACGCAGAGCAAAAGCTTCGTAATGCCAACCTCCGCTACGCCTGCATAAAAAATCAAAGTGATGAAATGACAGGTTTACTGGCATTGCGTGAGCTTCACGGACGCAAAGCAACTCAGCTAAGTACCGTCAAGCAAATTGGCTGGCGGGAATTGGCAGTAAAAGAGTTGATGTTACCTCTGGTGGCATTACCACAGGTAAGACTTGAGGACTTAAAGAAAGCTAAAATCGGTGACGCAGCGGCAACTCTCAAAGCCAGTGGCCGCGACTTTCTTCTCGTGATTAACGATGGAGAAGTCTGTGGCGTAGTGTCATCTCTTAGAATAGCTGAATTAACAGGGGAGTCAGTAAACGTTTATCACCTGCCCTCAACTTTTGCGGAAATTATTTCAGCGATAAATCATCATGAGGTCATTGACTGAAATCAATTATATGTCAGAAGTGCTTTTGCGCTTCTGGCATCTTCAGTACCAACTACGAAGGGAAAAACTTGGTGGCGCTGGACGGACTTGAACCGTCACTCCCAGAAGGAACCTGATTTTGAATCAGGCGTGTCTACCAATTCCACCACAGCGCCATGCTTTATAAGGTGAAGGCGTTGCATAACAAAGCAACGGGACGGAATTATACTCGTCCACTCTCTCTAATCAAGCAATAATTCACTAAAACACCTTATAATCCAACTAACTGCTGATTCCTTATACAACTAGAGTACAGCTGAGCACAAAACTGAGGTAGCTGTCAGCCCGCTTTGCTCGTGATATGATTAACGCACTATTGAGTTAAATGAGTTTCACATGAGTTCCGCAGCACAGAAATTACACGCCAGTTCCCCCAGTGCCGGCTTTCCCAGACGTTTTGTCTCCTGGGTTTATGACTTTTTAGTCGCCGTAGCTATTATTATGCTCGCTTCAGCTTTGGCTTTACTCTTTGCCGCGCTGCTGACTGCTTTTGACTGGTTAGTGCTGCCCGAAGGGATGGATCACGCCGCCTGGTTAGCCCAGGGACCTTGGTACAGCTTGTATCTTCTTTCCGTTGTTTCGCTATTTTTTGGCTGGTTCTGGAAACGTTCGGGTCAAACCTTAGGTATGCGCGCGTGGCGCCTGAAACTTCAAAACCGTGATGGTTCGAGGCTGACTAATCGCCAGGTTTTTATCAGGCTGATTACTTGTTGTGCAGGCCTTGGAAACCTCTGGGTTCTGGTAGATTTTAAAAACAAACGAGCCTGGCATGATTACGCTGCCGGCACCGAAGTTGTCACGCTTTCAAAAGAAGCAAATCAGCTGTTCTACTGGAATGAACTTTAGCCTATAGAAGTACGGCCAATTGTCAGGCCGTACGCCCCCGCATAAAGTAAACGGCCACTCCGGCAAATAAAATACTGGGTAATAAAGCTCCCAGAATAGCCGGAATTTGATAAACCTGAGCCAACGGACCAAAAATTTCATTACTCACATGGAAGCCAAAACCAGTAATAACACCAAGTAATATTCGGGCACCCATTGTTGTTGAGCGCAGCGGGCCAAAAATAAAAGACAAGGCCACCAACAGCATAACCGCTACCGTTATCGGCGCGAAAAGTTTCCGCCATAAAGCCAACTCGTAGCGCTCCGCAGATTGCTGATTACTCTCCAGGTAGGTTAAGTAGTCCAACAGCCCGGTAATAGAAAGCGACTCTGGTTTTATAGTCACCACTCCAAGTTTGTCCGGCGTTAAACTCGACTGCCAAACCATACTAGGCTTTTCATCACGTAACATTCGGATATCATCAAGCTGAGTTACAGTTACCTGCTGCATGCGCCATTTGTCACCACTGAAATTAGCGGTCCGGGCGTAAGTTACTTTTTGCAACTCACGATTGTCATTAAAGTCGTAAATTAATACGTCGTTAAGCCGTCCGGTATCCTCTACTTCGCCAATATTGATAAAGTCCGAGCCATCTTTTGCCCACACTCCCTGCTGAGCAGATATTAAGCTACCGCCGGAAATAGCCTGTGAACGTATGGCCCGGCCCTGAGCTTCCATAGGCGGCGCTATCCACTCTCCAATGGCCATAACCGCGACCATCATAATAATAGCTGACTTCATTACCGCGCCAATAATATTTAAACGCGACCGCCCGGCGGCCATCATGACCACCAGTTCCGAGTTACTGGCAAGCATCCCCACGCCAATGAGCCCGCCGAGTAAAGCGGCCATTGGAAAGAAAGTTTCAACATCACGCGGCAGGCTGTAAAACACAAAGAGTGCCGCATCCATAACATTGTAGTCGCCGCGACCCACCGCTTTAAGCTGCTCGACAAAGCGGATTAACGAGGAAAGCCCGGTTAATACGGCCAGACTTAAAAGCGATGTCCGTAATACGGAAAGCCCAATGTACTTATCTAAAATACTAAACATCAGTGCCCCCGCGCAGCGCCAAAGCGCAAGTTTGCCAGTAATCTCAATCCGAGCGGACGCCCCTTACCTACCAGAGCCAGCCCAAAAATCAGCAAAATGAAATGTATCCACCACAAGCCAATAATAGGCGGAATAACGCCGTCCCGAATGGCTGACTTAGCTGCCATCAGCAATAAAAAGTATCCCAGATAAATAAGCAGAGCCGGCGCCATTCTTCCGAATTTGCCCTGACGCGGGTTTACCCGGCTTAGCGGCACAGCAATAAGTGTCAGTAGTGGCATTGCCAACGGAATAGCAATACGCCACTGCAATTCTGCAACCGCTGCAGGTTCCTTTCGCGATAACAGTTCAACAGTTGGATAGGCCTCAAGTTTTCTTAATTGCTCACTTGCCTGCTGCTCTTTAATTTGCAATTGATAACTGTCGAACGACATCATCTGATAGCTGTCATCATCGCCGGCATAACGTTTTCCCTGGCCCAGTTCCAGCCACTGCGATCCCGTTGTTTCACTAATCACTTTGCCGGTTTTGGCCATCACCACACTACCAGACTGTAACTCGCCCTGATTGTGCGTATGCTGCGCAACAAAAACTTCTTCCAAATCACCCTCATCGCCAACACTTTGTACAAAAATAACCGCCTTCTGGTTGCTGGCTTGCTGAAATCGCCCCGGCATAAGCGCGGTAAGTCCGCTTTCTGAACGAGCTTTATCTTCTAGTTTTTGCTCCTGATCAAGCGACCATGGCACCAGCCACAAAGTAAAAGACGCGGTGATAATAGCCAGAATCAGTGAGAGCACCAGAGTCACTCGAGTTACGTACCACTCACTGACGCCACAAGCGTGCAAAACGGTCATTTCATTGTCGGCGTAGATACGTCCGTGAGCCAGTAAAATCCCTAAAAACAGGCTAAGAGGCAAAATAAGTGACAATAATGCCGGCAGGTTCAACGACAACAGCTGAAAAATAATAGCGCCCGGTATGTCCCCTTCTGACGCATCCGATAACACACGGACAAATTTCTGACTGACAAAAATTGTCATCAGGATAAAAAGCACAGCAAGCTGCGACTTCAAGGTTTCACTGATCAAATATCGGAATATGCGCACTGGCGTTCACTCATAACTTAGGTTTTTACTGGAATAGCTGTGATTTTTAAGTAAACTTGTTATTTTAACAACAAAGTGTCTTTATAGCGAAACTATAGCAGGCATTGAAGCCACCTGAAACAGGAGCACTGTCATGGAGTTCAGCGTCAAAAGTGGTAATCCGGAAAAACAACGCTCTGCTTGTATCGTTGTTGGCGTATTTGAACCTCGTCGTCTGTCTGGCGTTGCCGAACAATTAGACAAAGTCAGTGATGGTTATTTAAGCAACCTATTACGCCGCGGAGACCTCGAAGGTAAATCCGGTCAGGTTTTGCTGTTACATCATGTCCCGAATATTCTTGCCGAACGAGTTTTACTGGTCGGCTGTGGTAAAGAACGCGAACTCGATGAGCGTCAGTACCGCCAGATTATCGCTCGTACTATGAACACTTTGAACGAAACAGGTTCAATGGAAGCGGTGTGCTTTCTTAGTGAACTGCACGTTAAAGGTCGCGATACCTACTGGAAAGTTCGCCAGGCGGTAGAGTCTGCACGGGCAACATTGTACAACTTTAATGAGCTCAAAAGTAAAAAAGAAGAGCCTCGCCGCCCGTTACGCAAATTGGTTTTTAACGTTCCAAGCCGTAAAGAACTGGCTTTGGGCGAACAAGCTGTGCAGCATGCATTAGCCGTGGCAACCGGAATGGATATTTGCCGCAACGTAGCAAATATGCCGCCTAACATTTGCACGCCTCGTTATCTGGCCGATCAAGCCAAATTAATGGCTGATAATTACGACAATTTAACGGTTGCCACGGTTGAAGAAGCCGAAATGGAAAAGCTGGGTATGAATGCATACTTAGCGGTAGGCCGGGGTTCCGAGCATGAGTCAGTACTCACATTAATGCATTATAAAGGCGCAGCCGATGATCAAGCTCCCATTGTGCTGGTTGGTAAAGGTCTGACATTTGATTCTGGCGGTATTTCAATTAAGCCCTCCGCCAATATGGATGAAATGAAATACGATATGGGCGGCGCAGCTGGTGTTTTAGGTGCCATGCAGGCTCTGGCCGAATTGCAGCTACCTATTAACGTTATTGGCACGGTCGCCGGTTGTGAGAACATGCCAGATGGCAAAGCATACCGCCCGGGTGACATATTAACCACGATGAGCGGCCAAACCGTTGAAGTACTCAATACTGACGCAGAAGGCCGACTGGTATTGTGCGATACCCTCACTTATATTGAGCGGTTTGAACCTGAATCGGTGATTGACTTAGCGACTCTCACAGGCGCCTGCGTTATTGCTTTAGGCAGTCATGCTTCTGCCGTGCTCAGCCAGCACAACCCGCTAGCACACGAAATTCTGAATGCAGCCCAGCAAAGTGGCGATAAAGCCTGGCGCATGCCGCTTTGGGACGAGTATCAGTCGATGCTGGACAGTCCTTTCGCGGATATGGCGAATATTGGCGGTCGTGAAGCTGGTACTATTACTGCTGCCTGTTTCCTCTCGCGTTACACTAAAAAGTACAACTGGGCGCACATGGATATCGCAGGTACTGCCTGGCAAGGTGGTAAAGACAAAGGTTCAACGGGGCGCCCGGTTCCACTGTTAACTCAGTTCTTAATTAACCGGTGCAACACCGAGGCAGCTGAATAAAATGTCGTCAGCCACCTTTTTCTTAATGCCGGACGAAGCTGAAGATGAGCAAAACCGGCTTATCTGCGATAAGATAGCGCAACTGTACCGAAAGCATAAAAAGTTGCGGGTCTGGGCGCGTAATCAGCAGCAGGCTGAAGCTTTGGACGAACTCTTGTGGCAACAACCAAGTGATGCTTTTATTCCGCATAACTTACACGGCGAAGGCCCGGCCACTGGTGCTCCGGTAGAGTTTTGCTGGCCTGAGGCGGATGCAGTAAAAAACCGTCCGGGTTATGCACTGTTTAACCTGGCGGAAGAGATTCCGGTACAAGCCCAGCAGAGCCAACAGCTCTATGACATTGTTCCAGCCGATGACAATGGCAAAAAAACAGCTCGCGAGCGTTACAAACATTACAGGGCGCGCGGTTGCCAAATGCAAACCGAGCCCCTGACATCCGAACAGAAGTAAGGTCATTATGGATAAAACATACTCCCCTGCAGCGATAGAACAAGATCTCTACCAACAATGGGAAGACAAAGGCTATTTTAAGCCTTCAGGTAAAGGCGATCCCTACTCGATTATGATTCCGCCGCCCAATGTTACCGGCAGTCTGCATATGGGTCATGCCTTCCAACACACGATTATGGATACGCTTACCCGTTACCAGCGCATGGACGGCCTTAATACCCTTTGGCAAGTAGGTTCTGACCACGCCGGTATCGCCACGCAAATGGTTGTTGAGCGCCAGTTAGCGGCTCAGGGACAAACCCGTCAGGAGCTCGGTCGTGACGCGTTCATCGATAAAATCTGGGAGTGGAAAGAACAATCGGGCGGCACTATTACCCAACAAATGCGCCGCCTGGGCGACTCAGTAGACTGGGATCGCGAACGTTTCACTATGGACGAAGGCCTTTCAGATGCGGTCCGTGAAGTGTTCGTAAAACTGCACGAAGACAACCTGATTTACCGTGGTAAGCGCCTGGTAAACTGGGATCCTGCTCTGCAGACCGCTATTTCTGACTTAGAAGTCGAGAACAAAGAACAACAAGGTTATATCTGGTATTTACGCTATCCGCTCGCCGATGGTGAGAAAACGGAAGACGGTAAAGACCATTTGGTGGTCGCGACCACCCGCCCGGAAACCATGTTAGGCGATGTTTGTGTTGCCGTGCATCCCGACGACGAGCGTTTCGCTCATTTAGTCGGTAAATTCCTTGAGTTACCTATTGTTAACCGCCGTATTCCGATAGTTGCCGACCATCACGTTGACAGCGAATTCGGTACCGGTTGCGTAAAGGTAACCCCGGCACATGATTTTAACGACTACGAAATTGGCAAGCGTCATCAAACTGGCATGATTTCCATTTTTGATGACACGGCTCATGTTATGGCAAAAGCCGGCCTTTACACCAGTACGGGTGAAACGCTTGAAGAGCTGAACGGATTTAACGGTATATTACCTGAACAGTACGCTGGTAAAGAGCGTTTCGAGGCTCGTAAACAGCTTGTTGCCGAATTTGACGAGCTTGGTTTACTGGAAAAAATTGAAAAGCACACCAACAAAATACCTTATGGCGACCGTGGTGGTGTTCCTATTGAACCGCATTTGACCGACCAGTGGTATGTCCGCGTTGAACCTATGGCGAAACAGGCTACGGCAGCGGTTGAAGATGGCCGCATTGAGTTTGTGCCCAAGCAGTATGAGAACATGTATTTCAGCTGGATGCGCGACATTCAGGACTGGTGTATTTCGCGTCAGTTATGGTGGGGACACCGCATTCCGGCATGGTACGACGAACAAGGCAATGTCTATGTTGGTCGCACCGAAGAAGAAGTGCGGGAAAAACATAATTTAGGCGATACGCCGTTACAGCAGGACGAAGACGTACTGGATACCTGGTTCTCTTCGGCGTTGTGGACGTTTTCGACTTTAGGGTGGCCCAAAAATACCGAGGACTTAAAAACCTTCCATCCGACCGATGTGCTGGTTACCGGTTTTGACATTATTTTCTTCTGGGTTGCCCGCATGATCATGATGACCATGCACTTTATGAAAGACGAAGAAGGCCAACCGCAAGTACCGTTTAAGAAGGTCTATGTGACCGGTCTTATTCGTGACGAGGAAGGCCAGAAGATGTCTAAGTCTAAAGGTAATGTATTAGATCCGCTGGACATGATTGACGGCATTAGTGCTGACGAGCTGGTCGCTAAACGTACTGCGAATTTGATGCAGCCTAAAATGCGCGAGAAAATTGAAAAGCGCACCCGCAAGGAATTCCCAGAAGGTATCACCGCTCACGGAACCGATGCACTGCGTTTTACATTAACTGCGCTTGCCTCAACAGGTCGCGATATCAATTGGGACATGAAACGCCTGGAGGGTTATCGCAACTTCTGTAACAAGCTGTGGAACGCCAGCCGTTACGTGCTGATGAGCACCGAAGAACATGACTGTGGGCTTGAAAACGACGATATGACCCTGTCACTGGCAGACGAATGGATCATTGCCCGTTTTAACAGCACAGTAAAAGATTTTCGTCAGGCTTTGGATACCTACCGTTTTGATCAGGCTGCGGCTATTGCGTACGAGTTTACCTGGAACCAATTCTGTGACTGGTATCTGGAGCTCACTAAACCGGTGCTGCAAAATGGTACTGAATCACAGCAACGCGGTACCCGCCACACACTGGTGAATGTTTTAGAGCAGTTACTGCGTTTACTACACCCGGTTATGCCTTACATTACCGAAACTATCTGGCAACGTGTTAAACCGCTGGTTGGTAATACAGATGATACTATTATGCTGCAGCCGTTCCCGCGGGTTGAGGACAACGTCAGCCATCAGGCAATGCAGGACATGGAGTGGCTTAAGCGCGTTATTTTGGCTATTCGTAATATTCGCGGTGAAATGGACTTATCACCGAATAAGCCGCTACCGCTGTTACTCTCAAATGCCGATGCAATGGCAAAAGGTCGTATTCAAAACAATGAAAGCTTCCTGAGTAGCCTGGCAAAACTGGAGTCTATTGAGTTTATTGAAAGCGACGATGACGCACCAGCCAGTATGACTGCGCTGGTTGATACGTTGAAGCTACACATTCCAATGGCCGGTTTAATTGATAAAGAAGCTGAGCTGCAACGTCTGCAAAAGTCTATTGAGAAAGCGAATAAAGAGTGGCAGCGCCTGAATGGCAAGTTAAGCAATGATAACTTTGTCAGTAAAGCACCTGAAGCGGTCATTGCCAAAGAACGTGAAAAGCTTTCAGAGGCTGAAACAACGCTAAAACAGTTGCAGGAGCAGCAGGACAAAATTAAAGCTCTCTAATTTTGTACGACGCCATTGCTGAACAAAAAAAGCCCGGATCATTAGATTCGGGCTTTTTTCTAAAGTTATCTATTCTAAACAAAACTATTGCTTTAATTACCAATAAAGGCTGAGAGAGGCTCATTCCTCTCCATCATCTAAGTCTTCATCGTCAAGTTCTTCGTCTTCAATCAGCGTGCCCCAGCCGTCGTATTCAACTTCGCATTCGTCAGCAATAGCGGCTATTTCACGCACCTGACGGTTGAGAATATCGTTATCAAGCTCAGCGTCGGTGACCGCCATAAACGCAAACCAACGCTTGCCACGTTCGTCTTCAAACTCGTCGGCATCGTCCACATGATACCCCTGCTTAACCAGTTCAACAGCGGCTTTTTCCAATTTGGTGAAGTCCTGGCTGGCTAAGTGATGTTCAATTTCATACAAGAGTTCTGTTTCTGCACCATCAGCAATCAAAGCCTGTACAGTTTCTTCACTTTGCGTAAGTAGATCATTAAGATCTCGACTCATGTTTTTTCCTTTTTAGCCTGTTCTTGCTCAATGCTCGCGTTTAACTGCTTAATTTTATCATCCATTTTTTGATGACAGTGAGCACTTAATTCACGTAGGTTCTCTCGCTGATAATTGGCAATTCTCACCGGTTCAAGAAACGCCACTTTTAACACACCGTTGTTCCAGCGGTTCATCTTTATCTTACCGTGTAATTCAGACACGCAGACCGGCACGACATCCACCTGGGCACGAAAAGCAGTATGAAATGCACCGTTTTTAAATGGCAACAAACCACGCCCGTAACTGCGAGTGCCTTCTGGAAACATCCATACCGAAATATCGCGCCGCTTTATTACATCAGCCGTCTGCCCGATTGTGCCATGGGCTTTACCGGCATTTTTTCTGTCTATAAGGATATTGCCTGCCAACCAGTAGAGCCAGCCGAAAAAGGGGATCCACCTAAGGCTCTTCTTGCCAACAGTCACCGTATTTTTTGGCAGCATTGCTGCTATGGTGAAAATTTCCCAGCTATTTTGATGATTACAAATAAAGACATAAGGCCCACCCTTTTCGATATCCGGGTGCCGGCTGACCTCAATTCGCATCCCCAAAACCCGTATTGCCCAACCAAAGATATGGGCAAAACGATAGGTATTGTTACGGTGAAAAGGGCGGACAATGCAAAACAAGCAGCCTACGACACCAAACACCACAACAAAACCGCCAAGAAACAACCATCGCAACAAGGCTAACATTCAAACTCCCCAATTAATCCTTGTTTTCCTCAACCACTATTCCGTCGACACGTTGTAACCCGCGCGGCAGTTTATTGCCCCGGCGACCACGTTCTCCGTAATAATGTTCTAAATCAGCCGGCTTCAGAGTCAGTTTGCGTTTACCTGCAATCAGGGTAATAGCGGCATCCGGCGCGGCGGTAGCTAAAGCAACCACATACTCCTCGCGGGACTGCGCTCTTAAGGCCGGAATACTGATTAACTTATTCCCTTTTCCTTTGCTCAACTGGGGTAAGTCTGCAACCGGGAACACCAACATCCGACCCTCATTGGAAATAACAATGACTTTGTCGTGTTGCAGGTCATTCACGTTATTCGGCGGCAGGATCTTAGCCCCGGTAGGTAATGTAATAATAGCTTTACCATTTTTATTACGGCTGACTAAATCACTAAACTGACAAACAAACCCGTAGCCTGCGTCAGACGCCAGCAGCAAATGGCTTTCATCTTTTGCCATTAAAACATGCTCGACATTCTCACCAGCAACCAGACTGAAACGTCCGGTCAGAGGTTCCCCCTGACTCCGTGCCGATGGAAGTAGATGTGCCTCACAGGAGAAACTCTTACCTGAGCTATCAAGAAAAACGACCGGTTGGTTACTCTTCCCTTCAGCCGAAGCAAGATAGCTGTCGCCCGATTTATAACTGAGCTTATCACCCTCGATATCATGACCTTTGGCTGTACGTACCCAGCCTTTTTTAGAGAGCACAACAGTGACCGCTTCAGCAGGTGTTAAGTCTCGTTCGCTTAGCGCTTTTGCTTCAGAACGTTCAACAATAGGCGAACGACGTTCATCACCATAATTCTCAGCATCCGCCAGCAATTCTTTCTTAATCAAAGTTTTCAGACGACGATCAGAGCCCAGCAAGGTCTCAAGCTTTTCTCGTTCTTTATTCAATTCATCTTGTTCGCCAGTCAGCTTCATTTCTTCCAATTTAGCTAAGTGGCGTAATTTCAATTCAAGAATCGCTTCAGCTTGCTTATCGGTAAGCGCAAAGCGACTCATCAGTTCTTCTTTCGGCTTGTCTTCTGTACGAATAATCTCAATAACTTCATCAATATTCAGATAAGCAATGAGTAAGCCTTCCAGAATATGCAAACGCGCCAGCACTTTATCTAAACGATGCTGCAAACGGCGGGTAACAGTGGTCTGACGGAATTCCAGCCACTCCTTCAAAATGCCCACCAAAGGCTTCACTTTTGGCCGACCGTCTAAGCCGAGAATATTCAGATTAACCCGATACTGCTTCTCTAAATCGGTGGTAGCAAACAAGTGGTTCATTAACTGTTCGGTATCGACTCGATTTGAACGCGGAACCACAACCAACCGGGTCGGATTTTCGTGGTCAGACTCATCCCGCAGGTCAGATACCAGAGGAAGTTTTTTCGCCTGCATCTGATGCGCTATTTGCTCTAAAACCCTTGCACCTGAGGCTTGGTGTGGCAGCGCCGTAATAACAATTTCGCCGTCTTCAACGCTGTAACAAGCTCGCATTTTAATGCTGCCACGCCCGGTTTCATACAGTTTGACGATGTCTTCCGACGGCGTAATGATTTCTGCATCCGTCGGATAATCCGGACCCTTCAACACTTCCATTATATCTTCAAGCTGGCTGCCGGGCTTTTCCAGTAACATCGCACAAGCATTTGCTACTTCACGGGCATTGTGCGGAGGAATATCCGTCGCCATACCAACAGCAATGCCGGTAACGCCGTTCAATAATATATGAGGTAACCGCGCGGGCAGAACCTGTGGTTCTTTCATGGTACCGTCGAAGTTCGGTATCCAGTCAACTGTGCCCTGACCCAGTTCACTCAGCAGCACTTCGCTGAACTTAGACAACCGGGCTTCGGTATAACGCATAGCCGCAAAAGACTTAGGGTCATCCGGAGAACCCCAGTTACCCTGACCATCCACCAGAGGATGACGATAGGTAAAGGGCTGCGCCATTAATACCATTGCTTCATAACAGGCGCTGTCACCATGCGGGTGGAACTTACCCAGCACGTCACCCACGGTACGAGCCGATTTTTTATATTTTGCTAATGCAGACAAACCCAGCTCTGACATTGCGTAAACAATGCGTCGCTGTACCGGTTTCAGGCCATCGCCAATATTTGGCAGTGCCCTGTCCATAATTACGTACATGGAGTAATTAAGGTAGGCCTCTTCGGTAAAGCGACTCAGTGGGCGGGTTTCTGTAACTTCCGTCGTCATTCTGACTTCTCCTTGCTCACAAGTGCTTACAGTTCAGCTGTACCGTAAGCCATAAAGTGACAAAATTCATTAGCGATACGCCAAGCTTATTCGCACGTCGCAGCCCCACCTTAAAACAATAAGCTGACAAAAAATGCAACAAATAAACCATAAAGTGACAAAAAAAGACGCTAAACCGTCACGTACTTTTTAGCGTAGCATCGTCTATCTTTTTGAAGTCTGATGCAAGAGTAAGTAATTAACTATCTACTATAAACCTTTGAATGTTAACCCGCCGAGCGTATAGCTGACCTGAGAACTATAAGGCCACTATGTTAACACCTAACTAATTTTACTTAAGCGATCTGATTAAAAATTAAAGTAAAACGTTTGAATTAGAAAATGCGGTAACAGACTTTGCTCCACGTGACAGCGCTACGTACAGGTTCTGAGCGTTCAAACTTCCAGCATCCAATAAAAGACAGTGATCTGCCTCCAGCCCCTTTAACAACAAAGTCGACCCAATTGCACGGGAGGGTATACGGCTATCACCTTTATGTCGACGCTGTTCCCTTATTATTTCAGCAGCTTGCTTTGTGGTTTTAGTTGGCTCACTAGCACTCAATGAAACAGCGCTTTTCAGTGCCGTAAATGCACCTCTTCGGAATAACCTTGTATCAGGACTAACCTCAAGACAACCTAATAGATTGCCAATAGAGGCTTTATCACCGGATTCAATAACATCTTTCATGGCTTGTTCGACTGGAGTAGGAGGCGTGCGATTGCGACCTGCCAATATTGAGGGCATTCGCTTGAGCACGCTTGCTTTTCCTACCCCAGTCATCATTGATGATGCAGCGGTAAGGACATGATTTGCCAGCTCCTCACCACGCAAGTTGTCGATCTGGGAAGAAATATGCGTCACATCACCCAAATCAACCGGCTCAACAACATCAATACCTCGCGATAGACTTGCGAAGTTGTGTCTCGAACGTGGATTTCTTGAATCCCCGATGACTAATAGTGAATGGCTAGGATCGTTACTATTTCGTATGTGATACTGAGTTTCCGTCTGCTTTTGGTTGTCAGTTTGTGGATCGCCAGTTAACTGAACCCAATGTACGAAATCCGGACAACTTAAAAGATCTATAGATCTTCGATGCAATAAAGACTCCCGGCAATCGAGAATCCACTGTCCTAAAGCAGGCGTTCCCGAATTTATCCATCGCCACGGAGTGTTTAACTCCATAATGACCGGAAACCTCGACTTAACGTCACCATCCCAAGACGGCATAGGCCCACCAAAGTTGAAGATACACTGCATCGGATCTCCAAAGATTGTGGTTGGTAAGACGTCAGAAAGCGAACATATCAACGCATGTTGGTCAGCATCACAATCCTGATACTCATCAACTAGAAGGCGAGTGTATGATGCCCTAATGATTTCAGATATATGACCTGGAGCTAGGTACTCTTGAACCTTCCTTCTCAACTCTGGATAAAAAACTCTTGGGTTATCGGGTGTCGCACCCACATTACAGGATGTCGGAAAGATATTTGAGACCTGTCGTGCCCACCCGTCGATAGTAGATACAACATAATTTTTATTAGGGACCCCGAGGCGTTTCAAGCGTTGCTTCAGCGCAGCTACACCAGCCGTAGTGTGCGTTAGGACCAGATAAGGTTTGTTGTCTTTAACAGCCAAAGTTTCGGTTATTAAATGTGTTTTTCCACACCCAGCTGGAGCAACAATCAATCCTCTACTAGAACCTAACACGGCTTCAACACTCACTAGAGAGCTCCCATCGACTTTGCCCATGCGAATAAGTCGCTTACAGGTTGCTTAAATTGTTGACCAAAATTGGGGTACTGTGGGGCAATTATAAAGCGAGCGATATTCTCGGCGGGCTCAATATCTTTATACCATGCCCCTTTTCTACTCTTAGCAGATTTAGCGAGTACAGGCCTCATCGTATCGTCAAACCTATTGAGGCAGTCATCGAGAGAAATTTGATTCCCCGAAAATTCTTGTATATTCGAGTTTATTGAATCGTGACCTTTCCGCTCAACAGCCAAATTGAGTAGAGCAGGAATAACCTCTGCTGGACAATTATCAAACAACGCGTCTTCGGTTGAAGAATTATTTCCCCATTCAAAAACTTGGATACCGAGCGCTTGGGCCTCACCAGTGCTGACTACGTGTTCTGCATATTTATCTGAGTCTTTTAGTATTGCTGTTGAATAGCCAAGGCTTCTGAAAATCTTAGCTCGCGTAAACATACTATCACCGCCGCCATCAGCACAGAAAGTCCCGCACGACTGAATGGTCGCAACATCCGTATCTTGACAATAAAGATCAAGACCTCGGGTCAATCCAATCTCTGTTTTACCCTCACAAACAATAACAGACCGAGCAAAAAAAGCTTCGGCGCACACACGTAAAGTACTTTGTTGTTCATCACCACCAGTCAACGAATATATCAAGTGAGAACAGTGCACATGCGGAACCGGGAAAGGGGCGGCAGTTGCTTTTCGTATTACATGGAGCTGCGCAGCCTGAAGCTCTCTCAAAACATACGGCGAGTGTGTTGTGATAAAAACCTGCTGTTTAGGATTAACCGATTTTGAGCCAAGCTCATTTAACAGTCTTGATATTCGATATGGCTCTAGTCCGTATTCCGCCTCATCTACAATGAAGATGTTTGATGTACTAGTGGACTTTTGAAGTCCGCTAACTAGTAGTCGCGCCGATCCTGTTCCCAGCTGGCGCAATGGAGTATTGTCACTATTATGGAGACTAATAGCTCCATGTGATAAAGAAACGCTATTAACATCAAGCAATGCTTTTAGATCACCAACGGGTACTCCAAGATTGTTGGCTAGGACTTTAACTTTGCCAAGTACGTTCTCAATTCCTTCAACCTCATGCCCTGAAAACGTTTGCCGAGCGGTTCTGCTCAGCTGTGCCAGTGTTGATGACATATCAATGCCATCTTCTGAAAATTTATTTAAAACTGACCTTCCACCCCAAGCCAAATGATGGTTGGATGCGACACCAAGTCTTGCCGGTGCAACGAATTCCCGATGCTTCCATGGAAGTCTTCGCTCAACTCCCTCCGCTTCCGCTCGTTCTGAATAAAGTAACCAATCAGCATCCAAATCTTCCGCGACAGTTAACTTTAGAGTAAGTACAATTTCCTGATCGGCCTGAGGTTCGTCCGAGATTGCTCCTGAGTTTGAGTCAAAGCTCCTCAAAAACATCCCGTAAGCATCAATATTTTTTAGCTCATCACTCAATGCGCCAAGAGTTACCCATATCTCAATGGGATTGGTTGTATCAAGATTAAAAAAATCTGCGTCAGTGAACGGATAGGACCGTCTAGCTCCCAAAGCAAGATCAATCGCATCAAGTACAGTGGACTTTCCGGAATCTCCAGGACCAATAAGGCAATTCAATCCAGGCTTGGGTAGCCACTCAAGATCTTTTATTACCCGGAAGTTTTTTACGTGAATATGTCTTACTTGAGACAAGAGATAATCCTTATGAGTATTCTGTTATCAATTATGGATGTTTATCTAAGCCACATTTTTTCAAATCTGGCTTTAGCAAAAAAGTTCCAAGATTCGAACTAGATCGAAAGTACGCATTCGTGGGACGCTACAAGCACCCGCAGTTGCTTCTGATCTGGAGCACAGCGAAAAATAGCCGAAAATATTAGCTTGTTCACCTTTATACAGGCTTGACTCTATCCTTCACTTGAACATCTTCAAAAGCTAGCGCTTCACGCTCTGGCTCTTCTATAGTCTCACGTTCAGCAGCAAACGAGACTAGCAATCCACCAATGCCAGGGTTTGAAGTTCTCCGAATAACTCTTCCTCTCGAAACACTACGATTTGATTTTATAGTCGCCATTTTTCGTTGGACATGGGTCACAGAACCCGTCCCCCTAACAACCTCAAGATTTCCAAGGCTCTCGCCAGTCTCAGGATCGATCAACTCTTCTTGATCGACGTAGTAGACTAAAAATTGATCGCCTTTCGACACCCCATCTTCGCTTCCACGGTTAATCACCACTGTATAGTCATCAATGACTTTTACGACAGAAGCAGGATATTTTGACAATGTAGATTCTTCAGACATTTATGATGGCCTCCACCAGAAAACCGGGTACCGATGATTTAACGACTAACTTCTTTAGTTCATCTTTAGAGTTTTGCTTAATCGATTCAGATTTCCCCCCAAAGTCATAATCATCGAGCACAAGCACTTGAACCTTTAGATCGTTTTGCACATTTATGACTTTACCTACCCCTACCAATCTCTCTACACCATCATCGAGGTAGTAAATTGATACAATGGCGTCATATGAAAATAGTGGTGTTGGTTCAACCAAAAAAAGTGCAAAAGCTTCCGGGAATGCCTTGGGCGGTTCTTTAACATAAATAACTTTTGGAAGTCTAACTATCTGGTTTTCATTCGCTTCCCAAGCAGCCCTAGCGAAAATAACGAGCAGCATAAAACCTATACTCGTAATAACGATAAACCAACGCAACTCGATGGTGTCCGTTTCAGGTGCGAAGAAAAATGCTAGAACGGCTATGGCCAATCCTATAAAAGCCACTACTGGTCCCCACGAACGAATCGCGCACGACCAAATCAAATTACCAAATGAGTTAGCTTTCATTGCTTCCTTATTAACTGTCTAACGTCTGTAGTAGGTACAGCTATATAATGAGAGCGATGCAGCTTAGGATAGTCGTCGCTGTGGCTGCGCTTGTTATTCTTATTTAATTCTACGCACATCTGCTGAAGTACCCTCCACTTTCATTTTATAACCAGCCCCAGCATCGTAAACTAAAGCCTCTGGCATGTATGAGTAAGTGTATTCATAACTGTAAGTACACTGTTGCCATACTTGTCCATTAGTAAGCTCGTATACCGTTTCTCCTTCCCAGCCTTTAAACTCACCATTTATTTGTGATTCGACAACGTCGGATATTTGTCGAATTGGTACAATTTGATTTTGCCCTTCAACTTGGAGATAAAAATTTCCATTCGCGCTAAGGATGTTAACTCGTGGGCAATACGCATAGTGGTACCAGTAGAGATATTGAGCTTGAATCCAATATGTACCATCCATGAGCTTGAAAAGGATTTCGTCATCAAAACCTTCAAAATCGCCGTCTATTTGAGCCGTTTTTACAAGTTCATAGTTACTCATTGATGCTCCTTGCGTGAGAAGGTATAACCTTCGGGTATGGCCGTTCGCACATCAGGCGATTGACTTAGGTGCTTTATTTTATTTTTAAACCATCGATAGAGCCAATACCCCTAACAAAAAACCTGAATTACAAAGCAATTGACCCATACACAGTTTCACTCTAATAGGCGAATAATATCAAATTGTTATTTTTTTATGTCATCGACAATAAACGACTTAAATACACAACTCAAGAACAAATCGCGCGATGTTAATGAGCAAGGCGAACAACATAAAGCCTCACTATTCTTTAGAAGTAACAACTTTATTAAACAGGTATTATGGTCGCTAGCCAGCATCAAGTCATTGCCTCTATCGTTCTTGAATACCTCATACACTATTACACTAGGGGTTGGCTTGCGCACCGCCAACCGATTTTCAAAGCACACAGAGGCTCTGCGCCCGATCGCGAATAATCAATTCCTCAATACATCCTTTGAATTAACCAGCAGCAGATTAAAGTTTTGGTCCGACGAACGAATAATGCCACCGGTATCTATCCTCATGAATCTCAAGAAATAGTGAACTAAAGCTGTTCTTACATTAATAACGGTTCGGCCGTTGGTCATACCAAAGTCCATTTCTACAGGGCTTTTGTACTTCAAACTTGGATGCGCTATCAACTCCAATTTGGAAGTGCCTTGCCACTTCTCATCAGCTAACGCACTCTCGCATTCCAGTAATTCCTTTTCCAGTTCTTCAGCAGATTCAATCCGAGAGCCTATATAATCGGTAAATTCGCCGGCACTTCGGTCGAAGGCTCTAACTATCCAATACTCACCGACGTTTGCGATCGCGTGTGGCACAATTTCTCTTTCAGTCACACCAGATTCAGCACAGTGATAAACGATTAAAAGCGCTTTATTTAAAGCAATTGCTCGTGACAAACGCCCAAGGAATCGTGGTGCAGGAGCAGAAAGAAACTGGGGGCTGATTACCCAATCTGTTTTCTGTTGCTGGTTACTCAGTCCATAGCCAAATCCTTCGGATAGCCATTTTAAAACTGTGCCAGCATCATGCTCAAATAGAGGTTTAAAAGTATCTTTCCGATAGTAAAACTTATCGTGGTGCCGCAAAACGGCGTTATCTGGTGACAGTGCATTATAGATCCGGAAATCCCTTGAGCAGCTCGCGGGACCAACACCGAAGCACTCGATTAGCGTATTCCTACTGACCTTTCCAATATATTCTAAATTATAGTCAATAAATGCTAAGCGCTCTCGCTGCGCATACTGTAGCTGCTGAAATTCGTGGATTTGTTTACTCATTGGCGCATCTTTTTTGTTGTTATTGACCAAAGTTAACGCATTACCGTAAATTCCGCGAATATTTTGATAGGACCTTTTAAGTGATATTTAAATGATACGATCAATTTAATAGCATCTTTTTAAAAAGATCCTATACTTTTCGAAATCCTACTTGGCAACGGTCAAATAAATGCAATTCCTCGTTAGTCCCAAACCTCATAAAGATGAGCACCTTTTGGCGTTTCTGATGCGGATTAGCTGGCTCAATCATCGTCCCAGCATTCGAGATGTGATGCATATTTGCGAAATAGACACTAAAAACCAAAGGATCCCTTATCGCAAGTTGGTTTACGGCGATTTTGAGCTTCCAAGGCTTGCCAAAGCTCTCCGTTGTGATGCAAAAGCTATTAAGTCAAACGCAGCCCGATTTGAGAACGGTATCATTGACTTGCTTGGACAGTCTTACCCGGCGGACATGCTCGACTTTTCCCACCCCAAAATATGTCATGAGTGTATTAGTGAATTCGGATACATGAGTGCACTTTGTTCATTATCTATTCTAAATTCTTGCCCCTTACATAGGTGCGCTCTATCAACCCACTGGATGTCTGGTCAGAAGTTGAAATGGGCGGACCGCGATTTCTTTAGCAGAGTAAAAGACGAGCTCCACATCAGCTCAGCCAACGACGAATTATCAATTAAACTAAGTAAATCGCTGGCATTAGCATGCTCGAACAGTTCTTTAATCGACATTTCCTCAACGTTCAGATCACTTTCTCTTTGTGATGCTCTTTTACTGATTCGCTTTATTTTTAAATTCGCACCTGAACATGAGAAATACTCCTCCCCAGCGTCTGCACCCAGAGAGATATGGGGTAATATATACAGCAGACTTAGTTCACATCCGAACGAGGTAACACGGATCTTCAAATCTTATGAACGCCAGTCCAAGTGCGTAGATGGGGGAGAGGGACTCAGAGTCAAATTCCCCGGCTTGTATGACGAGCTTTATTCAAGCCAACACTCTAAAAGCCGCGCCTACGATCTTCTAAAGGCAGAGTTCGAAACATTCATATCTGGAACCTCATCTACCATTTATTTGTGGAACCCTAACCACAGATTAATATCCGAAGATTGTGTCACGAGAATTTCATGCAAAAAAGTCATGCAAGTGCTTGGCATCCGCCAACGAGGATTAAATCGACTTATAGACGCGGGGTTGCTTGAGCAGCCGCTAACAACGCGTAAGGGCTTAAGTTTGATGGATAAAAGAGAAGTCATGAACTTTGTCACACTCAAGCCTTATTTTATAACGATGTCTGAGCTTTGCAGGCAATTAGATGTCGGTCACGATGTCGTAAAGTCACTTGTAAAAGTCAATTTGATATCGCCTGTAGCAAAACCAGATAAGCATTGCAGAGACTGGATTTTCGACCTTCGAACAATTAAAAACTTAGTTGAACAACTTAAGCAACGAGCCTTGTCGTGCGCTAAGAACAAGAAATTAGAAGGCGCCGTTTCGATCAAAGCAATGCAATTTAGAGGCAAAACCATTGCGTCATGCATCGAAAATATGCTGTTCGGGAGGCTGGGCTACACATTTACTCCGGACAGAAATAAAGCATTGTCTTTGAAGCAGTTTCACCCAATCATAACGCATACATCACCTCCGACCATGCAAGGGTATCTGCACCCTTGGGAGGTCTCGAAAATTCTGGACGTGAATATCAATGCTGTTTACGACTTGGCTAAAAGAGGGTTTCTTGATTCATCAACAGTGAAGCTCCCATCTCAAACACGCCCAATCAAGGTTATCAACTCAAAATCTCTGGGAAAATTTACTGCCGCGTACAAGCTCAAACCTAAGAACCGTAAAAACCTCAGTTGTGTCAGTGGGCCGAGAATTGATGGTGGCGTTGTATGCATATATCTTCGACAGGAGGAACGCGAGTAATGTGCGAAATCGATTCTGTAATGGACACCAAGGGGATCTGGTTAGGCGACCTACTATCTCAATCAGAGAGAATTGAAATCGAGCGTATATGCTTGCATTTTAATTACTCGAAATTATCGGATTCCCAAGTTATTTCGCCACATTCGCCAATTGCTAAACGTGGGTTTGTGCCACCAACTGACACTTCTTCGCAAGCATACTATCAAGTCCTAGCTCACATGGGATGTATTCCAAGCTGCCTTCTATTCGGACTAAGTCTCTCCGAATATCCTCCACGTTCCAAAAGGCTTTTATCTCAAATACACGCGTTCGAATATATGTACCTTGGAGTCGAGTCCTTATTGAACAATCAGACCAATGACAGCTTTCTAAATGACGCTGCCTTTATATTTAAAACTAACGCGATGCTCGACATATTGCGTTTCGTTGTCCAAGAAGCGCCAACCCTGGGCTCAGGTCAGCAAGACCCAAAAGTTATTAAATTTGCCGAGATTTGGTTAAATGGTATGGCTTTCCGGCCTTTCTGAATTAACGGGAGAAAAGTTATGAATTCACTAATTCCGATAACGTCCACCACCATTCCCAACAGACGTGAAGCAATTTTACTAGACCCAGCTCATCTCCAAGGCTGGTTCGGTTACCAAGGTGGATTCCAAATCGCAAAAACGCACATCTCTGTTGGAGCAGAGGATATCTGGACTATTTCGCTCGAAGATTGTGGCCGTAATACAATCTTACTCCGATCATCAGATGTAAAGACCCCAAAAGCGCCCTCTATCGACCTTATTGAGACTTTAGGTTACCAGCTAACCCTTACCCACTGGCAAAAGTTAATATTTCGAACTGATGGTCTTTTGGGCGCTTGTGTAACCTTCCTTATCGACTCGCCCTAAATTTTTGGTTCCATTAACTCTTGAGTGCTTGAGGCGTCCATAAGAAGGTTGCCCCGTTTTAATTCAACTCAAAAGGACTTTGACATCTGTTGGTTGAAAGGCTCGCTTGTATTCAATTCCAAGTTGGTAATAAATTCAGCTAACTATTTTAAGTTTCAGGTAATTTTTCGGCTTTCAAATTCCACGACTTGTCATCCATCAAGAACCTAAAGTAGTCGGCTCCCTCAATTCGTGTAAAATCGTTTTGAGCTTCAACTAGTTTGTTGCGCAAGCCTAAATAGACCTCCTTGATGGGAACCTGAAAGTTAAAAATCGCTAATCCTGGAATTTCCTCAACCGCTATGTCAGGAGCAATGTCTCTAGTCGACCAGGTATATGTCCTCCTTGGATTCTCACAAGCTTTCTCGGTTTCATCAAATAATGACTGTGTCATTTTAACCACTCGGACTTCTTCTTCGTAAACCCAACTGGCATGCTTTGTAAGAAATATCTTTCTTGCTAACGCATTAGTCTCTGGCTCCCTAAGTTGACTAAGATCCCCGAAACCAGAAAGGTATACGCCTTGAATACGCTCCATAACCTCCGGATTAAGAATATGAGCGCTTTTGGTATTGGTATAAACAACATCGCCCGCAGTCACAGGTATCAGGTTGTACTCTTGAGATGACAAGAAATCATCGCTGACATCATAGCCAACTACGAACCCAGAGTGGTCGTCACAGTAATGGGCCCACATAAGAGGGTTATCTGGGGTTCGCGTCAATGATAAGACTACAACTGTATCTCGAAGATCCTCCAAAACTCTTCTCAAGCTCACCGCTTTGGAGTCTGGCCCATTGCTATTAGATAAAAAACTTAGCTCAAAGGGATCATTAAAATTTGGGTAAGCGGATTAAATGGTTGATCTTACCTTTGCATGAGAGTGAGACAGACCGGCATCTCATCGGATTATCTGGTTGATGCTTCACCTACTGCTGGTGCATGTTTCCTTCGCTAATTCCAGCAAGAACCCCACACGCCTCAACTTCCCGGTCATCGTTGCAACTCGCTCTCAGTGAAACGAGTTGTTTCTCAAGCGCTTGCAGAGCGGTTATCTGCGACCGCACATGAGAGATGTGATCATCGAGCAAGGCGTTGACGGCGGTACAAGGCTGATGAGGGTCGTCCTGATAGCTCTGTAGTTCGTGAATCTCAGCCAGTGACAGGCCCAGGATTCTGCAGCGACGGATGAAGGCCAGCCCCTCACCATGCTTCTCGGTATAGACACGGTAACCGTTGTCCTGCCGATCAGGCGGCGGCAACAAGCCCTGCTGTTCATAGAAGCGGATCGTCTGTGTTTCGACCCCTACCAACTGCGCCAACTGACCAATGCGCATCAGCCTCCTCCCCAACGGATTCTTTACCCTATTGACCTTATAGTAGCTTTATAGTTTAAAATGGTACCACAACATTGTTCAAGTGGAGTCGTATCATGAGCAAATCCTGTGGTGGCGCCTGTGGCGGTGATGCAACGTCCGCAGCGGATACCGATATACAGGCCTCCTCCGAGGCGCCAGGGAGATGGGTCAGTGTTTATGCCGTGCCGAAGATGGACTGTCCATCAGAAGAACGAATGATTCGCCTAGCCCTGAGCGGCTTTGAGGAGATTCGAGCGCTGTCCTTCGACTTGTCGAACCGCCGGCTGAAGGTCGTGCATGACGGCGAGGTCGAGCCCGTCACATCGAAACTGAAGACCTTGGGGCTAGGAGCCGCGCTTCAGGAAAGCGTTGCTGCAAATCCGGAGACCATCAAGGCCGCCGAGTTTTCGGCAGCTTCTGCTAAGCAAGAATCCGGGACCCTGCGCTGGTTGCTCGGCATCAATGCACTTCTGTTCGTGGTGGAAATGACTGCCGGTCTGATGGCTCAGTCAACTGGCCTCATTGCAGAGTCCCTGGACAATTTTGCTGATGCGGCAGTGTACGGACTCGCTCTTTATGCGGTTGGGCATAGCGTGAAAAGGCAGGTCCGTGTTGCGCACGTTGCTGGTGTGGTCCAACTGGTTTTGGCTGTTGGCGTACTCGTAGAGGTCGTGAGGCGCTTTGTATTCGGTAGTGAGCCTGAATCGCTGGTGATGATAGCCATCGCATTCGTCGCATTGATTGCCAATACCGCCTGTCTGCTGATGGTATCCAAACATCGAGGGGGCGGAGCTCATATGAAGGCTAGCTGGATATTTTCGGCCAACGACGTGGTGATCAACCTGGGGGTCATCACCGCCGGCGCCCTGGTCGCGTGGACCGGGTCCAATTATCCGGATCTGATTATCGGCACCATCGCGGGGGTCATTGTACTTAACGGTGCCAGACGCATTCTGGCGTTGAAGGGTTAAATAATGCTCATTATTGGCAAAAAGCTCTCGCCGTATGCCCTATTGTCCATATCGGGCCTGCTGGCAGCGTCTGATCAGGCTGTAAAGTGGCTGGTGCAGCAATCAATGGCCTATGGCGAGTATGTTTCGGTGACCCCGTTCTTTAACTGGGTGCACCTATGGAACACCGGTGCCGCATTCAGTCTTTTTGCGAATGGTGGAGGCTGGCAGCGCTACTTTTTTATCGGAATCGCGGTAGTGGTCTCGATTTTTCTGATCAAGCTGATCCTTGAAAATCGTCATAAAGGAGAAGCCATCGCTTACAGTCTTATCCTCGGTGGCGCCATGGGCAACCTGATTGACCGGGTCTTTCGCGGCTATGTTGTGGATTCCTTTGATTTCTATTGGCGAGACTGGCATTGGCCGGCCTTCAACCTGGCTGATATTGCAATTGTCCTCGGTGCCTTACTTTTCGTTTCCAGCAGCTTGTTGGGTAAAAAAGCAAACACCAATGCCGAGCCGGATGGATCTGACTGACACCTACGCCTATACAACACCATGACCGAACTTCCCGACAACATCCTTCACCTGCCGCAATACCAAGTACTGGGCTGCAAATCAACCGACGACGAAATGCACTTCCAGGTGGACGTGCCCGATCCCATCGCCTGCGAGGAATGCGGTGTGCAGGGTGAGTTCGTACGGTTCGGCAAGCGTGACGTTCCCTATCGTGATCTGCCCATCCACGGCAAGCGGGTCACTCTCTGGGTGGTCCGCCGCCGATACACCTGCCGGGCCTGCAAGACAACATTCAGGCCCCAGCTACCGGAGATGGTGGACGGATTCCGTATGACACTGCGGCTGCATGAGTACGTGGAGAAGGAATCCTTCAACCACCCCTACACCTTTGTGGCGGCACAGACCGGCCTGGACGAGAAGACGGTGCGCGACATCTTCAACGCCCGCGCCGAGTTCCTGGGGCGCTGGCACCGCTTCGAGACGCCCCGCATCCTGGGCATTGACGAGCTATACCTGAACAAGCGCTACCGCTGCATTCTGACCAACATTGAGGAGCGAACCCTGCTCGACCTTCTGGCCACCCGCCGCCAGGACGTGGTGACCAACTACCTGATGAAGCTGAAAGACCGGCAGAAGGTCGAGATCGTCAGCATGGACATGTGGAACCCCTACCGGGCAGCGGTCAAGGCTGTGCTGCCCCAGGCCCGTATCGTGGTCGATAAGTTCCATGTGGTGCGCATGGCCAACGATGCCCTAGAGAGAGTGCGCAAGGGCCTCAGAAAGGAGCTGAAACCGTCCCAGAGCCGGACTCTCAAGGGAGACCGGAAAATCCTGCTGAAACGCGCTCACGAAGTCTCAGACCGGGAGCGCCTCATCATGGAGACCTGGACAGGCGCGTTCCCGCAACTGCTGGCCGCCTACGAGCACAAGGAGCGCTTCTACGGCATCTGGGACGCCACCACACGGCTCCAGGCAGAAGCCGCCCTGGACGAGTGGATAGCCACCATCCCGAAGGGCCAAAAGGAAGTCTGGAGCGATCTGATCAGGGCAGTGGGAAACTGGCGCGAAGAGACCATGACCTACTTCGAGACGGACATGCCCGTCACCAACGCTTACACGGAGTCCATCAACCGACTGGCCAAGGACAAGAACCGTGAAGGGCGCGGTTACTCCTTCGAGGTGATGCGGGCACGAATGCTCTACACCACGAAGCACAAGAAGAAGGCACCGACTGCGAAGGTCTCTCCTTTCTACAAGAAAACCATCGGTTACGGACTGCCGGACTTCGCAGAGGAACTCAACTACGGAGTCGATCTATCAACCATCTGAGGGTGGTATCAGATTGATGGGGTGAAGGTGCCCCATCAACCATTAAATCCGTATACCCTAAAATTTTTGGGCTTTCGAAAACCCAACTGACCACTTTTCAGGGCCTTTAAGCCAGAATCATACCCATAGTATTTGTATAAAATCATGGCATCTGTCCCTTTTAAGAATTTCCCCATTTGGGCTAGTTCAACCCATTAGCAGCCTTCACTACAATTCGCTAACTTCTTCCTGCGTTAAGTGCATTGTTTTCAACTTATCTGCATCACTCATGAACCATTCGATCATTTCCCAAGAATCAAGCTCGCTTTCTTTATTGCCCATACTTTTTCTAATTTCCAAAAGTAACTCTCCCATCAATGCTATCCAATGCGATGTTTTTATCATCAATGGACGAGCATCGGCCTCTGTGTGATAGAAAAACTGCATGAGCTTGTTGTAACAGCGAACTACCTCATCATTTGCGACAAGAGATAACTTGAAACCTACACTCCTGTATTCAACCGAGAGCATTTTTGACATTGCCATGTTGTTCTTATCCTTCCCTTTGAACTTTTTATCTAACGAAAAAGCTTCCTCAGAAGTAAACAACAGGAAAAAGGGTTCCAGCAAGGCATTGTAAGTTTTTATGCGATCCTCCCTTAGCTTATCTTCCAGCTCCGAAATACGCGCTCTTTGCGAATCTAGTCTACTCTGATTACTCTCAACTTTTTGCTTGATTACCCAACCGAACCCACCAATTACCGCAAGTAGAAATGGAGTGGCAATCACTGATATGCTTTTAATAAGCTCGAATGCCTCGTTATCCAATGTCGAATCTCCTATTTAGTATTGCCTAACTCCACCAACAAAAAACTTTGTAATGCTCAGCTTTGCTTGCATTCAATGCCTATTTCTTAGGCAGCCCATTGAATGTGTTCTTGATCCAAATATCAAAATTATTGCCTTTTTCAAACGACATAACATCGAACATTTCAGGGTTCACACTCTCAAAGGTATCCTTAAAAGCAGTAAGATCGAACTCGTCCATTTTTTTCAAACTTAATTCTTTGAAATTGCTTTGTGAAATCGGACGACTTGTATCCGATATTTTTCTTGCGCAACTGTATAGGCTTGCCGTTTTTAGTTAAATCCAAGGCTTGAGCAGCACGAAACGCCTCTTCTTTGACTCTGTACACTTTATCATGCAGAGCAAGCCTTATAATTACCTCTCGTGATTGAGGACAATCATACTTTCGTAACTCATTCAAAGCGGACAATCTCGTATTCCAAGAATGTTTTTGATTGGCATCCTTGATTAGTTCATCAATATTTTCAGGAGTATCCTTAATGAAAGGTAAGCGTCACATAAACCACGCCTAGTCACCACTTTGCAGATAGCCTAATTTATCGCCACGTTCTAACCAACGAGGT
>NZ_JBNIEY010000011.1:0-82844 GCF_051842345.1 Idiomarina sp. ST20R2A10 | reverse complement strand
CGGAGTGGACGGGACTCGAACCCGCGACCTCCGGCGTGACAGGCCGGCATTCTAACCAACTGAACTACCACTCCGCAAAAATTCTTTGAGGCGTACTAAATGGCGGAGTGGACGGGACTCGAACCCGCGACCTCCGGCGTGACAGGCCGGCATTCTAACCAACTGAACTACCACTCCGCATTAGTACTACACGTTGAAGTCTCCCTCAACGCGGCGTGCATATTACGAGTGAGGGGCAAATGAGTCAACACTTTTTTTAAAGATTTTAACCGACTGTCTGATTTATATTCAGATCTGTGCTTTTTTAACCACAAAGGTCACTTTTTACCACTTTTCTCTGGTTTTTCAGCTTCCGCTTCATCGCTCTCAACGGCAACTTTTTTCCGACGAAACTTAAACCACCACAGCCCAACTAAAGCTAACGCAATGAGAACAATATTAACAACAACAATAATGATCAGATTGGTCATCGCCTGTTTTTGCTTGGCCTCGCGTTCTAGTCTTGTCTGTTCACGTTGACGCTCAAGCTCTATTTGCTGTCGTTCAGCCAGCTCTGCGGCTGTCGGTTCAGGTGGAGGCGGTTCCTTTGCAATAAAACTAAAGTCATCAATTCTGGCTTCAAACTCACGCCCCCCGACACTAGTGGCAAAAATATCTAAGTCTATAAGGTGTTTACCAAAAGCCAGGTTGGCAATTTCGACGCTGTGCGGAAAGCCCTCTATCTGACTTACCGTAAATTTACGAACTTCTCCGTTAGGGAAGCTGGTTTCGCCATTAATCACCAGGCTCTGTGGATCTATCCAGTCCTCATTAACACGAACGACTAATTGATGATTATCGTCCACAGACTCTGACTGAATAACATTAAATTCAACTGGTAACGGCTTAACCTCAACAGGGCCTGATTCAAACACTCGTTGGTACAGCGGGGTGGTCATTTCATAAGTGGCCATCCACTCACCTGGTACAACATCCAGATTAAAGAAACCGGTAAATATACCATCACCCGCTCTTTCGTCATGCCCTCGCCCGTCGTCTTCAAATTGTGCCACACGTGACGGATTCGAGCCGAAGTTATCAAAGTCTGAGTTATTGGTACTGACAAATAGAACATCCAGCAAAACGGTCTGACGAAAACGTGAAGTTTTAACCACTTCGTCGCCATTATAGAGTTTTCCTTCTACTTTCAGCTCTTCGTTCTGAAATAATGGACTCGGTAAAGGCTCAGCTTCAAAGCGAATATCAGAAATAACTAAGGCTTTATTTTCTTCATCGATGCGACCAGCCGCCTGCCAGGGACCAGGCTGAGGTTCTTTTATCCGGATAATGTCAAAGTTAGGATCGGTATACCAAGTTACTTTTTCCGCTGGATAACGAGTATCGTACCACTTGCTCCCATCAGGCTTGATGAGAATCAGGGGCTTGCTACCCGGCTCGCGGAAAAATAACAGAGTAATCTCTTCAACGTTCTCGTCTATGCGGAAACTTTGCCCTTTAATTGGCAATTTATTAGTAAGATCGCCTTCAATAAGGCTCATCGCACGCTTTTCAACTTCCTCCTTCGAGTCAGAATCAACCGTGCTAAAACTCTGTACCGCGTAGGCTGATGAGCTACTTATTAAAACCAATAATACTGCTAAGAGTCTTGCCACAGACAATGTCCACCTTCTTCTTTGACTCGCGCCAAACGCTCCTGATGTAATGCTTCTTCATCGGCCGTTGCCCGTAAAACCTTTAATGCGGGACGATTGGTTATTCGTTGATGTTCCACTTTTTGTGAGCCACCCTGATTGTCTTTTCCGTGGCTGGCCAGGTTTAATGCCGTTTGCCCACCGGTCATCATCAAATAGACGTCAGCAAGAATCTCGGCATCCAGTAAGGCGCCGTGCAGTTCACGCGCAGAGTTATCAACGTCGTAGGCGCGGCATAGTGCATCCAAACTGTTTCTTTGCCCCGGGCGCATTTCACGGGCAAGCTGCAAGGTATCGAGTACCGAGCAAAAATCATTGGTCAGGCCAACCGCCGGGCGAATACGACTAAATTCAGCATCCATAAAGCCCACGTCAAATGGTGCATTATGAATAACTAACTGAGAGCCTTTAATAAATTCAATGAAATCTTGCACCACCTGAGCGAATACGGGCTTGTCGGTTAAAAAGTCATTGGTTATACCGTGAACTTCAATTGCTTCCTGCTCGACCACCCGCTCCGGATTAATGTAAACATGAAAATGATTACCGGTTAATTTGCGATTAATAAGCTCCACACAGCCTATTTCAATAATTCTGTGTCCCTTTGCAGGGTCAATTCCGGTAGTTTCTGTATCTAATACGACCTGACGCATGGTGAAATCCTGATATACTCGCTGGAAACAAAGGATATAGTAGCAAGTAACATGTCGAACTCAAAAACTGTTCATTTATATACTGATGGTTCTTGTCTGGGAAACCCGGGACCGGGTGGCTATGGCGCTGTACTGGAATACGGGAAACATCACAAAGAATTAAGTCAGGGATATCGTCTGACCACCAATAACCGCATGGAGATGCTGGCTACTATCGCTGGCCTGCGCGAGTTAAAGCGCTCCTGTCATGTCATTCTGACTACCGACAGCCAGTATGTGAAACAAGGTGTCGAGCAGTGGATGCATCGCTGGAAGCAAAACGGCTGGCGTACTTCTGCTCGTAAAGCGGTTAAAAATAAAGACTTATGGCAACAACTGGACGAAGAAGTTAACCGTCATAAAGTTGAATGGAAATGGATTAAAGGCCATTCCGGGCATAAACAAAATGAGCGTTGTGATGAACTGGCCCGCGACGCCGCAACGCGCGAGCCTATGCTTGAAGATGAAGGATTTGGGGGCGAGTAAATTACTCGCCAGCAACTACCGGCAGTTTATTTTCCTGCCAGGCACTCATGCCGCCATCTACGCTATAGACATTATCCAGCCCCATGCGTTGTAAGCTCTCTGCCGCCAGAGCTGAGCGACCACCGGTTCGACAAATAAGGTACAAAGGCTTCTCGGCGATGCGTTCCAGAGCATTGTCATATCCAGCCACATCAGGGTGCTGATTTAGCTGCATTTCCAACACACCTCGGGGCATGTTCACCGCTTGTCGAATGTGCCCCTGTCCATATTCAGCCGGTTCTCTTACATCAATAACGCGCGCGCCCTGCTCTATGGCCTTTTGTAGTTCTTCGGTGTTTACTTCTTTGACGTTCGATTTCGCTTTTCCACATAACTCTTGTGCTGTAATCATAATTTACCTCTTATTCGTTTATTAGACTTTGAAAACTGTTTCGTCGTCATTGCTGTTGCTGCCTGTCTTCCATTAACCGAAAGCTGCTTTCTTTGAGCTGACGGTTTTAATCTGTTAATCAGAGTTTGTTTTCGTGCCACTATGAAATAAGCGGCGCGCAGTCCTGGTATCAGGTTGCTCAGCTTCGTCGACCAGTCACTTCCCCGGTGTTCGCTATGGTGCAGAAAATTCGAAACATAAAATTCAGACTCCAGAATTTCGAATCCCAATAATTCCAGCCAGTCCTTAACTCTCACTGGCGTAAAGTACCTTCCACACCATGGAAAGCTCTTTTTATGGCGAATGAAAAAGCCACTGGCTACTGCCGGACTATAGGGGTTAAACCCCGTAAGTATTAATACGCCATCATCATCCAGTACTCTCGTAACCTCCCTAAGTAGCTGGTGCGGATGCCGACAAAATTCAAGGACAAAAGGAGCAACTAGGTTATCGACACTGTCTTCCTTCAAAGCCAGCTCCGTTAATTTGCTGCGAACCGCTACGTCACTACCTGTGCCGACAGTCAGCCACTGAGCTCCATTTTTAATACACTCGTTAAGCCCTGGACTCAAAGAGCCTATAGCCACGGTTTTTCCTGGTTTCAACCGTCGCTGATGAGCGCGAATTAACTCAGCCGTCTGTTCCATCATGTAGTGCCCGCAGGCCATTTGCTGCCAGTCCCCGGGAGCCGCTAAATCAATTTTCGAATATGCTGGTTTAATTAACACGGCTAATTCCTGTATTATGAACTTATCTTCAACTTACTCGCTGGGTTTCTCATCCTAGCGTTATAGGGGTTAACATGCGAGTGCACGCTATTGAAGCTTTCGACGACAACTACATATGGGCAATTGAAACCAACGATAAAAACAAGGTTATTATTGTAGACCCCGGCGAAGCCCAACCCGTTCAACAATGGTTGGAACAAAATAGTAAAAGTATTGAGACTATTTTAGTCACTCATCACCATTACGACCACACTGGTGGCATAGCTGAATTAATAGAACAGAGCCCGTGTCCGGTCATCGGTCCGGAAAACCCAGAGATAAAAACGCTCACCAAGACAGTTACAGAAGGCGATGAGCTGACCGTTGGAGGTATTCAGTGGCAGGTATTAAACACTCCGGGACACACACTGGACCACATCAGTTTTTATACACCCGGCTTTTTGTTTTGCGGTGACACACTGTTTTCCGGTGGCTGTGGCCGTATGTTTGAAGGTACGCCAGAACAATTCACGCAGTCGTTATTAAAGCTGCGTAAGCTGCCGGGCGAAACTCGAGTCTTCTGTGCCCACGAATATACTCAGGCGAATGTAAATTTCGCATTGAAAGTTGAGCCAGAGAACGCTGTGCTGCAAAGTTACGCTGAAAAGGTCAGAATGTTGCGTGAACAAGAGCAAATAACTCTGCCAAGCACGCTGCAACTAGAGTTAGCCATTAATCCTTTTCTCCGGTTTGACCAAAAAAGTGTTATTGCAGCAGCAAATAAGCATGCAGAAAGTGTAAAAAATAGCCCCGAGGATGTTTTTTATACAATTAGACAGTGGAAAGATAATGCGTGATTCTTTAAACTCCTCAAGATTTTAATAATTATCGGAAGTAGATTACGCATGATAAACAGCAAGCAAAAGAACGTATGGTTAAAGTATTGTATGGTGGCCAGTGGTTTGGCATTAAGCGGCTGCCAGAGCACAATGCTGTTTAGTAATAATGAACCGGTAAATACAAAAAACGAAACTACAGAGCTTAAACTGACGGTCATTCCGGAAGAAGTGATCAGTCGGCACGCCGAAGAAGAAATCAAAATCAGCGAACCTGTAAAGCTTACCCCGCAAGAGCAGGAAGATTTATGGGTGCGTATTCGCCAGCAATTGAGCTTTCATGTGCCTGATGTATCCAGAGTGCAAAGCCAGCGCAACTGGTATGCCAGCCACCCGGAGTATTTAGACCGCGTTGCTAAGCGCGCTGAACCTTACCTGCATCTCATTGTTGAAGAGCTGGAAAAACGTGATATGCCAGTAGATCTGGCTTTATTGCCGATAGTCGAAAGTGCTTTCGACCCGTTTGCTTATTCGCACGGCAGTGCCTCTGGTGTCTGGCAGTTTATTCCGGGTACCGCGCGTCAATATGGTTTGGATATCAACTGGTGGTACGATGGTCGTCGCGATGTTTTTGCCGCAACACACGCTGCACTCGATTATTTACAGGCACTTCATCGATACTTCGACGGTGACTGGATGCACGCACTGGCAGCCTATAATTCAGGTGAAGGCCGAGTTGCCGCTGCAATTCGCAAGAATGAGCGTCTGAACAAACCAACTGACTTCTGGAATCTGTCGCTACCTCGCGAAACTCGCGCATACGTGCCCAAGCTATTAGCTTTAGCAGAAATATTAGCCAACAGTGAAGAGTATGGTGTGGCATGGTACCCGATCGAAAATCAGCCAAAGCTTGAGGTTGTTGAGACACCAGCACAAATCGACTTAGCATTAGCTGCTGATATGGCTGACATGCCATTGGATTTACTGCACCAGTACAACTCTGGTTATAACCGCTGGGCAACGGCGCCGAACGGCCCACATCGTTTACTTCTGCCTAATCAAAATGCGGATAAATTTAAACAGGCTTTGGATAAAACAGAGCCAAAAGACTGGCTGAGCTGGACCCGCCACGAGGTTAAATCGGGTGAGAGCCTGCTCGTTATTTCCAAAAAATACAATACCTCTGTTGACGTGATACAGCAGGTTAATGACATCAGCAGTGATATCATCCGCGCAGGCGATCATTTGCTAGTGCCAGTTGCCACACTCGATATCGACAATTACACGTTATCGCAAGATCAGCGCCGTGAAGACCGTCAAGATCAGAAACGTTCAGGTAAACGTATTGAACACGTTGTTCAGTCTGGCGATACGCTCTGGGATCTCAGTCGCGCTTATCAGGTAAACCTTCGTGACTTGGCTCGCTGGAACTCAATGGCTCCGGGGGATTATTTAAGGCCAGGACAAGAACTCGTGGTTTGGACGGAAGCCGAGCCTTCTTCGACGATACAAAGCAGTATTAACAGTATCATGCGTAATATAAGATACCGTGTGCGTAGCGGTGACTCATTAGCCAGGATTGCTGATAAATTTAATGTCACCATTCGTCAAATTGAACAATGGAACAACATTCAACGCAATCGTTATCTACAACCCGGACAAATGCTTAAGTTAAAAGTAGATGTTACCGAGGTGAGTAGTTGAGGCAACCTATGAATAGCGTAAAATACTTTTTTTTCCTTGCAGCGCTACTATTTAGCGCTCAAACTTTAGCCGACTGGAAAGCCGAAGGTAGTGGTAAAGTCATTTATCCATCAGGCCGTACGGAACCTTTAACCTTTGGTTTTGAGTATAAAAAGGTTTATGACACCATTATTTTTACTGCCGGCAAGTCGCAAATGCGTACGTCCGAAATGCCGCCAAATTACATTCTTAATCTGTTTGTAAATAAGCAGGGACAGGTTTATGTCGCAGAGTTTGCTAATGGTTTCTTCAAAGGTTTCGAGCTCAATATTGGTGATCACAAAGTCAGCATGAATCACCGGCAAGAGTTTGATGAAGATGAACCACTGAGTCATCTGCGAGTGCAGATTGATGACCGTAGCTATCTGCTGGAAACCACACACCCGACTATCCGGTTCGAGTTTGATGAAGAAAAAGGCATTGTCGATATCAATGGCTCAGGCCTTCTGAAAGACCTGAGCGTTAAAGGACGTTAGTCGCTGAGCAGCTCAGCTAACGCATTCTCATCTAATATATCAAGCCCGAGGGACTGGGCTTTGGTCAGTTTTGAGCCGGCATTTTCCCCGGCAACCAGCGCGGTTGTCTTTTTAGAAACACTGGAAGCAACTTTCGCCCCTAAGGCTTCTAAAGCAGACTTCGCCTCGTCACGAGTCATAGTCGACAAAGTACCGGTAATAACATAGGTATTGCCCGATAAGCGGTCACTTTGCACTGAGCTTGCCTCCTCACCCTCAGGCCAGGAAATAAACTCACGCAATTCCGCAACCACCTGCTGGTTATGGGCTTCATGGAAAAAAGCCACAATATGCTTAGCGACAACAGCACCGACATCCGGAACTTCCTGTAGCTGTTCACTTTCAGCAGCAATTAAAGCATCCAGGTTTTTGAAGTGATTCGCCAGCGCGTTTGCCGTCGCTTCCCCTACTTCCCGAATACCTAATGCATAAATAAAGCGGGCTAAGGTTGTTTCTTGCGTCACTTTAATGGCATTTCGAAGATTTTCCGCAGATTTAGCGCCCATTCTCGGCAAAGTTGCCAACTCAGCTTTGGACAGACGATAAAGATCGGCCGGCGATTTTATCCAGTCGCGCTCTACCAGTTGCTCGACAATTTTATCGCCTAGTCCATCAATATCCATGGCTTTGCGGGAAGCAAAATGTTTAATCGCTTCCTTTCGCTGGGCCGCGCAATACAGACCACCGGTACAGCGGGCAACGGCTTCGCCTTCAACGCGTTCAATATCGGATTGACAAATCGGGCAATGCTGAGGAAATTCAATTGCCTTCGTGTTTTCAGGGCGTTTATCTTTTATGACGCTGACCACTTGCGGAATAACGTCACCCGCGCGGCGAATACTGACACAGTCGCCAATACGCACACCCAGTCGTTCAATTTCATCCGCATTATGCAAAGTCGCATTAGATACTGTAACGCCGCCCACATTAACGGGCTCTAAGCGCGCAACCGGCGTTATCGCGCCGGTACGGCCAACCTGGAAGTCAACTCCGGTAATGGTCGTCAGTTGTTCCTGCGCGGGAAACTTACGTGCAATAGCCCAGCGCGGCGCACGTGCGACAAAGCCTAAGTCTTGTTGCAAGCGAATAGAATCCACTTTAAAAACTACGCCATCAATATCGTAATTTAAGGTATCCCGGCGGGCCAAAATAGCTTCGTAGTAATCGTCGCAACCCTGCACCGAGTCTACCGTCTTTATTTCAATATTCACCGGCAGTCCCCAGTCTTTCAACTGTAACAAACGCTGGTGATGACTGTCGGGAAGTTGTGTGGTTTCTGATATTAACCCAAGACTGTAAGCATAAAAGTGCAAAGGACGTTTTGCGGTAATTCTGGAGTCTAACTGGCGTAAACTGCCTGCCGCCGCATTTCGGGGGTTAGCAAAGACCTTTTCTTCGCGCTGCCGGGCATGCTCATTAAAGCGCTCAAAAGCTCCCAATGGCATAACCACTTCACCCCGTACTTCCAGTCGCTCAGGAACATCGCCAGAGAGCTTTAGCGGCACATTGCGTATGGTCTTAACGTTCTCGGTAATATCTTCACCGCTTTGTCCATCGCCCCGGGTTGCGCCACGCACTAACAGACCATTTTCATAGAGTAAACTGACCGCAGCGCCATCAAGCTTCGGCTCGCAACAAAAAGTCACTGTTTGATTGGTATCCAGCCGCTGTTCAACGCGCTTGCTAAAAGCCTCAAATTCATCGACAGAAAAAGCATTATCCAGTGACAACATAGGAACTTCATGTTGAACACTTCTAAACTGACCTAAGGGCTTACCACCAACTTTCATAGTTGGAGACTGAGCACTTTTTAAATCCGGGTGTTCAGTTTCCAGAGTTTTCAGTTCCCGAAAAAGACGATCATATTCAGCGTCCGGCACTGATGGTTCGTCATTCTCATAATATTCCTGGTTGTAACGATTAAGTAATTGCTCCAGCTCTTGCATGCGCTGGTGAACAGACTGATTCATAGTGACCTGTAATTAAGCTGAGTGTTTACGTTCAAATTCACGAATACGCTGGCGTGCTTCGTGAATAGACTGGCGGGTCAATAATTGGCGCTGGCCATCCAAAACCTGCCCCTGAGGAATTTCGGTAGCGAGCTTTTTAGCCGCATTCAACATCATATTAAAGGCCTGCTGACCGTCAAATTTCATAGGTAAGGCCATAAAAAACGCGACGCCTTCGGTTTCAAAGTTTTCCATGTTATCCAGGTCAAACGTGCCGGGGTTGAACATGTTGGCGACACTAAAAATCATGGGGCCGGTGCCTGCGGTGTTTTCATAGCGGTGGAAAATACCCAGTTCGCCAAATTTACAGCCCAGCTCGGTCATCATTTGCAACAACACTGCGCCCTGTACCGGCCCTTTAACATGTAACGCAATAACTTCTTCCGGAGCTGATTCAAAATCATCAGTCGTATCTGCACTGACTTCTGTTTCAGTTTCAGGTTCAGGTTCTTGCTCAAGCTCCTGCTCCGACTCTTGCAAAGAGCTCTGTTCGGCGGCACTTTTATAAGAGTCATCAGGCTCTGAAGGAACATCCCCATCAAACTTAAGCTCAGTTTGCTCTACTTCAACCGTTTCATCATTGCTGACACGCATAGAGGGTAATGAGTCAGACATATCGTCATCATTGCTAAGGTCCATCGACATTTGCTCGACAGCCTCGGCATCATTGTCCTGTGTTCTCACATTACTGTGCGACGATGTTTTTGCTTTTGGTTCAACGGCTTGGTCATGGTTAAAGCCGTCATCTGAACTCTCTTTCTTTAAAATCCGAACTTCGCCAATGCCGTCGTCATCAAAACCGGACGATTGCTGCTGACGATTTTCTGCAACCCGTTGTTCACGCTGCCGTTGTTGCTGGTTACCTTTACGTATCTTCCATACGCCATGCGCAACAATACCTGCGATTGCCAGGATCCCAAGAATACTGAGGGTTATTTGTAAACTGCCCATTTTTGCTCCATCAAGCTTATTTTGTTATCCGGCGTCTGTCATCGCCACAGCCTGTTCAACATCAACCGCTACCAATCTCGAAACGCCCGCTTCCTGCATTGTTACCCCTGCCAGATGGGTAGCCATTTCCATTGCCACTTTATTGTGACTTATATAAATAAATTGCACCGATTCCGACATTTCACTCACCAGACGGCAGAAACGTCCTACGTTGGCATCATCTAATGGCGCATCAACCTCATCTAACAGGCAAAAAGGTGCCGGATTCAAGCGAAATATCGCGAATACCAATGATAATGCGGTCAGTGCCTTTTCTCCACCGCTAAGCAAATGAATTGTACTGTTTTTCTTGCCCGGTGGCCTTGCCATGATGGTAACCCCGGTTTCCAGTAAGTCATCATCGGTAAGTTCGAGCGTGGCACTGCCACCACCAAAAACTTTCGGAAACAGAATTTGTAAATCATGGTTTATCGCATCAAAAGTGGTTTTAAACCGATGTCGCGTTTCCTTATCAATCTTACGAATCGCCGCTTCTAAAGTGTCTAGCGCCGATGATAGATCATCCACTTGCTGGTCGAGGTACTGTTTACGTTCTCTTTGCGCTTCGGCTTCATCAATTGCCGCCAGGTTAATAGCGCCTAAGCGTTTTATTTTATTTTGTATTGACTCCAGCTCTTGCTGCCACTGCTTTTCATCAGCGTCGGAAGAGAGCTCTTCCAGTATGTTTTTCAATGTAAGGCCTGTTTCAGCCAGCGTTTCCAGTACGGCCTGACTGCGTTCCTGAAGCTTAACCTGCTCAATTTCAGTACTTTGCATAGCCTCTTTGGCCTGGCCTATTTTGACCTGAATTGCAGATTGTCCCTGAGTTATTTGTTGCAAATCGTGCTCTAACCGCGACAATTGCTGACGTTGTTCCTGCAATTGTTCCGCAACTTCACCACGCTTATCCAGCAGCTCGGTTAACTGTTCATCGAGTGCACTTTCATTTTCATCCGTGTCTGCAGTCTGCTGCTCACTTCGTTCCTGCAAAAGTTGCTGGTAGCGTTGTTCACTGCGTTGCAGTAACTTCTGCAACTGTGCAGCCTGAGCCTGTAAATTCTGCTGTTGCATTGTCATCTGCTGCTGTTGGCTGCGCAGTTGCTGTAACTGTTCATCTTCGGCACGCACTGTAGACTCCAGTTGCTCACCGTAGTCTTCATCAACCTGCTCCGTTTGCTCCAGTAACAACTCATACTCTTCCAACTGCATTTCGATTTGCTGTTGCTGCTCAGCGGCGTTTTCAGCATGCAGTTGTTGCTCTTGCTGCTTATCTTGCACGTTCGCTAATTGCTGCTGTATTTGCTCAGCCTGCTGCATATTCCACTGCAATCGCTCTTCGACTTTACCCTGCTGGTTACGAGTCTGCTGAACCTGCTCCTGAACCTGCTCCAGCTGCTCTTGAGCCTGCTCAACCTTCGTCTGAGTCTGTTCCAGCTGCACTTCACTTTCAGACAACCTGGCTGCCAGCGACTCCAATTGTTCGAGTAAATTTTGGCGCTGTGTCTGCAGATGAAGAACACTGTTATCTTCGTCAACTCGAGCCGCGATAAAACCGTCCTGCCAATACCAATTGCCGGTTTTTGATACCGCAAAACTGGCATTGCTTTGTTGTAACTGCTGCTTCGCATCAGCATCCTGTTCAATCGCCAGACACTGCTGCAACGGCGCCCAATAACGTAACGGACCTTTGACCTTACTGGCCAGAGACCAGTTTTCAGGCTCTTGTCCACTCACAGGCCACACCAGCTTCACCCCAGAAACCGCTTTCAATTCTTCCGGAGTTTGTTCCAGAACCACGGCATCCAGCCAGTCGTAAGCCAACTGCTCAACCGCCATTTCCCAGCCACTTTCAGCCTGCAGTAACTCCCTTACCTTCAAGCTGTCTGGATAGTTTTGCTGTAACCATTTTTCACTGCGGCTGTCGTTATTTTGCTTCCCTTCCAACAGTTGCTCAATGGCTGTTAACTGAGCCTGAGCTTTATCTTGTTGCTGCTGATTCTGTCGGTGCTGTTGCTGCTGTTCTTTAAACCCTTGCTGCAGAGCCTGCAGTTGCTGCTTACTGTGCTGATACCGAGTTTCTTCCTGCTCCAGCTGACGTTTTAGTTCGACCAGAGCCTGTTCGTTCTCGTCAACAGATAATGCTTGTTCCTGTTGCTGCAACTCTTGTTGCTGGCTGTGAAATTGCTCCACTTGTTGCAACGCATATTGTTGGCTCTGTTTCAGCTGCTGCAGTTTAAGTTGCGCCTGCTGTTGCTGTTTTTCGACATCGCGTTGCTGCTGTTGCTGCTGTCGTTGTTGTTGCTGCCACTGACGCCATTTCTCATTAGCTTGCTGAGACTGTTCAGCCACGCTTTCCAGCTGTTCTTCAACCTGCTCCAGCTGAGGCTCCAGCATCAGCTGCTGTTCTTCAAGTTGTTCTCTTTGCAGGCGATCATCCGCCAACTGCTCATTAAGCTGTTCTATTTCTTCATTTAACTGCTGTTGCCGCTGGTTGCGTTGCTCTTTTAGTTCTTGCTGATGTTTCAAAGTTTGTTCAATACGGGTAATTTCATTGCCCACTGAAAACATTTGTTCCTGCGACAGCTCTACTCTGTCGCGCGCTTCTTCAGCCTGTTCTTTCAGTTCAATAGCGCCGCGCTCATCACCACTTTGCTGTGCCTGCCAGCGTTCAAGCTCGGTTTGTTGTTCGGCGTATTGTGTCTGCAACTGCTGTCGTTGATTATCCAGTTTCAGCCAGCGTAGGGCCTGCAGTTCACCTTTAAATTTACGCTCACTGGCTTTCAACTCCTTGTAACGAATGGCAGCCGCGGCCTGACGCTCCAGCTTCTCCAACTGTTGACCCAGCTCTTCGCGAACGTCACTCAAGCGCTCCAGGTTCTCGCGCGTATGCAGCATCCGGTTTTCAGTTTCTTTGCGACGTTCTTTGTATTTTGAAATGCCTGCAGCTTCTTCAATAAACACCCGCAGTTCCTGCGGACGTGATTCAATCAGGCGGGAAATCATGCCCTGCTCAATAATGGCGTAGCTGCGCGGACCCAGCCCGGTTCCCAGAAATAAATCGGTAATATCACGGCGACGACAACGACTGCCGTTCAAAAAGTAATTAGACTGGCCGTCACGGGTCACCAGGCGCTTAACCGAAATTTCATTGAATGCCGCGTACTCGCCCTGAATACGTCCGGAACTGTTATCGAAAACCAGTTCGACACTGGCCTGAGAAACCGGTTTACGGGCACTGGAGCCATTAAAAATCACGTCACTCATGGCATCGCCACGCAAGTTTTTTGCTGAACTTTCACCCAGCACCCAGCGCACGGCATCAATCACATTGGATTTGCCACAACCGTTCGGACCGACGACGCAGGTCATTTGGTCAGGAAAGGGAACTTTGGTTGGATCCACAAAGGATTTGAAGCCAACTAATTTGATGTGTTTTAGGCGCATTCAGTTGTTTTTATTATCAATTTAATACGACGGTTTATTATCACAAGACTCTAGCAGATCCGGTAGCCATTTGTAACAATTTAGCCCGCACATTGCCATTGTATTGCCTTATTATACTAAGCAAATTAAAACCTCTGGAGTTTTCATGCAAAAAGCAGCCTACAGCAACTCGGGATTAGCTTACATAGGACGCGGTTTAGAACTTATCCGAACCAAAGGTCTGCGTCGCTATGTTGTGGTGCCTATTCTGACCAACCTTATCCTGTTCTCACTTGCTTTCACCTGGCTGTATGGCGAAGTCGACTATTGGCTGAACCGCTTTATGAGCTGGTTGCCCGACTTTTTCCAATGGCTGGAGTTTATTTTATGGCCACTGGCGGTTATTACCATTATTGCGCTCTTCTCGTTTATTTTTAGCACCATCATGCATTTAATTGCAGCCCCTTTTAACGGGCTTCTGGCGGAAAAAGTGGAACGCTATGAAAGTGGCGAAAGCTTAGGAGACGAGGGATTCTTAGGTTTGTTTAAAGACATTCCAAGGACTTTAAAACGGGAAATGCAGAAACTCATGTATTACATTCCCCGAGCACTTGGCTTTTTTCTGTTATCGCTCGTTATTCCGGTAATTGGACAGGTACTTTGGTATATCTTTGTCTGCTGGATGATGTCGATACAATACTTAGATTACCCGTTCGATAATCACAAACTGTCGTTTCCGCGTATGCGGTCTGAATTACACCAACAGCGCAGTAAAACACTAGGGTTTGGATTCGGGGTAACCGTGCTGACTATGATACCGCTGATTAACCTGATTATTATGCCGCTGGCGGTTTGTGGAGCAACCTCACTGTGGGTTGATCATTATCGTCGCAGTGCATTAAGTTGATAAAAGTAAGCGACTGAGCCTGGGCTCAGTCGTTTTTCTTATTAGCATCATCAGATTCAATACCTTCCTGACCTGTTTCATCGGAGTCGAGGTAATCCGGGTTTAATCGCTTATTGGTTTGAACTCCCATCTGGCGGAACTTATCGACCCGACCAATAAGGTTACCGCGCCCGGTACTCAGCTTCTTCATAGCTTCCTGATAACGGTTATCCAGAGTTTGTAAGCCGTTACCAATTTTCTCTAAGTCTTCGACAAAGCCCACAAACTTGTCGTACAAACGTGCCGCATCGGTCGCTATTTTCTCAGCATTCTGGTTCTGATATTCATACTGCCAGATATTGTGAACGGTACGCAGGGCAACCAGTAAATTCGTAGGGCTTACCAACATAATTTGGTTGTCCAGCGCCAGCCGGATAAGCTCCGGGTCACGATCAACAGCCAGCAAAAATGCCGGCTCAATCGGAATAAACATCAATACATAATCCAGCGTACGCAACCCTTCCAGTTGATGGTAGCTCTTTTTACCCAACTGTTTTATGTGTTGCTTCAGCGACTGAACGTGCTCATTTAACGCCCGTTCGCGTTCTGTATCGTCATCAGAGTTGAAGTACCGCTCGTAGGCCGACAAACTGACTTTCGAATCGATAATCACGTCTTTTTTATTCGGCAAATGCACAATCACATCCGGCTTGAACGACTTACCGTCTTCATCGCGGTGATGCTCCTGTGTCTGATACTCGTGCCCTTCACGTAACCCGGACTGCTCCAGAATACGCTCCAGTACCACTTCGCCCCAGTTACCTTGCTGCTTGGTGTCACCTTTTAATGCCCGAGTTAAGGCTTCAGCTTCAGACGCCATTTGGCGGTTCAAGTCCTTAAGCGACATCACTTCATTTTTTAAGGCAGAACGCTCTTTGGTTTCATCCGTGTATTGCTGGGTGATTTGCTTTTTAAACGCATCAATTTGCTGTTTGAACGGCTCTAATGTTGCCTGCAACGACTGCTGATGATGTTGCTGCAGCCCTTTGGACTTCTCATCAAAAATACGGTTGGCTAAATTTTCAAACTGCTGGGTCAGCCGTTCTTCGCTAACCTTCAGTAGGTTCAGCTTTTCTTCTGCGGTTTTCTGCTCATGCTCAGATCTAGCCAGAGTTTCACGCAGACGGCTGTCTTTTTCATACACCTCATGCTGAAGTTCATCGACGCGCTCACGAAGAATATCCGCGTCTTGCTCCAGTGCCGCATTTTGTTGTTCTGCCTGTAAACGCAAACGGCGCTGCTGTTGCCAAAGCAACAACAACGCCGTAATGACAGTCACAACCGGCACTCCAATTATTGCCATCCATTGCCACAGTGCCAGCGACATCATTAAGCTCCTAATTTTTCATTGAGGTCAGCAATTTTCGCTTTCCAGATAGCAGGCCCTTGGGTATGCGCGTTTTGACCGTCGCTATCCACAGCCACAGTTACCGGCATGTCTTCCACTTCAAATTCGTATATGGCTTCCATACCCAAGTCTTCAAAAGCCACCACACGGGACTTTTTGATGGCTTTAGCGACCAGATACGCGGCACCGCCGACGGCCATCAGGTAAACCGCTTTGTGCTTACGAATACTTTCCACCGCTTCAGGGCCACGCTCTGCTTTGCCTACCATACCAATAATACCGGCTTCTTCGAGCATCTGATCAGTGAATTTATCCATACGAGTTGATGTTGTAGGACCTGCCGGACCAACAACTTCATCACCCACAGGATCTACCGGCCCTACGTAGTAAATAAAGCGGTTGTTGAAATCAACTGGCAGCTCTTCACCGTTATCCAGCATACCTTTAATGCGTTTGTGCGCCGCATCACGACCGGTCAGCAACTTACCGGACAATAGCACGGTTTCACCCATTTTCCAGTCCTGGATGTCCTCTTTAGTCACTTCATCCAGGTTCACACGGCGGGCATCGTCTCCCAGCTCAAAGGTGACATCCGGCCAGTCTTCCAGTTTCGGTGGGGTTAAATCTGCTGCTCCGCTGCCGTCTAACGTAAAGTGAACGTGACGGGTGGCTGCACAGTTCGGAATTAAGGTCACAGGCTTAGAGGCTGCGTGGGTTGGTAGTGACTTAATCTTCACATCCAGCACCGTTGTTAAACCTCCCAAACCCTGAGCACCAATACCTAATGCGTTAACGCGGTTGAAAATTTCTAAACGCAGCTCTTCTTCGGCATTCTGCGGGCCGCGCTCAATAAGCTCATGGATATCGACAGACTCCATTAAGGATTCTTTTGCCAATACCGCAGACTTTTCCGCTGTACCACCAATACCTATACCCAGCATACCCGGCGGACACCAGCCAGCGCCCATCTTCGGCAAGGTTTCAACAACCCAATCGGCAATCGAATCGCTGGGGTTTAACATGGCCATTTTCGATTTATTCTCAGAACCACCACCTTTGGCGGCAATCATCACTTCAATTTCATTGCCCGCCACCATATCAATATGCACAACAGCTGGCGTGTTATCGCCGGTGTTTTTGCGGGCTCCCGCTGGGTCAGCCACAATAGATGCTCGTAAGGGGTTGTCCGGGTTGTTGTAGGCTCGACGAGTACCTTCATCCACCATTTGCTGAACGGTCAGGTCGGTTTTATCCCATTGCACGCCCATGCCCACTTTCACAAAGCAGGTGACAATACCGGTGTCCTGGCAAATTGGACGGTGCCCTTGCGCAGACATACGCGAGTTAGTCAGCACCTGAGCAATGGCGTTTTTCGCCGCTTCGCTCTCTTCACGCTGGTATGCCTCGTCCAGTGCTTTAATAAAGTCCAGTGGGTGATAATAAGAAATGTACTGCAACGCATCGGCAATACTGTCAATAAAATCGGCCTGACGAATGGTGGTCATGGAACTGCCTCTTGGTTAACTTTTGCGTGGTGCTATAATAGCGTTTTCGCTAACAACTGACCAGTGCCACTGACCGGCGAATATTTGCTGTGATAGTATATTGGTAATGAATAACCAGCCTGAATTGCGAGCATGATGTGAGTGTTTTCCCGGATCTCTGTGCGATAAAACTTGATTGCGAAGCCTCAGCTATTGAGTTATTTCAGCGTTGTCAGCATGAAAGCTACGCTCTATTACTGGACTCTGCCGCGCAAAGCCACCAGAACTGTGCCTACGATATTATCTTCCGACAGCCAGAACTGATTTTAAACTGCAAAGCAGGCAAGTTAAATGTATCAACAGACGCTCCTTTAGAACTACCGCCAGCCCCCGAAGACGCAGCCGAGCTTTGCCGTTATGCCGGGCAATTGAATCAGTTATCAGGTCATTATTCGGGGCCTGCTGAACTGCCTTTTCAGGGCGGGTTTGCCGGGGCTGTCGGCTATGACCATGGCCGTTCGCTGGAAGTCATACCTGAGTTTAATGCAGACATCTATCAGTCTCCCGATGCCGTGCTGGCCTACTACAGCCAGGCGTTGATTATCGATAGGCAGAGCAACGCGATCTGGTTAGTTGCACCAATAGAAGGGTCAGAAGAGCTTCGAGAATTCTGGGAACAGCCAGTAGCAACAAAAAAGCCCGACGCTTTTCAATTGCTAAGCGACTGGCAAAGCAATATGAGCGAGCAGCAGTACACCGAGAAATTTAAGGCCGTGCAAAACTACCTGCTGGCCGGAGATGCCTACCAAATTAATTTAGCGCAAAGGTATTCAGCCCGTTATCAAGGCAGTGAATGGTCCGCTTACCTTAAATTACGACAAGCGAATTCAGCACCGTTTTCTGCCTTTATGCGCCTTCCCGGCAGCGCTATTCTGAGCCTGTCGCCGGAACGCTTTCTGCTAACCGACGCCAAGGGACTGGTAGAAACAAAACCCATTAAAGGCACGCGTCCGCGGTTTGAAAATTCGCTTAAAGATCAGGCTAGTCAGCAGGCTCTGTTAACCTCAGAAAAGGACCGCGCAGAAAACCTGATGATTGTGGATTTGCTGCGTAATGACCTCAGTAAAAACTGTGAGCCGGGCAGCATCAAAACGCCAAGCCTGTTTGCCATAGAGAGTTTTCCGGCGGTTCACCACCTGGTATCGACAGTTATTGGCAAACTGCAACCCGACCGTACCGCATTAAGTTTGTTTAACGGCGCTTTCCCGGGCGGTTCTATTACTGGCGCACCGAAAATTCGGGCCATGCAAATTATTGAAGAGCTGGAGCCCCATCGCCGTAGTATCTACTGTGGCAGTATGGGCTACTTTTCTCAGCACGGTCGTAGCGACACCAGCATCACCATTCGTACACTGCTCGCCGAAAATGATCACTTATATTGCTGGGCCGGTGGTGGTCTGGTCGCTGACTCAACAGCAGCGGATGAATATCAGGAAACCAAAGACAAAGTGTCACGCATACTGCCGGTGTTAACTTCATGACCATTAATACTCGCGCAGACTTTATTCGTCGATTTAGCCTTTATCCTTCACCGCCGGTTGAGCGCAGAATTGATGAGCCTTTGCGCAAACGTTTGCGCCCCGCGGCGGTGTTAATCCCAATTGTTGAGCGTACGCATGGGTTGTCGTTAATACTTACCCGGCGCTCCAGCAAATTGCGCAAGCATGCGGGTCAAATCAGTTTCCCCGGAGGTCGCTTTGACGAAACTGATAGCGACTTACTGGATACAGCATTGCGGGAAACCGAAGAAGAAATCGGCTTACCCCGCAGTCAAGTCGAAGTCATAGGACGTTTACACGACTACCCTGTGCTATCTTATTTTATGATCCGACCTTACGTGGCTTTTGTCTCACCGCAACAGCCGCTGGTTGCCGAGGAAAGTGAAGTCGCTGAAATTTTTGAAGTACCGCTGGCTGATATTCTCGATCATGGTAACCACTACGTTTACCGTATTCGAAAGTTTATCTACGACCGGGTGTATTTCATCCCCTGGCAACACCGAAATATTTGGGGCGCAACCGCCGGTATTTTACGTGAGTTATCAGAGCAACTGCAGCCCGACGGCAAAAATCACTTCAGACCACTGAACTGACCACTTATTTTTGCTTAAAACTTGATTCCCCCCACATGAATCGTGCGACAATACTATAATAAACAGAATACGCATGCGCGACAGGTAAGGATAAATATGATCAGCGTTTTTGATATCTACAAAATTGGTATTGGTCCTTCCAGTTCTCACACTGTGGGGCCGATGAAAGCAGCCTATGAATTTTTGCATGCCGCAAAAAAATCAGGGCATCTAAATAACGCCGATGGCATAAAAGTCGAACTGTTCGGATCACTTGGCCAAACGGGTAAAGGTCATGGTACCGGCAAAGCCGTTATTCTTGGATTGGTCGGAGAGACTCCCGAAACAGTAGACACTGACAGCGTGGAAGATTTTCTGGAGCAAACTCGTAAGACTGAAAAGCTGAACTTGCTTGGTGAGAAAGAAGTCTCCTTTCCCAGCGAAGGCGCCATTACTTTTCACCGCCGAAAAACCATGCCCAAACACGCCAACGCCATGGAACTCAAGCTGCTAAAAGACGGTGAGATCATCTATAGCGACCTATATTACTCCATCGGCGGTGGCTTCATTGTGCGCGATGAAGATTTTGACGAGACTCTGGAAGAAGCGATAGAACAGTCATCTAAACCTATTCCATATCCGTTTGACAGTGCAGCGGATCTTCTGGCGCATTGCAAAGAGCACGGTATGCGCATGAGTTCATTAATGATGGCTAACGAAAAAGTCTTCCGCAGTGAAGAGGATATTCGGGCCGGATTAATGAAGATTTGGCGCACCATGCAGGAAAGCATCAAAAACGGTATTACTACCGAAGGCATTCTGCCGGGTGGACTTAAAGTGCGTCGCCGCGCATCGTCTTTATATCAGCGACTGAAGAAAGAAAAATCCAGCGATGCCATGCAGGTCATGGACTGGGTCGATTTATACGCTTTAGCCGTTAACGAAGAAAATGCCGCAGGCGGGCGCATTGTAACAGCCCCGACTAACGGAGCCGCTGGCATTATTCCTGCGGTAATGAGCTACGCTGACAGATTCATCGAAACGCTGGACGAAGATGCAGTCGTGCGCTTCTTACTGACTTCAGCTGCTATCGGTATTCTTTATAAGAAAAATGCTTCAATTTCAGGTGCTGAAGTCGGTTGTCAGGGTGAAGTGGGTGTTGCCTGTTCAATGGCCGCTGGTGCCCTGGCCGAATTTATGGGCGGTGACCCGTCAAGAGTCGAGAATGCGGCAGAAATAGGTATGGAGCATAACCTGGGTCTAACCTGCGACCCGGTGGGAGGTTTAGTACAAGTACCCTGTATTGAACGAAACGCCATGGGCTCGGTTAAAGCCATTAATGCCGCCCGCTTAGCCATGCGAGGCGAAGGCGATCATAAAGTGTCTCTGGATAAAGTGATTAAAACCATGTGGGACACCGGCAACGATATGAAAACCAAATACAAAGAAACCGCTCGCGGCGGTTTGGCAGTCAATATTATTGAATGTTAACCAGTTGATGCTGCTGCCGGTGCTTAGCGCATCGGCAGTGAGCAACTATCAAAGAGTTTATCAATCTCATCCTGACTTTTTAGCTGAGTAGCTTTTTGCACCCTATCGCGAGTTAAGTGCGGGGCGAAATTCTCAATAAAATCGTACATATAAGTACGTAAAAATGTTCCGCGCCGGAAACCTATCTTAGTCGTACTGTGGGCAAACATGTGCTCCGCAGGTATCGCCACTAAATCGGTATCTTCTTTCGGGTCGTAAGCCATACTCGCCAGAACCCCAATACCCAATCCCATTCTGACGTAGGTTTTTATCACGTCGGCATCGGTTGCTGTAAAAACAATTTTAGGCTCATGCCCGGCATCAGCAAAGGCTTTATCCAACTCGGAACGACCGGTAAAACCATGCACATAAGTGACCAAAGGAAACTGAGCAATATCATCAATAGTTAGCTTACTCAGTTGCGTCAGCGGATGCGATTTAGGCACTACTATAGAGCGGTTCCAGTGATAGCAGGGCAACATAATAAGGTCGTGATATAAATGCAGCGCCTCGGTCGCAATGGCAAAATCTGCCCGCCCTTTCGCCGCCGCCTCACTAATTTGCTCTGGAGACCCCTGATGCATATGCAGTGACACTTTGGGATATTGCTGAATAAATCGCTGAATAACGGACGGCAAGGCATAACGAGCCTGAGTATGGGTCGTCGCAATATTAAGTTTGCCTTGGTTTGGCAAGGTGTACTCAGCAGCAACCGTCTTAATCGACTGGACGTTATCCAGAACCTGCTGAGCAACTGCTATGATGTCTTTACCCGCGGGCGTTATGTGAGTCAGGTGTTTGCCTGTTCGTCCAAATATCTGCACGCCCAGCTCGTCTTCCAGCATTCTGACTTGTTTACTAATGCCCGGCTGCGAGGTGAATAAGCTTTCAGCCGTAGCAGAAACATTCAGGTTATGATTTGTTACTTCAACAATGTAACGTAACTGCTGTAATTTCATTGAGGAACGTGCCACTCTAGTTTGCTAAATGTGATATAAGAAAATACTATAATAATCTTGATAACTATGACAAATATAAAAGCTATCGCAACAGTATTTTGTCGAGGCTTCTCTTTGGACCACAGGAACTGTCATCTATGACCCAACCCGCATTTGATTTTTCAACCGTCCTGGCTTCTTCTGTGCACGACATGAAAAATTCACTGTGCTTACTCATTCAGATGATAGAAGAAGTATCAGAACAGGTCGCTGACAGCAGTGCAACAGAAAAAATGGCGAAAGTCCATTATGAGGCTCAGCGTATCAATTCAAGTTTGATGCAAATGCTCACGCTTTATCGCAACGACAATAACGCTTTACCACTCAATAGCGACCAGCACCACGTCGACGAACTTGTCGAAGAGCTGTTGCTAAATAACGAGCTTTACCTTGAGCAGCGGAACATTACTGTCAGCACCGACATTGATGAAACAGCAACAGGCTGGTTCGACAGGGACCTGATCTTTAATCTGCTTAATGACATCATCATTAATGCAATGCGCTACACAGCCGATAAGCTCTTTATAAAAGTAGAGATAACCGAAGATGGTGGATGTCGTATTATGGTTCACGACAATGGCGATGGTTTTCCTGCTAGTATGCTGGAAAACGCCGCTATGCCGATACAACAATTGAATATTCAGCAATCCCGGACGGGATTAGGTCTATACTTTGCTCAGATGATAGCAAGTGCCCATGAGCGAAATAATAAAAAAGGTTTTATCGAGCTGAAAAATAATGGACACTTAGGTGGTGGTGTTTTCTCTTTAACATTACCCTGAAAAATAATTATAACTTAACGAGCGTAATATGATTTACACCATTGTCATCGCATTGATTATATTACTAATAATAATGGCAATTATAGTTGGTGCGGTACAACAGAACAGACAGCGTTTAGAACTAGAGCGGCGTAAGAAGTTGGCGCGCTTTCGCAGTTCGCTTGAACAGATCGAAGATCTCATTCATATGTCGAGCTTCTTCCCTATTGGTAAATCCATGCTGGTGGTTCTTAATAGCCGTGCGTTAGAAATACTTAAAGGTATGAACGCAGCATCGCCGTCAAAAGACTATAAGGCGCGAATACAGGATTACGAAGAGCGCATACAAAGTGTTGACCGTAACGACACCTCGTTAATCAGTGAAGACTTTGAGATCCCGGAAAACAACAAGCAAATCATAGCAATGATCAATGGGCTGAAGCGTTTACGTTCTACTTTACGCAATGAGCATTCCCGCGGTCGGGTCGACAGCAATGTTTTTAGTGTCGAAGATCAGCGTTTAACCAAGTTGCAACTGAAAATTAGTATTGAAACCTTAATACGCCGGGGCCGTCATGCTTACGAAAGTCAGATGTTAGGTTCCGCCAGACAGTATTATGAAAAAGCATTACGCACCATAGAAGACCAGAGCTTTAGCGACGACTACGCTACGTCGCGCCAGCAATCGATTAAAAAAGCGCTGGAACAAATTGCACAAGAGTTGAAAGATGCTCATACGCGAGACAAAGAAAAACATAAAAAAGAAGACGATTTAGAAGAACTGTTTCAACCTAAGAGAAAATGGTAGAGAGAATGCCGGACTGGAAAGACCAGCTAAGCCAAATGGTATATTCAACAGACTCGGGACGTATTGATCCGGAACCTGAACCGGAGGAAGTTCCTGAAGGTGATGGTATTGTCCGCCTTCGCCGCGAAACCAAAGGTCGAAAGGGCAAAGGAGTAACCATTGTCACTGGGCTGGATAAACCGCAAACAGAGTTAAAGTCGATTGCAAAAAAACTCAAGCAGTTCTGTGGCGTTGGTGGCGCGGTTAAAGAGTACGAAATAGAACTACAAGGCGACCAGCGCGACAGCATTGAAAGCTGGTTAAAAAAGGAAGGCTATAAAGTTAAGCGTGCGGGCGGCTAAGGTCGTATTCAATATATAGACGTCGTCCGTCATCACGCCACTCAACATGGCTTGAAAAGTTTCTTATCAGCTGTAATCCACGACCAAACGCCTGTTGTTCGTCATCGTCGGATACTTGCTGATATTCCGAAAAACCATTTCCGCTATTGGATGAAATACTAAACGAAAGCAATTTGTTATCCGGTTTGTATTCAATATCAATTTCTATTTCTACCCCTTCTAAAACAGCCAACCGCGCTTCCCGTGTCCGGTAGTATTCATCGAACCCCTGCCCGGTCTCTTTAATTCCCGAGTCCAGCTGCAAAACGCTGTGTTCCAGGGTATTGTTAAAAGCTTCTGCTAACAATAAATACAAGGTTGTTTTGTGCGCGCGGATACCTTCAAGATGGCTTAAAGAATCCACCAGCTTGATAATTGGATCGCGCCCTTTAATCTCATTTTCTTTTAAATAAACCACTAACCGAAAGGGCAGATGAGTTACATTAGTATCAGGCTGGCTAACGGGTAAATTGGTGGCTTCACAATCCAGACACACCAATGAAATATCATCAAACTGTTCTTGCCCTTGCTGAAAAGTCTGGAATGATCCGACTAACCCCTCAAAGTCTCGCTCGCGGGCATAGCGTAACAACAGAGCCTCGAATCCCCGTTCAGATAATCGTTCATCAGCCTTGTTGGTCATCTCCACCACACCGTCGGTATAGGTTATCAGGCGGATGTTTTTCTCAACAAAACAATGACTAACCTGACTACTGAACTCTTCCGGAGACAAAATGCCCAATGCCATATGCTCAGGCACCAGTCGCTTCTCGACTTCTCCGGCTTCATTTATCAGCAGAGCATCAGGAATGCCACCATTCCAATAAGTTAAACGATCGCCATTGGCTGACAACTCAGCAACAAAAGCAGCACAAAACATGTCATCGGGTAACAGCTTAACCAGTTTGCGGTTAAACTCTTCAACCATGTTAGCTATTGAGAGCCCTTTTTCAGCTGAATCAAAAAAGGTTTGAGCAACGGGAAGAGCACCGGTAGCAGGAGCTAACCCGTGTCCGGTGAAGTCACCGACAAACAGATAAAAATTTCCCAGAGGTCCGGCTTTAGAGAGAACTAAGTCACCGTTAAACTCGCTGGCCGGTGCAAGATAGGTTTTTAAGAACGGATATTCTGTTTCGTTTTCCTGCAGCGCGTTAGCCAGCATGTGCCTGACCACATTCTGCTCTCGCTCCATTCGGTTAGAATGATAAGCCAGAGTTTCATTTTTACCTTTGAGGGAATAACTCAACTCGCGAACCCGCGCATGAGCATTTAGTTTTGCCTGCAGGACAACCGGCTCAAAAGGCACGCTAATAAAATCATCCCCTCCGGCCTCAAGGCATTTCAACAAGGTTTCCTGATCATCCAGTGCCGTAATAAATAAAATCGGCAAATGGACATCGCCGCTTAGGGCTTTTAACCGGGGAGCAGTCTTAAGCCCATCCATAACCGGCATCATAACGTCCAGTAGCACCACGTCCGGCGCCAGACTGGCGAAAATGTCTATAGCCTCAATGCCGTTATCAGCGCAGGTGACCTGATGGCCAAAGCGTTTAATCAGACCACTCAGCATCACCTGGTTAGCAGGCTGATCATCGACAATCAGTACCTTCATCAGGCAATAACAAACATCTTATCAAAGCGGGATATATCGAGAATACGACGCACGTCCGGTTTAGCATTAATCAGTTGAATACCTTTAACGCTGCTGCCTAAAGACTTACGCATGTTGAGCAGCATACCGAGCGCCGAGCTGTCCAGATAATCGGTTTCCCTCAGGTCGATAATTACGGTTGGTTGTGAATCACCAATATGACTGTAGGCCTGACGGAATTCCTGTACCAGGCTAAAATCAAATTTCCCTTTAATAGCAATAACTAACTGCTTACCATCATTTGAAAAGTCGCGACTAACGTTCATACTCACCTCTTTTTTTAATGAGCATAACACAGATTTTCTGATTGAGTTTATCTGCTGAATACCCTACTCTTTCGGTCACAATAAATCCTAATTATGTGATTATGGCAATAGCCTTTGACGAACTCCGTATTTTGCTTATCGAACCTTCCGATGTGCAAAGAAAAGTAATTACTCAGCACCTGAACCAGGCGGGCATTCAACATACCCGTGGCGCTTCAACCATTGCTGAAGCAAAAGAAGAAATACTTCGCTGGCAACCCGATATTGTCACCAGCGCTATGTATTTTTCTGACGGCACTTCACATGAACTCATTGAATTCATTAATAGTAACGACTTAAAAGATACTTTACATTTTATGTTGGTGTCATCCGAACATCGTGCCGATCAGCTGGAGCAATTCAAACAAGCGGGTATTATTGCCATTTTACCAAAACCTTTTACGCCGGATCAGCTCCAGCGGGCTATTACCGCTACCATGGACATGATGGAACCCGAGCCACTTCATCTTGAGCTTTATGATGTCGAGGATTTGCGGGTATTAATTGTTGATGACAGCATGACCTCGCGCCATGTCTTAAGACGTGTATTTGAAAATCTGGGTGTGGAGAGCTTTGTTGAAGCAGAAAATGGTCAGCAGGCAATTGATATCTTAGTGGAACATCAATTTGACTTGATCGTCACCGACTTTCATATGCCGGAGGTAAACGGCAGTGAACTCACCCAATACATTCGCAATAGCTCAGCACATGCTCACACTCCGGTACTGATGGTGACTGCACGCGCCAATGAGCCACAACTTGCTAACGTAAAACAAAGCGGTGTCGATGCCTTAACCGACAAACCCTTTGAACCGGCAACGCTAAGAAAACTCATCGCCCGTTTATTAAACAGTTGAGCCTGAATTTAAGAATTAATATTGTCCGTTAAAATGAAAAGCCCCTGCCAGTTGAACTGACAGGGGCTTTTTCGTTTTAGACTTAGCCAAAGAGCGGCTATTCAGATGGTTTCTGACGATACTTCTCGTAAAGCTCAGTATGTCGGCTGCTTAAGCTTACTTTGCGTCCATCAATATAAAGATGCGTTAACTTTTGTCCTATTGGATCAAGTAAGTCACCTTCAGAGACACTCAGTGAGGCACTTTTACCCACTTCCAGTGAACCCAGCTTATCGGCAACTCCCATAATCTCAGCCGGCTTCAATGTAATAGCTGCAAGAGCCTGCTGTTGATCCAGGCCAAAAGCAACCGCATTTCCGGCAGCAAAAGGTAAGTTACGTACGTCCCAGTAACCCGGATAAGAAATAGCAAAGTTAACTCCGGCTTCGGCCAGACGAGCCGGCGTGGCAAAGGCCTGATCATAACCTTCGTCGTTGCGGGCAGGCAGACCGTAAGGCGAGCCAAAAACAACAGGAACATTAAGCTCGGCTAGCTTATCGGCAATACGCCAGGCATCTCTGGCTCCCATAAGCACCAGTTCAAAGCCATACTCCTGAGCAGTATCAATGGCCTGCTCCAGCTGACGTTTGTCGTCTGCGTGTACGTACAGCTTCTTACTGCCGTCAAACAAGCCCGTCATAGCTTCCCAGCGCTGGTCCAGATCAATTTTACGATCGGCCTGCTTCGCATCGTAGTAAGCCTTTGCATCAGCGAAGACTTTCATTAGTTGCTGACGGGATTCCTCGTTCGCTTTACGCTGTTCTTCAGGTGAACGTCTTTCCCACCAGGTATTTACTACATATGTGCGCGGCCAGGAAACGTGCACACCTATTTCTCCGGCGACCAGAGCGTCCTGATAGTTCCACCCATCTAAGTTCATTAAAGATGACTGACCGGCTACCAGCGAGCCCTCAGGAGCTACCTGAGCGTGTGTAATGCCATGATAACGTACCGTCGGGATAATTTCCGAATCAGCATTAAAGGCAATGTGACCGGCAACTTCCGGGTGCACATCACCCACTTCACGCGCGTCGCGGGTTGCCCGTACTGCTTCAATTTCATTCAGGCCAATAGTGGTATCCATGGCAATAACTCCCGGATACACGTGCTGACCGGAAATATCGATAACTTCAGCGCCGTCCGGGATACTGACATCCTGCCCAATAGCGGTGATTTTACCGTTTTCAAACACCAAGTCTGAGTTGGTAAGCACTCCGTCAGAAACGGTATGCAAGGTTCCACCCTGAAGTACAATAGGGTTGCTTTGTTCTTCGCCCGGAACTTCGTCATGTGCCGCAGCACTATTAAGCGTCAGCGCACTGACTAATGCGGCACTAACGGTTGTAAGTAATTTATTCATTAGTGTTGTCCTCCGTGCTGATGCCCTTTGCCGGTAAAGTGATCTAACCAAAAGTCGTGTTCAGTATCACAGTGCCAGGTAGGTTGATCCGATTTATAACCGTCTTTAGCCCCTATTTTTGCATCATCACCTGCCGCTAAAACTTTTTGGATAAGTGCGTTCTTTTCTTGTTTAACCGCCTGCTGTCGTTGTTTATCCAGTTCGCGGTCGAAGAACTTACGGCCGTTAATCCAGGTTTGCTCTGCTCGCGCATAAGCACTTAACGGATAATGGCTCCAAAGTACGAAATCGGCGTGTTTACCTTTTTCAACAGACCCTACATAACGGTCCACTTTCAACTGCTTAGCCGGGTTAATGGTCACCATTTTCAGTGCTTCGTGTGGATCCATATCACAGTACAGAACCGATTTAGCCGCTTCAGTATTTAAACGACGTTGTAAGTCATTACTGTCAGAGTTAATGCTGGTTAAGACTCCGCGTTCTTTCATCAAGCACGCGTTATGCGGAATGGCATCATAAACCTCAAACTTATATGCCCACCAGTCCGCAAAGGTTGAGCCACTGGCACCGTGCTCAGCCATTTCATCAGCGACCTTGTAGCCTTCCAGAATGTGAGTAAAGGTATCCAGGGTAAACCCAAAGTCTTCTGCGACTTCCATTAACATCAAAATTTCTGACGCTACGTAAGAGTGAGCATGTACAAAGCGTTCACTGTTTAGAATTTCCAGCAACGTCTCCAGACGATAATCCGGCCGCGGAGCTGCAACTTTATTGCGTTCTGAACGGCTCATACGTTCGTAAGCCTGTTTCCGCTGCTGATACTCAAGAGCAGCCTGGAAAGCGTCGCGCATAATGGTTTCAACACCCAGGCGAGTTTGAGGGTATCGAACCGTCATGTTGTCACCCCAGTTACTCTGCTTAACGTTTTCACCCAATGCAAACTTGATAGATTCAGGGGCTGCATCGAACTTCATGACATTAGCGTCGGCGCCCCAGCGTAACTTAATTACCTGCGCCTGACCGCCGATGGGGTTAGCTGAACCATGAAGCAACTGTGCCATGGTAGTCCCGCCCGCCAGCGAACGATAAATGTGAATATCATCCGGATTAACCACATCACCAATCCGAACTTCAGATGTCACCGCTTCAGAACCTTCGTTAACACCACCTTCAATAGCTATATGTGAATGCTCATCGATGATACCCGGAGTTAAATGCATTCCGGCGCCATCAATTTCAGTCACGCCGGAAGGTGCTGACAAGTCTTTGCCGATGGCTGCAAACTCACCATCTCGAACCAGCACATCCGTTTCTTCAAGAATACCGTCGTCAGTTGCAGTCCAGACCGTTACGTTGCGGATAAGAACATCCTGACGCTCCGGCAAACCGTCCAGCCCGTAAGCCACATTCGGGAACGTCAGCTCGCTAACATATTCCACTGGTTCTGCTTCAGCATTTGTTTCAGTCTCGTTTTCAGCTGAATCCATTTGAGCCTGTAGCCTGACTTCTTCACCTTCTGGGGAAACCGCTGTTACTGAAAATGTTCCCTGAGCTTCCGGTTCCAGCTTAAAGCGCCAGCTTCCTGCGGGCTCTGCCTCGAGGTCGGCAACAAAAGACAAAGACTCATTACCCGACTGCACGTGACGTAAAGCGCTGGTCTTTTCATTTGCCTTAACTTCACCGCTTAGCGCAGCACCAGCCTTAACCGCAATTTCGATATCCTGGTTATTCAGTTTCATGCTGTAATTGCCGACAAAATCGACTTTATCCCGGGATACCAGCTCGTTTTCTTCGCCCTGCAACCAAACTGACTGAATGGTGCCATCTGCAAACAAATCGCCTTTGACCATAACAAAGTCAGCCTTGTAACCCTGAGCCAGCTTCCCTGCTTTGTCGTCTACCCCGGCAATTTTCGCCGGAATAGTCGTTAACGCGGCAAGAGCCTTTTCTTCGCTCAAGCCATGCTTCACGGCTTTACGCAGGTTAGGCCAGAAGCTGTCCGCCTTTTCTAAGTCGTGCAAAGTCAGAGCGAAATTGACTCCGGCTTCGGCCAACATTGCCGGGTTAGACGGAGCGCGCTCCCAATGACGCAATTTTGCTAAATCGACATCGAGGTGCCCATCAACATCGCCAACATCTGGTGCAGCCGGAAAATTAAGCGGAAGAATTAAGTCACTTCCGGCATTTTTTACTGCATCTAAGCGCGCGTATTCATAGCCTGAGGCAACGTAAACCGACGGCACCTTAAACTGGTCGAAAAGATCATCGGCGCGTAACAATGATTTCTCATCGCTCACCTTAAAAACAATCCCGGTATTCTCAATATCCGTCAGTGAATCAAGTGCCGCATTAAACTCGACCGATTGATTATGCGACTGCTTTCCATAAGAGTTTTCGTACCAGTTAGCATCAGATAAGGTTTGTCTGACCAGCGCAATGCTGCCCATTAAAGATGACGGATACTGCTGCTGTGAAGAACCTTTATCAAACGAGCCGAACTGCTTTCCTTCACTTTGATAAATAACGTCGTTAGGTATTTTGTCCGCCAGCGAAACTGTTACCGCCTGTCCCTGAAAAATACCGTCTAAATTAGCTGACTGCACACTGGTGAAACCTTGTGACACCCATTTATTTGCATCTTCAGAGCTGGTCTTAAACTCACTGAACCAGTGTTTTTGCGAGTGAATCGCGTCATTTGCCGCGTTACCACCCTCACGTTCATTGTTATAAACTGGCGTATCTGAACGTTCCTGCTGATTGCTAACGTTAATTCCATAGCTGCTGTAGGGGTCAATGAATCCCGGGTAAATCGTGTATCCGGTCCCGTCAATCACCCGCGCTCCGGCAGGAGCCCGATTATTACGCTCAATTGACTGAACGGCGCCATTTTCAATAACCAAAGTGGCGTTAGTAATAGATTTTCCCGGCTCAGTAATAATTGTTGCATTCTGAATTGCTGTCAGACTTGGTGTGTTATCCCGCATCCCGTTTGTCCGGGAAGTCTGATCAGCCGCAACCGAAGCGGTCAGTACTGACGTTACCGCTAACGTCAAAGCACTGAACTGATGCACTTTTTTCATGAATTGTCCCCATTTTGACTTATTCTTGTCATTTAGTTATCTCATTAGATAAGTTACTTTGTTATACATAGAGGTGACAAGCATTAACCGACAGATCGTGTATTATTAACGATCAGTGAATTCAATAAACGGAGTGTTTCAATGAAAAAACAATTACTAACAACAGCTCTAGCTGGCCTGATGACTCTGTCATTCAATGCAACGGCTAACGAGAACGCTTTTAATGACGCCGATAAAGCCGTGGAATATCGCCAAAAAGCGTTATCAGTTATGCAGCAAAACTTTGCGGCTATGGCTGCAATGGTCAAAGGCGAAGTCGAATACAACGCTGACTTTTTTCAACGTCGTGCAAATGATTTTGAGAAAATGTCGGGTATTCCATGGGCTGGTTTTGCCGTTGAAGGCGCAATGCCAGGCAATAACTCTGATGCATTAACCGCCATATGGGATAACTGGGATGACTTTCAGCAGCGCGCTAATGACTTGCAAGAGTACGCTGCCAAACTGGCGGACGTTAGTCAAAAAGGTTCTATTGACTCAATAAAACCCGTTTTTATGGATGCCGCTAAAACCTGCAAAGGCTGCCACGACGAATATAAAGACTAGTTAAGCAGCAACATTAAGATTAACCAGACAGCAACCGCTAAAATGAGCCCCTGCCAACCGGGTTTTAGATTTGGCGCTTGCTGACTGGTGATTCTGTAACCATGCACCATGGAAGCCACTAAAGGTGTTCCTTTAAAGCGATAAAAAAGCACGGCCAGAATATGTACGGCAATAACAATTAATATTACGTCGAACTGGGTTTTATGCCAGCTGGTTACCGCTTTTTGCCCATCCGAAGATAGCCAATTAGATAATGGCCCCGAAAATAAAATGGCGTCGGTTGAAAATAGTCCCGTAATAACCTGGCTTAAAAGCAACCCAAGCATAATGATGACAGCCCAGCCACCAGCAGTGCTGTGGGTGTTTTCTGCTTCATAGCGCCCTTTAAAAACATTATGCAGATGCTTCAAGATAGCCTTAGGAGACTTTAAAAAGGTTTTAAAACGGGCATTTTCGCTACCAAATATTCCCCAGCAAATTCTGACTAAAAGTAATGCAAGTAAGGCAATACCAATATCCTTATGCAGCTCCATGCGGCCATTTTCGACGGTCCACCATAGCCCGCCTAAAAGAACAATAAGCAAACCGTGAAACACACGAATAAAGCTATCCCAAACTTTTATAGAATTTCCTTTCTGATTCATGTTGTTAGCTCCAAATTACTGGGAATATAAAAAGCTAAGTGCTAGGGTATAATTAATTCCATTAAATGGGTAGTGACTATGCGCAAAGTTCTTATTGCTGACGACGACTTTATCAGCCTTGAAGTGTTAAAAGCGATGCTGGCCAATTTTGAGGTAAGTATATTAACAGCAATGACAGGGGAAGAAGCTTTGAACCTGGCAGGAGAGGCTCCGGATCTTATCTTTCTGGATTACGAAATGCCGGACATGTCGGGAGCTGAAGTCTGCCAGGAGTTGCGACAAAGCGATATGCACAAGAACACACCGGTTATCGCTATCACCAGTCATCAAAGCGCGAGCGAAATGAGCGCTTGTCGTGAAGCCGGCATGAATGCAACATTGCATAAGCCGGTTTCACCAGAAGCGCTTAGCGAGTTAATGACTGAATACTTATAAAGCTTGTAGCCAGCAACTATTATTGATGCTTGAATCTTTGGTCGTCTGCCAGCTGCACCAAAGATTCGCTTTCTTTCAGGAACTGACTGGAAAATTCACCGAAATACTGGCTAACTTCATCGAAAAGCGATATAAAGTCAGATTTTTTACCGTTTTCGATATCATCAATGATTGCTGAGAATTGCTGTAGATAACGTCTGATCGATGCAAATTGTCCTTTGTTCGCAGCAATAATATCGGCATAAAGTTCCGCATTTTGCGCAAACAAACGGCCAATCATCATCAATTCCATTCGATAAATAGGCGAGCTCAGTTCCAGCAACTCTTTAATATCGACACGTTCATTAGCTAAGTGAACACCGTAAGCAAAAGTGCTTAAATGACGCATCGCCTGGATCCAGCCCATAGCGTCGTCATGCTTATCGGCATTCACTTCGTGTAAGTGCGCGCCCCAGTTAACAAACTGGTCCAGTAACCACTGATAACGCTCAGTCTGACGACCGTGAGTAACAACCACCAGCTGCTTCGCCAAGTTCTGCACAGAAGGACCAAACATAGGATGCAAGCCAACGACAGGGCCGCGATGCTGTGCCAGCATGGCGTTTAAAGGAGCCGCTTTAATACTGGTTACATCAGCCAGAATACAGTCCTCCGCTAAAGGTGGTAACTGCTTTATCAATTCAACGGTCTTATTGACCGGCACACTCATCAATACCAACTGCGCCTGGCTTAAATCGTCCTTGTCTGGCCAGTCATCGTCTTTATCAATGGTTATTACCGAATAGCCTGTTTGCCGTAACTGACTGACCAGACGCGCACCCAAAGCTCCTTTACCGCCAAACACAAAAACCGGTCGTTCAAGTTGAGTCGAAGTTGCAGCCGCCTGTGCCGTTTGCGTCCGATACGACTCTCGAATAATACGACGAATAACATCTTCGATTAAGTCTTCCGACAAGCCTGCCTCTTTGGCTTTGCTTCTGCGCGCTTTTATTAAAGAACGTTCTCTCTGTGGAACGTAAAGAGGCTGTTTCAACGAACGTTTGGTTTCTCCCACAGCGGCAGTTAACTTTGCTCGCCGGGCAATTATCTCAATTAATTCGTTATCAGTGGCATCAATTGCATTACGCAGTTCTGATAATTGTTGGTCCGGGTCATGGCTCATGAGCGGTTATCTTATTCCTCTTTTATGGCTTCTATAACACGATGGTAGGCTTTCTGAATTTTTTGCATTTTAGCCACACTCCCGCCTTTATCGGGATGATACTTGTGTACTAACTTACGATATTGCTTTTTAATAAAGGTCTGGCTTGCCGGCGGTTCAACTTCCATAATCTGCCAGGCATCGTTCACAGGCATACTGGTTTCCACCCTAGAAGAAGAATGCCCCATGCGCCGCCAAAAATCATCCAGCATAGATTCAACATCAGCGCCGGATGTCGAGCCCAGTTGATTCAGATCTAAATAATATTCTGCTAACGCGTCCTTTTCTGTCAATGCAGAAACGCCACGTTGCCATGGCTGACACTCAATATTAAGGGTATGAATAAAAAGCTCGTACTTTTTTTCTTTCCGCCAGCGTTCACGCAATTTATAAAGACAGTGAAACAATAAAAAGTGAGTCTGAAACAAGGTCAGGGGATCACGCAGAGCTTCTTTATCAAAGAACTCATAAGGCGGCCCCTGCAAAGACGCAATCAGTTCATGCTCAGTCCAGTGGTGCTGAGCATCAAGGTTCTCAGCTAAAATTTGGGTTAATATTTCGATATCTTCGTTCATTCTAAAACACTATCAAAAAACCCAGCACAAGGCTGGGTTTTTCTTTGCTATTTCGTTTGTTTGCTAAAAGCTTAAGACAGCTTCTCGCGGATACGTGCAGACTTACCAGAACGCTCACGCAAGTAGTACAGTTTCGCGCGACGAACCGCACCACGACGTTTGACTTTAATGCTGTCAACTAATGGGCTGTGCGTTTGGAAAGTACGCTCTACGCCTTCACCGTTGGATACTTTACGTACTGTGAACGCTGAATGCAGACCGCGGTTACGAACACGGATAACAACACCTTCAAACGCCTGAAGACGTTCGCGGTTACCCTCTTTTACTTTTACATTTACAACAACAGTGTCACCTGGTGCAAACTCAGGTAAATCTTGTTTCATCTGCTCTTCTTCAAGAGCCTTAATGATGCTTTGGCTAACTTTTGCCATTTTCGTATCTCCTATCCTAGGTAAACTGTACTTTATTCGCCGGATGATTGTTGTGCGATAAACTCGTTCAACAATGTTTCCTGCTCGTCAGTCAGAGCTAGGCTATGAATTAACTCTGGTCGTTGCAGCCAGGTTTTACCCAAAGACTGCTGTAAACGCCAGCGACGTATCTTTTCATGATCACCGCTTAATAAAACCGGCGGTACTTGCTGCTCATTATAAGTTTCTGGTCGAGTATAGTGAGGGCAGTCCAGTAACCCGCTGGCAAAAGAATCTTCTGCCGCTGAATCCTGGTGTCCCAACACCCCGGGAATTAACCGTGAAACCGCGTCAATAAGTACCATTGCTGGCAACTCACCACCGCTTAATACGTAATCCCCTATCGACCATTCTGCATCAACGTATTGTTTAATAACGCGTTCATCAATGCCTTCATAACGGCCAGCAATCAAAATCATTCGATCATTGCCGGAGAGCTGTTGCACTCCGCTGTGATCAAGTTTTTGCCCTTGCGGTGACAAATAAATAACAGGAGTATCCTCACCCAGGCTTTGTTTTGCTGCGTTGATAGCATCCACAAGTGGCTGCACCATCATCAACATACCCGGACCACCGCCATAAGGCCTGTCATCAACAGTCCTGTGGCGATCATGAGTGAAATCACGAGGATTCCAGACACTCACTGTCAGCAAACCTTCCTTTATTGCTCTGCCGGTAACACCGTAATCGGTGACGGCCGAAAACATTTCAGGAAACAAACTGATGACGCCAACCTGCAAAGGCTTGCCCATCAAAAGTCCGATGGCCACTCAACCTGAATCTGTTTGGCTTCCTTATCAACCGCAGTGACATATTCACTTTGGATAAAAGGAATTAAACGTTCAGATTTTCCGAACCCATCGTTGCTGTTTGCTTTTACGACCAACACATCGTTCGATGCGGTGGGCATAATTTGTTCAACCACACCCATATCATAGCCGTTGGTGTTCACTACACGCATACCAATAAGGTCGCGCCAGTAAAACTCATCGTCAGCTAATGCCGGTAACTCATCTGCCGTAATGCAAATATCCGCACCAGTAAGGCGCGCAGCCTCATCGCGATCGGATATGCCTTCTAACCTGGCGATAAGTCCGTTGTTGTGGCGACGCCACTCGACAACTTTCATTTCGCGCTCAGTTTTCTGGCTGAGTAACCAAGGGCTGTATTCAAATATCGATTCTGGATCATCGGTAAATGACTGCACTTTCAACCAGCCTTTTACGCCATACACCGCACCGATGCGACCAACGACGATTTGCTCTGATTGCTGCATTAATTTACCTACCTGAATCTGTTAATGCTTACGCAGCAGCGCTTGCATCTTTAACTAATTTAGCAACACGATCAGATAACTGAGCGCCTTTGCTTACCCAATGCTCGATGCGGTCAACATCAACACGAAGTTTTTCTTCCTGACCACGAGCTACAGGGTTAAAAAATCCTACTTTCTCAATGAAACGACCGTCGCGAGCATTGCGACTGTCAGCAACTACCATTTGGTAGAAGGGGCGTTTTTTCGCGCCACCACGTTGTAAACGAATGGTTACCATTGCGTTCCTCAATATAACTGTTTTGTAAATGTAAAAAATAGCAAAGCCCTCCGACATAGTCGGAAGGCTCGGCAATTCTACTGATTTTTACTGCAAATGCAAGCTTGACGCGCTTTTTCCTAGCGTCCGGGGAACATTCCTGGTGGCATCTTTCCGCCCATGCCGCGCATCATTTTCTGCATGCCGCCACCTTTCATTTTTTTCATCATTTTTTGCATTTGAGTAAACTGTTTAAGCAACTTGTTCACGTCCTGCACCTGAGTACCTGAACCGGTTGCTATACGGCGCTTACGCGAGCCCTTTATTACGTCGGGTCGTAGCCGTTCTTTAGGAGTCATGGAGTTGATAATGGCTTCCATGCGCAAGGTCATTTTGTCATCCATCTGACCTTTCATTTGTTCTGTCATTTTACCCATGCCCGGCATTTTGGTCATTAATCCCATCATGCCGCCCATTTCACGCATCTGTACGAGCTGATCACGAAAATCCTCCAGTGAGAACTGGCCTTTTTTCATGACTTTTTTCGCCACTCGCTCCGCTTTTTCTTTATCGACTTTTTGTTCGACTTCCTCAATCAGAGAAAGCATATCGCCCATGCCAAGAATTCTGGAGGCTACGCGGTCAGGATGAAACGGCTCCAGCGCATCGTTTTTCTCACCAACACCCAGGAATTTAATAGGCTTACCGGTAATATGGCGAATAGACAGAGCCGCACCACCACGAGCATCACCATCGGTCTTCGTCAGAATAACACCCGTTAAAGGCAAAGCCTCGCTAAATGCTTTGGCGGTATTTGCCGCGTCCTGACCCGTCATCGCGTCAACGACAAACAGGGTTTCAACCGGATTGATGGCTGAGTGCAGTTGCTGAATTTCCTGCATCATGTCTTCGTCAATAGCGAGACGACCGGCGGTATCCACTAATACCACATCAATAAACTGCTTACGTGCCTGGGCAATAGCAGCATTAGCAATATCAACTGGTTTTTGATCAGTTGAAGACGGGAAGAACTCAACGCCTACCTGCTCGGCAAGAGTTTCCAGCTGTTTAATAGCGGCCGGACGATAAACGTCGGCACTGACCACCATGACTTTTTTCTTCTGGCGCTCAGTTAAATATTTAGCCAGTTTGCCCACACTGGTGGTTTTACCCGCACCCTGCAAACCTGCCATCAAAATAACAGCTGGCGGCTGGGTATTTAATTGCAGAGGTGCATTCGCCTCACCCATTGCCGCTTCCAGCTCAGACTGGACAATTTTGACAAAAACCTGACCCGGCGTCAGGCTTTTGTTGACCTCTGTACCTACGGCCCGTTCTTTAACTTTAGCAATAAAGTCTTTTACCACAGGCAAGGCAACATCGGCTTCAAGCAGCGCCATGCGAACTTCGCGCAAGGTTTCTTTAATATTGTCTTCGGTCAGTCGCCCCCGGCCACCAATAGAATGCAGCGTTTGCGACAAGCGTTCCGATAAATTCTCAAACATGTCGATCGTCTCTTATATTGCGATTTCTGACGTTAATAGTAATGGGGGCAGTATATCTGATTTGCAAGAAAGTTTCGCCCCGTAAGTATTGGGTTTAACCGACTGACGTCGTATACTCAGGGCACGAACAACAGGAATCAGGGAAGTCGGGCGCGTGATGCTCTCTTTATTGTTGCTAATCAGCTTATTGGGTTACAGTGCCAGCGCTTTTGTTATTCTACAAAATATCTTAAAAAACAAAGTGCTTCACCCAGCTTATCAGATTGTACCAGCTGCTTTGGCGGTTGCTGCGCATGGCTGGCTCATTTTAATACAACTTTCCAACGATGATTTCGATCACATTAATATCTCATCCAGTCTGGCTATTGTGGCTTTTCTGATAGCCGCTTTAACCGTAGTGAAAAATAACCAGGCCAGTAACTTATTCCTGAAGCCGGTTATTTATCTGTTTTCTGCGCTTACCACACTGTTACTTGTGTTCACTCCGGTTAACTGGGGTGCTGACATCAGCATCGGACATGGGTTAGTTTTTCACATTACCTTGTCACTGGTCGCCTATGGAATATTGGCCTTAGCCACACTTTACGCGTTACAAACCAGTTATTTAAACCGTGTATTAAAAAACCGCAAAGGTCATATTCTGCTGAGCAAACTGCCACCATTAATGACTGTCGAAAAATATTTCTTCAACCTTCTGGCGCTGGGCACTTTTGTGCTGTTTCTCGCTCTGGGTTCAGGGTTTCTTTTCCTCGATGACATGCTCGCTCAACAGCAAGCACACAAAACCATTTTAACCAGCGTCGCGGCTTTGCTTTACCTTTTGGCGGTTGTCCTACACCGGACATCAGGCTTACGTGGGCGCATTATTGTGGTCATTACCGTACTTGCCAGCACCCTATTAACCTTAGGGTATTTTGGCAGTCGGTTCGTGAAAGATTTTCTCTTATCCTGAATGACACTTGACTTCATAGCTGAGAACTCTACATTGTCACATTCACAGTATAATTAAGGAATAAACCGTTGGACGAGATATCAACGGGCATGTTGCTCGTGATTTTAGCCGTACTGTTATTTTTATCCGCATACTTCTCTGGCTCCGAAACTGGCATGATGTCTATCAACCGGTACCGTCTGCGCCATCTGGTACAAAACAATCACCCCGGAGCTAAGCGTGTCCAGTACCTGCTTGATCGTCCCGATCGGTTAATTGGCCTTATCCTTATTGGCAATAATCTGGTCAACATTGGTGCATCGGCTATCGCAACTATCCTTTGTCTGCGCTGGTTCGGTGACGCTGGAATAGTAATAGCTACTTTTGGTTTAACCTTAATTATTCTGATTTTTTCTGAAGTTACGCCGAAAACCATTGCAGCACTGCATCCGGAGCGCATTTCTTTTCCCAGCTCCTTAATTTTGATGCCTTTGCTAAAGGTCATGTACCCTATCGTTATTGGTATGAACTTCATCACCAATTCTTTCATGCGCCTGCTGGGAGTTAACCCCAAGCAGTCACAAATGGCTGACGCGTTAAGCTCCGACGAGCTGCGTACAGTAGTAAATGAAGCAGGGAATTTAATTCCGACTTCGCACCAGGAAATGCTGGTCAGCATTCTGGACCTCGAGAAAGTTACGGTAGAAGACGTCATGGTGCCCCGTAATGAAATCGTTGGCATCGATATTAGTGACGACTGGAAGTCTATTGTTAAGCAACTGTCAAATGGTCAACACACCCGCGTACTGCTTTATCGTAATGAAATAGATGACGCTATCGGCTTTTTGCATGCACGCGATATCATGCGCCTGATGAGTAAAAATCAGTTTACTGCGGATAAGTCCATTTTAGTGCGTGCTGCGCGGGACAGTTATTTTATTCCCGAAGGCACACCATTAAATGTGCAGCTACTAAAATTCCAGCGTCGTAAAGAACGTATCGGACTGGTTGTTGACGAATACGGCGACATTCAGGGACTCGTTACTCTGGAAGATATTCTGGAAGAAATTGTTGGTGACTTCACGACTTCTATGGCGCCGGCTCCCAGCGAATCTGTCACACTGGAAACTGACGGCAGCTTTTTAGTCGACGGTTCAGCTAACTTGCGCGAATTGAATAAAGAAATGAATTGGGATTTTCCGACTGATGGCCCAAAAACCTTAAGCGGTCTTATTATTGAACAGTTCGGAGATATTCCTGATGCCCGGTTGTCGCTGCGTTTAGGCGGTTATCCGGTAGAGCTTGTTGAAATTGGTGACACCATGATAAAACAAATTAGAGTGTTTCCTGAGCTCTACCAAAAACCCGATAACCAGACCAATGACTAACCGAAAAATAAACGCCATAGCCAGCCGTGCTTTAAATCTTCCTCACACTTATTCAATTGCGCGGCGTATGTCATAGAGCGGCTTTTTACAACCCTGGATACTTTTACCAGCCAGGGTTTCTTTAAATAAGACTTACGCTGATAGCCACCCCAGCCTTCATGATAGTTAAGATATTGTCCGTAGGCGTCCCATTTCGATACCCCATTAATTTTATAGGTTTTTGCTATAAACCAACCCATAAAATCAATTGCATCTTCAAAGTCATCGCGACTGGCCCAACCGTTACCCGTTTCACGCTGGTAATCTTCCCAGGTCATCGTTTTCGCCTGCGAGTAACCGTAAGCCGAACTCACCCGACCCCATGGAATAAAGCCTAAAAGGTAGTCTCTGGGCGGCAAAGCATTATGCTTGAAGGAGCTCTCCTGATACATCATCGCCATTGGTACATGAATAGGCACGCCCCAGCGTTCACGCACATCAGCGGCCGCATGATACCAGTCACTGTGCTCTTCAAAAATATGACAGACATTTTCAGGGTTCGCCGGAGGGGGTGTTGCGCAACCACTGAGAGTCGCGACAAACAAAGCACTTATCAGTACTTTCGATTGAATAGGGAAAAAAAGTTTTATCGCCATTGAACTTTATTCACTCGTTAAACTCTCAGTAATTGAACACATGTTGTAGCTGATAAATGCATTCATGTTCATCCCCTGAACGTTTTATTGAACGCAGTCCAAATTTGGGCTGCGTTTTTTTATGTTTATCAATCAGCTAGCTGACCAGAGCGTGCTGCCTGTTTGAAATAATTTGCCAGAAACGTATCAAAGTCAACGTTATTGTCTTGCTGATAACGTTCTTCAAACGCTTGCTCTGATTCGGCCGCCCATTTAGCAAAGTCGTCTTGTTGATAGTAACTGAGCGGCTCATTTTTCAGTTGCTCGCGGTATTGCTTAGCTAACTGCATACCTAAATTGCTGTTATCGCGGTCTTCTTCTTTGAGCAATCGTAAAATTTGACCCGATAACGTACTTTCCGGATTTAATACCCACTCGTACAAATCCGCTAAATGATTCTGATAAACTTTATTGTCTGAACTGTTATCCAGTGCTTTGGCAATTGAAGAGAAATCTGCAAAAAGCTCTTCCAGCCAGTCGGCCATTAGGCGATCAATGCCGTTTTGCTGCAAGCTTAAGCGCGGATCACGTCCCTGCATAACCACTTTAGTAAAATTCTTGTCGGCTTGCTGCTGCTGTTCCCAGCTCATTTCTTCGCTTGGTTGTAATAAACAATGCAAAAGCATTAAGTCCAGAAAGTGCATTTGCTGCGCCGTGATACCCACATCACTAAACGGGTTCACGTCCAGTGCACGAATCTCTACATACTCTACCCCACCACGCTCTAGGGCCTGGCTTGGCGTTTCGCCATCGCGGGCTGTCTGTTTAGGACGAATTGGCGAATAAAACTCATTTTCTATCTGCAGAATATTATCGTTAAGCTGACGATAATCGTCGCCTACTTTTACACCGATTTTCGAAAACTGCTGAGATGGCGTTGTAATTGCGCGACGCAGGCCTGTCACATACTCATCCAATGAATTATAAGTAATTTTCAGAGTTGCCTGTTCTTTATTGGTATAACCTAAGTCGCTCATTCGCAACGACGTACCATAAGGCAAGAATACCGTGCCTTTACCTACCGTATCAAAATCCCATTTTTTCAGAATCTCTTCATTTTTAGTCTGACTGAAAAACGATTTACACAAAGCAGGCGAAGCGCCAAACAAGTACGGAATAACCCAGGCCACGCGCTTAAAGTTACGGATGAGAGCGAAATAGCGTTCGGTACGGAAACTTTGGTTATTACTGACACCCTCAATCTCCGCTAATTCTTCCCACATTGCATCGGATACAGAAAAATTATAATGCACTCCGGCAATAACCTGCATAGTGGCGCCGTAGCGATATGTCAGACCGCGACGGTAAAGGCTTTTCATGCGTCCCGAGTGCGAGTCACCATATTTAGCGATACGAATATCGTCATCTGAGCCAATGTAGCAAGGCATGCTCATTGGCCACAACAATTCGTCATCAATGGCGTTATAAGCCACCCGATGAATATCACGGAGCTGTGACAGCGTTGTGTCAATATCGGAGGCAACCGGAGTAATAAACTCAAGTAGGTTCTCTGAGTAATCGGTTGTAATGGTCGGATGCGTCAGAGTTTTCCCCAGTTCCTGGGGATGGTCACCCGGCGCCAGCGTCCCATTTTCTTTTATTCGCAAAGCTTCACGTTCAATACCACGTTTAATGCCCTGCCAAACTGCTGTTTTACCCGATTGCTTAAGCTTTTCGATAACTGCTTGAAATGTTGCTTGCAAAAGACAACTCCATTCACTGAGGCGGAAGGTTTTCTGCCGCTAAGCTTACTGGTAATTCGCTAAAAGGTCTATGGTTGTCACTCATAACTTGGCGATTACAGCACAACGTGGCAGACTAGCTGCTGTTTATATAACCTTTCGGTTACGGATCAACCATGAATTCATTCTGGACATTTTTACAGCTCATTTTTGTCATTCTTCAGGTAACCAGTCTTGCGTTATATGCCCTGTTACCTGCCCCCTGGAGTGACACTGTATTAGTCGCGATGATTCTGTTCAGTTTGATTATTGGCATTGTCATTTGGTGGTGGTCCCGGCGCAACGCACTGACAGCGCCTTTTCGGCAACCCTTTTTATCGTCAGACTCGTTACAACTGTTTGAACAAGTTTTTAATGACCTGCCAACCCGGGTTTACTGGCGCGACCCCGAACTAAAATTGTTAGGCGGCAACCGTGCTTTTGCTAATGACTTTGGTATTGATCCTGAATCTCTGGCCGGCAAAGCGGATGCAGAAATTGATTCCCTTGCCAGTAATGACGTATTACTGGAGCGCGACAGAAAAACCTTTAGTCAGCAGGCTCCATCAGTTAATGCAGAAATCGAACTGAAAGTAAGCGGTAAAAGCCAGTGGGTCGAGCATTCCAGTGTTCCGCTTTACGATGACGATCACAATATTATCGGCATTCTCGGCAGCTATTACGATATATCCGGCATTAAATCAGTTGCTGAAGAAATGGAAAAGGCCAAAGAAACCGCCGAGCGTGCCAATCAGTCAAAAGGTGAATTCCTGGCAAATATGAGCCATGAAATTCGCACACCAATTAACGCTATTGTGGGTATGGCAAACCTTTGCCTGAAAACTGAACTTACCCAAAAACAAAAACGCTACATCAAAGTCATCGACTCTTCTTCACAGGCTTTACTGGGCGTTATTAATGACATTCTCGACTTTTCAAAAATTGACGCGGGTAAGTTAACTGTCGAGCGCATTCCTTTCGATTTGCAGGATGTTCTGACCTCACTGGCCGACATGTTTGCTTACCGGGCTTACGATAAAGACCTCGAGTTTATTATTAACTTACCGGCCAATATACCAACGCGTTTAATTGGCGACCCGCTGCGCTTGAACCAGGTGCTGGTTAACCTGATCAGTAATGCTATTAAATTTACCGAAGACGGTGAAATCAATGTTGCCGTTAACCTGCTGGACAGTTCCCGGGATAATGTTTTGTTGCGGATATCGGTTACCGATACCGGTATTGGTATGGACGAAGAGCAGCGCGCTAACCTCTTTAAAGCCTTTACTCAGGCAGATACTTCGACAACCCGTAAGTATGGCGGTACCGGCCTTGGCTTAGCCATTTCCCGACGTCTTATTTTATTAATGGGCGGTGATATCGGCGTAACCAGCGCCGCCGGTCAGGGCTCAACGTTTTACATAGAAGTAGAACTGCCGTTACAGACAGAGCAGGACAACAGTCATCATCAGTACCTTTTGCAGAAACTTAAAGGCGTTCGAATTCTCGCCATTGATGACAACTTAAGTACCCGCGAAATGCTGTATGAAATGCTGCGCAGTTATCAGGTTGACGTAAAAGTGTGCCGCACGGCGGAACAAGCCCTGCAAGTTTTTCAGCTGTCTGTCGAGGACAACAATCCTTATCAATTGGTTTTGGTTGACTGGCGCTTGCCGGGTATGGATGGTCTGGAATTTTGCCAGAAGATAACCGAGCGTTATGCAGAAGACATAAGGCCGAAAATGACGCTGGCGACAGGGTATTATGCTGAAGAATTATCAGAAAAGGCGAAGCAGGCAGGCGTCAACGACATCATTTCAAAACCCTTTACCGCGTCAACATTAGGTAGAAGCCTGACCTCAACATTATTTCAGCGAGAGCTCTCCGATGCGGACGATGCTGACAGTGGTGACGGCATCCCGGAAAGTATTTTGCGAGCACCTATTTTGGTGGTAGAGGACAATGAGATTAATCAGCAAGTCGCCAGAGAAATACTCTCAAGCCACAAATTTAAAGTGGATATAGTGGAAAATGGGCAGCTAGCAGTAGAAGCCGTTCATAACAAAAATTATTCGCTGGTATTAATGGACATTCAAATGCCGGTCATGGACGGGCTGAAAGCGGCGCAAACAATCCGCGCCGACTTCAATTATCAGCAGCTTCCTATTCTGGCCATGACAGCCAACGCAATGAGTGGCGACGAGGAGCGTTCACTTGCCGCGGGTATGCAAGGACATATTGCTAAGCCAATTGATGAACAACAGCTGATTAAAGCCATTATTAAATGGGCGGTCCCGGGTGACTACACCAATAACCAACAACCAGAAGTACCACCAGAATCTAAACAGGATGAGGTTAATAAACCGCCGGTTCGTATTCCACAAGTGAAGGGCATTGAGTTTGAAACGGCATTAAAACGCTTACAGTACAACGTTGAGCTTTATCTGAAATTAGTAGAGCAGCTGTATGAAACCTACCAGGGTAGCGCTACTAAAGTCTCTGACTTTATTACCCGGGGCCAGCATGAAAGTGCGCGCCGCTATTTTCATTCGTTAAAGGGAGCTGCCGCGAATCTTGGCTTTACTCAGTTACAAAGCAAAGCCGCCGACTTAGAGCAATTTATGGCTGAAGGTAATATTGATAAAGTCGCTGACCAGATCACTGAACTGGAAAAACGTTTACGCTATGCGCATCAGGCGGCTGTCGACTTAGAAGCCATTCAACAACATCAGTCTTGAGGAATTACTATGATCCGCTATTTTTTTATTATTCCGTTACTACTCAGTCTGATTTGGTTGCTGTATTTACGCGCTAATGGCTGGAGTATCAAACAAGGTTACAAAGGCTTTGTGTATATTGCGGTGATAAGCGCTGTCATCGCCGCTTTTTACACGGCGATGATGTTTCTGACCGGGCGTTAAACCAATGCCAGTAAAACCCCCGCTGCAACTGCTGAGCCTAATACTCCGGCTACGTTAGGTCCCATCGCATGCATTAACAGGAAGTTTTGCTGATTAGCCTGTAAACCAACCTTATTAACCACCCGTGCTGCCATAGGTACAGCGGATACTCCAGCAGCACCAATTAACGGGTTAATCGGGTCTTTGCTGAATTTACCCATTAATTTCGCCATTAAAATACCACTGGCAGTTCCTATGGCAAATGCAACGGCACCTAATACCAGAATGCCCAGCGTTTGGAAGCTGAGAAATTGCTCCGCCTGCAATTTAGAACCCACAGCCAAACCGAGAAAGATGGTCACAATATTAATCAGCTCGTTCTGAGTGGTTTTAGTTAAGCGCTCCACCACGCCAGATTCACGCATTAAGTTACCCAGGCAGAACATGCCAACCAAAGGCGTTGCTGAAGGCAAAAACAACAACGTTAACCCCATAGCTATTAGCGGGAAGAAAAGCTTCTCACGACGAGCTACCGGTCGTAACTGCTCCATTTTAATCTCACGCTCGGCCTGAGTTGTCAGCAGTTTCATTATTGGCGGCTGGATAATAGGCACCAGCGCCATATAAGAATAAGCCGCAACAGCAATAGCGCCTAATAAATCCGGTGCCAGCTTCGACGCCAGGAAAATAGCCGTGGGACCATCAGCGCCGCCGATAATTGAAATCGCCGCCGCATCGGACATCGAAAACTCAATGCCCGGTATGCCATTCAAAGCAATAGCTCCAAACAAGGTAGCAAAAATACCGAATTGAGCTGCCCCACCCAAAAACAGCATTTTAGGGTTTGCCAGCAAGGGGCCAAAATCGGTTAATGCGCCAACCCCCATAAAAATAAGCAATGGGAACATACCGGTGTCGATGCCAACGCTATACACGTAGTAAAGAACTCCCCCAGGCTCAGTGAAGCCACCTAAAGGGATATTTGCCAGTATTGCGCCAAAGCCAATAGGTAATAGTAATAAAGGTTCAAATTTCTTTGAGATTGCCAAATACAACAACAACCCACCCACCAGAATCATGCTGAACTGACCGAATGTCATTGCAGCAATACCAGTGGTTTCCCATAAAATCTGCAGCTTCTCCATATTAGCCTACCGTCACCAGAGCATCACCCACGGTCACTGCGTCACCTTCTTTTACATGAAGAGACTGAACAGTACCGTCTTTTGGTGCTTTAATATCGGTTTCCATTTTCATCGCTTCCATTACTAAGACAACGTCGCCGGCTTTAATCGCAGCGCCCTCTTTGGCTACAACTTTAAAAATATTACCGGCTAATGGCGCTTTTATGGTTTCACCCTCGCCTGATCCACCTGATGATTGCTGCGATGACTCAGGTGATGATTGTGAAGACTCTGCTGAGGACGATGACTTCACAGAATCGAGCTGACCCGCTGGGCCGACTTTTACATTATAACGCTTACCTTCAACCTCAACTTCGTATTGCTCAACATCTCCGGTTGCCTTTGGAGCTTGTTGCTCTTTAGATTCCGTTTGCTCTTCAGGTTCTTCTCCAGGCACCGGCTCAAAAGCATCCGGGTTATCACGGTTCTTCAGGAATTTAAGCCCAATTTGCGGAAACAGCGCATAAGTTAAGACATCATCAACAACATCATCCGCTAAACGAATATCTTCATCTGTCGCTTTATCTTTTAGCTCTTTGGTCAGCGCATCCAGTTCGTTATCCAGTAAATCCGCCGGGCGACAGGTAATAGGTTCTTCACCGTCCAGAACGCGCTTCTGCAAGTCTTTATTAACTTCTGCAGCGGTTGCTCCATATTCACCTTTAAGAACCGCAGCAGTTTCTTTAGAGATATTCTCGTAACGTTCACCGCTCAACACGTTCAGAACCGCCTGGGTTCCTACAATTTGTGAGGTTGGCGTAACCAAAGGGATAAATCCAAGGTCTTCACGTACCTTCGGAATCTCTTTTAAAACTTCATCAAATTTATCCAGCGCACCCTGCTCTTTTAACTGTCCTTCCATATTGGTCAGCATACCTCCCGGTACCTGAGCCAGAAGAATGCGCGCATCAACCCCTTTGAGAGAACCTTCGAACTTAGCGTATTTCTTGCGCACATCGCGGAAATAGCTGGCTACTTCAGCTAAGTCAGGTAATGACAAGCCTGTGTCCCGGTCGGTATTCTCTGTCATTGCAACCAGGGTTTCTGTTGGCGAATGGCCGTAAGTCATGCTCATTGACGAAATGGCGGTATCCAGCATATCGATACCAGCATCAATGGCTTTCTGGTAGGTTGCCACACTTAAGCCCGTTGTTGCGTGACACTGCATAGCAATTGGCAAGTCCGTCTTTTCCTTCAACGCACTGACCAGTTCATAGGCGTCGTTAGGCCTTAACAAGCCAGCCATATCTTTAATGAATAACGAGTCACAGCCTAAATCTTCCAATTCTTGTGCCATTGCCACCCATTTATCCAGGGTATGAACCGGGCTGACAGTATAAGCGAGAGTACCCTGCGCATGGCCATCAACGTCTTTTGCCGCTTTTATTGCTGTTTTTAAATTTCGAACATCGTTCATCGCATCAAAAATACGGAAAACATCAACACCATTTTCCTTTGCGCGTTCGACAAAACGTTTCACCACATCATCGGCGTAATGCCTGTATCCCAGCAGGTTTTGCCCTCGAAGCAGCATTTGCTGGCGAGTATTCGGCATAGCCTTTTTCAGTTCACGAATGCGTTCCCAGGGATCTTCACCAAGGTAGCGAATACAAGAATCAAAAGTCGCACCACCCCAGGACTCCATTGACCAGTAGCCGATGCTGTCGAGCTTTTCAGCAATGGGAAGCATGTCGTCCAGACGCATACGCGTTGCGAGTAGTGACTGATGTGCGTCACGAAGCACCAACTCTGTTAGTAACAGGGGTTTACTCATTGTGATTTCTCCTTGTTATTCGCTGCTTTTTTGCCTTGACGATAACGGTGTACCGCAGCAGAAATTGCAGCCAGTACCGCAGGACTTGCCGCATCAGAGCTATTACTTTCGACTGAAGGCTGAGTACTGGCAACAGGCTCTGGTGTTGGGATCAGGCGTTTCATAACGCTCATGGCAACGACCAGTAAGCAAAGAAAGATGATGACTGCGCCCATGCCTACCAGCATGAGTTGCGCAGCTTGACTGAGCAATTCTGACACGAAGCACTCCTGATTGGTTGCTAAGGTATTGTTATAAAATTATTAAATACCATGGTAGCAAGTCACGCAAGGAGATACAGCAGTAAATAGTGGGTATTCAGGATTTAAATGAGATTAAAAAATATTCAAAGGGACTAATGAGCAAAGAAGATAATTTAAGGGGATATAAAAAAGAATGGCGCGCTCGGGAGGACTCGAACCTCCAACCGCCTGGTTCGTAGCCAGGTACTCTATCCAGTTGAGCTACGAGCGCGTATTCAGGTTAGTAACAATATGGCGCGCTCGGGAGGATTCGAACCTCCGACCGCCTGGTTCGTAGCCAGGTACTCTATCCAGCTGAGCTACGAGCGCGTAATTGTTACTGTAAACGACTGGCGGAGAGGGAGGGATTCGAACCCTCGATAGGGCTACAAACCCTATACTCCCTTAGCAGGGGAGCGCCTTCAGCCACTCGGCCACCTCTCCAAATCGTTGTGGCGTGAATTCTAGCGATGTTGGCAATAATGTCAATCGCTTTTTTAAAAACTAGGGTTTAAGTGTGGGATAATTGACCATCTCGCGTGATTTTTCTTCAGAATGCTCAAAAACATAAAAAAAGACCGGCTTTCGCCGGTCTTGTCTAATCACTTATTCTTTGTCTTGCTCATCGTCTTTTTCAGACTGAATGCGCATGTATATTTCTTCGCGATGAACGGAAACGTCTTTCGGGGCATTAACACCAATACGTACTTGGTTTCCCTTAACGCCGAGAACGGTGACCGAAACATCATCACCTATCATTAATGTTTCACCTACACGGCGAGTTAAAATTAGCATAGATTGCTCCTTCAATACTGTTCCGATTCTTACCGCGAATATCGAACTTTTCCCTGAACTGGCGTAAGCAGTCTACCAACACTGAGAGTGATTACACTATAACGAAGCGCATACTTTTTCGTTGTGTTTTAATCGCTTACAGCGACAGCTAAAGCTGTTGCTGTAACCAAGTTGTCGCAGTAGCCAAAGCTTCATTTAACTGTTCCGGGAGTGAACCACCTGCCTGCGCCATGTCAGGACGACCTCCGCCCTTGCCACCAACGACATTTGCAGCCTGATTCACGATATCTCCTGCTTTAACTTTAGACGTTAAATCGGTAGTAACGCCAGCAATTAAACTGACTTTATCACCGTTTGCAGTTCCTAATAATACGATACCTGAGCCCATTTGGTTCTTCAGATCATCAACTAATCCACGCAAAGATTTCGGATCGGCCTGGTCTAGCTCCGCAATAATTGCTTTAACCCCATTAATATCAACAGCCTGAGCGATTAACCCACCACCGGCCTGCTGTGCCAGTTTTTGTTGCAGTTGCTCGTTCTTACGCTCTAATTCACGGAACTTATGCTGCAGTTGCTGAACTTTATCGGCCACAGAGCTTGGTTCTGTTTTGAGTTCTCCAGCAATTTGCTGCAATACGCTTTGCTGCTGTTGAGTATATCGTACGGCTGCTTCTCCGGTTACCACTTCAATGCGACGCACACCCGAAGCAATACCGCCCTCTGAGGTTATTCTGAATAAACCGATATCGCCTGTCGCTTTGACATGAGTACCGCCACAAAGCTCCATGGAGAAATCTCCCATACGCACAACTCGTACCTGCTCATCATACTTTTCGCCGAACAAGGCCATTGCGCCCGCTTCTTTTGCTTCGTCAATAGCCATGAGCTCGGTTTGCAGTGGCAGGTTAGCGCGAACTTGTGCATTTACCTCACGCTCTAATTGAGCCAACTGCTCAGTCGTCACTGGTTCAAAGTGCGAGAAGTCAAAACGCATTTTGTCCGCTTCGACCAAAGAACCTTTTTGCGTAACGTGCTCACCCAGCAAGTTTCTAAGCGCTGCATGCAGCAAATGCGTTGCCGAGTGGTTGCGTTTAATATTCTCACGACGCTCAGAATCAATTTCGGCTTTTACGCTGTCGTTGAGCTTAACCGCAGCTTTCGCTACGCCGTGGTGCGCTATCGCTTTGCCAATATACTGGGTGTCTGTCACTTCAAATGCCGGTCCGTTGACAACCAAAACACCTTTGTCACCGATTTGACCACCACTTTCTGCATAAAATGGAGTTTCTGATAAAACCACAATGCCGTTTTCGCCCGCCTGCAACTGCTCTACCGGTTTACCATCTTTAAATAACTCGACCACTTTTGCCTGCCCGGCAACGTCATCGTAACCGGTAAATGCGGTTTTATTGTCAGATTTAAGCTGTTGATTATAATCCATTCCAAACTGAGAAGCCTGCTGAGCCCGCTGACGCTGCTCTGACATAGCCTGTTCGAAGCCTTGTTCATCAACTGTCAATTCCTGCTCACGGGCAATGTCCGCAGTTAAATCAACCGGAAAGCCATAAGTGTCATAGAGTTTGAAGACCACGTCGCCCGGTATAACATGACCTTTCAGCTCGGCAATTTCGTCTGATAAAATTGCCAGACCGCGCTCCAGCGTGCGCGCAAACTGCTGCTCTTCGCGTTCCAGTGCGTCTTTAATAATTTGCTTTTTCTGCTCCAGCTCAGGATACGCTTCACCCATCTGGCGAGCCAATTCGTCTACCAAGCGGAAAAAGAAGGTCTCTTTAGCGCCCAGTAAGTGCCCGTGCCGCACGGCTCTGCGTATTATACGGCGCAGAACATAACCACGGCCTTCGTTTGATGGCATAACTCCATCGGTAATCAAGAAGGAGCATGAACGAATATGATCAGCGATAACCCGCAATGATTTATTATCCAAATCATTGGTGCCAATAATTTCAGCCGCCGCTTTAATCAGTGCCTGGAACAAATCAATTTCATAGTTACTGTGAACATTCTGCATAATGGCAGAAATACGCTCCAGCCCCATGCCCGTATCAATAGAAGGATCAGGCAAGGGTTCTAAGGTACCGTCAGCCTGACGGTTATACTGCATAAAGACCAGATTCCAAATCTCGATGTAACGATCACCGTCTTCTTCAGGGGTTCCCGGAGGGCCGCCCCATACTTCTTCACCGTGGTCATAAAACACTTCAGAGCATGGACCACAAGGCCCGGTATCTCCCATAGACCAGAAATTATCTTTTTCGCCAATACGCGAAATACGGTCTTCCGGTACACCAATGTCTTTCACCCAGATATCGTAGGCTTCATCATCTTCGGTAAACACCGTAACCCAGAGCTTTTCAGCCGGCAGCTTCAACTCTTTGGTTAAAAAGTCCCAGGCGTACTGAATAGCTTGTTTTTTAAAGTAGTCACCGAAACTGAAGTTACCCATCATTTCAAAGAAAGTGTGATGACGGGCTGTGTACCCAACATTTTCTAAATCGTTATGTTTACCGCCGGCACGCAGACAGCGTTGCGCCGAGGTGGCTTTATCATAACGACGTTTATCAGTACCCAGAAAAACGTCTTTAAATGGAACCATACCTGCATTGGTAAATAACAAGGTGGGATCGTTACCGGGGATCATCGATGCTGACGGAACTTTCTCGTGTCCTCGTTCAGCAAAGTAATTTAAAAATGCATCACGAATTTGGGCACTGTTCATGCTCATATTGAGTCCTACTTTTCTTAACTGAGTGACTTTAGGTCAATGTTTTAATGCTCTAAGACTATCACGAAGTAGCCGTCTAGCCTAGCGTCGTGGTCGATTGACGCAAGCGAAAATTTGCTCCGGAGTAAAACCTCGCTGCTGCAAAAATCGAACCTGCCGACTCCACTCTTTTTCATCAGACGGGTCATCATCGCCAAACTTTTTCTGCTTCAGCTCTGCACACAGTTCAAACCAGTCGACTTCCATGGATTCGAGCACGTCCTCAACAATTTCCGTAGCAACACCTTTTTGTTGGGTGACCTGCGCCAGGATTTTTAACCGCCCCTGCTTCTGCCCTACTTTTTCACGAATAAAACTACTGGCGAAGCGTTCGTCACTCTGCCAGCCTTCCTTATTCAGCTCGTCGACAACGCGATTGACCATTTCTGCAGGCCATTGTTTCTGGATTAATTTACGCTTTAATTCAGTTCCGCTCTGCTCGCGCATTGCCAACAAACGAAAGGCACTATCCCGCAAAGCTTTTTCGTCATATTCTGAACTTTCATCCATGGTCTATACTCCAACACCTAACTATGGAATTTGGTCTAAGGATGCTTAATATGACTCAGAGTAATTCAAAATCAAGGTTTCTCTTCATTTGTCTTGCCTTTCTTACCGCAGGATTTACCACTTTCGCTCAAGCAGACGAGCGTACCTTATCAATATCCGGTAGCGGCAGTGTTTCTGCTATTCCGGATCAGATGTCACTGACTTTTTGGATAGAAGAACGCGGGAATAAACTCAGCTCACAAAAAACATTAGTCGATAACACCACTAGCCGCTTAATTAACGATCTGAATAGTAAAGGTATAGAAGACAAAGATATTCGTTCTTACCAACTACAAATTTACCCTCGGTATGAACAAAACGATGACGGGAAAACAGAGCAAGATGGTTTTGTCGTTCAACGCGAAGTTCAGGTCACTTTGTTAGAGCCCGAAAACTACGACGATATTATCGACTTAGCGCTAGCGCGCGGCGTCACTCGCGTTGGTCAGGTTCGGTTTGAAATTAGTGACCAGCAAGGTTTATATCAACAAGCACTGATCAACGCTTATAAACAAGCAAAAAATAAGGCCGAGCGTTTGGCTACTGCTGCGGGTCTAGAGCTGACGGGAACATTAAGTATCGCTGAACGCTCTATGTCACGACCGGTGGTTATGCAAATGGCAGAAATGAGTAGCCGCTCAGATAAAGTGTCATTACCTGGACAACAAACCATTGAGGCACAGGTAGAGGTTATATTCTCAACCCAAACTCAGCCGGACTCTGACAATTAAATCGTTGCTATGTTGAGCACTCGGAGTAAAATGGCTTGATATTCAACAATTTTGCAACAGAAAGAGCCATTTTGTTCCTAAAAATTCAGAGCCTTTTATTTATCACTTTACTCGCTGTCACTTCATTAGTTTCAGCTCAGGAGTGGCAGCAGCAACGTGTTGATGCCAGCAGTAATCCAGATGCCTGGATAAAAAAAACTTCTGAATTAATAGAACAGTACGATAACCAGCGCCAGTTTGAAGAACTGGCAATGGCTTACGCACTGCAAGTTGAAGCCTACCGATATTCCGGTCATGAAAGTAAAGCACATGCAGCTATAGATGAAGGCTTACGCTTTGCTGAATTGGCCAACTCAAAAATTGCAAAAACTCTGTTGAGAATTAACCAAACATGGTATTTCTTACAAAGAGGTCAGCTTCGCCAGGCCAACACCAGCATTACCTATGCAATAGAAAACGCTAAGGCTTCAGGTAATAAAGATTTACAGATAGAAGCAGACATACTTCATGCGCAAGTGATGCAGAATACAGGGGATATAGCCCATGCACTGCAGACTCTGGAAAAGCTCAATCGTAATGCCTACACGGCACACCCCAGGTTGCAGGTAGAGTTTCACGCTTTAATTGGTTCTATTTATCTCGATGTTGGCGCAAACGATATTGGCTTAGAACACATTCAGGATGCACTCGACATCAGCAGAGAACATTTAGGTCAATGGGATGTTTCTGTACTCGAGTACAATTTAGCCACTGGTTATCAAGCCGCCGGAAATGATGAAAAAGCCAGACAGCATTTCGAGACGGCTTTAGAAATCAGTAAAGAAATTAAAGATGACCTTGGCGTCGCTTACGCCCTCTTCCAAATGGCCTCAATTGATATCGAAAACGAAAGTTATCAACAGGGTTTAGAACGCCTAAATCAAGCTATGCCGCAATTTAAGTCAGCCGGAGCTCATCCTATGGAAGCACAAAGCCGGCTAGCCATGGTTTCGGCTTATTTAGGTACCAACGAACTTGAAAAAGCGCTAGCTCAACTAGAAGCCGCCAGTTCGGTTATTAACACATTAGCTGATAATCAATTATATCAGACCCTGAATGAGCGCTGGTCTGAGTATTATCAGAGTAAAGAAAATTACAAGGCTGCTCTGGAGCGTTACAAAACTTCTGTCAATTATATGCAGAAAGTGCAGGAGCAAACTCAGGATAAACAAGTACAAGAAATTATGGTGCGCCTGGAAATTAAAGAGCAGGAGACCACCAATGAATTACTTAAAAAAGAAAATCAGTTGCAGCAGTTAGAACTGCAGGAGCAGCAAACCTCCTATTACCTGCTGGTGTGGATTATTATTTCAGGCCTTTTGGTGGTTATTATTGTTTCGGCTTTTCTGTATCAGCAATGGCGGGCTCGTAAAAACTTCGCCGAACTGGCATTAAAAGACGATTTAACTAACGCGCCGAATCGACGTGCCATTGTCCGTATATGCAAAAAAGGTCTGGAGCAAGCTCGCGAACAACAACGTCAGTTAGCCCTGGCCGTTGTCGACTTCGATTACTTTAAGGCAATAAATGATCAGTTCGGTCACGACGTTGGTGACCGCGTATTACAACGTTTTGCAGAAGTTGCCAAACTCAGCCTGCGTGATCAAGACAACTTCGGTCGCCTGGGAGGCGAAGAATGGCTGTTGGTCTTTTTCGATGTCAGTAAAGAGGACGCGAAAAACATCTTCGAGCGCATTACCAAGGAAATGAACAGCAAGCCCATTAGCGGTTTGCCGGAAGATTACCGCATTACCTTCAGTATGGGCTTTACTAACGCTCACCCGGAAGATAGTTTTGACTCTCTTTATAAACGTGCGGATGACGTTTTGTTCGAAGCTAAGGATAAAGGCCGGGAACGCCTAATCATCACTGATTAAAGCTTACCTGTCTTAAATTTAGGCAAGTTATGACTGATACAATGCAAACCACCGCCCCCTAAAACAAATTCGCGAGCATCAATGGCAATAACCTTTCGCTCCGGAAGAGCTTCGCGAACAGTCCGCACGGCTTGAGCGTCTGTGGTTAACCCAAATTGAGGTACCACAACCAGTTTACTCGTTTGCAAAACATTCACATAACTGCACAGTAAAGGCAGTTCAACGGTACGTTTTAAGCTTGACGATGTAAGCTCCACCCCCGCTCTTTCTTCACGAGCTGGCAGTTGTGGAGGCGGCAAAGGTAAAGGAATGGTTTGAATGTAAGCAGGCAGTTTATCCAGTAGTTTTTTAAGCGCCTGGCAGGTTTTATAATCCGGATGCGCTGTATTATCAGTGGCAGCATACAACACAGTATTTGCGTCAACGAATAACGCCATATTATCAATATGCCCGCCCGTTTCATCAGCAACCAATCCACCATCAAAAAAGTGCAAACGTTGCCCGGGCAACAACTGACCTAATAACGACTTTATCTGCGGCTCTGTCATTGCCGGGTTTCGCTGCTTAATACAGGCCAGACCAATTAGCCAGTCACCCTGGCCGTTGTGCGTAAAAGCACCGCCTTCAGCAATAAGCAGGCTATTTGTTACTGGACACATGAAGCGAGAGCACAGGCTTTGACTAAAGGCTTTATCAGCAGCAATAACATTCTGGACACCACCCCAGCCATCAAAATCAAAAGACAATGCCGCCAACTGACCGTCGCTATTTAACTGCCACAGTGGTGTAGTATCGCGTAGCCAGATATCGTCATAATCCAGCTCTATGCGCTGAACGGATTTAAGTGCCTCGGGTACACTGTCGCTTATGCTCGCAGGAACAACGAGCGAAACCGGCGTGTTATCAGGCAATTGTTTTATTAGCTTTATGAGAGCGTCTCGAGCTGGATCGGCATGCTTACGCCAGACATCACTCCGGTATGGCCAGGCCAGCAACAAGCGCTGGTTTTCCATAAAATCAGGTAACCAGCGGGCAGTAGTGGTCACTTACTTACCCCGTCGTTTACTCTGTTTTTTATCCAGTCTGTGGCGGGCGGTGGCTTTACGAATTTTCGCAAAACGACGCTGTTTAGACTCTTCATGACGAGGGTCGAGAAACGACTCTTTTTCCGCCGGTAAGTTAACCTGAGCTCTTAACGCGTTGACCTGAGGCAATGACATTTCCGCCCAGCCACCTTGCGGCAAACCGGGTTCCAGAGGAATATCGCCATAGCGAACACGGATAAGACGACTGACCTGCACTTCCTGCGACTCCCACAAGCGGCGAACTTCACGATTACGCCCTTCACTGATGGTTACATGGAACCAGCGGTTCATGCCATCACCACCGGCAGGCTTTATGCTATTGAAATGCGCAGGGCCATCTTCCAGTTGCACACCTTTTCTCAGGCGTTGCATCATGGCTTCATCAACGTCACCAAACACCCGTACCGCGTATTCACGTTCAACCTGCTGGCTGGGGTGCATCAGGCGATTAGCAAGCTCACCGTCGGTAGTAAATAACAACAGACCCGAGGTATTCACGTCAAGCCGCCCCACAGCGACCCAACGCGCACCACTCATTCTTGGCAAGCGGTCATAAACGGTCGGCCGTCCCTCCGGATCCTTGCGCGTACACAATTCACCCTCGGGCTTGTGGTAAATCAGAACTCGGCAAATGACCTCTTCTTCAGGTTTAATCTGAACTTCGTGGCCATCAATGCGTACTTTTGCGTCGGCATCAATACGCTCACCCAATTGTGCTACTTTGCCGTTCACACGAATTCGGCCGGCTGAAATTTTTGTTTCAATTTCGCGGCGCGAACCATGTCCAGATCGGGCTAAAACCTTTTGTAATTTCTCGGTCATTACGAATCATCTCTCTCGTTAGTCGCTGTCTCAGCGGTACGTTCATCATCTTCATTAAGTGTGTCGATATCAGGTAATTCTGATAAGTCACTTAAATTAAAATCATCTAAAAAATCGTTAGTGCTGGCATAAAGCTGAGGTCTTCCCGGCACTTCTTTGTGCCCTACAACCTTAACCCAGCCTCGTTCCTGCAGTGTCTTCATTATTTGGCTACTGACACTTACACCGCGTATTTGTTCAATTTCACCACGGGTAATGGGCTGCCGGTAAACAATTAATGCCAAAGTTTCCAGCAAAGCGTTTGAGTAACGAGGCGGTTTTTCCTGCCAAAGCCCGGCTAACCTCTGACCCAGCTCGGCCCGGGTTTGAAAACGGTAGCCGGAAGCCACTTTTACCAACTCAATACCACGTTCCTGATAGTCTGACTGCAACTCTTTAAGTTGCTGCCTTATGGCCGCCAGCGAGGCCTCGCCTTCATTCAGCAACAGCTGATACAGCTGCTCAGCCGATAACGGCTGCGGATGCGCAAACAAGGCCGCTTCAATAAGTTGTTTAAGCTGTAACGGATTCATCTTGATTGTGCTGTCTCAAACTCAGGCGAATATCACTCATAGGCTCTACTTGTGACAATTCTACCATTGATTCTTTCACAAGTTCCAAAATTGCTAAAAAACTGACCACAGCTCCGGCGCGACCTTCTTTTCGGGTAAAGAGCTGGCTAAAAGAAACGTACTTTTTATGGCTCAACAACTCCAGTACCTGACTCATCCGCGCTCGTGTCGATAGTTGCTCGCGCTTTATCTGGTGGTGAGCTTTTAACTCCACTTGCTGTAACACTCGACTAAAAGCAAGAGTTAAGTCTTCAAGAGTCACTTCCGGAGGTGCAGCCGTTAACCCCTCGCGTGCATTACTGCCAACCTCACTCAATAAAATGTCCCGCCCCACCTGCGGTTGCTGATCAATATATTCAGCACCCTGGCGTATCGCCTCATATTCCTGTAGGCGTCTTATAAGTTCCGCTCTAGGGTCTTCTTCCTCATCCTCTTCCTGAGGCGGTTTCGGCAACAGCAAACGGCTTTTTATTTCGGCCAGAATGGCCGCCATCACTAAATAATCGGCGGCAAGCTCCAGCTTCAACTCTTGCATCATGTCCACATACTCAACATATTGCCGGGTAATAGCCAGAATAGGCATGTCCACAATATCGAGCTTTTGTTTGCGAATTAAATACAACAAGAGATCCATCGGGCCGCTGAAAGTGTCGAGTATAACTTCCAGCGCATCCGGTGGTATATAGAGGTCTTCAGGCTTTTCTATAACCGGTTCGCCGCGAACAAAGCCTAAAGGCAGTGACTGTTGTTCCGCCATAATTAAACCGAGTGCCTGTCTAACTGACTAAAAATCAAAAGGCTCTACGTCTCCGGAACCTTCGCGACGAATGGTCGGTGCTCCCTCAGATAAATCCACAACCGTCGTTGGCTCTTCACCTTTATGACCACCATCAATAATTAAATCCACCAGCTTTTCCAGCTTATCCCGAATCTCTTCCGGATCAGATTCAGCCAGCATTCCTTCGCCAAGGATCAAGCTGGTCGACATTAATGGTTCATTTAACTCTTCCAGCAGAGCCATTGCGATACGATTAGTCGGAACCCGTATACCAATAGTTTTACGTTTGGGGTTCAACAGCCGCTTGGGAACCTCTTTAGTTCCTTTCAGAATAAAAGTGTAAGGTCCGGGAGTGTTGTTTTTCAGTAACCGGAAGGCATCGTTGTCAACCCGGGCATAAGTCGCAAGCTCAGATAAATCACGGCACATTAGAGTAAAATTGTGCTCTTTGTCTATTTCACGAATCTGGCAAATACGTTCAGCCGCTGCTTTATCACCAATTTGACAACCAATGGCATAACCCGAGTCAGTAGGGTAAACCACCACCCCACTTTTACGAATAATTTGAACCGATTGCTGAATTAAACGTGCTTGAGGATTTTCCGGATGAATTTCAAAATATTGACTCATAATCTCACCTCAATCCTTCTACTGTGACCAATGCTCCCATATTGGCACACAGTCCGCTGGCAGACAAAGATTTTTACCCAGTTCGCGCCAATTCCCCGGATAGTGAAAATCCGACCCCTGCGAGGCTAGCAGACCATATTCCTGACTCATTTTCGCTAATGCATCACGATGACCGGGAGACTGCTGACACAAACTGACTTCCATGGCATCGAGCCCCCACTCTTTTCCCTGTATTAACAGCTTGCGCAGCCATTTATTCGACATTTTGTAACCGTGGGGATGCGCCAGTACCGCCTTCCCCCCGGCGCCGTGGATGGCTTCTATCGCAGTGGGAATATCGCACCATTCGGGATTGACATAGGCGCTGTTACCTTTGCCAATATAGCGATCGAAAGCTTTTTGTGGGTTACTGACAATACCTTTTCGTACCATAGCGTCAGCAATGTGCTTACGTGTTGGCAACCCCTCCGTTTCGCATTCTTCTGCCGATAAACTGACACCGCGCTGGTATAACTTTTCAAGCATCGCATCAAAGCGATCATAGCGACGTTGCTGTTGTTCGCTCAATAAAACCTTTAGGGGTTCCGCATCTGGGTCAATATTAAGTCCAACAATATGAATTTCAAAACTGTGCCAACGACAACTAATTTCAACTCCGTTCACCAACTCGATTGGCAAATTCTCGTGTTCAATAAGACGACTCGCTTCTGCCAGCCCGTCAACGCAGTCATGATCGGTTATCGCCAGTACATCGACGTTCTGTTCGCAAGCGCGCAGCACAAGCTCGGACACTGACAAAGAGCCATCAGAACAGGTGCTGTGACAATGCAAATCGTAAACTGACATTAAATCTCCGCCGCCAGTTCTGTACCCTGACGAATCGCGCGTTTGGCATCGAGTTCGGCAGCAACATCGGCCCCACCAATTAGGTGTACAGTCTGGCCAGCCGACTGCAACGCGTCGTGTAATGATCGCTGTGGTACCTGCCCCGCACAAATAATCACATTATCAACTTGCAGCAATTGTTTTTCACCTTCACGTTCTATTTCAATACCTTCTGGCACAATGCGGTGATAAGTGACCCCATTCCACATATTCACAGACTTACTTTTTAGTTCGTTACGATGAACCCAGCCAGAGGTTTTACCTAACCCCTTACCGACTTTGCTCTCTTTACGCTGAAGCAACCAAACCTGACGCGTACTCTGCTCTGGCTGCTGCGGTTTCAGACCGCCGCGATCACTGTAGCTTTTATCAATACCCCAACGCTCTGACCATTCTGGTTCATCCAGTGTCAGTGACTTTTCGGTGGTCAGGTATTCAGAGACATCAAAACCAATACCACCGGCACCAATCACAGCCACTTTTTTACCCACAGCTTTGTGGTCACGTAAAACATCTAAGTAACCCAGCACATGCGGCAAATCAACACCCGGAATATCGACCTGGCGAGGGCTGACTCCGGTTGCCAGAACCACATCATCGTATTTTTCTGCCAGCAACCCTTCGCAAGTTTGCTCTTTTCCAAGCTTCAAATTAACACCGGTGTCTTCAATGCGGTACTTAAAGTAGCGCAGGGTTTCATAAAACTCTTCTTTACCCGGAATCTGTTTAGCGTAGTTAAACTGACCGCCAATTTCTTCGGACTTATCGTACAAATCGACCTGATGACCGCGCTCTGCAGCATTACAGGCAAAGGCCAACCCTGCAGGGCCAGAACCAATGACCGCAATGCGCTTTTTCTGTTCAGCCGGCTTCATTACCAACTCCTGCTCAAAGCAGGCTCGGGGGTTAACTAAACAGGACGCCCTTTTATTCTCAAACACATGATCCAGACAGGCCTGATTACAGGCAATACAGGTATTAATACGTTCAGACTGGCCTTGTTCCGCTTTTTTCACAAACTCTGGGTCAGCCAGTAGCGGTCGTGCCATAGAAACCATGTCAGCCTGGTTGCTTTCTAAAATATGCTCGGCAATTTCCGGCGTGTTAATACGATTAACGGCAACCACAGGAACCGACAATTCTCTGCGTACGCGCTCGGTTATCCAGCTAAAGGCGCCACGTGGTACCGAGGTAACAATGGTTGGTACCCGGGCCTCATGCCAACCAATACCCGTATTAATAATGGTAACGCCCGCCTGCTCCAGCAGTTTTCCCAGTTGCAGAACTTCATCCAGCTGATGACCGTCTTCAACTAAGTCCAGCATCGACAACCGGAAAATAATAATCGATTTTTCGCCCACAGCCGCGCGCACAGCTTTTACAATTTCCAGTGGAAAACGCATACGGTTTTCGAAGCTGCCGCCCCAGTTATCATCGCGTTTATTCGTTCTTGGACACAAAAACTGGTTAATTAAATAACCTTCCGAACCCATGATCTCAACACCATCATAGCCAGCCTTTTGCGCCAGCTTTGCGCCGCGGGCGTAATGCTTTATGGTGTTTTTAATCTGGTGCTCCGACATGGCTTTTGGCTTAAACGGGTTTATCGGGGCTTTTATCGCGCTGGGAGCCAGAGAAAAAGGATGATAACTGTAACGCCCCGCATGCAATAGCTGCAGGCATATTTTACTGCCATATTTGTGAACGGCATCGGTTACCTGACGGTGTTTACCCACGTGCCAGGGCTTAGACATTTCACTGCCAAAAGGCGCAAGACGCCCACGAAAGTTAGGGCTGATACCGCCGGTGACAATAAGGCCAACACCACCTTTGGCACGCTCTTCATAAAAGCTGGCTAATTTACTAAAGCCATTTTTTTCTTCTTCCAGGCCTGTATGCATTGAGCCCATTAAGACCCGGTTCTTCAATGTCGTAAAACCAAGGTCCAGGGGTTTCAGTAAATTTGGGTATGATTTTTCCACGCCAACCTCTTATTTTAAACGGGTGTTTAATTTTTTCTAACTTTACTGCTTAAACCCGTTTAACTCAAGCTCAGAACGCCATCGCTTCACGCAATAAGAACCTTGAAAGCGCCATGCTATCGACTTGTACGTTAGGGTTTCCGTTACGCACTTGTTTCGAAACCTGCTCAAAAATCGGCCACAACAGCTCCTGCACCTGATCATTCGCATCTTGCATTGACTGCAGGTCTTTCAATTTAAGCTGGTCAACATGCACACTTAAAATTGGCTCACCTTTATCAAATAAGTTAATGGTAACGTCTTCCATCAACCACTCATCAACCCGCCAGTTTAAAGGCACCGAATTCACCTTTTGAACTTTAACACCACTCATTTGCTTTAGAAATTCATGCAAGTTTGAGCGTCCGGTATCGTAATATGCGACGGTTAACTGAGCGCCGGACATCTCAATTTTAGAAATATCCACACGGCTGCTGCCAAGTGCCTGCCAGTCACCGGTTAGCATTAATTGCTTAGCCAGTAGAAGTTGATTTTCAGGCTCCGACAAGGCTTTGACCCGGGTCGCAAAACGAACATTATTTGCGGTCAGGCCATTGGTTAATGAGTTAACCTCAAGTTCGCCTACTTCCAGATCCGCATTTAATTGCTCCGAAGCCATTGTCTGTAACCCCTCTTTCATCGCATCAGACAAATTCTGAGCCGCAACGGAGAAGCTCAGCAGGGGTAAGAACAACCAAAAAGCCGCCCGCGTTATAGTTGTAAATTTCATTGATGACCTCATTCAAATAGGTTCCAGTCGCAGGAATAAACCCAATAATCGCATAACCTTTGACTCTTTAAAGTAATTATTTGTTAATCTGAGGCAAGATTATAAAAACGGAGAACAATCTTATGCACAAGAGTCTCGCTTTAGTTGCCTCTTTAACTTTAATGGGCTGCTCAATCGTTTCTGCGCCCGTTACTGCAGAAGAAGCCCCGAATAACCACAAGCGTATGCTGCCGGTCGACACCGAAGTCGTTACCGAACACAGCGTAGAAATTAAGGGCGAAACTGTCGACTACACAGCCACCGCAGGAACTCAACCCGTGTGGGACGACGAAGGCAATCCGACCGCATCGCTATTCTACACCTATTATGAACGTCAGGACGTTGATAACCGCGAATCTCGTCCGATTGTATACTCCTTTAACGGTGGCCCGGGTTCGGCATCTGTCTGGATGCACATTGCTTACACCGGTCCAAAAGTGCTAAACCTGAGCGATGAAGGTTACCCGGTTCAGCCTTATGGCGTGCAGGACAACCCGCACTCCATTCTCGATGTTGCCGACATTGTTTTCATTAACCCGGTTAACACCGGCTATTCGCGCGTACTGCCGAATGAAGAAGGTGAAATGCCGTCTCGCGAGAAGCAAAAAGACATGTTCTTTGGCGTTAATGCCGACGTGAAATACCTGGCCGAATGGATGAATACTTTTACTTCACGCATGAACCGCTGGCAGTCGCCTAAGTACTTAATTGGTGAAAGCTATGGCACAACCCGTGTATCTGGCCTTGCACTAGAGCTTCAGAATAGCCAGTGGATGTATTTGAACGGTGTTGTTTTAGTTTCACCAACTGATATCGGCATTGACCGTGACGGACCGGTAAAACAAGCGAACCAATTACCTTACTTTGCAGCCGCCGCCTGGTATCACGACGCACTGCCAGAGGCTTTACAGAGTAAAGATTTAGACGAATTATTGCCTGAAGTAGAAAGCTTCACTCTGAACGAGTATTTACCTGCATTAGCCAAAGGCGCCATGCTACCAGATGACGCACGTGAACAAATGGCAGAACAAGTCGCTAAATATTCAGGCCTTTCGAAGCAGGCTGTACTGGATAACAACTTAGCGCCAAGCACCTGGTACTTCTGGAAGGAGTTACTGCGTGACCGTGACCGTACCATTGGCCGTTTAGACTCGCGCTACCTTGGACTTGATGAAAAGCGCGCTGGTGACCGTCCGGACTTTAACGCCGAACTGACTTCATGGTTACACTCGTTCACGCCAGCCATTAACTACTACCTGCGTGAAGAATTAAACTTTGTGACCGACATTAAATACAACATGTTTGGCCCAGTTCACCCGTGGGATCGCACGAACAACAACACCGGTAAGCAACTGCGCCAGGCCATGGCACAAAACCCTTATCTGAACGTGTTAGTACAGTCAGGTTACTTTGACGGTGCAACCAACTATTTCGACGCGAAGTACACAACCTGGCATTTGGATCCAAGTACTCAGATGACTGATCGCATTGACTTTAAAGGTTACCGTAGTGGTCATATGATGTATCTGCGTCGTGCTGACCTGGAGAAGGCGAATGATGATTTACGCGAGTTTATTCGTAAGTCTGATTCAAAAGGCAAACCGGCAGAATATAAATAGAAAGTATAAACTGAAAGAAAAACAACTATTGACAGACTTTCGCGCAAGCGTTAGTTTGTCAGCATTAAATTGAATTAACAGAGCTATACAACTTATGTTTTTACGCACAACAACACAACATTGGTGGTGGCACTTCCCAAACGAGCGGGTGGTGTAGTTGTGCGTGTAACGTAAATAGCTTCACTTTGAGAAACCCGCTCCTTTGAGCGGGTTTTTTGTTGCCGTTTCACTGGAGCAGGTTTGAACAACAACAAAAGAATACGAGGTCTGAGGTGAAAAACCTGACAACTGAACAAAACGGCAATTTAGAAACACTACGAGTGTCGCTGCCCTATCAGGCGGAGCCACTAAAAGTATTTCAGAATACTTGCAGCACACAAGGTGAACATTTACTGCTGGACTCAGCTGATATCGGCACCAAGCAACAAGTAAAGAGCTTGCTACTGATTGATGCGGCGTTACGAATTACCTGTAACGACCAGCAAGTCACTATTATTGCCCTGACCGATAATGGTGCTGTTCTGCTCAGCTGGATTGAAGAGCAGCTCAAAGATAGTGCCGCCATTGAAAGAACGCCTGAACAACTGAGGTTAACTTTCAGTGCAGCAAATACACCGATTGACGAAGACTCCCGCTTACGTCAAATCAGTAACATGGAGCCGCTGCGAGTACTCCAACAAAAGCTCAATAAAGCCAACAACACAGCAAAACAGCATCCGTTTTCGGTTTTCCTCGGTGGTGCTTTTGCCTATGACTTCGTCGCCAGCTACGAGCAACTACCGCAAGTTGATGAAGGCGAGAACAACTGCCCTGACTATGTCTTTTACCTGGCGGAGACCTTGCTAATTATTGATCACCAACAGCAAACCACTGAGCTGCTTGGCAGTGTATTCAGCGGTAAAGGCCACGACCAACGTTATCAAGCTATGAGCCAGCGTATAGGAGAACTGGCCGCACGTTGTCAGCTACCGGCAATAGAACCTCAGCCTCAACCGGTTGATGTACAAGTAACGGCCACGCCCTCAGCGGAAGAATTTGCACGCATTGTGACCCGGCTAAAAGAAAACATTGTCGCGGGTGACATTTTTCAGGTTGTGCCGTCCCGACGTTTTAAAATGCCCTGCCCTGACCCGTTAGCCGCTTATCAGCAATTGAAAAAGAACAACCCCTCGCCCTATATGTTTTTTATGAGTCATCCGGACTTTTGTCTGTTCGGTGCTTCGCCTGAATCTGCATTGAAATACCAGCAGGACATCAATCAGGTAGAGCTTTACCCTATTGCAGGTACCCGCCCCCGCGGTAAGAGCGCCGACGGCAGCATTAGCCCTGATCTCGACAGCCGCATGGAACTGGAACTGCGGCTTGACCAAAAAGAACTGGCAGAGCATTTAATGCTGGTTGATTTAGCCCGCAACGATTTAGCCCGTATTAGCGAAACTGGCACTCGCTACGTTGCCGATCTACTTCAGGTTGACCGTTATTCTCATGTGATGCATTTGGTATCACGCGTAGTAGCAAAACTACGAAACGATTGCGATGCCCTTCACGCTTACCGCGCCTGCATGAATATGGGAACTTTAGTTGGCGCACCCAAAGTGAGTGCTGCGACTTTAATCCGTCAGGCCGAAAAGCAACGCCGCGGCAGCTACGGCGGCGCTGTTGGGTATCTGGCCGGGAATGGCGACATGGATACCTGTATTGTTATTCGCTCCGCTTTCGTTAAAAACAACCAAGCCATAGTGCAAGCCGGTGCTGGCGTAGTACATGACTCAGACCCGACCAGCGAAGTAACCGAAACCGAAAACAAAGCTAAGGCCGTTATTCTGGCAATTCAGCAGGCTCACACTTTACCTGACCAGGAGGCGGTATAATGACTCAGTCAGCTCGTATCGTACTGATAGATAACGTCGACTCGTTCTCGTACAACCTGGTGGATGAGTTGCGCCAGTTAGGCTTTCCGCTGGTTGTTTACCGTAACCAGCTGGCCGCAGCCGATGTGATTGAACAGCTGGAAAGTTACAGTGGCCCTCAATTGGTCTGCCTCTCACCCGGCCCCGGGCACCCAGCAAACGCAGGCAACTTAATGGAAGTGATCCGATACTGCAGTGGTCGCATACCCATGCTGGGTATTTGCCTCGGCTTTCAGGCGCTCATTGAACACGCCGGTGGCCGCGTGGATACCTGTGGTGAGATTGTTCATGGTAAAACCGCAAAAATAGACACCGTGCCACACCCGGTGTTTGTCAGCGCGACAGACAACAACCAATGCGTTGTGGCTCGTTACCACTCGCTTAGCGGTTATGACCTGCCCTCCACAGTGAGCATAATTGCCAGTTTGGATGGCCCTGACGGTAGTATTCCTATGGCTGCTGAATTCTTCGGTAAAGAAGAAAACAACACCAATGCCATTGGTTTTCAGTTTCACCCTGAATCGCTTCTAACGCCAAAGGGAAAACAATTACTTAGCAACAGTATTCAGTATTTACTAACAGGAGCAAAGCCATGAAAGCCCTACAAACTCTGATGTCTGGTGAGTCTCTGACACAAGATCAAACCCGTGAGTTTTTCCAGCGCTTAATTAAAGGCGAGCTCAACGACATTCAGGTATCCGCCGCACTTATCGCCATGAAAATGCGGGGCGAGACCCCAGCCGAGTTAGCCGGTGCCGCTGAAGCCATATTATCCGCAGCGAAGCCATTCTTACGCCCGGACACCACAGTCATTGACAGTTGCGGTACCGGCGGCGATGGCAGTAATACCATCAATATTTCTACGACGGCGGCTTTAGTTGCCGCCAGTATGGGTCTGGCTGTGGCCAAACATGGTAATCGCAGTGTGTCTTCACGTTCAGGCTCAGCTGATGTACTCGAAGCACTCAAACTTCGCGTTAATCTGGATCCGTCGGATGCCTCGACTCAGTTAGCCGATAATGGTTTTTGCTTTCTATTTGCTCCGCATTATCACCCCGGCATTAAGCATGCGATGCCGGTAAGACAAACGCTGAAAACACGCACCTTATTCAACCTGATTGGTCCTTTAGTTAACCCTGCGCGTCCTGATGCTCAACTGCTCGGTGTTTATAGCGAGGAATGGGTAAGACCAATGGCTGAAACCCTGCAACGACTGGGGGTTAAACGTGCTATGGTCGTACACGGAAGCGGGCTGGATGAACTGGCTCTGCACGGGCCAACGCGAGTTATTGAACTGCGCAACGGCGAGCTCAATGACTACCATGTAACACCTAATGACTTTGGGGTTCCCAGCGCCCCGCTTGATGAACTGAAAGGCGGTGACGCTGACTTTAACGCTCGTATTCTGGAAGACATTCTTGCCGGAGGCGGCAGCCCCGCTCAGCGCCACTCGGTTGCAATGAACGTTGCCGCTTTGCTGTATTTAAGTGGACAATACAACGATATGAAAGCCGCAACCGCAGCAACAATGGAGCATTTAGACACCGGCCAGCCACTCTTGCATTTACGTCGGGTGCAGGATGCTCAGGAGACCTATCATGTCTGACACCATTCGTTTAGAAAAGAACGTGCTGAAAACGATCGTTGAGCGCAAGGTTGAGCAGAACAAAACTCAGGCCGAGCTCATGCCCCTGAGTGAAATAAAGTCTCAGCTCAGGCCCAGTGACCGTAGCTTATATGAAGCACTAAGCGGTGAGCGGGCAGGCTTTATTCTGGAGTGTAAAAAAGCCTCTCCTTCAAAAGGTTTAATTCGTGCTGACTTTGACGCACCGCAACTGGCAAAAAGCTACCAGCCGCATGCCGCAGCTATTTCCGTATTAACCGAGCCTGAGTTTTTTCAGGGGCGACTGGACTATCTGACAGCCGTGCGCCGGCAGGTTACCCAGCCGGTTTTATGCAAAGACTTTTTTATTGATGAAGAGCAAATTTACCGCGCCCGCTACTTTGGTGCGGATGCCATTTTGCTTATGTTATCAGTCCTCGATGATGCGCAATATATCGCCCTGCGCGATATAGCTGAGTCACTTGCGATGGATGTACTCACCGAAGTTGCCAACGAAGAAGAAATGAAACGTGCCGCAAAACTGGATGCGAACATCATTGGCATTAACCACCGCGATTTAACAGACTTGAGCATTGAGCCGAACCGCAGTGCGCAGTTAGCTCCGCTGGCTCCCCAAAATGCCTTACTCATTGCAGAGTCGGGTTTTGCTGAGCACGCCGACATTCGCCGGGTTGCCCCTTTTGTTAACGGCTTTCTTATCGGCAGCGCATTGAGCGCCCAGCCGGACGTTGATTTAGCCTGCCGCAAACTGCTTTATGGACAAAATAAAGTTTGCGGTCTGACTCGCGCTGAAGATGCCATAAACGCACGTTCTCAGGGTGCGGTATTCGGGGGACTGATATTTGTTGAGCGTTCACCTCGTTGTGTGACACTGAAGCAGGCAAAGCAAATAACAACTGAAGCAAACGGACTTGAGTATGTGGGTGTTTTTGCTGATCAACCGTTAGAGAGCCTTATCGACACGGCAAAATACGTCGGGCTCTCTGCTATTCAACTGCACGGCCATGAAGATATCGACTATGTTGTTCAATTACGTCAGCAATTGCGTCAGGCAGGTCTGGAAACAGTCAAAATATGGAAAGCTTTAGCTATTGAAAGCCCGGCACAGTTGCCGGATCTTGCGGTTGATGCCTTTGTTCTGGATAACCGCGGTGGTGGCAGCGGCAAGGCTTTTAACTGGGAGTTGCTGGAACCATTAAGTACAGAGGAGCGTCAACGTTGTCTGTTAGCCGGAGGCATTGGCCCTGAAAGCATCAGCAGTGCAATAGAGTTAGGCTTTGCCGGAGTGGACATTAACTCTCAAGCCGAATGGAAACCTGGCATTAAAAATAGCCAAAAAGTAGCTCAAACATTCACGAAAATCCGCCATTATGGTCGTTTTTCAGAAAAACATCTTTCAAATAAGAATACCCAACAGGAGGCTGTATGAGTCAGTCATTACCCGCTTATTTTGGCGATTTCGGCGGCCAGTTCGTTCCTGAGATCTTACTACCCGCACTAGAGCAGTTGGAACAGGCCTTTATAGAGGCACAACAGGACGATGACTTTCAGGCTGAATTTCGCGGATTGTTGAAAAACTACTTAGGCAGACCGACACCACTGAGTTTGTGCCGTAACCTGCCGCTGAACAGCCCGAATAAAACCAAAATTTACCTTAAACGTGAAGACTTACTTCATGGCGGCGCCCACAAAACCAATCAGGTGCTGGGACAAGCCTTGTTGGCTAAACGCATGGGCAAAACGCGCATTATTGCCGAAACCGGCGCAGGTCAGCACGGCACCGCAACAGCCCTGGCCTGCGCGCTGCTGGACCTGGAATGCATTATCTATATGGGTAAAAAAGATGTTGAGCGCCAGCAACCCAATGTCTTCCGCATGGAATTAATGGGCGCGAAAGTGGTACCTGTAGATACCGGCAGCGGTACGTTAAAAGATGCGGTCAACGAAGCTCTGCGTGACTGGACAGCAAGTTACCCCAACACCCATTACTTATTAGGCACAGCTGCAGGCGCACACCCTTTCCCGACTATAGTGCGTGAATTTCACCGTATGATTGGTGAAGAAGCTAAAGCCCAGATTATTGAGCAGGCGGGTCGCTTACCGGACGAAGTTATTGCCTGTGTCGGCGGCGGCTCCAACGCCATTGGTATGTTCGCCGACTTTATCGACGAGGAAGGTGTTGATTTAGTGGGTGTTGAGCCTGCGGGTAAGGGCGTGGAAACCAAGCAGCACGGCGCTACACTGGCTGCGGGTAAACCGGGAATTTTGCATGGTTGCCTGTCGTTTCTAATGCAGAACGACGAAGGACAAATTGAGGAGTCCTATTCAGTATCAGCCGGTCTGGACTACCCCGGCGTGGGCCCTCAACATGCGCATTTAAAAGCTATTGGTCGCGCGCGATACGAATCAGTAACCGATGAAGAAGCACTGGAAGCCTTTAAACTGCTCTCGCGCCATGAAGGTATTATTCCTGCGCTGGAACCGGCCCATGCGCTGGCTTACGCGCTCAAACGGGCCGCTGAGCCGGATGCTCCGGAAATATTATTACTTAACTTATCCGGCCGCGGCGATAAAGACATTGACCACGTACGTCGTATTTTTAGTGCTCAGGAAAATGCTGAAGTTAGCGCGAAAGGAGAACAAAAATGAGCCGGTATGAAAGCTGTTTCGCACAATTAAAAGCTAATAACCAGGGTGCCTTCGTTCCTTTTGTCACGCTTGGTGACCCAACTCCGGGGCAAAGTGTGGAAGTTATCAAGGCTCTTATTGATGGTGGCGCCGATGCGCTGGAACTCGGTCTGCCATTTTCAGACCCGGTTGCAGATGGCCCCATGATTCAGCGGGCAAATTTACGAGCCCTGGAGTCGGGAACAACCTTTAAGCATATTTTAGAGATTTTAAAAGAAGTTAGAGACTATTCACCACAGATCCCCATAGGTTTATTGGTTTACGCAAATTTGATCTACGCGAAAGGTGTTCGCAACTTTTACCAACAAATGAAAGATGCAGGCGTAGATTCAGTGCTTATTGCCGACGTTCCTACAAAAGAAGCTAAACGCTTCGCCGACATAGCCAAAGAAATTGGAATTGAAGCGGTGTTTATTGCGCCGCCAGATGCTAGTGATGCGCTGTTAGTTGATATCGCTAAACAATGTGCCGGCTATGTCTACCTACTGAGTCGATCCGGGGTTACCGGTGCTGATACACAAATGCAGGCCCCCGCTTCGGAACTGATTAACAAACTGAAAGAAGCCGGTGCACCGCCGACTTTACTTGGGTTTGGTATATCGCAGCCTGAACATGTTCAGCGGGCGCTTGCGGCAGGTGCCGACGGCGCTATTAGTGGCTCAGCTGTGGTTGCGCTTATCGAGAAAAACCTCGACAATAACGCGCAGCAAGTAGCGGACTTAAAGGCTTTTGTAAAAGCCATGAAAGCCGCAACCCAATTGTCGTAGAGTTGCCTCCGGAGTAGTTAATGGCCCTGTTGTTAGAATATTTACCCATAATCGCCTTTTTTGTGTTTTACAAACTAGCGGATATTTACGTTGCGACTGGCGTATTAATGGCCGGTACCGTATTACAGCTACTGGGTCTTAAACTCCTCAAGCAACCTATAACCACTCGCCACTGGGTCATCCTGGCGGTTGTTATGGTCTTTGGTGCCGTCACGCTGTTACTGCGCGACGACTGGTTCATTAAAATGAAAGTATCCGTCGTTTACGTGGCCATAGCGCTCATGCTTTTAGGCGGCTTAATATGGAAAAAGCGCAGCCCGATTCAGGCCATGATGGGTAAAGATATAAAGCTGCCAGATACCGCCTGGTTGCGCTTAACCTATGCCTGGATCATATTCTGCCTGGCACTGGCAGCAGTAAACCTCTACATTGCGGAATTCTGGAGCCAGGAGGCATGGGTTAATTTTAAAGTCTTTGGCATACTGGGTATTTCACTCGTATTCACAATTGGTACCGGATTCTATATGTACCATCACGCCATTGATGAGGAGACCCAGGACTAATGTGGTTTGTTATTTTCGCAGAAGACCATGAGAACTCTCTGGAAGGTCGTAAGCAGGCACGCCCTGCTCATCTTGAACGCTTAAAAGCGTTGCAAAATGACGGTCGCCTGCTCGTCGCAGGCCCCTGTCCGGCCATCGCGGAACTGGACCCGGGTGTGCTTGGTTTTACCGGCTCTGTGGTCATCGCTGAATTTGAGACTCTGGAAGAAGCAGAGCTATGGGCTAACGACGACCCCTACTGGCAAGCCGGTGTCTATAAAAAAGCAACGGTTAAGCCATTTAACGCCGTTTTACCGAACTAATCAGGTTAATTAGTGACTATGCAGAGCGTCGAACTTACCGCCAATAATCGCTACCTGCATTGTGTCCGCTTTGAGCCTGAATCGAGCGCTAAGGCCACTGTTGTTATAGCTGCTGCGTTAGGTGTGAAACAACGTTTTTATCAACCCATAGCCCTCTGGTTAAGCAAACAGGGTTACCGCGTCATTACCTTTGACTATTATGGTATTGGCCAGTCCGTTGATAAGCCTTTGAAACAAATCAAGTCTGATATTATCGAATGGGCCGAGCTCGATATGACCGCCGTGATTGACTATGCTCAGTCCTGCCAAAGGGGTGAGCCCTTAATTTGGCTAGCACATAGCCTGGGCGGCCAAATTGTCGCCATGGCGCAGAATGCCAACAAGATAGATAAGATGGTGACCATAGCCAGTGGCACCGGTTATTGGTTAAAAGCCAGCAAACAGGTCCGTTGGACATCATGGTTACTCTGGTATTTTGCAGCTCCTATTAGCACACCTATTGCCGGTTACTTTCCCGGTAAACGCTTAAACATGGTTGGCGATATGCCCGCAGCAGCGATGAAACAATGGAGCCGCTGGTGCCGCAGTAAAGACTATTTGTTTGATAACATCAGTACTGATCAAAAAGTCCGTTACGATGAATTTTCTGCACCCATCAGCGCCTTTCATATTACTGACGACGAATTGTTGCAACGCTCCAACATCGAAAACCTGCTGTCGCACTACCCTAACGCAGAGAAGGTATTAAAAGACTTGCAACCGGAAATAACCGAAAGCAAAGGTATCGGGCATTTCAACTTCTTTCGCAGTCAATTCAAAGAGTCTCTCTGGCGTAAAAGCTTGCTAGACGCACTGCAGGTCAATTAAAGTCGTTATAGAATCAGTCTAATTAATAAAGGCGCTTTGCAATGCACTACCAAATCGAACTGGCGTTATCTTTACTGGCAGCTCTGGCGTTAGGCTTGATGATAGGCATTGAACGCGGCTGGAGCGGCAGAGACAGTGATGAGGGCACTCGTGTTGCCGGCGTACGAACCTTCAGCCTAATAGGTCTTAGCGGCGGTGTTTTTGCTATTTTAGCTCAACAATGGGGCGTATGGCTTATCGTTACCGGTTTCATTGTTGTTGCCATACTCATTGCATCGTCTTATATAAGTTATAGCAAGCTCTCCGATGACGCAGGTATTACCACCGAATTCTCAATGCTGCTGACTTTTGCACTGGCAATTTGGGCTGCCTCTGGTGATCCTCTACCTGCGCTCAGTTGCGGTGCGGTAGTTGTTGCTCTTCTCGGCCATAAAAAAAGTCTGCACAAATTGCTTAAATGCATTTCACCTAAGGCCTTTTACTCAGGTATCACACTACTATTGATATCTGTGGTGGTTCTGCCTTTGCTGCCAAATGAAGGCTACGGCCCCTGGCAGGCGTTGAACCCCTACTGGCTTTGGTGGATGGTCGTTTTAATTTCGGGTCTGTCTTTTATTGGCTATCTGTTTACCCAACTGCTGGGAGAGAGGCGCGGCACTTTGATTACCGCAATCGCCGGAGGCTTCGCATCATCCACAGCCGTTACCCTAACTATGGCTCGTTTTGCGAAAAAAAACTCTCAGAGCGTAATTTACGCCAGCGGCATGCTGCTCGCCTGTAGCATTATGTTCCCGCGAGTTCTTATTGAGGTCTTTGTGGTTAACCGTGAACTTTTACCATTATTGTGGCCGCCTATTCTTCTCATGTTCGCCGGGTTATTAACTGTCATAACACTCATGTACAGACAACATAAACGTAATCCTCCCTCCGAAACCGGAGAGATTACCATCAATAACCCACTGCAACTGACCACTGCTATCCAGTTTGGTATTTTATTAGCAGTTATTTTGTTATTGGCAGAGGCAATGAAAAACTGGTTTGGTGATGCCGGGATATACGGCCTTTCCATAATATCCGGTCTGATGGATGTTGACGCTATTACCTTGTCACTATCACGCTCAGCTCAGAGCGAACTCTCGCGCCAGGTAGCCGCTACGGGAATTATCTTAGCCTGTGTCAGTAATACTCTGCTTAAAGGCATTATGTTCGCTTCTGTCGCCGGTATTAAATTGCACTATCGTTACGCTATTTACATGATTTTAAGCGTTATTCCCGGCTTGCTTTACGCCTTTTGGCAGTTTTAATTATCACAAACGCAGGACAACAATTATGAAATCAGCTCCTGACTGGATTGCACATCCGGATACACCTTATTTGCTCATCGATGAAGCTAAATTGAAGAGTAACATTAACTATCTTAAGCAACGGGTTGAGTCCCTTGGCAGTCATTTACGCCCGCACTTAAAAACCCTGCGTACTCTGGAGGCGGCTGAGTATCTACTCGATAGTAAGAGTGCTCCGGCCACAGTATCAACGTTAGCTGAGGCCGAGGCCTACGCGAAGGCAGGTTATACCGATTTACTTTATGCTGTTGGCATAGCGCCGGCAAAGCTAAAGCGTGTAGCCGCACTAAGACAGCAAGGCATTAATCTGCATATTCTTTTAGATAATATAACGCAGGCACAAGCGGTTGTTGATTATGCTGCTGAGTTTGGGCAAGACTTTTCCGTTTTTATTGAAATAGACAGTGACGATCACCGTGGTGGTATTAAGCCAAGCGATTCAAAATTGTTAACCATTGCAAAAACACTTGGCGAGCATTTCACCGGTTTAATGACCCATGCCGGTGGCTCATACGCCTGCAATACGGAACAAGGCTTAAAAAACTTCGCCAAACAAGAATGCGATGCCGTTCGAATAGCACGAAACAACCTGGAAACCGCCGGTATTCACTGCGCTATAACCAGCGTTGGTTCAACGCCGACAGCTCATTTTGGCGAAGACTTTAGTGACATTAGTGAAGTCAGAGCCGGCGTTTACACCACCTTTGACTTAGTCATGAAAAACATCGGTGTATGCGACTTCTCGCACATAGCCATGTCCGTCGTCACCACAGTAATCGGCCACAACAAAGAGAAGAATTGGCTGCTGACTGACAGCGGCTGGATGGCATTGTCGCGTGATCGTGGAACAGCGGGTCAGAACCGTGATTTTGGCTATGGACAAGTATGTAAAATAGACGGTTCTGTGCTTGATGGCCTTTGTGTTAATAGTACCTCGCAAGAGCACGGCGTTATAGAGTTAAGCGACGCTTACCAATTAGAAGACTTTCCCGTTGGTCATCAGCTACGCATTATGCCCAATCATGCCTGTGCCACTGCCGCCATGCATCCCGTTTACCATGTGCTAATGAGTGACGGTTCGCATAACACCTGGCAACGCATTACTGGATGGTAATCAACTGCACCGCTTCTTAGTTGCCAGGTTACAAGCAAAAGGGAAAGCTACAAGCTTTCCCCTTCTTTTAAAATCACGATTTCAGCTGATGTGCCAAATTTCTCTGCCATATTCAGAAAACGAGTTAGTGCCGAGTGAGAGGATAGATCTCCCATCCCCCAGCTGGCGTTGCCGTAACCCCAGGGGATAAATACTTTGCAATTAAGTTCAGCGGCTGCCGTCAGAGCATCTTCCGGAGTCAAGTGAACGTAGCGGTACCATTCAGGTGACTCCTCACTGTAATAAGACGCTATCGACAACAGACACACATCAATATCACCGTAGCGCTTGTTTATTACTTTAAAGTGTTCTGAATAGCCGGTATCTCCGGCGAAAAGCAACGTCTTCCCCTTGTTTTCGATTAACCAGGCATTCCAGGAGTCTTTATTGTTATCTTCGTAAATAAAGGGAACCAAGGTACGGCTACTAAAATGATGAGCAGGCACTGCAGTCACCAGAGAGTCACCTACTTTCTTCGAAGAAAACCAACCGAGTTCAGTTATATTTGCTCCAATGGATGGAAAGTGATCGGCCAGATTCAATGGCACTAAGTATTCGGGCTTGCGCCCTATGGTTTCAATATCGCTCTTATTAAAATGATCGTAATGAATATGAGAGTATAATACCGCATCGGTGGCATCAATCAGCTCTGGATCTTGCTCCACATTCACCTTTCGCTGTTCACCTCCAACAAGTGAAAACAGCCAGTTAACTGGCCAGTCAAAGTCATTGAAGACTGGATCCGTTAAAAACGTCTCTCCGCTTGAGGTTTTAATGACAAAAGCTGCGTGACCCAGCCATTTAACAGAGAAATCCGTCCCCCCGAGGAAAGCATTCTTATTTCCAGTGTACTGACACAACCCATCGCTACCACACTGAATATCGCTACGAGGCTTATAGCAGTCTTGTTTACAGGTTAACGGATAGCTCTTCTTACCCGCGTCCAGGTTTTTAAAGCGCCCGGTTTTCTCATTAGTTGGCTGAGATTCCTCTTCTATTGTTGTTACAGAATTTGCGCTACAACCTGTTAATACCAGTGTTAGCAATGCCAAAGTATTTACTGAAACTAAAGTTCTAAACATTGACACCGGCATCCCACCTCTAAAGTTTAACTAAAACAAGAAAGCTAATATCAATACGTTAAGAGGTCACGCGCTAAATTGTTAGTTTTTGTAACACTAAGGCACGAGCTCTGATATTACCTGATAACCTCAGTAGTCACTTTGATAACACCTAAATCAAGATCAGCTATTTTATCAAAAGCGGAGCGTGACAAATCAATCACTCTGCCATCAATAAACGGCCCACGATCATTAATTTTCACCACAACACTTTTGTTGTTAGCAATATTGGTGACTCGAACTTTGGTTCCAAACGGCAAGGTTCGGTGAGCCGCGGTGCTGGAAAAGTGATTATAAGTCTCACCGCTTGCGGTAGTTCTGAATTGATACTTCATGGCGTAGTAGGAGGCTTTACCAGACTCTCTAGTACCAACTAAGTTTTGAGGGCTTTCAGCGGGAATAGAAGTACACCCGGTAAGCGCCAGCATAAAAATGCCAACGCCAAGGGTTAATTGTTTAAGTGGATACTGGTTTTTTGTTTTCATTTCTCAATTTTACTGAGTTCCGAAAACACTGTCCGTTAAGAAAACAAAAAGACGTGTAAAGAATTAAACACTTGCCTTAAAAGCTTCTCGTACTGTCGGATACTCAAATTCAAAGCCATGATTACGCAGTTTATCCGGCACCACAGCTTGCCCTTCAAGTAGCATCGACGACATTTCACCCAAGCCTAACTTAAGGACAAACGCCGGTACTCTCATAAAGTGCGGTTTATTCATAACCGATGCCAGAGTACGACTAAAGGCTTCGTTAGTCACTGGTCCGGGAGCCGTCATATTAACGGGCCCCGACAGATTATCGTGCTCCAACAGATACTCAATGGCTCGAATCATATCGTCCAGCTGAATCCAGGACATCATCTGATTGCCCTCACCCAACGGACCACCTAAACCAAACTTATAAGGCGGCAGCATTTTTGCTAATGCTCCCTCTCCTTTTGCCAAAACGACACCGGTACGCAGCAAAACTACACGAGTTGCATCTTTTGCTGCCAAAGCCCGTCGCTCCCACTCTTGACACAAAGTAACAGCAAAGTCCTTATGCTCAGCGACATGGTCTTCATTAACCGGCTCTGCATCACGCGGACCATAATAGCCAATGGCCGAGCCACTCAAAAAGGCTTTAGGTGGCTTTTCTGCTTTATTAATCATGGCGGCGAGCTTTTCTGTCACCTGCCAACGACTGTCTTTCAGGGCTTGCTTACGGGAATCAGACCAACGTTTATCAGCAATACCTTCGCCCTGTAAGTTTATAATCGCATCAAACTGACCAATATCCACAATTTCATCGACCGAAGACAGCAAAGTTACATTGTCGCCCAGCTTTTTTCTCGCCCTTTCCCTGCTGCGAGTGGTGACCGTAAACTGATGCGTGTCCTGGTACTTATGAATAAACGCTGAGCCAATAAGCCCAGTACCACCTGTCATTAAAATGTTCATCGGTCACCTCTTTTATGTTCCATCAGGCCAGCTTACGTATAAGCTGTGCCGTATTTCTCTGAATGAGCCGGTGGCAGGATAAACGACCTAAAACAGCCACCACAACAGCACCAAATACCGGCCCTAACAACCAAAGCTTCCAATGAATCACTGGCGTCATATTGAATACCTGGTTTTGCAATATAAATAGCGAGACTTCCATGGCTAAGGTTGCTATTAGCCCGCTAATTGCCCCAAGCACCAGAAACTCATAAGTAATACTGCGACTCAATAATTTACCCGGCGCTCCCAGGGTTCGTAAAATCACCAGTTCCTTCTGCCGTTCTTCCATACTGGCCTGCACTTGCGCAACCAGCACTAAAGCTCCGGCAATAATGACCAGCACCAGTACAAAAACAATGGCTAAACTGACCTGCCCAATCACCTCGCGAATCTGATTAATCATAGCGTCCAGATCAATCAACGACGTTTGCGGAAAAGGTTTAAACAATTGGTACAATTCGTCTTTTCGGTCTTCACCCAGTCTAAAACTGGTGATGTAAGTTGCCGGAAAATCTTCCAGTGTCGAGGTATTAAAGATCATGTAAAAGTTTGGCTGCAGGGTATTCCAGTCGGCTTTACGTAAACTGGTTACCGGCACAGTGAACTCTTCGCCACCTAAGTTAAAGCGTAGTTCATCACCCACTTTTATATCCAGTCGTTCGGAGACATTTAATTCGACAGAGACCTGAGGTTCAGCGTTGTCGCCCCACCACTCTCCAGCAGTAAGTTCGTTGTTAGGTGGCAAGGTGTCTCGCCAGGTCAGTGAAAGCTCTCTTCCTATACCTTCGCGGCCTTCAGCATCATCGTCATCACGATCTTCCTTGGTGACTTCGTCTAGCAGCTTCTCGCCATTAATATGGGTTAAGCGTCCCGGTACAATGGGGTACAGATCAGTCGACGGAATGTTCTCTCGCTCAAACATGGTCTGCATGTCATCAACTTTGTCTTCGGCTATATTGATGGCGAAATAGTTTGGCGCATCCGCTGGTAACTGACTTTTCCAGTCTTCCAGTAAGTCGTTACGCAAAACAATAACGAGCAACAACAGCATAATGGCGGTTGAAAAACTCAGCATTTGAACACTGTTGGCGGCTGCTCTTCTTTGTAAGCCCGCCATAGCCAGGCGCCAGCTACTGCCTGCTTGCATACCCGCCTTACGGCTGGCAGAAATAAACAGCCGGCCTAATCCAAGCAGCAGCACAGCGGCGACTGCACCGCCTGCAAATAAGGCTGTCGATAACCACCACTGCTGGCTGTAAATAACCAGCAATGCGTAAATGGTTCCGCCACTTAGTACCCATTGTAGCCAGCGTACCGCGTTACCTGCCGTTAACTGACGGTGCAGCACGCGCAGCGGCGGAATAGAAACCAGCCGAAATAACGGGTACAGAGTAAACATAACGGCACTGATAACACCGGTGGCTCCGGCTAAAACATAAGGCTGCCAGCCCGCCTGAGGTAAAGTCGCATCCAGTTTCTGTGCGACCCACTCAATAACCAGATACTGAAGAGCCCAGCCAAGCGCCATACCGATGGCCACACTCGCAGCGGTTAATAGCAACAGGTGCAGCATAAAAATACGACGGATTTGCTGACGACTGGCACCTAAGGTCTTGAATATGGCGACCACATCGTAATTTCGTTGGCAATAACGCTGTGCTGCAACCGCAACAGCTGTTGCAGCCAGAACCACACCAAGTAAGCTTGCGAGCATCATAAAGCGCTCGGCACGATTCAGCGACCGTGACAACGGACTGTCGCCATCTTCAATACTACGCCAGCTGTGCGTATCGTCATTCAGGCGTGGTAACAGCCAGTCTTCGTAGGCATTAATATCACTGTTATTACCAGCCATCAGCACATTAAAACGAACCCGGCTGCCGGGTTGAATCAGACCGGTTTCTTCCAGCTGCGAATGGCGAATCAATACGTTAGGACTGTCGGTAAAAACTGAAAAGCCAACGTCAGGCTCGTAAGTAACCACCTTAGTGACTTTAAAGCTACTATTGCCCACTTCAATATCATCGCCAATCTCTAATTGCAGCGCCTGAAACAGCTGCGAAGCTACCCAGGCTTCACCTTCTGCGGGCAGCCCTTTGGCAACGTAACCCTGCCCAAAAGGTTGATCCGCTATTTCCAGCTCACCGCGCAGCGGATAACCGTCACTCACCGCTTTAACATCCACCAGGGTCATGTTTCCATCAGCAAAAGCCATGGAATTGAAAACCACTTTCCAGGCGGTTTTCAAGTTCATTTGCCCGGCTTGCTCAAGCCACTCCTGCGGAATATCGCGTCTGGAACTTAGTACTCTGTCGGCAGCCAGAAACTCACTGCTACGTTCAGTTAATCCTGCTTGCAGACGATCACTGAAAATAGACAACGAAAGCACTGCGGTCACCGACAAAATAATAGCCAGTGCCATAATGGTCAGTTCACCGCGCCTCAGCTCCTGCTTTAACAGACGAAATGAAATCTTATGCCACATCCTGAGCTGCCTCCGATAGCTGGCCTGCTTCCATTTGCAACACGCGCTGACAACGCGCAGCAAGTCGCTGATCATGGGTGACCACAACAAGTGTGGTGCCATAATCCTTATTCAAGTCAAATAGCAGCTCTTCAACCTTGCCGCCGGTTTTTGCATCAAGGTTACCGGTAGGTTCATCAGCAAACAGAATTTTGGGTTGTCCAACAAAAGCCCGAGCAATAGCTACGCGTTGCTGCTCACCGCCAGACAGTTGGTTCGGATAATGGTGCCAGCGATCTTCCAGCCCAACCTTCGCCAGTAATTCTCTGGCTTCTTTCTCTGCGCCTTTATGTCCGGCCAGTTCTGCCGGCAGCATAACGTTCTCTAAGGCACTTAAGCTAGGTACCAGCAGGAACGACTGAAAAATGAAGCCGACTTTGTCAGCACGAACTTTTGCGCGCTGCTCCTCATCCAATTCGCTTAATTTTTCGTTCTCTATAAGAACCTCTCCGGAGGATGCGAGGTCTAAACCCGCCAGTAGTGACAATAACGTCGACTTACCTGAGCCGGAAGCGCCGACAATGGCTACGGTGTCACCGGCATTGATACTGACGTTAATTGGCTGCAGAATCTGTAATGGACCCTCAGAGGTGTCTACGGTTTTTTCCAGTTGTTGAGCTTGAATGAGCATAAAATGAAAAACTTCCTTTTGAAAACGTGTTTATTTTTAGCGCTGTTGTTGGTTATACGCAGCGTTTCCGCAAATGTCTCACTTGTCGTTTTAGGTGACAGCTTAAGCGCCGGTTATGGGCTTTCTCAGGAACAAACCTGGGTTGCCGAGTTAGATCGCCGCTGGGAGAGCTCTCATCCCGATATTAACATCATTAACGCCAGCATTAGTGGCGAGACCACTCGTGGTGGTTTGCGCCGCTTAGAAGGCGTTTTAGAGCGTCATAAACCCGACGCATTATTTATTGAGCTGGGTGGTAATGACGGACTTCGTGGGTTCGACCTAAACACAGTTCGTTCAAATTTGAAACAAATCATCGACCAGGCGCAGCAACAAGGCGTTAAAGTCGGTTTGAGTCAGGTTATGGTGCCACCAAACTATGGCCAGCGTTTTGCTGAACAGTTCCAGAAAATGTTTGAGGAAGTTGCAGAAGAAAAAAATGTGACACTCATACCTTTCTTTATGGAAGAAATAGCAACAAATGCCGATTACGTGCAGGATGATGGCATTCACCCCACCGCGGAAGCCCAGCCAAAGATAGCTGATTTTCTGGAACCTTATTTACTGAAGTTGGCGCAGTAGCGAAAGCCAGAAACAAAAAAAACCGCCTGCGGGCGGTTGATTTAAGTGGCGTCCCCTAGGGGATTTGAACCCCTGTTACCGCCGTGAAAGGGCGGTGTCCTAGGCCACTAGACGAAGGGGACCCATGGAACTTAATTTAATATATGCAGAAAAGTAATGGCGTCCCCTAGGGGATTTGAACCCCTGTTACCGCCGTGAAAGGGCGGTGTCCTGGACCACTAGACGAAGGGGA
>NZ_JBNIEY010000010.1:0-96508 GCF_051842345.1 Idiomarina sp. ST20R2A10 | reverse complement strand
CTCCCCATGCGAGAGTAGGTCACCGCCAGACTTTTATTCTAAGAAGCCCTCAGCTCACGCTGGGGGCTTTTTTTATGCCTGCTGGGTAGCCTGACGTTCACGTCAGGTGAGATCCCTGAGGCTGTACTCCTTAACTCCTTTTAAAGCTGAAGCCGCAGCGCATTTACCCCGGTACCCAGCTCACCAACCGGCCTTTCGATTACTCTATCCCGAGCGTCCACCCCAACCACCCCACCTGATGCAAGAGCATCAGGCTACTACATTCTATTAATTAGATGTTAATCTACTAATAATACGTATTTTCATTCTATAAATATGAACTAATATAAAACTTAGACAAATCAGGAAAACTTTATGTGGAAAAACACATCAGATAAATACGGTTTGACAGCAGTATTAATTCACTGGCTGTCGGCCTTAATAATATTTGGTTTATTTGCTTTAGGCTGGTGGATGCTAACTCTGACCTACTACGACGAGTGGTATCGTCTGGGTCCCTGGTGGCATAAATCGTTTGGTATTACCTTACTTATTGTAACGGTTTTACGAGTGTTCTGGACTTTAACCAATACTAAGCCTAAACCTTTAGGTAGCAAGTTCGAGCGGTTAGGAGCAAAAGCAGGCCACTTTTTACTTTATTTACTGCTATTCACAGTAATGATTAGCGGTTTTTTGATTTCAACAGCAGATGGTAGTTCTATCAGCGTATTTGACTGGTTCTCGGTACCAGCAGTAATAACCGATTTACCAAAGCAAGAAGATATTGCTGGTGACATACATTGGTATTCAGCGTTGTCTTTAGTGATCCTGGCTGGTGGGCATGGGTTAGCAGCGCTGAAACATCATTTTATTAATAGAGACAGCACACTTATTCGAATGTTTGGAAAAACTAAGAGGAAATCATAATGAAAAAGACATTAATTGCAGCCGCTGTAGCGGGTAGTGCGTTATTTACGTCGGCAGCTATAGCTGAAGACTTTAAAATTGATACTGAAGGTCAACACGCCTTTATTGAGTTTAAAATTAGTCATTTAGGCTACAGTTGGTTATATGGTCGGTTCAACGATTTCGAAGGCTCCTTTAGCTATGACGAGAATGCACCGGAGAATGCCTCTGTTAACGTCACAATCGATACCTCCAGCGTTGATACTAACCACGCTGAGCGTGACAAACACTTACGTGGCGATGACTTCTTGAGTGTTTCTGAGCACCCTACTGCAACGTTCAAAAGTACTAAGTATGTTCCGGACGATGACGATAAAGGTGAAGGTACTATGTATGGTGAATTCACCCTTAATGGTGTAACCAAAGAGATAGCTATCGAAGTTGAGCATGTTGGTGCAGGTAAAGATCCATGGGGCGGATTCCGTCGTGGCTTCGAAGGTGAAGTAGACCTAACCTTGGCCGATTACGGAATTGACTATAACTTAGGCCCAACGGCTAAAGAAGTTGAGCTGACGCTGTCAATTGAAGGTATACGTCAATAATTACAGCGCCAACCTTTAACTAGTGAGCTAACGCCTCTTTATAGGCGTTAGCAGCTAGCTGACTATCACCAAGAGCATGATAAGCATTGCCCAATAAGCGGTATACGTGACTGCTGGGTTCAATCTCTGCTAACTTTTTCAAAGCACGTTGGGCTAACGAAAAGTCCTGATTATCCATAGCGATTTGTGCAAGAGCATAGAGGTAATCTCTATTTTCCGGATCTTGTTTCAACTGAGCTTGAACAAACTCCAGCAACTTCTCCGATTTCGCATTAAATAAATGCAAAGAGTTAACGGCAGCTGGTTGCAACTCTCCTCTTTTTAATCCTTTTAAAATCACTCTGGCAGAGACTTCGTAATCACCTAAATGTTTTAACGCGGCGGCATAACTTAACCTGATAGTTGCGTTGCTACGTTGTTTACTGGGAAGGCTGCGCCATTCGTTGTACAGCATCTCGTTACTTTTGCGACCCTCAGCAACAAAGCGTTCAAAATAGACTTGATATTCAAGACGGTCAAATTCGGCTGGAGCAAGGTCGGTTACACGGCGCAACTCAGGTAATAGCTCTTTCAGTCGCTGCCAGTTTCCCGACGCTTTAAAGACCCGATAAGCTAACTTAAGTACATTGGCAGAGTGTGGCTTAGCTTCTAATAAGCTTCGCATCTCTTTATCCGCTTCTGTCGGGTCTTTTTTTACTGACTGTTCAATAGAAACAAGCTGAAGCAGTGTATCTGCATTATCATAAAATGCCCCTGCTTCATCGTGCCAGTAAGTTGCCTTTCCGGCGTCTTTATTGAGGCAGGCGGCAATTGCAGTTAACGCGGCAATGTTGTTATCAGGAGATTTTTTGTAAGCCTTAGACAGGCTCTCAGTTGCTTTTTCGGGATTGTCATCGAGCAGCTCGCGTATGCCCTGCTGAAAAATGTTCTGAGCTTTACGTTCGCTTCGATTTGCCAACCACTTCCGACCCTGGCGGGTTTTGCTAAGCAGCCGGCGCAGTAATGACACCACAACACTGAGTACGGCAATTGCCACAATAGTAACGACAAACAGGCCGACTACGGTTGTCTCAATCGCTACTCCGGCAAACTGAACTAAAACATAGCCCGCGTTACCCGACGCGAGTGGTCCAATAATGGCCCCCAATATAATGATGACAACCAGAGCGATGATCCATTTCATGAGGCATCTCCCTGCTCAATAGCCTGAGCGATGAAGTCCAGCGATTCAAGCTGCTCTATACTCTGCTGTTCAAAGTCTTCCTGGCCTAGTGACTGAATACGCGAAATAATATCCTGTGAAGCTGCACCATCGCCTTTTACCTGCGCAATTAGCTTAGATAATTGGTCCAGGTAGCTCTGCCACAATTCATCATTATTCTTTACAGCCGCCTGTTGAGCCAGAGTAAAGAGTAGTTGAATGCGTTCGTTTATTGCTGTGCGCTGGGTCGCACTCAGCAGAGGTTTAGGATCGCTGTCTACGGGTTGAATGCGGATAAAGTTATCAAGGAAGGACTGCCAGTTAGCACTCAGGTTCGTTTGCCAGTCATTAACATCACCACTGACATTCTGGGTGTCAGAACTTAAGCGCTGTTGATTACTGTTTACTTCGTCGGGCAGGTCTGACACGCGTTGTTGCAGACCCACGAGTTGCAGCGCCAGGTCAGTATTGTCTGCTTTAACTGCGGCATTCACTCGTTCAATATCACCCGCCAGCTTCTCGCGGGTACGAATTGCGTTACGACTGTCGATACCCGACAGCTGCTGGTCGGCTAACTTCAAAAGTTGCAGCGCTGCTTTGTAGTCGTCCTGGCTCCACATCATTCGTGCAGCCGCCGATAAGGTCTGTTTTATTTCCAGTAGACGCCAGTAAGCCGCTTTTTCGGCAGGCGTTTTGCGCATGTCGTCACGAATATCTTCGAGGCTCTGACGCAAACTGGTTAACTCGCGCTCTAACTGCTGATCGGTGTTACTCAGCTTATCCAGCTCGCGAGCCTGAACAGTGCTTTGTAGTTGCTGCTCCAGATTTCCAACAGAGCGCTCCAGTTGTTTAAAGCGCGTTTCAACCGGGTCTTCCTGCGGCTGTTCACTAACCTGTTCAGAGTCTGACTTAAATAAACCAGGGAAACGCGTATAGCCCCAGTATGCGGCGGCGACAATAGCGATTAAAACAATAAGCCAGACTAAGCGTTTGAAGAAACGCCCGCTACTTTTCTCGGCGGTTATGGTTTCTTCTTCTGTGCTCTTCTCGCTATTTTGTTCATTATTCTGAACGTCTTCGTTCTCAACTTTATTCTCGTCAGTCATGAGTTTTTCCATCCGCTATTAGCGCATTCATTAATATGGCGTCCGCTGCACTGCCTGTAACTTTGATATTGTCTGATTGTCCGAAAGGAATCAAACCTTTCAGGCGATGACTGGGAACTATCCACTGACAGCTGTCCAGCCAGCTTCGGGCAGAATTTGGCATAGACGACAAAAAGTATCCCAGTTGTTCAGCGCTGGTAACAACAATAGTACCAACTGATCTTATCCACTGCTGAATCAGTTCAGGGTCGTTCAATGTGAGTTGTTTTCGGCGGTACACTTCCCAGTAATCGACAGAAGCTCCGCGAGCTCGTATGGCATCCGCCAATAATTCACGACCGCCTTCTCCGCGAATAATCAACCAATTCTGTTGCTGCAGTTTTTGTAACTCCGACAACTCCAGCAACCCTTCCGACTGATGTATAAAGGTCGGGCAACTAACAGCTGTGTTTAAATGGCTGCACGCAAAAGAAGCGGTTCCCGGACCTACGGCATAGTATTTAGAAGGAACATCAGTGAAACCGGCCAGAGCGGCATAATGAGCAGCATTTTTACTAACAATAACAATGCCATCCCAATGCTTTTGTTTAAGCTGAGCCAACTGCTCTTTATTCACAGGTAAAGGCTCTATCTCAATAAAACTGTGAACAAAGCATTCTCTGCCAGTTTTGCGCAGCTGTTGGGTAAAGTCGTCCGGACTCTTGCCCGGACGCAGCAGTAAAACCGCTTTATGAGTGACTGGATTCACTGTCATAGACTGCGCTCAGAATTTCAGCTGCACCTTGTTTAAGTAACCGCTCAGCAAGCTCTGAACCTAACTCTTCGGCTTTAGACGCCGGGCCGCGCACTTCATCACGAAGCACTTTTCCGCCATCAGGTTCACCAACCAGGCCGCGTAAATAGACTTCATCACCTTCCAGCTCTGCATAAGCACCAATAGGCACCTGACAGCCGCCATCCAGCCCGCGGTTCATTGCCCGTTCAGCTAACACCCGGGTACGGGTTTCCTGACATTGCAGCGGTGCAAGTAAGGCTTTCATTTCGTCGTCATCGCTGCGGCACTCAATACCCAGTGCGCCTTGTCCATTAGCCGGTAATGACTGCTCCACCGGAATAAAGGAGGTAATGCGGTCTCCCAGCTCCAGTCGAATGAGACCCGATGCCGCCAGGATAATGGCATCAAATTCACCCTCATCCAGTTTGCGTAAACGTGTTTGAACGTTGCCGCGTAAATCTTTTATGACTAAATGTGGAAACTGCTCTTTTACCTGGCAGCGGCGACGTAAACTACAGGTTCCGACTACTGCACCTTCCGGCAGCTCATTAAGGTTTTTGTAGTTGTTGGATACAAAAGCATCGCGCGGATCTTCGCGTTCGCAAATGGTATGAAGCTCCAGCCCCGGCGGGAACTCAACCGGTAAGTCTTTCATGCTGTGTACGGCAATATCAGCACGACCTTCCAGCATCGCCACTTCCAGTTCTTTCACGAACAAGCCTTTACCGCCAATTTTTGCCAGCGGAGTATCCAGAATGACATCGCCCTTGGTAGACATAGGAACCAGCTCTACCGACAGGCCCGGATGCAGCTCTTCAAGGCGTTGTTGAATGTGTTCAGCCTGCCATAAAGCCAGCTTGCTTTTGCGTGTTGCAATTCTAACGCGTTGGGTCATTCGTTTTCCTTTACGACGATTAATGACTTTTTAGGTATCTGGTGCGATGATAGGCATCATAGAAACCCAAACGGAATACCTATAGTTTAGCGATGTTTAGTCGAATTGTAATCAAGACGCTGGTGCTATCAGCCATTTTAATGACTTTAGTCGGTTGTGGTCAGAAAGGACCACTAACGCCTGAGCCTATGCCAGAGCAAAATACACCTGCAGAGCCGCCGGCGGAAGACACCAAATGAGCGAATTAATTGACTATAAAAATGGCCAGTTTCATATTGAAAACTGCGACGTCGAGAGTCTTATTGAACGTTTTAGTTCGCCTTTGTATGTTTATTCCAAAGGTCAGATTCTAAAAAACTGGCGTGAGTTTCAGCAATACTGGCCTGCGCCTCATAAGCTGTGTTATGCAGTAAAAGCCAATAGCAACTTAGCTATTCTGCAGTTACTGGCTGAGCATGGCGCTGGCTTCGATATTGTCTCCGGTGGCGAGCTTCAGCGTGTATTAATGGCCGGCGGCAAGGCCGAAGATGTGGTCTTTTCCGGTGTGGCTAAATCCAAAGACGAAATTATTATGGCGCTGGAAGCGGACATCGGCTGCTTTAATGTAGAGTCTGAGGCGGAGCTTGAGCGCATTCAGGACATTGCTGCCACCATGGACAAACAGGCGTCGGTTTCCATACGGGTAAATCCTGACGTCGATGCCAAAACGCATCCGTACATTGCCACAGGCATGAAAGCCAACAAGTTTGGCATTAGCATGTCACTGGCCAAGCCGGTTTTTCTGAAGGCGCATAGCCTACCTAATATTAATTTAATTGGTGCGGACTGCCATATCGGCTCACAAATAATGACAGCTGAGCCTTTCCTCGATGCCGCGCAGCGCATGTTTAACCTGGTTTCGGAACTGGAAAAAGACGGTATCCAGCTGACACACCTGGATTTAGGTGGCGGTTTTGGTGTGGCGTATCAGCCGGAAGAGCCATTGGATAAGTCCTTTTATTTAAAGGAACTGGTTAAGTTAGCCGAGAATTACCCGCAAATTACTTTGGTACTGGAACCCGGTCGTGCTATTACCGCAGACGCGGGTGTTTTGCTGACCACAGTGGAATACATTAAACCCTCAGAAGATAAGAACTTTGTGTTGGTTGACGCCGGCATGAACGATTTAATACGTCCGTCTTTGTACCAGGCCTGGCACGACATTTTACCCGCGCACGAAAATAAGCGCGGCGGCGACCAGTTGAATGATATTGTCGGCCCGGTGTGTGAAACCGGCGACTTTTTCGGACACGCACGGCATTTAAATGTGCAACAGGGCGACGTACTGGCCATTAAACATGCCGGTGCCTATGGTTTTACTATGGCGTCTAACTATAACAGTCGTGGCCGCCCGCCCGAGGTTTTGGTCTCAGGTGATAATGCTACACTGATCCGCGAACGTGAAAGCTTTAACGATCTCGTCCGGGGCGAGCACTTGTTACACCAGGAAGGCCAATAAAAATGTTATTACATTTTTCAAAAATGCACGGGCTCGGCAACGACTTTATGGTGGTGGATAACGTCACTCAGAATTTATATGTGAACCCAGACCAAATACGTCGCTGGGCAGACCGGCACACGGGCATTGGCTTTGATCAGATGCTGTTAGTTGAGCCGCCCTATGACCCTGATTTGGATTTTCACTACCGCATTTTTAATGCCGATGGCAGCGAAGTTGCTCAATGTGGTAATGGTGCCCGCTGCTTTGCGAAGTTTGTAAAAGCTAAAAACTTAAGCAATAAGAATCGCCTTAAAGTCAGTACCAAGGCCGGAAAAATGGTTCTGCACTTAGAGAAAGACGGTCAGGTGACGGTGGATATGGGCGAACCCTTATTCGAACCGGCGGCGGTGCCTTTTAAAGCGCAAAAAGCAGAACAGACCTATGTTTTAAGAGTAAAAGAAGAAACGGTTCTTTGTGGTGTTCTGGGGTTAGGCAATCCACATTGTGTTATTGCCGTGGATAACGTCGACACGGCGCCCGTGGAAACTCTGGGAGCGGCTCTGGCAGCGCATGAGCGTTTTCCGGAAAGCGTGAATGTAGGTTTTATGCAGAAAGTATCGGCTGACGAAATTAAACTGCGCGTGTTTGAGCGTGGCGTAGGTGAAACCATGGCCTGTGGTAGTGGTGCCTGTGCGGCAGCTGTAGCCGGCATTCAGCAAGGCTTATTAAATGAGCGAGTAAAAGTCAGCTTGCCCGGCGGGGACTTAATTATCCGTTGGCAGCAGGGGCAGCCTGTAAAAATGACCGGCCCCGCAGAATTAGTTTACGATGGACAAATGGTGTTATGAGTAGCGAATCGAAAATGATTGCAAATGAACGTTTAGACGACAGCCTTATAAGAGAATACTTACAAGAGAACCCTGATTTTTTCACGAGAAACGATGACTTACTGGCTCAGTTACAGTTTCAACACAGTGAAAAAGGCGCCGTCTCGTTAATTGAACGGCAGCAGCAAAAGCTGCGTTTGCGCGTACAGCAGCTGGAAGAAGAAATTACCGAGCTGATGATAAACGCGCGCCGCAATGAAGCTATTTTCTCGGCTTACAGCAACTTATACGTCAGTCTGTTGCGCTGTCAGAGCCTGAGTCAGGTTCTGGATGAACTGCAAAACACCTTTGAGAATGAGCTGGAAATGCCGGCCTTGTCCTTGAAGTTTTTCGACAGCCCGGTGGATTTAGGCGAGCAATACAGCTTTGCTTCCGACACTCACAAAAAGCTACTAAGCAAACGTTTCAATGAAAGTTCTATTTATCTTGGTCGCTTAACGGAGCAAGAGCATAAGCTGTTGTTTCAGGACGAAGAGATTGCTTCAGTGGCGTTACTACTTCTGGGTGACAATGGCGAACTGGGGATGCTGGCAGTTGGTAATACTAACGCCAGTCACTTCGAGCCGGCCATGGACAAGTTACTGATCAATCAGCTACAGGCCTTGCTCAGCGCATTGTTACCGGGGCTACTGCAAAACCATGAAGCTGCATGACTGGCAGCAAAAATGGATGCAACAACTGCAGGGAGAGCGGGGCTTAGCGGAGCTAACGCTAAAGAATTACCAGCGCCTTATCGCCGCTGATCTGACTGCTCTTGAACTGCAAAAAATAACGGAACCTAAAGCGCTGCGTGTCCCTGTTATTGAACGGCTTTTAGTCGGTTGGCGGCGCAATGGGCTGGGTGAACGCAGTATCGCTTTAAAACTATCGGCATGGCGCACTTTCTGTCAGTTCATGGTGGAATCTAACGCTATGGATGACAACCCGGCCATGTCAGTATCGGCACCTAAAATTCCCAAACGCTTACCCAAAAACCTCGATGTGGATAGTATTTCTCATTTACTGGATTTACCCACAGATGATGATTTAGCCATTCGCGATGCCGCCATGATGGAGCTGCTCTATGCCAGTGGTATTCGTCTGGCGGAGCTGGTGAGTCTTGATCTAGACCACATTGACCACCGTATGATGCAATTACGGGTGACCGGTAAAGGCAGCAAAACACGCATTGTGCCCTTTGGCCGTTGTGCTGAAAAAGCCTTAAAAAAATGGTTGTCAGTGCGTCAGGCCTGGTTAAATCAAAAGCCTGAGCTGGCGCTCTTTGTGAGCAAACGGCTACAGCGTATTAGCCCCCGTACTGTGCAGCAGCGGCTGAATTACTGGGGCAAACAACAAGGTGTGGTGGGTGACTTGCACCCGCATAAGTTACGGCATTCGTTTGCCTCTCATATGCTGGAATCCAGTGGTGATTTGCGCGCTGTGCAGGAAATGCTTGGACACGCTAACTTATCCACAACTCAGGTGTATACTCATCTGGACTTTAAACGTTTAGCCAGTGTTTATGACAGCGCCCACCCGCGCGCCCGGAAAAAATCGACTTAACTTTATCAAATAAGAGTAACGCGTTATGCAGTTCCACCGCCGCTGGCATTTACCCAAAGTTATCAGTTTTGATTTAGACGACACGCTTTATGACAACGTGCCGGTTATGCAGCGTACGGAAGAAGTCGCTCACAGCTATATTGCGGAACAATACCCGCAAACTGCTGAGTGGGACATGCACCACTGGCGCCGCTTCCGTGATGAAGTCAGCCGTACCGACGAAACTCTTGCCAGCGATATGACCAAACTGCGCCTGAAGACCCTGGAGCTGGGGTTAGAGAAGTTCGGTGTTGATGATTCGGCAAGGGCCGCGAATACCATTATGGATGTGTTTCTGTCCGAGCGCAGTAACTTTGAAGTGCCACAAGACAGTATAAAATTATTGGAGGCTCTGTCGCAGCGTTACAAATTAATTGCGCTGAGTAATGGCAATGTTAATGCGGATAAAATTGGTCTGGCTAAGTACTTCGAGCTGGTGATTCAGCCCGGAGACGGCATTCGCGGCAAACCCCTGCCCGATATGTTCGCCGCCGCTGAACGAAAGTTACCTGAGTTGCAACCGCATGAGTTCTTACATGTGGGAGATCATCCATATTCCGATATTCTTGGCGCGCAGCGTCATGGTTGGCAGTCGGCCTGGCTAACCTCGGGGCTGGGAACCACTGCGCACTTATCGGTGTTGCCAACCGTTACTTTGCATAACCTGAATCAGCTACAACGGCTTTTATTGGATTAAAGCCGGCGAACAACTACTGGTTGCTTATACAGTGATGCACTATTACACTGACGGCATAACGTAATACAGTTCTCAATAATGATTTAGGTGACCGCTAATGAGTACACACCCGCTTCTGGCAGATTTAAACGAACGACAGCAGCAGGCCGTATCTGCAACCGACGGTCACATGCTGGTTCTGGCCGGAGCCGGTAGTGGTAAAACCCGTGTTCTGGTGCACCGCATTGCCTGGCTTATTCAGGAGCGGCAGTATTCGCCCTTTAGTATTCTGGCTGTTACCTTTACCAATAAAGCGGCAGCCGAAATGCGCGGACGGGTTGAGCAACTGGTAGGCAGCTCGGTACGTGGTATGTGGATTGGTACCTTCCATGGTCTGGCGCATCGCTTATTGCGTGCGCATTATATGGACGTTGGTCTGCCGCAAAACTTTCAGATAATTGACAGCGACGATCAGCAACGGCTCATTAAGCGTTTAATTAAAAGCTTAAACCTGGATGACAAACGCTGGCCGGCAAAGCAGGCGCAGTGGTACATCAATGGTAAAAAAGACGAAGGTCTGCGCCCGCAGCACATTGAAACCTACGACCCTACGGAGCAAACCTTAAAAGAAATCTACACTTTGTATCAGGAAAGCTGTGACCGAGCCGGCCTGGTGGATTTTGCCGAATTGCTGCTGCGCGCGCACGAGTTACTGCGGAATAACCGCATTGTCCGCGAGCATTATCAAAACCGCTTCCGCCATATTCTGGTCGACGAGTTTCAGGACACCAACTCCATTCAGTACGCCTGGATCCGTTTATTAGCGGGCAGTCAGAACAGCGTGACCATTGTTGGTGACGATGACCAGTCCATTTATGGCTGGCGCGGTGCTAAAGTCGAGAATATTCACCAGTTTTTATCGGATTTTGAAGGTTCTGAAACCATTCGGCTGGAGCAAAACTATCGCTCTACAAGCACCATTTTGCGCGCCGCAAACTCGGTTATCTCGAATAACTCGGGGCGTCTGGGTAAAGATTTGTGGACCGACGGTAACGACGGCGAGCCAATCAGCCTGTATGCGGGCTTCAATGAAATGGACGAAGCCCGTTATATTGTGGCGCGAATTGAAGAATGGCGCGATCAAGGCGGTTCACTGCAAGATTCTGCTATTTTGTACCGAAGTAACGCACAATCACGCATTTTAGAGGAAGCTTTATTGCATGCACGCGTGCCGTATCGTATTTATGGCGGCTTGCGTTTCTTCGACCGCCAGGAAATAAAAGACGCACTAGCGTACTTGCGAATTCTCGGCAACCGCGACGATGACGCCGCTATCGAGCGGGTGATCAATACGCCGACGCGGGGCATTGGTAACCGTACTATGGATATGATCCGCCAGGCTGCCCGAGAACGTGAAGAGTCTTTATGGCAGGCGGCAAAATATATGGTCAATGAAAAGCAGTTGGCCGGGCGTGCGCGTAACGCGGTGGGTTCGTTTCTGGATTTTATCGAGAACTTAGACGACGAAACCGAAGAGTTTTCATTAGGCCGCCTGAGTGACGAAGTCATTAAGAAAAGCGGTCTGATGGCCATGTACGAGGCCGAAAAAGGCGAAAAAGCGGAAACCCGGGTCGAAAACTTAAAAGAGCTGGTGACTGCCTGTGAAAACTTCACTCTGGATGATGCCGAAGAAGACATGACACCGCTGAATGCGTTTCTGGCACACGCCTCGCTTGAAGCTGGCGAAGAGCAGGCCGATGAATATCAGGATGCCGTACAGCTCATGACACTGCACAGTGCTAAAGGTCTGGAATTTCCTTTAGTGTTTATGACCGGTGTGGAAGAAGGCCTGTTCCCGTCTCAGCAGTCCATGGATGAGCCCGGAAGGCTGGAAGAAGAGCGCCGCCTTTGCTACGTCGGTATGACTCGCGCAATGGAAAAGTTAGTGCTTACTTATGCAGAGCAGCGCCGTATTTACGGTCAGGAGTTGTTTCATAAAGTTAGTCGCTTTATCAGTGAAATACCGGCGGATACTTTGCATGAAGTGCGGCTGCAAACCCGGGTAGAAAAGCCCGCCAGTTATGGCCGATTCAATAACGCAGCCAGCCACGAAAGCTTTGAGCAAACGGGGTATTCATTAGGCCAGCGGGTACGTCACCCTAAGTTTGGCGAGGGTACGGTGCTGAATTATGAAGGTACCGGTCCGCAATCCAGAATTCAGATTAACTTCGACAATGTCGGCAGCAAGTGGCTGGTTGTTGCTTATGCACGACTGGATCCGGTTTTCTAAAGTGTAAAGAGGTGATCAAAAACCGCATTCTTCGACTACCTTTAAGGTACATACATACAATGTCGGAGGCATTTTATGAAACGCTCTGCAAATGCACAGTGGAAAGGTAGTATAAAAGAAGGTTCAGGCGTTGTTTCAACGCAAAGCGGTGTTTTAGACAGTACCCAATACTCATTTAAGAGCCGCTTTGAAGAAGGCAAAGGCACCAACCCGGAAGAACTTCTGGGTGCGGCGCACGCAGGCTGTTATGCCATGGCGTTTTCGTTAATGCTGGGTGAATCTGGCTATGAGCCGGACAGTATTGATGCTAAAGCCGAAGTGTCGTTAGAAGAAGATGGTGACGGCTTCAGTATCGCTAAAATTCATCTGAAGGTGAAAGCCAGTATTCCGGATATTGACGAAGACAAATTCCAGAAACTGGCTGAAAAAGCGAAAGAAGGCTGTCCTGTCAGCAAAGTGCTGAAGGCTGAAATCTCAATGGATGCCAGCCTCAGCTGAAGCTAACTTCTTCTTCGCTTTACGATCACGCTGGCGCTGTATAATAGAATCGAAACTGTACAGTGCCAGCGCACTCCAGATAATAATGAAAGTGACCAGCTTACTTTCTTCTAAAGGCTCACCGTAAACCACTACCGCCAAAGCAAACATTAATGTTGGAGCTATATACTGGAAAAAACCCAGTGTCGCATAACGCAGGCGCTGTGCTGCTGAGGTAAAACACAGTAGTGGAATGGTTGTGACCAGCCCGGCGGCAACGAGCAACAGGTTTAACGTCCACGGGTTAGCGGTTAAATCACTACTGGCTGATTCGGCAAACACAAACAGATAAATAAGCATTACCGGGAATAGAATCGCAGTTTCAAGCCAAAGTCCGCTAATAGAATCGACCGGCAGACGTTTGCGAATGGCGCCGTAAATGGCAAAACTAGAGGCTAAAGCCAGAGCCACCCAGGGTACCGAGCCAAAGGTAACAATTTGGATGGTAACGCCCACCACGGCCATACCAATGGCAACTAACTGCAAGCGGCGCATACGTTCGGCAAAAAACACCATTCCGATAGCCACATTCAATAATGGGTTAATGTAGTAGCCGAGGCTGGCATCTAACATGTGGTTACTGTTGACGGCCCAAATAAATAAAAACCAGTTACCACCCAGCAGGCAGGTTGCCAGGGTTAAGCGTAGTACTAATTTGCGGCTTTTCAGAATAGGGCGAATGCGGTCCAGTCGCTTCATGGCAACTATTAGTACAAACACCATCAAAAATGCCCAGATAATTCTATGGGAGAGTATTTCTAGCGCAGGTACTTGTTTCACCAGCTTGAAGTAAACCGGTGCTATGCCCCAAAAAGTATAGGCTGCAAGTGCGAAAAAAACGCCTTGCCGCGCCCGAACAGCGTCATCGGACATGTCGATAGAATCCTTTTTTATCAGCGTTAGCCGACCAGATAAGTCCCGGTTCCGAACGCTATGTGCGTGCCTTCTTCGTTGTGCAACTCCATCCGTGCCACCGCTACTTTATTACCTGAGCGGATAATGGTTGCGCTGGCTATGAACTCGGTACCGCGTCCCGGACGAAGATAATCAACCCGAAGGTCAATAGTACCACAACGGCTCAGACGCTCCATTAAATAAGCTTCAGTAGGAGACTCCAGTCTGTCGACCATGCCGGCAATAGCGACCAGTCCTCCGGCGGTGTCCAGGGCTGTTGCGGTAACCCCGCCGTGCAGCATACGCTGTGGCACATTACCCATAAGTTGTTCCTGCCATTTAAATCGAATTTCACCACGCGCAGGGTTAAACTCCGTAATTTCCAGGCCAAGCAGTGCCTGGAACGGAACCTGAGTGTTCATAAACTCGGAAACTTTTGTCAGTATTGTTTGTGTATTCATTTTCGGCATGGTGATTAGCGGACAGGACGCTTACAATAAGAGCATGTTACTCGGGAAGTCAATATAACCATGCACAGCAGTACCGCCGAAAAAGCACAATTTGATCCGCTTAAACAGCAGCTTGAATCTATCTTTGGCTATCATCAGTTTCGTGATGGCCAGCAGGATATTATGCAGGCCGCTATGCAGGGGCGTGACTCTCTGGTGCTGATGCCAACCGGCGGCGGTAAGTCGCTGTGCTACCAGTTGCCGGCTATTTGTGGTGACGGCCTTACCCTGGTTATTTCGCCGTTACTGTCGTTAATGCAGGATCAGGTCGAGGCACTTAAAGCTCTGGATATTTCAGCGGCGACGCTGCATTCCGGGGTGTCATCGCAAGAATCTATGGCAACCATGCAAGGGCTTCAGAGCGGTGACATTAAGCTGCTTTATGTAAGTCCAGAGCGGGTTTTACAACCAACCTTTATTGAACGCCTGCAAACCTTAAAGCTGAATTTTATTGCGGTGGATGAAGCCCACTGTATCAGCCAATGGGGACATGACTTCCGGCCTGAATACGGCAAACTTGGAGTACTGCGTAATTACCTGCCCAATGTGCCTTTTATGGCATTAACGGCAACCGCAGACTCTGCCACCCAGCACGATATTATTGAACGGCTGTGTCTGCGCGAACCCTTGGTGCACCGCAGCTCGTTCGACCGGCCCAATATTCGTTACGTAGTGCAGGAAAAGTACAAGCCACTGAAGCAGGTTCGTGACTACGTTAAAAAGCAAAAAGGCGCCGCCGGTATTATTTATTGCGGCAGTCGCAAAAAAACTGAAGAGCTGTCGGAAAGTCTGCAGCAAGCCGGGGTGCGTGCTGCACCCTACCACGCCGGTATTGAGCACCAGATAAAGGAAAGTACCCTGCGCCAGTTTCTGCGTGACGACATAGACGTTGTTGTTGCGACGGTGGCCTTTGGTATGGGTATTAATAAGCCCAACATTCGTTTTGTTATTCATTTTGATATTCCCCGTAGTGTTGAGTCTTACTATCAGGAAACCGGGCGTGCCGGGCGCGATGGCCTTCCAGCAGAGGCCGTCATGCTTTATGACCCACGTGACGCGCAGTGGATACGACGCATGATAGAAGATCAGGAGAATGAGCAGCGGCGCTTGGTCGAGGCGCAAAAGTTTTCAGCTATGCAGGCTATGGCAGAAGCGCAGACCTGCCGGCGGCTGGTGGTGTTGAATTATTTTAATGAATACTCGGATAAAGAGTGTGGAAACTGCGATTTGTGTCTGGACCCGCCCCAGCGCTACGATGGTCTGGAAGATGCCCAAAAGGCACTGAGCTGTGTGTACCGAGTCGGTCAGCAGTTTGGTATTAACCATGTAGTTGAGGTTTTGCGTGGTTCAAAAGCCCAGCGTGTTCTCGAGCTGGGACACGACCAGTTGAGCACGTACGGCTTAGGCAAATCGGAAACCCAGGAGCACTGGTTTTCGGTATTACGACAGCTCATTCACCGGGGGCTTATTCTGCAGGACATTCGGCGTTTTGCGGCGTTGCAACTGACTGACGCCGCACGTCCTGTTTTAAAAGGCGAAGTGCCGCTGGAACTGGCTAAGCCGCGAATAGAATTAACCGCAACCAAAACCCGAATTACTGATCGGGGTGACTATAATAAAATTTTGTTCCGGCGTTTACGCAAGTTACGTAAAGACATTGCTGACCGTGATCAGGTGCCGCCTTTTGTGGTGTTCAGTGATGCGGCACTGGTGGAAATGTGCGTACACTACCCCACAACAGCCAAAGATATGTTAGACATCAATGGTGTTGGAGAAGTTAAACTGGCACGTTATGGCAATGAGTTTATGCAGGCTGTGGAAGCGTTCTTGTCCGGTGCCAGCGAGCGAGAATTATTTAATGGGTAAAGAATAATAATGGAAGACAACATCATTACGCTAAAAAGTACACCGCCGGAAGCTGACCATGAGCTTTGGGTAAACGAACTTTGTGAGCGCATTGGTGCTACGGTCCGTGAAAAAGAATGGGCAGCAGACCAGTTTTGCTGGCGTTTGAGTATTAACCAGCGGCACTGGCTGCTGTTCTACTCGGAAATTTGTGATGCCGTCTGGTTACAGGCTCTGGAAGAACCTGAAGCGACAGTAAAAGCACGCCTGGTGGAGCATGGTTATGTTTAACTACTTGTTTGCTGCACTACTGTTAGCGTTAACTCTGATACCACCGGCTTTTGCTCAGGATCCTCTAACCGTTTCCCCGCAAAGCTCGCGCTTAATGTTGAATGAACACTTCAATTACCGGGTGGTCAATGCCAACCTGCAAGTTGAGAGCATTGCTATTAATGAACCGCAGCGCTGGTTAAGCCCTGAGGAGTTACAGGATCATAACTACGCAGGTGAACGACCCAATGTCTGGGGCGTGGTTCCTTTGTTTAATCGAAGTAACGCGCCGCTTACTCTTCACCTGCATTTCGCCGACCCTTACCTGGAACAAGTTGGGGTTTATTTACTGGATAAAAATGGGCAAATAGAAAGCAGTAACATCAGTCGGTTTTCCACCCCGCTATTACAGCGAAATTATTTATCTCATGAGCAAATTCTGCCGGTAACCTTACCCGCTAACAAAATTGTCTGGTTGGCTGTGTCGGTGCAGCAATGGCCGGAACAAATGCCGTCTATAGGTCTGTGGCAGCCAGGCGACCTACAACTGCGCCTGCAGCAGCAACAAACAGCTTTGGGGGTTAACGCCGGTATTCTAATTCTGTTGGCTTTAGCTGCGGCAGTTTCAGCGCGGTTGTTCGGTAGCCGCCTGTTAATTTCCTTTGGCGGTCTGACATTAACCTTTACCCTCGCACTTTTATCACACAGTGGTATCTGGATTACTTACTTCACACCATACTCGCCGGACATTGCTGCGGAGCTGAAGGTGTATATCAGCCAGCTCCTGATCCTGGCTCTTAGTTGGTTTATATGGGAATGGTCGCGTTTTCGCTTCAAGTTCTCCCGTTTCAACCGTATTGGTTATGCAGTAATGATGGTGGCAATTGCGTTGACCATTTTGTTGCCGTGGCTGTCGGAGCCCTGGCGGTTGGCTTCTGTATCCTGGCAAATTAATGCGTTATTGCTCTGGGGCGGAGTGGTTATTGGCCGTAGCCTGCAGAAGCAACCTGTGGCGGGTCATAAATGGCAAACGGTATTGATGGTTCTGACCATTATATCCGCCTGGCTGCTGGTTTCACCGCGCTATAACCCAATATGGGAAGGGCTTTCCGGGTTATTGTTGTACAGCGGCCTGACGTTAGTCACAACTATGTTTTTGCTGGCGCTTGAGCGTTACCGATTTAGTCGCCTGGTACAGCGTATTAGTAATTTAAAACGTAACCGCAAAATTTTAAGGCGGCGTTTATGGCGTATTTTAAAACGAACCGGAGAAGGTTGGTTCAGAGTTAACCCCGACGGCAGTATTAAACAGGTTAACCGGCAAATGATAAAAATTCTGGCCGCTCATTCCCTGAAACAAATTCAGATGCACTGGCCAAAAGGTTTTAGCATTGAAGGGCAGCGCCAACTGGTTTCTATTGAGCGGCTTGATGGTCGTAAAGTGTGGCTCGATATTGAATTGTTTCCTGACAATACGGGGCGTATGGCCGATGTCACTAAACGTATGGAAGCAGAAGTTCATCTTAACTTTTTGGCACATCACGACGCCGTAACGGGCTTATTAAATGTGCGCGAGTTTCGGCGCCTGCTGCAATCCCGTCTGGATAGAAAAAAGACAACCAGCGTTACCATTATTCGTCTTAATGGTTTGCAGGTTATTGCGGATCAAGCCGGCGCTGATGGTCGTGATCAGGCCATACTACAGCTGACATTATCCTTACAGCAAAAAGCACCTGAAAGCGCGCGTGTCGCACGCATAAGTGAAACAGAAATTGCGTTGCTGACGAACGAGGATGAACAAGCGGCTTTTGCTCAGGCACATCGTTTACTGCAAGTCTGCAGAGAGTTTCGTTTTAGTAGTGAAAAACGTATTTTTCAGCTGACAGGTCACGCCGGTATTGCCTACAGTCTTGGCGAAAGCCTGGCCGCCAGCACCGTCATGCGCCAGGCTCGTGAAGCCGTGCAACTGGCAATGCAGCAGGGTGACTACAGAGTACACACGCATAGCGAAGCCGATCAGATACGTTTAATTGGGCAAGCTGAGGAAGAGTGGGAAGCGCGTCTGAAGAAAGCACTGCGGGAAGAAAACTGGCAGTTGTTTGCGCAGCCACTGGTCAGTGCCGCAAAAAGCGAAGATAAGCATTGCTTCGAGTTGTTATTGCGACTGCCGGGTAACGAGAGTGACGAGGCTATTGCTCCGCAGCAGTTTTTACGAGCCGCTCTTAATGCAGGCGTTATGGGTAAAGCTGACCGCTGGCTGGTCAGGGAAGTTATTGAGCATTTTAATGAACAACCCTTTGAAGCTAATCGCACCTGGCGCTGTCATATTAATTTGTCCGCGCAAAGCCTCGAAGATGTCGACTTTATTCGCTTTATAGAGCAAATCCTGAAGCATTCTATATTACAGCCGGAGCAGTTGGTCTTTGAGGTGGCAGAACCTGATGCCAATGAGTATTTTGATGAAACTTACCGTCTGTTCAGAGAGCTTAAGGACTTAGGTATTGGTACTGCTTTAGATCAGTTTGGTACCGGCTTTAATTCGTTCCGGCTTATGCGGCAATTACCGTTAACGCAAATTAAGGTTAACAGGTTTTGGGTGCAGGACATGCTGGTAGATGCGGTTGATGCGGAGCTGGTCGCCAGCTGTGTGCGCATTGCTAAGGTTCTCGATATTGAGGTATGTGCAGTAGGTGTGGAAAGTGATGAAGCACGTATTAAGCTCACTCAGCTGGGCGTAGACTATATCCAGGGGTTCGTCTGTGGGCACCCAGTAGAGTGGCAACGTCAGGAAAAACAGGGCGGCTAATTGCCGCCCCTCATCCAGTGCTTAAGTTTAAGCAGCACTTTCCTTACTTTTGGAACGATCTTGCAGCAGGTCTTTAGTTGAACTGCTAATGTCGATACGTTTCGGTTTCTTGGCTTCAGGAATATTCTTCACCAGGCCGACCGTTAACAGACCGTTCTTTAAGGCTGCGCCGGTGACTTCAATGTGCTCAGCCAGGCTGAACTTACGTTCGAAGGCACGGTTTGCAATGCCGCGGTGCAGATATTCGCGTTTTTCGTTTTCTTCGGCTTTTTTGCCGGTCACACGAAGTACGCCGTTCTCTACTTCAATTTCCAGATCATCCTCTTCAAAACCTGCAACCGCCAGTGTAACGGCGTACTGGTTTTCTGCTACCAGTTCAATGTTGTAGGGAGGATATCCGGTTGCACCAGTATCTGAGCGTAGTGCCGAATCCAGCAAAGATGCCATGCGGTCAAAACCTACACTGCTACGATATAGAGGGCTTAAGTCGATAGTTGCCATAGTCATTCTCCTTTGAAGCAATAACTTTAAAATGTTTAATTAAGTGACACACCATGTGTCGGTTAAGGCGGCTCTCTCAGAGACACCTGCCTTAACTTCTATATGTGTACTGCTCAATTTGGTTTCAAGAGTCGGGTTGCAAAATTTTCATTGGACTCTGCTTCAAGGCACTCTATTATCGGGGCTAAGCAATACTTTATTTATTTGTGAAAAGGATTCTCAGGATGGCCGAAGAGCCAGAAAAAACATGGCAATGGGTTACTGTTGATGAATATAAAAAGCCAGCCGTTCCTACCGTCATTAAGGTAAAAAAATGGTGGCAAAAAATAATTCGCTGGGTAACACCTGACCCGGAACAAGAAGTTGAAGAGGATCAGCCTGAGGCGCTTGAGCTCAGTTTTGATGACGCAGCAGATGCTTTGGAGCAGTGTTTTTCTGAGTGGTTGGAAGACGACGAAGATAACAGCTTACGCTGGATTATAGCGCCGCCTCATTCAGGTGTTACTGAAGCAGTTCAAAAATGGGTGAAAAAACACGAAATAACTGAGTTGTGTTTACCCGACAGAATGTCGCTTTGCGATCCTGATGAGGATTCTTTGCCGGAATTTCCGACCGAAACTGATAAAACCGGACCCTGGGTGATGCCGCAATTGGCTCATGGTTTTCTCCGCCAAACCAATGGTTTGCGCTGGGTGCGGGAATTCTTCTCTCAGGTACTGTCCGGTGAAGCGGGTAAAGGCGTTATTGTCTGTGACAGCTGGGCCTGGGCTTTTCTGGAAAAAGTCTGGCCGGTGCCGGTAAATCAGTTATGGACATTGCAGGGGCTGGATCAAAACGCCCTTGAGCAACTGGGGCTGGCTCGCGGAGATGGCCGTTTACGGGCTTTAGCCGCTCTCAGCCGCGGAAATGCCGGTATAGCAGCGGCATACTCCGATCGTTACCAGCGCAGCAGCGAGGACGCTTTTGAAACCCCGGTTTTACCCTCCGATATTATCGATGCAACGGCCTTTGTTTGCTATGCACTGCTGCTTCATCGGGGATTAAGCAAAACGGATTTGGTTAAAGTTTTGCCTATTATTTCCAAAAGCCAGATTGAAATTCAGTTACAAATTTTGCGTCAACGCAGCTTAATTGAGCTGGAACAAGACTGTTGGTATGTTACCGCTCGCGGTTACCCCGTAGTCCGGGATTTGCTGACTGCCCGTGGTTTCTGGCTAGATAGGTTTTAAGGGAGAGAGTTATGGAAACAGGTTCATTAAACGACGTGGTCGGACTCTTCAAGTCGCTGGATGGCTTTGCCCTTTTCGAAATCGCGGTCATTATTACCGTTGCGTTGGCGGTGGTTTGGGTTATCCAGAGGATACTACCTTGGATTGCTTCAAATCTGCATGGCAAAAGGCGGTTGTACGTTTTGGCATTAGTGCCAATGATCCGCATACTGGTTCTGGTTATTGCCCTGGTGATGATCATTCCGCGTATTATTGAGCCAACAATGCAAAACATGGTGGCGACCCTGGGCGCCGCCGGTTTGGCGATAGGCTTTGCGTTAAAAGATTATGTAAGTAGCTTAATTGCCGGGGTGGTTGCCGTTCATGAGATGCCTTACCGTCCCGGCGACTGGATAGAGGTAGACGGAACCTATGGTGAAGTGACACACATTGGTATGCGAACCGTTGAATTAGTGACCAGCGACGACACGGTCATCTGGGTACCGCACTTAAAGCTTTGGGATAACCTCATCCATAATGCCAATAACGGTGGTCCCAGCTTAATGTGCATTGCTGAGTTTTATACTCAGCCGGAAGCCGACGCCTATCAAATTCGCGACGCGCTGGAAGAAGTAGCGTTGACCAGCCCTTATCTGCAACTGGGTAAGCCAATAGCGGTTACTGCAGCAGAACAACCCTGGGGCACAAAGTATCGCTTAAAAGCCTACCCGATAGACCCCCGACAGCAGTTTCAGTTTATTACTGACATGACAGCCCGGGGCAAAAAACGGCTAATGGAACTGGGCGTACGCTTCGCCAAGGTTGAGTCGGACGAAGCGTACGAGCTCACTCATTAAGCTTCTTCTGCTAAAAAGCCACCGGACTGGTGGCGCCACAATTTGGCGTAGAGTCCATCCTGAGCAAGCAGCTGTTCGTGGCTGCCCTGCTCAATAATTTCCCCCTGATCCATTACTACCAGCTTGTCCATAGCTGCAATAGTGGATAAGCGGTGGGCAATAGCAATAACCGTTTTACCCTGCATGAGTTTATACAGGTTTTCCTGAATGGCGTTTTCTACTTCCGAATCCAGCGCTGAGGTTGCTTCGTCCAGAATCAGAATGGGCGCATCTTTTAACATGACACGGGCAATAGCAATTCGCTGGCGCTGACCACCTGAGAGTTTCACGCCGCGCTCGCCGACATGGGCATCCAGACCCGTACGACCTTTGCTGTCGCTTAAGTCCGCAATAAACTCCTCGCAATGCGCCTGTCGTATTGCCTTCATTAAGTCCTCTTCACTGGCATCGGGGCGCCCGTACAAAATATTGTCGCGTACTGAGCGATGCAGCAAAGAGGTGTCCTGAGTCACCATGCCAATGTTCGCGCGCAAACTGTCCTGCTGCACTTTATGAATGGGCTTATCATCAATACGAACTTCACCGCCCTCAACGTCGTAGAAACGTAACAACAAATTCACCAGCGTGGACTTACCTGCACCTGAGCGTCCGACAATACCGACTTTTTCGCCCGGTTTAATGTGCAGATTAAAGTCATCCATAACGCCATGACCTTTGCCATAATGGAAGCGAACATGGTCAAAATTAATGTCGCCGGAAGTCACATTCAAAGCGGGCGCATTGGGTTCATCGACAATGCGCTGTGGTACCGCAATTGAGCCAATACCGTCCTGAACGGTACCAATGCTTTCAAACAGAGTCGACATTTGCCACATGACCATTTGCGACATACCAAACAAGCGCAGAACCAGACCAATAACGACAGCAACAGCGCCTAAAGTCACAGCATTATCCATCCACAGCACAATGGCGGTGGCGGCAGAGCCGAACAACAGTGCGCAGTTTATAAAGTAGAGAAAGCCGTAAAGCTGGGTAACCAGGCGCATTTGCTTATGCACTGTCCCCAAAAAGGTGTCCATACCCTCGTGCGCAAACTCAGCCTCGCGCAGCGAGTGTGAAAACAACTTAACGGTTTGAATGTTGGTATAGGAGTCGACAATGCGTCCGGTCATATTAGAGCGGGCGTCGGCCTGTTCAGCTGATATTTTACCCAGTTTAGGCACAAAGAAGCGTAACAACAGAGCGTACAGAATAAGCCAGCAAGCCAGCGGCAGCATCATTCGCCAGTCGGCACTACCAATAATGACAAACATCCCCAGGAAGTAGACCGCGACGTAGTTCACAACCTCAATAAAGGTCATGATGCACTGCCGCAGCGCGAGCGAGGTTTGCATTAATTTGGTGGCAACCCGGCCAGCAAACTCGTCCTGATAGTAACTCATGGACTGTTTCATCAGGTAGCGGTGCCCCAGCCAGCGAATGCGCATGGGGAAGTTACCCAGCAACGTCTGGTGGGTTAGCATAGAATGAAACCAGACCAGTAAGGGAAGACCGATTAAAACCATCGCGCTCATTCCAAGCAATGGCCAGAACTGATCGTTTAATAAGGTTTCTTTGTCCTGTGCTGACAGCCAGTCAACAATTTGCCCTAAAAAGCCAAATAACCAGACTTCGGCAATGGCAATAGCGGCCATAAGCAGCGCGGTTACCGCAATAAAAGGGGTCGCCCCTTTGGTGAAATGCCAGCAGAATGCAAAAAATCCGGTAGGAGCCTGAGTGGGTTCCTCCGTAGGAAAAGGGTTTAATCGGCGCTCAAACCAGGAAAACATTGCTTCACTCCTTGAGATACATCAAGCTAAAGGATATCAGGTTCACCGCCGTTCATCTTGTAAAAAACGGACACACGAACAATAATGATAACTATTAACAAAAAATGAGGTTTTTATGAAACTTTTGTCCATGATGGCCGCAGGCGCGGCACTGCTTTTTAACGTAGCGGCCATGGCCGACGACGATGAGCAGCGATACGAACATTTTAAACCAGAGCCAGCCGAGAATCTGGAACAGGCTATTATGAACCTGAACGAGTATAACGCGAAACTACAGGAAATTGTGAAGGGTGATTTAACCTCTCAGGACATGGCTAAAGTTCATGAACTGACGTACACACTGGAAGTGGCGCTGGCGCGTTTAAGCAAAGAGCTGGACATTGCAGCGAACTCACTGGAAGAAGTTCATCTGGGCTCTGAGCAAATGAATAAACAGCGTGTTAAAGGCTTTGGTAAAAGCTACTTAGACACGCTGAACCATGTGTTGGGCGAGCACCGCAAACACCATAAGGGCGACCGAAAAAAGCAGCATTAATAACTTAGAGTGTTTCCAAAAACGCCTTAAAGTGTCGTAGCCAAAAGCTTTGTGGCTGCGACATGGCGTTTCTGCCAATTGAAACTTCGCAAATAGCTTCGTCGTTTATTTCAGCTCTTGGCAGTGGTAATAATACGACCCCGGTATTGCTGGCATAATCCGTTATTTTTTCACTGAGTTCATTGGCTTTTAAAGCAAAATGAAGATGAAACATGGCTACTTGCGGTGTTTCTGGATTAACTCGTACGCCATCTAGCGTGCTCAGCGCCTCTCCTAGTGCGCGGGCGTAATTTACGGCTTCCGGCATAATTGGCAGGTTTTCCTTCAGGCCGTGGCGGGCAGACAGTACTTGCGGATATTGCGTAATAATATTACCCCCAGCGCGGCGAGCCCAGATTTTCGCTTGCTCAATAAAGCCCTCTGAGCCCGCAAGTATCGCTCCTGAAATACCGCCTAAGTCTTTATAAAAACTGACATAAACCGAGTCAAATAACTCACAGACTTCAGGCAGTGAGCAACCATACGCTGCTGGCACTTGCCATAAGCGCGCACCGTCCAGATGCATAGCAATATTGTGTTGTCGCGCCCACTCTGACTGCATGACTAAGTCATCCCAATTCGGCAGTTGCCCGCCAATTTCGCGCATGGGCAGTTCCAGTAGTACGCTCGCTAAATCATCCGTTTGCACCGACTTAAGGTCGTTAAGTGTTATGGGGTTATCGGCAAAACCTGTGGTAGTGCCGTTGAGCTTCCATAAAGCTTCAAACCCCATGTGTTCGTGCAGCATTAAATGCGAGGTTGGGTGCAATGCCACGCCGTTGCGCTGGCGCTCATCGGCATGCACGCGCAAAGCCAAAGGCTGTGCCAGAGTACCGGTTGGCAGAAACAGCGCTGCGGGTTTGCCTAATAACTCTGCCACTTCTTCTTCAAAGTCATTAATAAGCGCGCCGCTGCCATAAACGTCTCTTTTCTCATTCGGTTGCAGTTGTTCCGCAAGCAGCCTCAGTTCATCGGCCATTGAGTTCTGCGGTTGCCGAAAAAGCGACGCGCTGGCTTGTTCAGCGGCGTGTTGGTAAGCCTGTTTGGTTTTTTCACTAATTGAGACTGACATGCTGCACCTATTTTGAATGGACTTTACCGCCAATAATTTTGTAAGCAGGGGTGCCGCGTATCATGGTTTCGCGCGCAAACTCCTGCCCACATCCCGGGCAGTGACATGGTGTGGTCGTGTGGTCTTCAACAATCCGCTCAATAAAGCATTTTACCAAAGCGCCTTTGCCACCTTTTCTGTATTTGAATATGGGCGTTTTGCACTGCAGACAAGAAATCTGCACGGTGCGTACCGGCCCTTTCTTGTTCGGTTTCGCCATAAACTCTTCGGTTATAATTTAAGCATTTCCATTAGTGTAACAAGCACGCTATAGTTTTTCTTCCTGTATCAAAAGAAGAATAAAGGACACTGCTATGCGTTATTCCATTGTCGCCCTGGCTGTTTTGGGCTTATTAACGGCTTGTGGGCAACCGCAAGAGAACAATTCTGGCCAAAATTCTCAAACGGCAGCTGAGCAACCTAAACAGACTGAGCAAAGCTCGCAATCTGAAACCGAACGTCTGAATCAGTGGTTTGAGGAAAAGTACGAAGAACAACTTCAGCAAAGCCCTATTCAAATGACTTTCCTGGGTCGCAAAGATCGCTACGGCGACATTGACGATATGACCGTAGCCGCAGAGAAAAAGCAGTTAGAGTGGTTAGAAGGAACCGTTGAAGAGCTGAAAGCTAACTTTGACTACGACAAGCTAAACCTGGAAGCTCAGACGTCTTACGACGTTTGGGTTTACCAATATGAACAAGCCAAGCGTAATGCCGAATTCCGCGGCATGGACTACGTATTTGACCAAATGCGTGGCGCGCACACCTTCCTGCCGCAGTTTTTAATCAACTTCCACCGGGTTGATACTGCCGAAGACATGGAAGCTTATATTTCCCGTCTGGAAGGCGGTGCAACCGCTATTGAACAATTATTGCAGCGCGCTGAACAGCAAGTAGAGAATGGAGTTCGCGCGCCGCGTTTTGCGTATGAGCAAATCATTAAAGAAGCCAAAGGGCTAACCTCCGGTGCGCCGTTTGACGAGGAAGGCGACTCAAGCTTGCTTGAAGATGCTAAGAACAAGCTTAGCTCGCTTCAGGAAAGTGATGCGATCTCCGCTGAACAGACCGATAAATACGAAAAAGAAGTGCGAAAAGTGCTACTAGAGCGTTTCCAGCCAAGTTACGAAGCGCTTATTAGCTTCCTTGAAAGTGATATTGAAAACACCGACGAAGTTGCAACCGGTGTGCGTCGCTTGGAAAACGGCGAAGCTTATTATAATGCTCTGCTGAAGAACTACACGACCACTGACTTAACAGCCGATGAAATTCATCAAATAGGCCTTGATGAAGTCGAGCGTCTGACCAATGACATGATAGCCATTAAAGAGAAAGTCGACTTTGACGGTGATTTGCAGGACTTCTTTGATTATATCCGTACTGATGAGCGCTTCTTCTATCCGAATAACGGCGAAGGCGCAGAGATGTATCTGGAAGATTCGCGTGAATATCTGGCTTACATTAATGAGAAGCTGCCGGAATATTTCGGTATTTTGCCGCAAGCCGATTTGGTAGTAAAACGCGTTGAACCCTTCCGCGAACAAGACGGCGCCGCCCAGCACTATTACCCCGGTTCGCCTGATGGTGATCGTCCGGGTATTTACTATGCGCATTTGTCCGATATGAGCTCGATGCCGAAAAATGAGATGGAAGCTATTGCTTATCATGAAGGTAATCCGGGTCACCACATGCAAATTTCCATTGCGCAGGAACTGGAGTCCGTACCGGAGTTTCGTACTCAGGCTGGCTTTACGGTTTATAGCGAAGGCTGGGGTTTATATTCAGAGCAGTTAGCCAAGGAAATGGGTGCCTATGAAGACCCTTACTCTGACTTTGGCCGCTTAACCACGGAAATTTGGCGTGCGGTACGTCTGGTTGTGGATACTGGCATGCATGCCAAAGGTTGGACTGAAGAGGAAGCGGTTAAGTACTTCCAGGAGCATACCCCTATTGCCGAAGGCGCGGTGCGCTCAGAGGTTCGTCGTTACCTGGTTATGCCGGGTCAGGCAACAGCTTATAAAATTGGCATGATCCGCATTTTGGAACTGCGTGAAGAAGCCAGAGATGCTCTGGGTGACAAGTTCGATATTCGCGGCTTCCATGACACCGTTCTGGGTGGTGGTGCACTACCGCTGCATATTCTGGAGCGCCGTGTTGATCAATGGGTTAAAGAGCAGAAAAAAGCCTAACTAAGGAGAGTTATTGTGAAATGGCTAGTATTGGTGCTGACTGCTGCTTTATTTCTCCCCGGCGCTTATGCCGGGGAGTCAACTAAGCAAATTATTCAAAATCATTTGTCCGAACAGCGGCTGGATGACGCCGAAGATACCGTGGAAGACTGGGTCAAAAATGAACCTGAAAATGCTGAAGCCTGGCATATACGGGGCATTGTTATGGCCCAGCAGGCACAGGACTCTTTTTTCAGTGCGCTCAGTTATGCTGGCAAGTCTGTCGACTCTTTTGAAAAAGCCGTAGAGCTTGAGCCTGGTTCGCTGGAATATCGCACTGCGTTACTGCAGTTTTATATGATGGCACCTTCAATAGCCGGTGGTGATGACGAAAAAGCATTGGCGCAAATTGAGGCCATTAAGGAAATAGATGCGGTGGAAGGCGCATTTGCCCGAGTTAAATACCTGCAACATCATGAAAAAGAAGAGCAGGCGCGGACATTAGTGAATGAAATTTTAGCTGAGCATCCGAATAATGCCGACGTTCTGGTTTATCTTGGCTTTCAGGAACAAAAAGACGGGAATTATGAAAAGGCGTTCTCGCTTTTTGAACAGGCAGCTGAGGGTGAATCGAGAAAAGGCGAAGCTCCGGTAATGGCTTTATACCAATTTGGTAAAACCTCTGTTTTGGCGGAAGAACACCTGGATAAAGGCATTGTAGCACTGCAACAGTATTTGGATGCTGAGTTACCGGACAGCGCGCCAAAAGCTCATTGGGCAAACTTTCGTTTAGCTCAATTGCTTGCCCTGAAAGGCAATGACGAGGAGTCTCAGCAGTTAATTGCCAGCCTGAAAAAGGTTGATGATAAAGAGCTTCAGAAGCAACTGTCCAGCTGGAACTAAGTGTCTAAGTAAGCCCGGTTGCGACCATCAGACTTAGCGCGATACAGCGCTGAGTCTGCTTTAGATATCATGCGGGTAATTAATTTTTCTGTATCCTCGTCAGCTCTTGGGCTATGGATATAGCCCCCAATGCTTACCGTCAGGTAAGGGGCGACGTCTGAACGCTCGTGCTCAAGATCTAAGCTCCTAACTGCCTCGAGTAATTGATTCATACTTTCTTTTGTTTTTTCTTTATTGGTCGCTGAAATAACCGCAATGAATTCTTCGCCACCATAGCGTGCGATAAAATCCGTACTGCGTTGTAACTGATCAAACATAGCATCAGCAACAGATTTCAGAGCCTGATCACCCTGTAAATGTCCGTAATAGTCGTTGTAGGGTTTAAAGTGGTCGATATCGATAATAAGCAGAGCTAGCGGAGTCTTGTGCCGTGATGCTCGCTGAATCTCATTATTTATGCGCTCGTCGAAAGCGCGGCGGTTAGCTATACCGGTTAAACCGTCCTGAGCAACTTGCGCCTGCAGCATACGGTTAGCTTTTTCCAGTGCTCGCTGAGTATGGATTAGCTCAGAGTAAGTTCGTTGGCGCTCGAGGGTATTCGCAATCATATCGGCAACAAGGCGTAAACGACGAATTTCTTCCGGCGTCCATTGCCGTTCTTGTCGCACCATGTCGCAACCGACAAAACCCAGCAGGTGCTGGTTTGCGACCAGCCCAACGCAAATAACTGATTTAATTTGCTCGCGCTCAAACTCGGCTCTTTCGGCTGTAGCCTCTGGAGGTAATAAATCAATATTATCTACAATGCATTTATGATGGGTTTTTATCTGCTCAAAAAACCAGGGAAGTTCTTCTAACGCAACCGATTGAAGATCGGTGATATGTGCTTGATAACCGTCTCTCACCCACTCATGGGTATTGGTCATATTTTGGATATTGTCGTCGAACTCAAATACGTAACAACGATCAGTGTCAGTGTAATTGCCGATAGCAGCAATTACCTCCTCTATACATTCGTAAGTTTCAGCCGGCTCGCTGTTAATAAGGCGGGTCGACAGTTCAGAGATAAGCTGATCAAAAGATATTTGCGCAGTTTTTGGATCCATAGCTCACCCCTGTGCTGTTTTAACCTTTAGGTAACCATTAACGAGTTTAGTCTAGTTTGTTATTTTTATGTTAACTCAATAAAGGTTTAAGCAAAATAAAATTGTAATATATCCTCTACGACAGGAAGCACAGAAAAGACCAGTAGTAAGGCCATGGAAATATTAAAAATTCTTTGCGCGGTGTGGTTAGTCAGCAATTGACGCAGTCCGGCGCCTGCAATGAGCCAAATTCCCACACAAGGAAAAGCTACAGCCAAAAAGGCGGCTGTTATCTCTATTACCTCGGACCAAAGTGTGCCAGCTACGGTGGTAAATGCTGCAACCGCGCCGGTCGCCATAACCCAAGCTTTACCGTTAACCCATTGAAACAGCACCGCCTGCCAGAAAGTCAGGGGATTGCGGTCGCCTTTCTCAATGGTTTTCGGCGTTTGTGAGCCAATAACCCAGGCCAGCCAGAGCAAATAAAGCGTGCCGGCAATCTTTATCAGTTGGTGCAGCAGTGGAAACTGTTCCAATATGGAACCGAAACCCATACCAACCACCAGTACCATAGCCGGAAAGCCAAAGCAGATGCCCAGGAAGTGCGGCAGGCTGGCTTTAACTCCGTAGTTTACCCCAGACGACATGATCATAATGTTATTAGGACCCGGTGTTATGGTGGTTGAGAAAGCGAAGAAAAATACGGCGATAAAGATTTCCATGAACTTGCCTTATTGCAACAGAATTGTTTAATGCTGGTTTCGTTTAAAAGATACGATACCATGGCTTTGTATGAAACCACATTTAGGGAGAGCAGCGAGTGAGTGAATTGACCCCCGGCTTTATTGTCGCGCATGGACATCGGCTGGAAGACCTAACCGATGTGGCGGTTACATTCACCCAAAACTACCCGCTGGCGCCGCTGGAGCAGGAAACTGTGCTGGTGCAAAGCAACGGTATTGCCCAGTGGCTTAAAATTAATTTAGCCCAGGCCAGCGGCATTGCTGCCATGATAGACGTCACCCTGCCGGCGCGGTTTCAGTGGCAGGCATACAGAGCCGTGCTCGGTGACAATATTCCCAAAACTTCTCCCTTTGATAAAGACCGCCTAACCTGGCGATTAATGCGTCTTTTGCCTGAGCTTATCGAGCACAACCCACACTTTGCACCGCTTAAACACTATACCTCCGACGACAACGACGGTCGCAAGCTGTATCAGTTAAGCGGGCGATTGGCTGACTTGTTTGATCAGTACGCGGTGTACCGTGCCGACTGGCTGGAGAACTGGGTGCGTGGTCAGGATGTGCTGGAGCAGGAACAACCAGTTGAAGCCGAACAGTTGTGGCAGCCGGAATTGTGGCGCGCAGTTAGTAACGACATTGGCATAGATGACTACTGGAATAACCGGGCCGAACTGCATCAGCGTTTTATTGATACGGCGCAGGCGCTGACTGAGCGTCCGGCGGGTTTGCCGCCCCGGGTGGTGGTGTTTGGTATTTCCTCGCTGCCGCAGCAAATGCTGCAGGTGCTGGATGCCATAAAAGGCTACACGCAAATTCTGTTGTGTGTGCATAACCCGTCGCAATACCACTGGGCCGACATTGTCGATGGCAAAGAAGCCTTGCGGCAGGCAGTCAAAGCCTCTTCGCGCTTAAAACACAAACCGGAACTGCCCGACGACCCCAATGACGACGAACTGCACCAGCTGGCGCATCCGTTGCTGGCGTCGTGGGGTAAGCAGGGCCGAGACTACATTCGCCTGCTGGACTTATACGACGAAACCCTGGCCAAACAGGAAGCGTTTAACACCATTAAACTGGAGTTGTTTGAGCCGCATAACACGGACCATTTATTAGTCCAGTTGCAGGACGACATTCTAAACCTGCGCCCAGTTCAGGAAACCCGCGAGCTTTGGCCTGCGCCGAGTGCCTCCGATAAATCACTTCAGTTTCATGTTTGCCACAGCCCGCAGCGGGAACTGGAAGTGTTGCATGACCAATTACTGGATGCCTTTGCGAAAGACCCCGAGTTAAAACCGCGCGATGTTATGGTGATGCTGCCTGATGTGAACACCTACGCGCCTTATATTGACGCCGTATTTGGCAGATACCACAACCGTTTTGGTGAACGCGACTCGCGTGCCATTCCTTACACCATTGCTGACCAAGGCGAGCGTCATCAGCGGCCGTTAATGATAGCGCTGGAGCTATTGTTGCAAGTTGACCAGCTGCGTTTTACTCAGACTGACTTATTCAATTTGCTGTCGGTTCCGGCGGTGCAACAACGTTTTGGCATGAGTGACGACGACCTGCCGCAGTTAAAGCGCTGGGTAAAAGAAGCCGGCGCACGTTGGGGGCTGAATGCTGAGCAGCGCAGACAGTTTTATATGCCTGAAGCAGAAGAAACCAACAGTTGGTGGTTTGGCTTAAAACGCATGATAGCCGGTTACGCCATGGGTGATTTGGCAGAAGCCGGTTTAGGAAATGATTCGCCCTGGGCCAATGTAGAGCCTTATACCGAAGTGGCCGGGCTAAGCGCCGCGCTGGTGGGCTGTTTGGCGGACGTGGTTCGCACCCTGGAACAATGGTGGCAGCACGCGCAGGGTGAACACACCTTACCGGAGTGGGTCACTCAGGGCGAGTGGTTGCTGGAACAGTTTTTCGAGGCCGAAGAAGACAGTGATCGCTTACTGTTAGCTAAGCTGGGTGATGAGCTGTATCAGCTGCGGGATATTTGCATAGAAGCGGATAACGAATCACAACTGCGCCTGCCCATATTCAAAGACGCCTGGTTAGAGCGCGTGGACCAGCAGAACCTAAACCAACGCTTTTTGGCGGGCGCGGTAAATTTTGCCACCTTAATGCCTATGCGGGCCATTCCGTTTAAGTACGTGTGTGTGCTGGGTATGAATGAAAGTGATTACCCACGTTCGGTGCCTCGCGTGGATTTTGATTTAATGACCGACCGGTATCGGCCGGGCGATCGCTCGCGGCGTGACGATGACCGCTATTTATTCCTGGAGGCTATGCTCTCAGCCCGCGACTGTTTTTACTTGAGCTGGGTAGGCTACAGCGCCAAAGACAACAGCGAGCGCACACCGTCGGTGCTGGTGGCGCAATTGCGTGATCACCTGCAACAGGGTTGGGAAGTGGACATTAACAGCCTGACCGTTGAGCACAAATTACAGCCGTTTAACCCCCATTACTTTAGCCAGGAAGACCCGGAATACTTTACCTATGCCAGTGAATGGGCGCAGGCGCATCAGGGCACGGTGGCTTCTACCAGCCGCGCGGCTTCGGAAACCGCCGCAGACGACGAGCTGGAACGCACCCTGAGCATCAACGACATTAAACGCTTTATTGAAGAACCGGCGCGGCTGTACTTTAACTGGCGGCTGGATACTTACTTTAGCCGCAACAGTGAAGACCTGGACGACAGCGAAGCCTTTGTGATGGATAGCCTGCAAAGCTGGTCACTGACTACGCGTTTGGTGGATGCGGGAAAAAAAGCATTGCTGAATGGCGCAGGCATTGAAGCCTCGCTACTAAAAGAGCTAAACCGGATTAAACGCGAAGGGGCTTTAGGTATTGGCGCAATAGCTGAGCAAAATGGGTTTCAGTTGCTGGAGCAGTCGCAGGAGATACTGGAAACCTATCAGCAGAGCATTGCCGGTTATTCGGGTGTGAATGAATTTCCTGTCGAGGTGTTTTTTGAGCACAGTGGGCTGACTATTGATGACACAGTAACCGGGCTGCACAGTAATGAAAACGGCGAGCGTTTGTGGGTGGTTACCTCGGCCAGCAACATTGCCGCTAAAAACGGTAAAGGCATAAATAGCGGCGGCTGGAAGCATGCCAGTGCCTATTACCTTGGTGTGTTGCTGTTGAATTTACAAAAACCGACACGGCTTTTAATTGTATCCAAAGGTGGCTGCCAGCTGCAGGCGGCACCGGTGCCCGCTGAGCTTGCGGTGCAACAACTGGAGCAAATACTGGAACTGGTAGCACTGTCAGCGCAGCAGCCGCAGCCTATGCATCTGGACGTAGCCATGACCTGGCTAAGCGCAATGGGCAAGAACGGCCAGGACGAAACGCTGGCGCACGAAGCCGCCCGACAAAAATACGAAGAAGAAGGCTTTCAAGACCCGGCGCTGGTCACCAAAAGCGATTATTGCGGGCGCGTTGCCGAGAGTTACGAAGCCATTCAGGCATCACCACACTTCCGCCGTTTTATGGACGAACTTTATGATCCCATGCGCTTAACCCTGGTGCCGGAGGATAAATCATGAGTCACTTGCCGTCACATACCTCAGGGCATACGCTAGAGAACCCGCTCGATTTTCCGCTGAACAGCAGCCGCTTAATTGAGGCCAGCGCCGGTACCGGTAAAACGTACACCATTGCCGCGCTTTATGTGCGTTTGGTTATTGGTCATGGCTCAAATAATGGTACGAAAGAAACTGCGTTTGAACGCGAACTGGTGCCGAAAAACATTCTGGTCATGACCTTTACCAAAGCTGCCACCGAAGAGTTGAGTGACCGTATTCGCGCACGCTTAGCCGAAGCCGCATCTTACTTCCGTGACCCGGAAACCGTAGAAGGTGACCCTTTCTTAGCCAGTTTGCGGGAAGACTGCGCGGCGCAAGGGCAAAACCTGATGCACTTGGCGCGTTTGCTGGATTTAGCCTCACAGTCCATGGATGAAGCCGCGGTGAAAACCATTCACGGCTGGTGTCAGTCCATGCTGAAAGAGCACGCCTTTGCCAGCGGTAGCCTGTTCAGTCAGGACGTTGAAACTGACAACGAAGAGCTGCGCCTGCAGGCCGCCGAAGACTACTTTCGCCGTTTTATTTACCCGGCTGACGCTGAACTCAGCGCCCGGCTGTTGGAGGACTTTAAGTCACCGGAAACCTTGTTGGGGCTCACTTACAGCTTAAGCAAAAGCGGGCAGGCACCGGTCAATGGTGACTTGCACAGCCTGCTGAAAGAGGCGGAAAGCGCGCATCAGCAACGAATGGCTGCTATAAAGCAGGAAGTTGCGCCTATTGTGCAGGAACTGGTTGATAAAACCTCGCAAGCCAAGGGCGCGGCAACCAAACTCAAACAATTTCAGAAATTTGCGGACTGGTGTGGCGACCCTGACCTAGTTGAGCCCGAAGCCACCGCGGCTAACTGGAAGAATATAAGCACTGACGAGCTACAGAAGTTTGCCGATGCCAAACTCGGTGGCATGCCCAATAGCTGGGCGGTTTTAGGTGAACTGCAGGAGCGTATCAAACGCAGCAAAGTACAGCAGCAGGAAGAATTGGCCAAAGTAAAACAACACGCGGCCTTCTGGGTCAGTAGTCGCTTTGCCGAGTTGCAAAACCAGCGCGCCGAAATGGGCCACGACGACATGCTGACGCGTTTACGTGACGCGTTGAAAGGCCCCAGTGGTGAAGCCTTAGCTGCCGCTATTCGTAAGCAGTATCCGGTGGCTATGGTGGACGAGTTTCAGGACACCGACCCGGTTCAATACGAGATTTTTAACCGTATTTATAATTTGGCGGAGCCGCACCCAGGCACCGGCATTTTTCTTATTGGTGACCCGAAGCAGGCCATTTACAGCTTCCGTAACGCCGATATTTACACCTATTTAAAAGCCCGGCGCGATACCGAAGGCCGGCATTATAATCTGGCCCGAAACTTCCGTTCGTCGCAGGCCATGGTAGACGGCGTTAATGCCCTGTTTGAGCGCGCCGAAGAGCTGCCGAGCGGCGCGTTCCTGTTTAAAACCGAAGCAGAAAACCAGCTGCCCTTTAACCCAGTGGGTGCAAATGGGCTGAAGCGCACTTTCAAGCATTGCCTGTTATCCAGCAATTTAAGAACTGCACCGGCGCTCTTGTGGTCAGTATCCGGCGAAGAAAAACGCAATAAAAATGACTTTTTCCGAGCTGCCGCGAACCATCACGCTAACTTGATTGCCTCCCTGCTTAATGACCCGCAGGCAGGATATTACAACGGTGATGATAAGCTGGAGCAGCGCGTAAAAACCAGTGACATTGCGGTGCTGGTAAACAACTTTAACGAAGCCAATGCTATTAAAAAGGCGTTGAGCGATCGCGGGCTGAAAAGCGTTTATTTGTCGGACCGGGAATCGGTATTTGCGCAGCGCGTAACCAAAGACCTGCTGGCGCTGGTGAGTGCCTGCGCCGAACCGCGCGACCCGTCGCTGATACGCAGCGCCCTGGCGACACAGTTGCTTGCCCTGCCGCTGAGTGAGCTGGAACATATTCATAGCCACGAGCGCGAGTGGGAACAGCGAGTAGAACAGTTTTTAAGTTATCACGACCAGTGGCAGCGACAGGGCGTATTAGCCATGTTGCACAGCCTGCTGCAAGACCACCAGGTGCCCGCAAAGCTACTGGAAGACCGTATTCACGGCGAACGCCAACTGTCCGACGTGCTGCACATTGCCGAGCTGCTGCAACAGCAAAGCCTGGTGCTGGACGGTATTCCCGCGCTGGTGAACCATTTTGCCGAGCAGGTAAACGAACGTCATGGCTTTGGCAGCAACAGCCGCACTCAGAGTGACGAGCAGCAGCTGCGCTTAGAAAGCGACGACGAACTGATAAAAATCATCACCATTCATAAGTCAAAAGGCCTGCAGTACCCGCTGGTGTTTATGCCCTTTGTGGCGTACACCCAGGCGGAAGCCTATCGGATAAAGCCACCGGCGGTGTATCACGATGAAAACGGTGAGCTACAGGTATTGTGGTCAAAAGACGACGACAACAAACAGCGTTTGAGTAATGAGATCCTCGCCGAAGACTTACGTAAAATGTACGTGGCCGTTACCCGCGCGCAATACGCCACTTTTATTGCGCTGGAAGCGGTGAAAGAGCATCGCAACAACCCGCTCTTTTACTTGCTGAACGGCGGCGAGTCATTAACCAATGAGCTGTACAACGAAGTTAGCGAGCGCTGGCAACGGGTGCCGCATACGCAGTTAACGCGACTGGAAGACGATGAGCCTTTAGTCCGTGCGCTGGAACAAGAGCAAACAACGCCTAAACTCACACCGCGCAGCATGCCCGCAGACCGTAAGCTGGAGCGCTGGTGGGTAGCCAGTTACAGCGCGCTTAAGTACGAAGGTGCCGTGACAAAAAGTGTGCAGGCACCGCAGTCGCCCGATGAAATGAACCTGTTGGACGAGCGCGATGATGACGACGTAGAAGTCGCCAGTGCCGCCGAGCCAAGCTCGGACAGTATTCATCATTTACCCAAAGGCGCGGGGCCGGGTACGTTTTTGCATAACTTGCTGGAAGAGTCCGCCAATATCGGCTTTGCGAAAATCGCGAGTGACGCTGCCGAGCGTACCGGGCTGGTAGAGGGCTTTTGTGTCAGCCCGTATTGGCAGGAACACCAAAACAGCCTGGAGCATTGGCTGGATGCCTATTTGCACAACCAATTCCCCATTAATGACAGTGGTGACCGCATTAGCTTAAGCGCTCTGGAACAATACAAAGCCGAGCCGGAATTTTGGTTTGGTGCCAGCGAGGTTAACGCACAAAGGCTGGATGCTCTGGTTCGTGAACACATTCTGCCGGGGCACGAACGACCAGCGCTGGAGCCCAATGTGCTGAACGGCATGCTAAAAGGCTTTATCGATTTGGTGTTTGAGCACAAAGGCAAATACTACGTCGCGGATTATAAGTCCAACTGGCTGGGCGAAGACGACCACGCCTACACCGAACAAGCCATGCGCGAGAAAATACTGCACAGCCGTTACGACCTGCAATACGTCATTTACACCCTGGCACTGCATCGCCTGTTAAAGGCGCGGTTAGGCAGTGACTACGACTATGACACTCACGTAGGTGGTGCTGTGTATCTGTTTTTACGCGGGCACCGGGCGGAAACCGGCGGGGCATTTTGTGACAGGCCGCCACGGGAGTTAATAGAGCAGCTGGACGCACTTTTTGAGGGTAAGAACCTTTCAGATAAGGAGCCGGTATGACAGAAGTAACCTCGAACACCTTATTTGATGCCCTCCGTGAGTGGCGAGATGCCGGCTGGATACGCTCAATAGACCTGGCCTTTGTGGAGTTTTTGCAGCAAGCTGGAGAAACGCGCAGTGAGGTATTACTGGCCGCCCTGTGCGCCTCGCACGAAGCCGGCCGCGGGCATACCAGCACTGATGTCAAAGCGCTGCAGAATGAACCCGAAAGAGTACTGAATTTACCACCCGAGAACCGCTATTCACCAAACTGCGATACTCCCAGCGAGTTGTTCCGTCAGTTTGGTGCCGATGTGGAAACCGCATTAACCCAAAGCCACTGCGTAGACACCAACGGCAAAGGTAATCAGCCGCTGGTGTTAAGTGGCGGCAAACTGTATTTGCGTCGCTACTGGCAGTACGAAGCCTTTATAGAGAATGATTTACAGGCGCGCATGAGCGACCGGCCAGTTACCAACGACGACTTGCTGAAAAGCACGCTGGCAAAGCTGTTTGCTCAAGCAGGTGGTGAAAAGACGGATGAGATTAACTGGCAGCGTGTAGCCTGCGGGAATACCGTGCGCAATCGCTTTAGCGTAATAACCGGCGGGCCCGGGACCGGTAAAACCTATACCGTAGTGCGCTTGTTAACGGCTTTGCAGCATCAAACCTTATTCCTCGGCCTACCGCCGCTGCGCGTATCGCTGGCCGCGCCTACCGGTAAGGCCGCCGCGCGACTCACTGAGTCCATAGAAAGCGAGCTGGCTAAGCTGCGGGGTGATGCAAAACTCGCCACCCTGAAAGACGCCTTAGATTCCATAAAACCTGAAGGTAAAACCCTGCACCGCTTACTGGGTGTAAAACCGAATTCGCGCGCCTTTAAACACAATGCCGACAACCCACTGCGCACCGACGTTGTGATAGTCGACGAAGCCTCAATGATAGACATTGAAATGATGACCGCGCTGCTAAAAGCCACACCCAAAAACGCGCGGCTGGTGCTTATTGGTGACAAAGACCAGCTAGCTTCCGTAGAAGCAGGCGCCGTGTTGGGCAACCTGTGTGAAGGCGCGGACCAAGGCCACTACCACACAGAAACCGCCCAGTGGTTGCAGCAAGTAGCCGACACACCAGCCTTCCCAAGCGACTTAATTGACGACAGCGGCGAGCAACGCCTGCAGCACGTCGTGAAATTCCGCAAAAGCTATCGCTTCAAAGGCCCTATTGCCGACCTGGCCAACGCCATTAACCGACAAGACAACGTCGCAACAAAACAGGAACTGGAAAAAGCCAAAAACGCCGCCGAAGACTACCCTGTCAGCCTGTATGAAGTCAGCAGCTTAGACGACCCAGCATTCGAAGCTCTTGTCAGGGGTAGCCTGACGTTACACGTCAGGAACAATGCCGACGCAGCAACTGATGCCAACAACATTAACGATATCGCCGTGGAAGCTCTACAAAACCTAAGCAACTTCCAAATCCTGACCGCCCTGCGCGAAGGTCCCTGGGGCGTAAAAGCCGTCAACCAAAAAGTCGGCGACATACTCGGCGTAAACGCCAACACTTGGTACGAAGGCCGCCCCGTTATGGTCACCAAAAACGACTACGGACTGAAGCTGAACAACGGCGACATCGGTCTAACCTTTAAAGACCCCGAACACGGGCACCTGCGCGTCGCCTTTCCCGACCAGAATCAGTCTGAAAATAAAGGCGTGCGATGGGTACTGCCCAGCCGTCTCACCCACATAGAAACCGTGTACGCCATGACCGTACATAAATCTCAGGGCTCCGAATTCAAACACACCGTCATGGTTCTGCCCGACCACGACAGCCCCGTGCTGAGTAAAGAACTCTTGTATACGGGGATTACGCGGGCTAAGGAGCGGTTGAGTTTGGTGGGTAGTAAACTATTTAGCCAGGGAGGCAAGCGTGTCTAATTTACACCGTGGCATTTATGACTTGTTGCAAACTTCAGCAGTGAAAGACGAGCTTTCAACGCATGATGAAAGCCTAATTGCTGATTTTGAAAAACTGAGTGTTGAGAATAGTCATGAACGATTAGTGGAAGCATTAACTGAGCAATTATCTCAAGTACTGGCGGCAGTTGGCGAAGGTGAGAGACTTTCTGATAACGGAAAACTCATGGCTCAAGTCGACTTATTAAACAGCCTTCTTCAACACGCCCGACACCAGATAAGAGAGAGGACTGCGGAAACGATCATTGATGAAATAGTAAATCCGCCGAAATTTTTACGATCAATTTATCGTAAAGGTGAGCAGCCAGAATTGCCTCATATCAGTTTGTCACAGCCGTGGTTATTTACGGCGGGTAAAGACTCACCGGCGTTGTTGAATGAGTTAATCACTGAGCTTTCGAGCTGTGATCACGTGGATATTTTAGTGAGCTTTATCACTGTGTCAGGTGTGCGAAAAATTTATGACGTACTGAAGCAAATCACCGCAACCGATGCTGAAGGCCACAGCAAAACCTCTATTCGAGTTCTAACAACAACTTATATCGGTGCGACAGAGAAAAATGCACTGGATATGCTCGCGAGGTTGCCAAACTGCGAAGTTAGAGTTTCGCTCGATGGGCGACGGACACGGTTGCACGCAAAAGCCTGGATGTTTGAACGCAAAACAGGCTTTGGAAGCGCTTATGTAGGTAGTGCGAATTTATCGGGCGCCGCGTTAATGGGTGGCTTGGAATGGACAGTTAAGTTCACCCAACATGGGCAACATAATCTGTATTCACGCGCAAAAGCGCACTTTGAAACGTTATGGGAAGATGGTGAGTTTCAGCCGTATGACCCAAACAATAGTCAGCATGTTGCGGCTTTGAAGGACGCGCTCAGTAGAGAATCTGGCGGGAAAAACTTACCCGAGCACGTAATCACAACATTCTTTGATATTACACCCAAACCCTTTCAGGCGGATATTCTAGAGCAGCTGGATAATGAGCGCGCACACGGACGTTTCAAAAATCTGTTAGTGGCAGCAACCGGAACTGGTAAAACAGTGATGGCGGCTTTCGATTACCGTCGAGTTTGCGAGTTTGAGAAGGGGCAGCCCAGGCTACTCTTTATTGCGCATCGCGAAGAAATTCTCAGTCAGTCACTTACTACGTATCGGCAAATCTTAAAAGATGCCAATTTTGGTGACTTACTTACGGGGCGACATGAGCCTGAGCAATATGACCATTTATTTGCAACGGTACAGAGCTTACGTTCTAAAAAATTATTGGAGCGGTACCCGGCGAATCACTGGCAAGTTGTTGTGGTTGATGAGTGTCATCACATCGCTGCGAAAAGTTTTGATGAGGTCATTTCGCGAGTAGACCCCAGATATTTATTGGGCCTGACCGCAACACCTGAGCGAGCAGATAACAAGAATATTCTCGCCTATTTTGACTGTCGTCCGGATGGTTCACCGTCTGTACAAATGCGGTTATGGAATGCGTTAGACCAGCAGTTGCTCGCACCGTTTGAATATTATGCTTGTGATGATGGAGAAGACTATCGACAAGTGAATTGGAAAAACGGTGATGGCCGTAGCGATCTTCATAATATTCTCTCAGATAATGATGCGCGCGCCCAAAATGTAGTCAGAGCTTGGGATGAAGTTGTTAATAACATAAGGCATTCTCGTGCACTGGCATTTTGCGTAGACGTTGACCACGCGCGCTTTATGACCAGAAAGTTTAATGACTTGGGAATTCCAGCCGCATTGATATACGGCGAAAGCTCTCGCGAAGAACGCGCTTCGTTGCCAAAAAAATTAGCGAACAAAGAAATCAATGTGATAGTTACCGTTGACCTATACAACGAAGGCATTGATTTGCCCTTCGTTGACACGCTTTTGCTGCTACGTCCGACTCAAAGTGTCACGTTGTTTCAACAACAAATCGGTCGAGGACTTCGTTTACATCCCGAAAAGGAAAGTTGTTTAGTGCTCGATTTTGTCGGTCAGCACCGTGCAGGTTTTCGTTTTGACGTATTGTATGGCGCATTAACGGGGTTGACGCGTAAAGAAGTTTACGATGGTGTGCAAAATGGCTTTGGCAAGCTACCGAGCGGCTGCTACTTGCAACTTCAAAAGGAAGCACGGGAGTCGATTTTAGGAAGCCTGAGACAAGCGATTAACCAACGCTGGGATCAACTGCGCAATGAACTTAACCATTTTGCTCGAATAAAAGGCAGTAATACTGTTTTGCTATCGGAGTTTATAAGCGAACAACAGCTTGAGCTTACAGATATTTATCGCGGAAACGGAAATAACACCGGATGGACTAACCTAAAGCGTGCTGCTAATTTAATAGTGGGCGATGCCACGGAGCAGGAAACTTATCTTAGCAAACGCTTCATGAGTCTATTGCACATTGATGACCCTGAGTATCTTCGTCTGATCGAGAAGGCGACTAATAGAAAAGAGCAAATCGAGTGGACTGATAGGGCCAAGCAGTATGCACAAATGTTGGCTTACCAAGTCGATTACCAGAATGAGCGTGTCGTTAACGGTATTGATTTTATAGACAGCCTACATACTGAGCCGGAAGCATTAAATGAACTGAATGAGCTAGCACGTATATTAGATGCCCGAACAAACTACGTGTTCGATTCTCTGCCTGGACTCGAACATACGCCACTGAAACTTCACGCCTCTTATCAAATACGTGAAATCTTGACCGCCGTAGGTTTTTTGAATGAACAGGAGCGTCGAGTATTTCGCGAAGGCGTTTTGCGCTTCCAAGATAAAAAGCTCGAACTGCTATTCGTTACGCTTGATAAAGCTGATGCCGTGCACGAAGGTGTTGCTTACAACGACTACGCAATAAGCCGAGAAAAATTCCATTGGCAGTCGCAGAATACAGCCTCCGCGAGTACTCCCACCGGACACCGCTACATTGAGAGCGGCACGAATGGCTGGCAGTTCCAGCTTTTCGTTAGAGAAAATAAGCAATCGGCTTATAAAGCATGTGGGCCAGTCACTTTTATCGACAGTCACGGAGAGCGACCAATGAATGTAACCTGGGAGTTGAAAAACAAACTTCCAACTAGGCTTTATCAAGCATTTAGCGTGTTGCGGTAGGGATAACCTGCTGTAACACCTAGATCTAGCCGCTCCCCAATTGCCCCCACCCGCAAATAGCTCTAATATACCCCCACTACCCAGTAACTTACTGATCTCATGGCCCTTTCCTTTAAAAGCTTAACCCGTTCATTTGCCTGTCTATTTGTTCTCGTCACCGCTGCCAGCGCGCACACCGCTGAAATCTTCACTATGGAATCTAAGCTCCTTGATGAAGGGATAACGGCGCGGGTCGCGTTGCCGGAAAGTTATGAGCATTCAGACAGTTTTCAGTATCCGGTGCTGCTGGTTATGGACGGTTCAACGCAGTTTGAGCACATAGCGGGTAATGTGAATTTTTTAAGTACGTTTTCTATTGTGCCGGAAATGATTGTTGTCGGGGTCAGTGCAAGGAACCGCTTAAAGCGTTTTACTCACACGAAAATGGAGGCCTACGCTGACCGCTCTGGCGGTGCTGAGCAGTACACCCAGTTTTTGCAAGATGAGCTGATGCCGGCGTTGCAGAAAAAGTACAGAGTGTCGCCTTATACAGTGGTTACCGGGCATTCGCTGTCAGGGCTCTACACCAGTTATCTGGCGACTCACCATTCAGATTTTATCAACGCGGCAATATCGGTTAGCCCAAGCCTTTGGTGGGATGACTTTGCGCTTATAAAAGACATAAAAGTGGCAGAGCAAGAGGCAGAAAAACAGGCGGTACGTTGGTTTGTCAGTATGGCGAATGAGCCTAATGAAATGGCCGAGAGCTATGAGCGTTTATTGAACGTGCTGGAAGCGAAGCCGGAATCGGCTTTTAACTGGGAGTCAAAGCAGTTCCCCAACGAAACTCATGACAGCACGCCACTAATTGGCAATGTCGAGGGACTTAAATCCGTTTTTCGTGGGTTTAACGCGGTGCCGAACATCGAAATTAAGTCGCTAGAGCAGTTGCAGGCGTTCTACGCTGATTACGAAAAGACGGTAGGTTACGACTTTCCTATGTCGGTTCACCAGTATAACGTTTATGGCATAAAAGCCGCTTATGAAGGCAAAGTTGACTGGGGACAGGCAATTCTGGAGAAAGGTGTTGAGGAATTCGACCAGTCCGAAATTTTGTGGGACAGCCTGGCAACGGTTTATTCAATGAATGACAACAACGAAAGTGCGCTAAAGGCCTCGAACAAAGCGGTGAAACTCGCACGCGAGCATCAGTCGAAGTACATCAGTGAAATTGAAGCGCAGAATAGTGATTTGAAGTCACGCAATAAATGATGAAGCCTGCGGCAAGTGATATTCAGACTTGCCGCAACACATCTAAAATACCCTGGTCTTTCGCTTTTTCTTTTGCTGATACGTCAAAATAGTCGTTGGCTTTTACCCTATCTTCCCAAAACTTCACAAAATCCATGGGCTCATCAGGGTCAACTTGCTGGGATTCGGGCGTATAGGTTTTATAAAAACTGGTTTTGACGAATTGAAAACTCATTGCGCTACGCTGCTCACGGGTTATAACGCCGGCTTCAAACAACTGACTGGCCAGTTCACTCATGTCGTTTGGCGAAATCTTACGGGCATTAAAGTTTTCAGTTATTGCTACGGGAATATTGGACTGTTTGCCGTTATTGCCTTCTTCGGCCTGGCGACGCATAGCATCTTCGAATAGCTGATCGCGCGCTTCCATCAGGCTGTTAAGCTCGTCTTTTTCTTCCTTAGTCAGGCTGGATTTACTCTCAAGTTCTTCTATTTTTTGCTCAATCTCGTCCAGATGCCCGGTATCAACACCCATACGATTCAACAATATGCTGCGATACGCTTTGTCGATGAATGACTCTTTGTCTTCTCCAGTGGCAACGTCTTTACTGACTGGCTCCTGGGCTTTGTCACTTTGCGTGGTTATTGCTGCCGGATAACTCGCGTTATTACTCACAGGGTTCATGTTCATGGCTTTTCCTTATCCAAAACTGGCATTGCCGTGTGGCAATGTTTTGCCTGTTTAGTGCGTTATTCGCGTCTATGGATAGGAAACAGCAAGAGGTGTGCCATTTATGAACAGGTTTCTCTGGGCAAACCCGCAAAAATTTGTTTTGCTGTGAGTAACTGAAAAAACAAACGAAGATATTTTGTTATGCACCAACGCCGCTCAGGAAAAACTACGACCTTTAATGCCGCTACGCCGGACAGCGATGCTCAGCGTGACCGGGCGCGTATTATTCATTCGTCGGCGTTTCGCCGTTTGCAGGCAAAAACTCAGGTGCTGGGTGTGGGCGAGAGTGACTTTTACCGTACGCGCTTAACGCACTCTATGGAAGTGGCGCAGATTGGCTCGGGCATTTGTGAGAAGTTAAAGCAAAAGTATGCCAACAACGACGCTATTTCGATGCATATCCCGTCCTATTTCCAAATTGAAGCCATTTGTCTGGCGCATGATATTGGTCACCCGCCGTTCGGGCACGGTGGTGAAGTGGCGCTGAACTATCACATGCACAGCAGCGGTGGTTTTGAGGGTAACGGGCAGACGCTGCGTATTATTTCAAAGCTGGGTGAGTATTCCGACCACGACGGTTTGGATTTAACCCGGCGTACTTTACTTGGCGTGCTTAAGTATCCGGTGTTGCATAGCGAAGTTAGTGCTTGCTCACTATCTGCCGAAGACCACTTAAGTGCTTTTAAACCGCCTAAATCCATTCATGACGACGAACAGGATGTGCTGGACTGGATACTGGAACCGCTGATTCCCAACGACAAAGCGACCTTTCGCTCCACTAAAATGAAAGAGGGTAAAACCAAAGCACAGTACAAAGCTTTTGATACCTCCATTATGGAGCTGGCCGACGACATATCGTACGGCGTGCACGATTTGGAAGACTCGCTGGCACTGAACCTGGTAACTGAAAAGCAGTGGCGCGAAGACGTACTCGCTGTTTTGGACGACAACAGCGTTATTATGCTGGAAGAGCGGTTTTATACCGAGGCGCTTTTTTCAGGCCAAAGCCGTGCGCGTAAGCACGCAATTAGTAAGCTTGTCGGGCATTTTGTCGATGCCATCGAAGTTGCAGAACAGAACCTGTTTGAATCTCCCTGGCTGGATCTGCAGGCGAGCCTTCCGGAGCATATTGAACATACTCTGCAAGTGTTGAAGGACTTTGTGTTTAAGCATGTTATTCGGAGCTCTTCGGTGCAGGTTTTGGAGTACAAAGGCCAGATGATGATCTTGAAGCTGTTTCAGGTACTGAGCGAAAACCCTGAGCAACTGCTGCCTGGCTCTACTTTGCAAAAGTATAAAAACGCAGAAAACCCCAAGCGCGTTATTTGCGACTATATTTCGGGCATGACGGACAACTACGCGACCAAGCTTTACAGTAAACTGTTCAGCCCGGACACCGGCTCTGTATTTGATAAGGTTTAGTTATGAATGTTTACATGATGCTGTTACTGGCCTGGGGAGCGGGGCTTTCTGCCTTTTTAGGTGGTGTATTTGCCCGTTACGAAGGCACGCCAAGAACTACCACGAAACGTGAGTTTATTCATGGCATTACCGCCTTTGGTGGGGGCATTTTAGTGTCCGCGGTCGCCTTTGCTCTGGTTCCGGAGGGAATGAAAGAACTGAATGCCTGGTCGCTGACCCTGTTGTTTGCGGGCGGTGGTATAGTCTTTTGCTGTATTGATGCGTGGTTGGCTAAACAGGGCGGAAATGCCTCTCAATTTCTTGCCATGCTAATGGACTTTGTTCCCGAGGCTTTGTCATTGGGGGCCGTTTTTGCGGTCAGTCCGCAGACTGGGATTTTACTCGCCGTGTTTATTGGCGCCCAAAACTTTCCCGAGGGCTTTAATGCCTACCGTGAACTGAAGGCGGCAGGGCTCACCAAAAAAATGGCACTGGGCGGGCTGTTTGCAGCCTCATTCTTCGGCCCTCTTGCAGCAATTTCGGGCTATTTATGGTTGAGCGACACCCCGGCAATTACGGCTATGATCATGAGTTTCGCCGCTGGCGGTATCCTTTACTTAGTGTTTCAGGATATTGCCCCACAAGCGAGAATGCGACGCCACTGGACGCCCTCACTCGGAGCTGTATTGGGCTTTATTATTGGCATGCTGAGTAAGCAGTTGCTGGGTTAGTCGTCCTGCTTAAGTCAACGATAGGCTGGAGTTGGCTCATTGATTGATGATTGCGGTGGTTGTTGCAGCCAGTTTTCGGTAATAAGCCCGGGAACTCGCTCAAATTCTCCGGTGTTATTGGTAACAACCGTGAGTCCATGGCATCGGGCATGGCCAGCTATCATCTGATCATAGGAACCAATTGGTGTGCCTTGCTGTTTCAGTTTGTGACGAATAAGTGCTGTGTGATAAGCCGCGTCAGTATCGTAATTTAGTATTTTTAAACGAGCCAAAAAGCTGTCGAGTTTGTCGGCATTAGTTGTACGTTGCTGCGAGTTTTCGACACCATATTGAAGCTCCATTACTGTAACTGAACTGATGCAGAGCTCGCGCGAATGCTCATCAAAAATAGGGGCTAAGTATGCTGGTCTATTCTTCATAATATAGATGCAGATATTCGTATCGAGCATATAGCGCAAGTTCATAGCGGGTCGCGCTCCTGCTCCTCAGGCTGCTCGCGTTCAACCATAAAGTCTTCACTGGCAGGCTGCTCGCGTTCAACCATAAAGTCTTCACTGGCAGGCTCTCCGCTAAACCAGGATGCCCAACTGGTTTTAGCCGGGGTAATAATTCGGCTTTCACCAACCACTAAAACTTCCACCTCTTTAACGTCTTCGGAAAAGGCAACGTCTTTGGGTAATCGGACAGCTTGAGTTTTGTTACTTTTAAATAAGCTTGTTTTAGTCATTGGTCTTCCTGTATATCCAAAATGGATATACCTATTTTAGTCTAAATTTTAATCTTGTCAAAACCGTGATCACCCCCGCCTGTTTGAGTTATAATTCGCACAAATTTCAGCCGCGAAGAGAGAGTTATGGCTAGAAACAAGAAAGAATCCATTGTTTTGGAGACTCCGACGGGGTCTGATCATGTGTTGCTGCACTCTTGCTGCGCGCCATGTTCAGGCGAGGTTATGGAGCGCATGGCGGAAGCTGGCATTAAATTTACCATTTTCTTCTATAACCCGAATATTCATCCGGAAAAAGAGTATCTGCTGCGCAAAGAAGAGAACATCCGTTTTGCTGAGAAGCTGGGTGTGGACTTTATTGACTGCGATTACGACTCTAAAAACTGGTTCGAACGAGTTAAAGGTCTGGAGTGGGAACCGGAGCGCGGTGAACGCTGCACCGAATGTTTTGATATGCGTTTTGAGCGTACAGCGTTGTATGCGCACGAAAACGGTTTTGACACCATTACCAGTTGCTTAGGTATTTCACGCTGGAAAAATATGGACCAGATTAACGACTGTGGTAAGCGCGCGGTAGCACCATACCCAGGTTTGCATTACTGGACTTTTAACTGGCGTAAGCAAGGCGGCGCGGCGCGTATGGTGGAAATTGCCAAACGTGAGCGTTTTTATCAGCAGGAATACTGCGGCTGCGTTTACTCATTACGAGACATGAATCGGTGGCGCCTTAAGAATGGCCGTGACCGCATAGAAATTGGCGTTCAGTACTACACCAACGAATAACTCCCACCTAAAAAAAGCCCCGGACGCTGGGAAGAGAGACGCTCGGGGCTGCACGTGAAAGCTAAACTTAATAAGCCTTAGAAGTTATAACGGAAGTTCGCCATAATCGTGCGTTGCTGTCCGTAGAAACAGTCGCCACGAGACAAACACGAGGTTAATACAGTTTTGTCGGTCAGGTTGTCGATATCCAGACTTAAGCTGTAGTTATCCCAGTCGTAACCGATCATTGCGTCGAATACGGTATAGCTTGGAGTTTCTAGTGGGTCATTGAGTACCACACCGTTTTGCTCAACGTAAGCACTGCCATCGGAAGTATTACCTACATAGCGAACGCCAGCACCAATTTTAAAGCCGTTCCAATTATCCGGACGATAAGTTGCCCAGACAGATGCTTGCTGATCTGGAGTAGCAGAGAGCGTTGCCCCTTCTTCTCCGACGGTATTACTTTCACTGACTACAGCATCGGTGTACGCGTAGCTGGCGTAAACGTCCAGAGAATCCCAGGCCAGCTGAGCTTCCAGCTCAACCCCTTCAATTTCAACTTCACCAGTTTGCACCTGGCCATTAGGGTCAACAATGTCTGGGTCTGCCGCTTGTTCTGCGTTAACACTGGTTGTGCGGTTTTCTTCAGTTATCTTGTAAACAGACGCAGTTAACAAATGCTCCGTACCTTCGGGCTGGTATTTAACGCCAGCTTCCCATTGTTTACCTTCGTTAGGGACAAAGGCTTTACCAAAAGCGTCAGTACCTAATACCGGAGAGAATGATTCGCTATAACTAACGTAAGGAGAAATACCACCGTCCATTAAATACATAAAGCCTAAACGACCGGTTGTGGCGTACTGATCCGTTGAGTCCGACATTTCAGGATTCGTTGTAGCAAGATCTCTACGCAAAGCTGCTGACACTAACCATTTGTCTGCTATGCGCATGTTGTCCTGCACATAAACGCCAAGCTGGTAGGTTGTGCTGGAAGGTGCGTCTGAAAGATCGGCTTCTGTCGGTAAGCCAGTTGCCTGACCGTACACTGGGTTGTATAAATCGAGTGTATTCATCGCGCCGTAGGCAGTGTCGTTATCAGTATAGGCATCCTGGAAGTCGATACCGAAAACTAAGTCGTGTTCGACCGCGCCGGTATTTAGGTTGCCATGAAGCTGTAAATCTGTGGTCCATGCTCTGGCATCAGCACGCGACAGGTAAGATACACGATTAACCGTACGATTATCTTCCGCGAACACCGGCGGCCAACCGTACATTGTGTTGTACTCAGAACTGCTGTCGCTGTACCGGGTTGCTAAACGCAGGCTCCAGTCCAGGTTAATGTCGTGTTCAACAATGGCTGTTAGCGCGTCTTGTTCCGTATCGTATTTATCAAAACCTGGTTCTGAAACAAAAGTGGAGCTGTCAATTTGGCCAAACTCGTTCGGCAACAAGGTTCCCTGCCACGGGAAAAATTGCGTGCTCGAGCCGGACTCATTGCGCTGAATGTTGCCAATTAAGGTAATTTTTGTGTCTTCAGAGGCATGCCAGCTCAATGACGGGTTTAGTACCAGGCTGTTATCCGGAACGTAATCGGTTTGCGTATCGCTGTCGCGGTATAAGCCAACAAAGCGGCCGGTTAATGAAGCATCATCGTTCAATGCACCAGTAATATCGCCGGCAACTTGCTTACGGGAGTAGTTACCCAATTGCGCCCAGAACTGCCCCTCAGTTTCTGCCTTCGGACGTTTACTCACTAAGTTAATAATGCCGCCGGTAGAACCTTGTCCGTAAAGAACAGAGCTAGGTCCTTTCAGAACTTCAATTTGACCGAGGGAATAAGGATTAACGCGAACGTTGTTGTAGTTACCAAACAGAGATTTAAGGCCATCAAGGTATTGAACTGGACTAACACCTCGAATTTTTGCCCAATCGCCGCGAGTATCAACACCGAAAGGACCGTTGTATAAGCCTGCTACATAACCGATAGCGTCTTGTACTGTAACAGCACCTAAGTCCTGAATACGCGCTTCGGTAAGAACCGAAACGGATAAAGGCGTTTCAATAATGGGTGTATCAGATTTGGAACCGGTGGCACTAACGTAAGAGATAAGTCCGCGAGAGCTGACATTGATGGTTTCCATCATCTCTTCTTGCGTTTTTTCTTGTTTTTCTTCTTGTGCGTAGCTGCTGGTGGAAGCTAAAGCGGCCAGGATGCTAGCCGCCAATACAGTCTTTTGAATGTTCATGATTCCCCTCGAATCTTAGATTTGGTCTAAATCGAGGTGGATCCTAAATGAAAACGATTCGTGTTTAAAGTTTTATTTCACCCAAGTCTCAGGAAGTTCCCAATGAGCTTGATGAACGTCACCATTCCAGGTTTGCAGAGTGACCCAAACGCGTTGCTGCGGTTCAAGCTTTTGTGGTGCTATGGCATGAACGTGCTGCAATAACTCACTACCATGCAGAATGCCGACATCATCTTGTTGCAGTTCTTCAATAGCAATTGGCTCCTCGCCAATGTTCACATAACCCTGACGAATATCACTGACTTTCCCTTCGTTAACGTACGCTGAAAAGTCTTTCACCCAGTCTTCGTGGTGCGCGTAAGGCGCTTCATTATTTGCGGGTTGTAAGGCTACTTTAAACGGGCCTACGGCTTTTTCATCCCAGACGGGAGGCAGCTCTGGTAGCTGCAGTTGCTGGTACAGAAAGTAAAAGGGCAGAATAAGAATTAAGCCGCTGAGCTTAAATTTATTGCGGTTCCAGAAGGTATTTTTACGGCGCGCCATTAATGAGCTCCTTCATTCTGTAACGACTCTTGCAGCGGTGTGCGTTTGGCTTTTGCCGCTTTCACTGTGCGAGAACCCCAAATCAAAAATCCGGTAATGGACATAGCCGATAAAATAAGTCCAAAAATAAACCAGATGGCTTTAGTCCAGATACCGCCAATAGTGCCGTAGTGCAGTGGGTCAACAATATGCTGAATGGTCTGCAGGGTATTCATGTTGTCGGGCGAAACGGCTCGCGCTATTTCACCGTTCCAGGGGTTAATATCCAGCCTGTAAGAGTACTGATCGTAGAAGATAAAGTCGCCACCGCCCATAATTTTGAACATGTCACGGTTATGCTCAGGCATCATAATGAAGCTGGGGCGGATATCGGGGAAGCGCTGCTCCGCTATAAGCAAGGCGTCTTCAAAAGACACCGGAGCTTGTGCTTTTTCTCCCATAGGAATGTCAGATACTTCAACCAGCGGAGCGTGTTCTTCAATATCAATGTCTGCGTGCCAGAGCACTTGCTGAGTAAAGTACCAGAGGCCAGTTAAACTCATAACAATTAGAAACCAGATGGACCAGGCGCCGCCGTGCTTATGTAAGTCGGTTAAAAGGGTTTTTTTGCCCTGCTTGGCACGAATTTTAGGTTGCGAGTAGGCACGCCAGAACCTTTTATAAATGACCAGGCCGGTAACCAGAGCGCCAATCATGACAAAGGACATGGCCGAAACCAGGTAGTAACCAACGCTGTAGCCGTCTTGCCAGGGGAATAGCAACCAGCTATGCAGTGAGCGCATAAAGTTAATAAAAGTAATGCCTTGGTTAACTTCCTGAATTTCGCCGGTGTACTGGTTTACATAAGCAATGCCCATCGGGATGTTTTCATCGGAGAAAACGACGGCGTTAATAATATAAGGCTCAAAAGTCATTACCGTCGTAACGTTGGCCGTTGGAAACTGGTCTTTAACGGTAGCAACTAACTCGGAGATAGGCTGAGCGGGTAAATTGTCTGGGTTAACCGCGCGCGCATTTTCGTTGAACAACCAAGTTAGCTCGTGACTGAATACGGCGATGGTACCGGTAATGCAAATAAAGCAAAACAGGATCCATATTGGCAGCGAGCACCACCCATGTAATTTAAACCATTGCCTTTGCGTCATTCCAACTCCCCCGAGAAATTTTCCGAAATGATATTGTAAATACGAACAATTATCAAATACAATGTGTCGATAACAATTCTCATTTACAAAGTTTGGTCGGGAGACAATTCATGAAGGCATTTGCCAGAAATTTCATAGCCACAGCGGTAGCATCCGCGCTGTTAAGCTCCGCTGCTGTAGCCGCACAAAACGAAGCTTCTGCTGAAGAAAACAAAGAAAAAGCAGGAACGCAGGAAAAGATTTTTGAACACATTAAAGTTACCGGTAGTTCTTTAGATCAGGCAACAACAGCTACTGGGTTACCGTTAACTCTGCGCCAGACACCCCAATCTATTTCTATTATTGACCGCACCTTTATAGACAGCTTCTCACTCGATACGGTTGCCGATGTGATGCAGTTTGCTCCGGGTATTCAGGCGCAACAGGCCGAAACTGACCGGTTTTTCTTCCGTGCACGTGGCCGCGATGTGACCAACTTCCAATTTGACGGTGTGCCTATTGCGTACAACAGCTTCTTTAGTGAAGCATTGGCGGACTCCGTTATTTTTGAACGCGTTGAAATTGTGCGTGGCGCGACAGGCTTGTTAACCGGTGCAGGAGAACCTTCTGCTGCCATTAACCTTATTCGTAAACGCCCTAAAGCGGAAGATGGTGGTTATGCGAGCCTGGGGATTGGCTCCTGGAGTAACTACAGAGTAGAAGCTGACCACTCTCAAACTTTGTCAGAGGATGGAAACGTAAAAGGACGTGTTGCGCTTGCCTATGAAGAAGGTGACAGTTACGTCAATTTGTCCGAAAAAGAAAACGCGCAAATTTACGCTGTTGTAACTGCTGATTTGACGACTCAAACACGTTTAACCATGGGCGCTGATTATAGCGAGCGTAACCCCAAAGGAAGTATGTGGGGTGCATTACCTCTGTTTTATGATGACGGTACGCAGGCTGATGATTTGCCAGTTAGTACGACAACAGCATCACCTTGGAATAGATGGGATAGAGAGAGTACCAGCGTATTCGTTCAGCTAGAGCATGCTTTTGATAACGGCTGGGATATTCAACTGGATGTTGAACGTCGTGAAGATGATATGGACGGGTATCTTTTGTATTTCTCCGGTTTTCCAAACAAAGATACCGGACAAGGCTTAGGAACATCGCCGAATCATTATGTTGCTGAACGTGAGCAAACTTCCTATCGGTTTTTGGCGTCAGGTCCTTTCGAGCTATTTGGTCGTGAGCATCAATTAACCGCAGGTGCTCTGAGTTCTGAACAAAATGTTGATTCCGTTTCTTATAGCAGTGCTGATGCCATAGACGTTCCTAGTTTGTTTGACTGGGGGAATGGGGTCGATCCCATTAACTTTAGCGACACTCCCGCTTATGGAACTTATGAATCATATAAACAAAAAGGGGTATATGCTGCAGCTCAATTGAGTTTAACGGATGACTTAACTGCTATTCTAGGCAATAGAATTACAACCTATGACACTTTTGTACAATCACCCTGGTCGCCAAGCGATTATAAAAACTCGGGTGTTAACACGCCTTATTTCGGGCTTGTTTACGATGTCACAGACGTTATTTCAACCTATGCCAGCTACACGGAAATTTTTAAACCTCAAAGCGCACGAAATGCAGACAATGAGCTCATTGGTCCGGTGGAAGGGTCAAACGCAGAATTGGGCGTTAAAGGCGACTTCTTTAATGAAGCTTTAACAGCCAGTGTTGCCGTCTTTAAAGTGAAAGAAGATAATCTTGCAATTAGTGACCCCAATAATGCGGACTTCCTGCCAGGTACGACTATTCGCCCTTCTATTGGAGTCGATGGCGCCGAGAGTGAAGGTTATGAGTTTGAGTTAAATGGTAAGCCAACCGATTCACTGAATATTTTCTTCAGTTATACCCACAATGAGTCGGAAGATCGTGACGGTTCAGACTATGCGCCTTACTTACCCGAAGACATGGTGAAAGCCAGCGTACTTTATACTGCCACAGATGCATTGAAAGTCGGTGTAAATGCAAATTGGCAGAGCAAAATATCGTCTAATCCGAATATAGGTCCAAATGGCGAAACCTTTACTCAGGACAGCTACACCGTCGTGAATGCCATGGCCAACTATAAGCTAAGCCAAAACTGGGATTTGAGCTTTAACGTCAACAACCTGTTCGATAAAAAGTACTATTCCAGCATCGACTTTTATAATCAGGGCTTTTTCGGTGCTCCGCGCAATGTGGAACTGAGCGTTAAATACGCTTGGTAAAAACAGCAAGCTTTACTTGTAAGAGGCTGTGCTTTTGCACGGCCTTTTTTGTGCGTAAATTTTGACACTGTTATTTTGTAACATTACTTGTCTGATTATTGACAAGTTTCGGTAAGACTATGACTATAGCTTTTATTAGAGGTTATTGTTCCCTCCCTAACAATTAACAGAAGAGACACTATGAAAAAGTTATTGATTGCTTTGTCTGTAGTCAGCTGTTTTGCGGCAGCCGACGAAGGTATGTGGATGCCCAAACAGTTACCGGAAATTGCCGATAAGCTGAAGGCGGCAGGTCTGACTATTGACCCTAATGATATTTCTAAATTAACCGAGTTCCCCGCTGCTGCTATTGTCAGCCTGGGCGGATGTTCGGCTTCGTTTGTGTCACCAGACGGGTTAGTGGCAACGAACCATCATTGTGCTTACAACAGCATTGCTCATAACTCGACGCCAGAGAACGATTTGCTCGCTAATGGCTTTTTAGCCAAAGACTTAAGTGCAGAAGTACCGGCGGCACCGGGCAGCCGCATTTTTGTGACTAAAGCGGTCGATGAAGTCACTAATAAGGTGATTGATGCCAGGGTAACCGAGTTAACGGGTAAAGCGCGTCTGGACGCGATAGAAGATAACCAGAAAGCTTTGGTAGCAGAGTGTGAAGAGGACGAAGGGCATCGTTGCACGGTAGCTGCATACTACGGCAGCCTCGAGTATTACCTTATTAAGCAACTGGAAATTAAGGATGTTCGCTTAGTCCATGCACCGGCAAGTGGTGTGGGTAAATTTGGTGGCGATACCGATAACTGGATGTGGCCACGTCACACTGGCGACTACAGCTTTTTACGCGCTTATGTCAGCCCGGAAGGTGAATCAGCGGATTACAGTGAAGACAACGTACCTTATAAACCGGATTACCACTTAACGATAGCCAGTGAAGGCCTGGAAGAAGGTGACTTTGTTATGGCCCTGGGTTATCCGGGCCGCACGAACCGCCACCGGCTGCCGTCTGAAGTAAAAGAAACCTTTGAATGGAGCTACCCTAAAACAGTTGAACAGTTTCAGGATTCATTGGACATTATTGCCCGGGAAACAACCGACGATAAAGATGCGGAGCTCAAGTACGCCAGCCGTGTTGCCGGCCTGAACAATTACCTGAAAAACCGTCAGGGTATGCTGGACAGCTTTGCGAACAGCGACTTGCTGGAACGTAAGCAACAGGAACATAAAGAGCTGACTGAGTGGGTAAACAGCGACCGCACGAAAAAAGCGTTGTATGCCGATGGGCTTAATACCATTGATACGTTGCTACAGCAGCGCCATAAGAAAAGTCGTGCTGATTACCAGCTGAATAATGCAACGCCGCGTTTGCTTTCTGTTGCGCGCGCTGTGCACCGTTTGGCTCAGGAAGGCACCAAACCAGACGCCGAACGCAAAGCTGGTTATCAGGAGCGTGATGTTCCACGCTTCCAGTCATACCTGGCCGGTATGGACAGAAATTTTGACGCTAAGGTTGAGAAGGCATTAGATCTGCACAATCTGAGCAGCTACATGGCACAGCCTAAGTCAGAGCGCGATGCCGCTTTCGATAAAGCTATGGGTCTGCGTGATGGCATGAGCAAGGATGAGTTAAGCGCGTTAATTGATGGTTGGTATGAAAGCACTAGCTTACTTGACCGGGATAACCGCATGGCCTTGTTGGAATACAACCCCGAGCAGTTTAAGCAAAGCGAAGACCCGTTCGTTAAAGCCGCTGTTGCACTTTATCCTTCCGATTTAGAAGATGAGAAAAAGAGCGAAGAACTTTCCGGTAAAATTCAGCAAGCCTACGCTGACTACATGCGCGCAAAAATTGCCTTTATGCAAAGTAAAGGAGAGGCTGTGTACCCTGATGCGAACAGCACGCTGAGAATTACTTACGGTAACGTTGCAGGCCGCGACCATGGTACCGAAGACGGTAATGCCTGGGCACCTTTTACTACCTTGCGTGGTGTAACAGAAAAAGCCACTGGTGAAGGGGAGTTTAATGCGCCGGAAGAACAACTGAAGGCGATTGAAGCGGGTGACTTCGGTCCTTATGAAAAAGCGGATTTAAATTCTGTACCTGTGAACTACCTTGCCACTTTGGATATTACCGGTGGTAATTCAGGTTCTGCGGTTTTAAACCATAAAGGCGAGTTTGTCGGCCTGGCTTTTGACGGCACGCTGGATTCCATTATTTCCGATTGGGATTTCAACCTGGAGAACACCCGTTCTATTCAGGTGGATACTCGCTACATGCTGTGGCAGATGGAATACGTTGACCATGCGGATAATCTGCTGAAAGAGCTGGGTGTTAGTACAAGCCAGTAGTTATTATTTAACGTATTAGCTATAGCAAAACCACCATCGTTAATTTTTAGCGGTGGTGGTTTTTTTGTTGTGCTGGCAGAAGGCGAGCAGGAAGAATAAGATGGTCGCAAAATAGCGTTGTAAAAGTAGATGGTATGCCAATAACAAAAATATCCGCCTTACGTTGCCCGATAGAGCACTCACCTTTGCAGTTGGTGGGTGGCAGCTGGCGTTGTGAAAATGGTCATAGCTATGATGTGGCTAAACAGGGCTACGTGAATTTGTTGCCGGTGCAGAATAAGCGCTCGAAAGACCCGGGCGACAGCAAAGCTATGGTGCAGGCACGGCGGGAGTTTCTGGATCAGGGGTACTACCAACCCCTGGCTCAGGTTCTGGCCGATACAGTGTTCGCACAGGGCGAGCAGGCGGTGCTCGATGCTGGTTGCGGTGAAGGCTACTACCTACGTTACCTGGTTGAGCAGGCGGAACAAAACGGTACTGATTTATGCATGGCCGCTCTGGATATTTCAAAATGGGCAGTGCAGGCTGCGGCAAAACGCGATAAACGCCTGAGCTGGATGGTCGCTTCCAATAACTCTATTCCACTGGACGATAACAGTGTCGATACCATTTTGTGCGTGTTTGGCTTCCCTGTCGAAGCTGAATTTAAGCGAGTTCTAAAGCCCGGCGGGCGGCTAATTATGGTAGACCCGGCTGGTGATCACCTAAAAGAGCTAAAAGCCATTATTTATTCTGAGATAAAAAGTAAAAATGAGACCTTACCGATAACCGCCTCCGAATTTGAACTGATTTCCGAACAACGAGAGACTTTTCCGGTATCACTGACATCGAATGAAGCCATAAAAGATTTACTGACTATGACTCCGCACCTATACCGAAGTAACGCTGAAGGGCGTGAAGAAGCGAAGAGGCTCGAAGCTCTTGATTTGACGGCGGATATTTGGATACGTGTTTTTAGCTACTCAAGCGAGTATCCGATAACTATAAAGGGTAAATGACTACGTACGTTTAAGTGATTTGATAAGGCATAATCATTTAGTTCCTCCTAAGCTTTGTTTCTTTGAAAAGTACGGAAACTAAAAGCATGCCAACAATACTAAGGATTGGTGCTTATCGTTTTTTCTTTTATAGTAATGAAAGCGGTGAGCCTCCGCACATTCATGTGCAGCGAGATAATAAACTGGCAAAGTTTTGGCTGAAGCCTGTTTTAATGAGCAGTTCGGTAGGCTTCTCATCGTTTGAGCTGAGGCGCATAAACAGAATTGTAGTTCAACACAGAGAAGAGCTTCTGGAGGCTTGGGATGAATACTTTAGAAATTGATCGCCATCCTGTTGCAGTGAATGTATCTGTTACCGAGGCAACGCTTGAAGTCGAGTTGGCTGATGGGCGTAAAATTTCTGCACCTATAGTCTGGTTTCCCCGTTTGGAAGCCGCCTCAGAAGAAGAGCGTAGCGATTGGCAACTATTGGGAAATGGTCAGGGCATCCATTGGCCGCAACTGGATGAAGATATTAGTGTGCGAGGGCTTTTAAGCGCCTAAAACATGCGAGCAGTTATCCATTCGACAATAATCACAATATCTAAGGCTGAATGGAACTCTTTATTTGGGAGTGATTACCCTTTTACTTGTTACGATTTTCTGCTGGCACTTGAACAGGGTGGCAGTCTTGGGCTGCAGCGCGGCTGGTTGCCGCAATATGCTGTTGTTTATGATGATAATGACACCATGGTTGCGGCTATGCCGTGGTTTAAGAAAACGCATTCCTATGGTGAGTATCTGTTCGACTGGGCCTTCGCCGAAGCCTTTGAGCGCTATGGTTTTCAATATTACCCCAAGCTGATTAACGCCATACCTTTTACCCCATGTCAGGGACCGCGTTTGGCTATTAGCGAGGGTGTTAACCGCGGCGAAATGTTGTCCATTATTGAGTCGGAGTTGTTAAAGCAACATGACGTCAGTAACTTGCAGAGTTTGTACGTTGAACCTGACTTGAGCCATGCTTTCGCCGACGAAGGTTGGTGGCAGCGTTTTGATATCCAGTTTCTCTGGCAGAACCGGGACTACGGCAGCTTTGATGATTTTTTAGCGGCTCTGGTGTCGCGTAAGCGTAAGACGATTCGCAAAGAGCGGCAGAAAGTATCAGAACAAAATGTGCAAATGGGAACCCTGCAGGGTAATGAGTTAACTGCGGAGTTTTGGCAGCAATTTACTCTGTTCTACCAGCGTACTTATTTAAAACGTTCGGGGCATGGCGGCTATTTAACCCCTGCTACCTTCAAGCTCTGGGCTGAACATTTAGCCGATTATATTGTGGTATTCGCTGCCTACAAAGACGACAACCTGCTGGCTGCTTCTTTGTGTTTTAAAGGAGAAGATACACTTTACGGACGCTACTGGGGCTGCCGGGAAGAGCTTGAATTTCTGCACTTTGAAGCCTGTTATTATCAGGGAATTGAGTTTTGCATAAACCACGGGCTACAGTATTTTGACGCGGGCGCTCAGGGTGAGCACAAATTGCATCGTGGTTTTGAGCCTGTTCTGCGCGAAGGCTTTTACCGTTTTATGGAGGCGCCTCTTAGCGACGCCATTGAGCAGTATTGTCAGGATGAACGCAGTGCGTTACGCGAACACCTGAAAACACTGCAAACCTATCTGCCTTATAAAATCAGCGATTAATACAACGGCCATACCAGCAGTATCATGACCAGCGCAACCGCCGAAACCAGCAGGGACAACGGTAGTCCAAGCCGCCAGTAGTCGCTAAAATTGTAACCCCCCGGGCCCATAACCAATATATTCGACTGGTGGCCTATCGGGGTTAAGAAAGGCACAGCGGCACCAATAGCAACCGCCATTAAAAACGGATCCATACTGGCGCCGAAGCTGCTGGCCATACTGATGCCAATAGGCGCCATCAATACGGCCGCGGCGGCGTTGTTAACTATGTTCGACAGCAGCATCGTAACTATTAGCAGTAAGCCCACGGCAACAAAATCGGGTGACCCCTGACTCACATAAAGCACCGCGTTGGCAATGGTATCGGCAGCACCGCTGCGCTCCAGCGCAGACCCCAGTGGAATTGTCGCTCCCAGCAAGACAATAATAGGCCAGTCTATGGCGTCATAGAGTTCCCGAAGAGGCAGAATATTGGTAATAACCATAAGGCCGGCCGCAAGAGAGAACGCAACCGGCACTGAGATAAAGCCGAGTGCTGCTGCCAGAATCGCTGCCGAGAATATCCCCAGTGGCTGAATCAGTTGTTTTGGTGAGCCCAGTCGCAAGCTACGTTGAGCTAGAGGGAAGCAGCCAAAGCGCTGAAATACGTCATTAAGCACTTCAGCGTCGCCCTGCAGTAATAAAACATCACCCGGCTTAAAGCGAATATTCGCCAGTTTTGTTCCCAGCTTTTGGCCCTCGCGGGCAACGCCCAGTACATTAATACCGTAGCGGCTGCGTAATTTTATGTCGCCAGCCGAGCGGCCGATAAGGCGTGAATCGTGCCCGACAATCCCTTCAATAACGGTAATGTCGTCGGACTTTAAAAAGCGCTCGTCAATTTCTTCCTCGGCGTTAAGCTCAAGCCCTGTTCCGTCAATAACTTGCTGAATGGTCTCCGCGTTGGCTTCAACTATTAATACATCCTCAGGTTTCAATCGCAAGTATCGGGCCGGTGCAGACCAGCGCTTTTCGCCACGTTGTAGTGCAACAATTACAAAGTCCTCTTCGCTACGGTTTTCCAGCTCATAGAGAGTTTCACCAACAAAGTTAGAGCCTTCAGGTACATAGAGTTCGGTCAGGTAGCTACTGACATCGTAAAGTGACTGCGATTTGGATTTCCCAGCTTTTTCTGGCACCAACCAGTGACTTAGCAGCCACATAAAGAGTAAGCCCGCGATGGCGATGCTGAGACCAACCGGAGTAAATTCAAAAATACCGAAAGACTCACCCATAGCCTCGCGACGAATATCGGCAATAATAATGTTCGGCGGCGTACCCACCATAGTAATAGTGCCCCCCAGTAAGGAGCCAAAGGCCATAGGCATTAACACTTTGGAGGGGTTATTGCCACTGCTGCGGGCGAGTTGAAGGGCGACTGGTATCATTATTGCCATGGTGCCTGTATTGCTGATAAAAGCTGAGCAGATCGTAGTGACTGAGGTCAGGGCTATCATCTGTAACCAGCGTTTATCGCCTATGTTTTTCATAGCCGATGCCAGTGCATCGACAACGCCGGAGCGCCAAAGTGCCTGGCTAATAATCAATACCGCCGCAACAGTAATGACAGCAGCGTTCCCAAAACCACTGAACACCTCGGCAGTTGGAACCAGACCAAGAATAGCTGCGGACAATAGCGCCATCATGGCAACCAGGTCGTAACGCCATTTATCTATGACGAAAAGCACCAACATGGCGACTAAGATTATTCCAATAAGCCATTGATCCAGCATGTAACAGGTACCGTTTAGTGTTTAAAGGTTGAAGATTGCACAGTGTTGGGTTTGAAGCAATAGCGTCTATACTGATAAACAGTTCGTAGTCGGAGATCTCGTTGCAGTAGCCTGATGTTTACGTCAGGAACGGCATCTCACCTGACATGAATGTCAGGCTACGAAATTATTTACGGAGACCATAAAAATGAAATACTTAAGCTTAACAAGTGCGGTAATTATTGGTCTGGTGGGAATAAGCAGTGCGCCGGCTAACAGCGATGACCACAAAGACAGTGGACTGGCTAAAGCGGAAATTCAGGAGTGGCAGGTTCCCTGGGAGGATTCCCGGCCTCGTGACCCTTGGGTGCACAATAATACGGTCTGGTTCGTGGGTCAGGGAAGTGATTACGCGGCAACATTTAACCCCGAAACCGAAGAGTTTAAACGCTACGATCTACCCGATGGAGCGGGTCCGCATACTGTTATTGTCGATGATCGTGGCGCTTGGTACACCGGCAACCTTATGAACCATATTGGTTTAATTGATCCGGCTTCAGGCGACATTAAGCAGTATCAATTACCCGGAGATGGAACGCGCGACAGCCACACCATGGACTTCACTAGCGATGGCAATATTTGGTTTACGGTTCAGGCCGGTAACCAAATAGGCTTTCTGGAAACCGATGACGGTGAAATAGAACTTTGGGATGTGCCCACGGATTCGGCCAGGCCTTACGGTTTAATTGTCGAGAACGACAAACCCTGGGCGACGCTCTTTGGTACCAATAAGTTGGCGACTGTTGAAAACGGAAAGCTGCGGGAAATTGAGCTTGAACGGAAAGACAATAGGCCGCGTCGGCTTGGTATGACTGACGACGGTATCATTTGGTATGTGGATTACAACAAAGGGTATGTTGGTAGTTATGATCCGGCTAGCGGTGAGAATAAAGACTGGCGGGCACCAGCTGAAGAAAATTCACGGCCTTATGGTATGGCTGTGGATAAACGTAATGACGTCTGGTTCGTTGAAACCGGTGTGCAGCCGAACCGGCTAGTGGGCTTCGATACCGAAACCCACGAGTTTTCAGAGCCAATTGAGCTGGAGAGTGGCGGCGGTACGGTTCGTCATATGTTCTATGATGAAAATACCGATTCCATTTGGTTCGGCACCGACGCCAACACCCTGGGAGTGGTTCGTCTTGAGTAGCCTGACGTTTACGTCAGGAGCGATATCTCACCTGACATGAATGTCAGGCTACGCCAGATGAAACCTTACATAGGCAGAACTTCTAGTACGGCAACGTAAGAGCCCTGGCGTTTGGTAGCCGGGGCTTCGCCGTTGTCGTCAGCGTATTCTGCTTCTAACCAGTACATGCCAGGCTCATCCAGAGTGAAGGTGACTTCGCCTTTCTCGTTAGTCGTTAACTTGGTTGGTTGTGCCTGGTCACGATAACGCTCACCACCTTTTACTAAGACAATTTCAGTTCCAGCAGCTGCAGTACCATTAATATTAAATTTAAAGGTAATGTTTTCACCGGTGTATAAATCGTTCGGGTGGGTTACTGGTTCAAGTTCCAGACCGCTACCGGTTGGACCCAGGGTGTCATAAGTTGGCGCACCAGAGGTAACAAAGGTTTCAACACGACGTGAGCGTTCACTAACTTCCAACTCTTTAGCGTCCTGAGGAACTTCTTTGTAGAAGTCTTCATTGGTTTTTTGCGCACCACGTGGCGGCCAATACTGACGTTCACCTTCGTCATCCACCCAGCGTGCGGATAAACCTGAGCTGGCTGAATAAATGGTGTAAGTACCTTCTTTTTCCAGTTCAATATCAAATACCGAGCGATACTTACCTTTATGCCCATTTTCTAGGGTCACAGCAGAGCCGTCTGGCGCCATGGCTTTGACGTTATCTAAACCTAGCGGGTAGTGATCTGGATAAAAAATGCCATTGGCTATAGCGGCATCAAAAGTCACCCATTCTGAGTCGCCGGAAACGACGGTGGCGCTGGGTTTAATCCAGACCCGGTGAGCTTCACTGCTGGTGCTGGCAAATAAGGTCAGCACAGCCAGGCTGGTTGTAAGTACAGAAGATAATTTCATGATTAAGGCTCCAGTTTTAATGACACTCGGCCAAGCTCGTGCTCGCCGGTCTCTGAGATGGATATTGGGCTATCGATAGGTAAAGACAATGGCAGGCGCAGCATTTCGCGACCGCCGACTTCGCGCGCGGCTTCTACATACAAGTAATACTGGCCGGGCTCAAGGTCAGGTAGTTTGGTTAATAACGGCGTTAAGTCCACCTTGTGAGTGCCGGGCCGACGTGTCGCACCCGATACACCATCGATAGGCATATCGGCCATACGGCCGCTACGACGCCACCACTGGCGCATGTCTTTAAGCCATTTTTCACCTTCGTTATCTTTTAGGTTAACGTCGTACCAGACCGCAATATCAGCTACCCGTTGGTTGCGTTCATCTGCCAGCCATACCGCTAGGTAAGGTGCGTGATATTCGGCGACTGACAGGCGGGGAATTTCGACATTGAGCTCGTTTTCAGCAGCATGTGCTGATCCCATAACAGCGAACAAAGGAATGATGAAGCCAGCCAGAACCAGTGGCCAGGTGGACTTGCGCCCCTTACTGTATTTTTTCAAAAGTAATAACCCCGTAATTGTGAATAAAATGCTGGCAACGGCAAATACGTCAATGAAAAGGCTCCAGAGAAAACCGGTATTGCGGGCTTTGTGGAGGTCATTGAAATAGGCAATCCAGCCGCGATCGGTGGTTTCAGAATAAAAAGCACCACTGGTTAAATCGACGCTGAACCAGCTGTCCCCGCCAGGGCGAGGCATGGCGACGTACAATTCGTAGTCACTCCATTCGATTTCGGCATTTGAACTGATGCTGTTTTGCGTCTTATCTTCGTACCAGCGGTGGAAAAAAGTTGGTAGAGCGTCAGTCCCTGAAGCATTCGCCAACCGGTCCAATTCCGTTTGTGGGAGAGAGCTTTCATGGCTTTCGACGCTGGGTACGGATTCTATCCAGCCAGCATGGTTTAGCGTTATACCGGTGACTGAAAACAACAACATGCCAATGAGGCAAACGGCAGAGCTTATCCAATGCCAGTCTTTTAAAGACCACCCTCTGCGGCCACCCGAGCGTCGAGCCATTAACTTTTCTTCCTTTACAAACAAGAGTGAATGTATCTTATATAAAAACCGTTCTCATTTGCAACACTTAATGATAAAAATTCTCATTTAGATTTAGTTTTTTTATGTTATTATGCGCACAAAATCGCCAATGAGGAATTGTTATGAGAAGTATCATTGCGGAAAAAGTGACTCAGGTACGCCACTGGAACGACACCCTGTTTAGCTTTAGAACCACACGCCAGCCAAGCTTTACCTTCGAAAACGGTCAGTTTGTAATGATGGGACTGCAACTGGAAGACAAGCCTCTGCTCAGAGCTTACAGCATTGCCAGTGCAAACCATGAAGAAGAGCTTGAGTTCTTCAGTATTAAAGTGCCGGACGGCGCTTTAACGTCGCGCCTGCAACATATTCAGGTGGGTGACGAAGTGGTGTTGTCGACACGCCCTACCGGGACGTTAGTACCCGGGCACTTACTGCCAGGAAAAAACTTGTATTTGCTCAGTACCGGCACCGGTTTAGCGCCTTTTATGAGCGTTATTAAAGACCCTGACATTTACGAACAGTACGATAAAGTCATTTTGGTTCACGGTGTGCGCTGGGTTTCTGAGTTGGCGTACCAAAAAGAAATCTCTGAGATTCTGCCAAACAACGAATACTTTGGTGATTGGGTGCGGGAAAAACTCATTTATTACCCGACAGTTACCCGCGAGCCATTCCGTGATGAAGCGCATCAGCAACGTATTACCGATTTGCTGGAGTCGGGTACCTTAACTAAAACCATTGGTATGCCAGATTTGAACCCTGAACACGATCGCTTTATGTTGTGCGGTAATGACGCTATGCTTCAAGATCTGATGGTTATTCTCAATGAACGAGGTTTTAGTAAAGCAACGTCACGTAAACAAGGCAGCTACGTGATTGAGCAGGCTTTTATTGAAAAATAAAGAGTATTGAGAAATAAAGAGTATTGAGAAGTAGAGAGTATTGAAAAATAAGCAGGTGTATGACCCAGGAGCAAAGTAAAAAAGCACTAGTGGTAGAAGGTGGCGCCATGCGCGGTATCTTCGCTGCTGGAGTGCTGGACGGTTTTCTTGAAACCGGACAAACCGACTTTGATTTTGCAATTGGGGTGTCGGCAGGTTCCACCAACCTGATTGGTTTTCTTGCCGGCGACCACGGACGTAACCGTAAAATTCTCTTACAGCATGCGCTGCAACCAGAGTTCTTGAACTGGCGACGCTTTTTAAAAGGCGGACATTTTTGTGATGTGAGCTGGCTTTGGCACGCTTCGTTTGAACAAGTGCCGCTGAACACCCGCCATTACCTGGAGCAGAACCGACCTTTATACGTTGTAACAACCAATGTCGATACAGGGTTTCCGGTGTATACCAGGGTGACAGCCGATAACTTACACGAACTATTTCCTGCTTCCTGCGCTATTCCGCTGGCTTACCGTGAGTTTCCGGCCGTTGGTGGAGCGCCTATGACGGATGGCGGACTGGGTGATTCTATTCCGGTGATTAAAGCCTATGAAATGGGTGCGCGGGATATAACGGTTATTTTGTCCCGGCCGCGAGGCTTCCGAAAGAAGATAAGACCCCTGCCTAAGTTTACTAAGCGCTTTTTTAAACACCATCCTGCCTTATTTGACGCAGTAGCCCGACGTTCGGCAGTTTACAATGACGCTATTAACTTTATTGATAACCCTCCTGCGGACTGTAAAATGACAATTCTGGCTCCGCCGGAGGATTTTCCGGTAGGACGTTTCACTCAGGATAAAAAGCTGCTGGAGCAAGGTTATGAAATGGGAAGAGCCGCCGCATTGGCAACAAGTTCTGCGTGATGTCCGTGCCTGTACCTTATGTGAACCAGAGCTGCCGCTTGGTGCCCGCCCCGTTGTTCAGTTGCATCCTAAAGCCAGAATTCTAGTTGCCGGACAAGCCCCCGGGAAGCGCGTCCATGCCTCCGGTAAGCCTTTCGATGACCCCAGTGGCGACAGGCTTCGTCAGTGGATGGGCATTGATAAAGACACTTTTTACAATGCCGAAGAACTGGCTATTATTCCTATGGGTTTTTGTTATCCGGGCACCGGTAAGTCCGGTGACTTGCCTCCCCGCCCTGAATGCGCGCCAACCTGGCGCGAGCAAATACTGCAACAGCTACCCAATTTAGAATTAACACTGGCTATTGGTCAGTACGCACAACAGTGGCATTTGCAGGAACCTAAGCGCAGCCTGACCGAACGTGTCAGAGACTGGCGAAGTTACTGGCCGCAGTTATTACCATTACCTCACCCCAGCCCCCGCAACAATATCTGGATGAAGCGTAACCCATGGTTTGAAACTGAGGTTATTCCGGAGTTAAGGCAAAGAGTGAAAGAACTGCTTTGACTTTTACAGGGCAAGTCGATAATTTTAGAGGCTTAACTTAAACGCAGCGGGCACGGATAACCCTGATGAAATTACGACAATGGCGCATCTTGCACCGCTGGTTATCTCTTCTTTTTGGCCTGCAGTTAGTGGTATGGAGCATTAGTGGCGCCTATATGGTGTTCTTTGATTTAAGCTTCATTCACGGCGACCATCTGGTGAAAAAGCTTGAGCAACCTATAGCTGAGAACACGTTAATTTCGCCGGTAAGCTGGGTCTTAGAGCAACATCCGCAAGCCACATCGGTGCGACTTATGCGCCAATGGGTAGATGGTTCTTTGCAGACGGTTTACCGCGTTGAAAGCCAAACCGGTACGCAATTGCTGAGCGCTGAATCTTTGGAATCGGTCACACTTGATCGAATGGATATTGGCTATATTGCGCGTCAACACTACACCGGTAACGAAGAGACAAAAGCCCAGGTTAGCTATATCGAAGACCGGCCGCCGGGTGAACTTAACCCCGCTTTGTTACCCGTATGGCGAGTAGACTTTAATGATTTGGCCGGTGCTACCTTGTACTTCTCGGCGACAACCGGGGAGCTGGTGACCAAACGGCATAACTTCTGGCGACTGTTCGACTTTTTCTGGATGCTTCACATAATGGATTACCAAGACCGAGTGGATATTGAAACCTGGTGGTTAAAGGCGTTTAGCATAGCGAATATACTTTTTGTGATAACTGGCACGGCTCTGCTTTACTTCCATTTCCGGCCGCGTAGAAAAAGCAGGCGAGCTGCATGAGGTATGTGCGTAAACTGCATCGCTGGCTGAGTCTGGTTATTTTTATACAAGTGCTTATCTGGCTGGTCAGTGGCTTGTACTTCGGCTGGGTGGGCCACCAGAGTCTGGCCGCTCATGACTACTTTCAAAGCGCTCCTAAAGCGCCGGTCGGGTCTGTTTTTTACCCTGAAAACGCCCTAATTGAGCGCTTCGATAACATTAAAAGTGTGGAAATACGCTCAATTTCGGAAACGGCTCAGTACCTGGTTCTGACAGTTGATGGCTCCAGACATTATGTGAATGCCCAGACCGGCGAGCGCTGGCAAACCTCCGCGCCGCTGGCCGCAAAACTGGCACGACAAAGCTATAACGGACCAGGCTCGGTCAAAGAAGTACAGGCTGTAACGGGCAGTGATGAAATTATTGACTGGAACAAGCCCGGTTATAGAGTCACTTTTACCGATGACATTCATACGCGAGTGTATGTTGACGCTGCCTCGGGTGAAGTGGTCAATCACCGCAATAACAATTGGTGGCTAAGTGACTGGATGTTTCGTTTACACTTTATGGACTACAGTGGCGAACGCGATTTTAACAGCTTACTGAACATTATTGCCGCTACCATCGCGTTATGGTTTAGTTTGTCAGGCTTAATTTTACTCGGGCGCAGCTTAAAACACCGGCAGTTATTCTAAAGCTGTCGGTTACCACCAACGCCCGGTTTTACGACAATAGCTTTTGTAAGCTTCACCAAACGTTTCAGTTAACATACGTTCTTCCGGCAGAATTTGAAAGCGGTGCATATAGGCCACATATAACGCCAGCCCCCATAAAGAAAAGACACTTCCCAGAAACACACCCCAGGCCATAAGCAAAAAGAAAAAGCCTAAATACATTGGGTTACGTGTTCTTTGGTATATTCCGGTAGTGACAAGTTCGGTGCTTTTGTTCGGAGCGCGTGGGTCTACCGTGGTTTGTGCTCTGCGAAACCCAATAACGCCGAGCAGGGGCAGTAAGACCCCTAATGCTAATAGAAAAATAGCTGCGGCGTGCTGGCCGACATAAAATTGGTTAAAGGCCTGCGTATAGTGAGCCGTTAACCACATTAAACCGGCGACTATGGCAACAACCAGCAAAGGTGGTATTTTGAGTTCAAGTGATTTCATGGCAAAGTGGCGCCCCTTTTAGCGAAGACAAGAAATATGACGACCGATACCCATCAGATTATTGAGCAAACCCGGCATTGGGTGCAACAGCTGATTGTAAAGTACAACATCTGCCCTTTTGCACGCCGCGAAGTTGAGCGCAAGAGTATTCGCTACAGTGTAGCTGAAAATCGCAAGCCACAAGCTGTTTTACAGCAGTTACTGGATGAAGCTAAGCACATGGATACCATACCTGAAACCGAAACTACGCTGTTTATTCTGCCGTCGGGATTTGAAGGGTTTTACGAATTTCTGAATTTGGTTGATGTTGCCGATGCTTTGCTTATTGAGGAAGGTTACGAGGGTGTGTATCAGCTGGCGCACTTTCACCCCGACTACTGCTTTGAGGGCGAACCTCAGGACGACCCGGCAAATTATACCAACCGTGCCCCCTATCCAACCTTACATTTATTGCGTGAGGCCAGTATTGAAGAGGCTCTGAGAGATTATGACGACCCTGAATCGATTCCTGAGCGCAATATCGAATTTGCCCGACGTAAAGGCGATGGATTTTTCAAAGCAATCTTGCCAGTCTAGAGTGTGAGTTGTTGCTACACTATTAGTAGTAATATCACATTAATTAGCATTGCTTGCTCTGTCGAACCATAAAGTGATGAGGCGTCATGAAAAAACATCATATTACTCATAGAATTATTGAACAGCTACCCACTATGGTGGCTTATGTCGACAGAGACAGGCTTTTTCGCTATGTAAATACGTCGTATGCGGCGTTCTTTGACCTGACCCCTGAGGAAATGCTGGGCAAGCCGTTAACCGATGTACTTAGCGAAGAGTCTCATCAACGCATAAAGCCCAATCATGACCATATTTTTGCCACCGGCGAGAAAATGGAGTTTTCAGACTCTGTCACTTTTCGTAATGGGCATAAATGCTTCTTAGATATTCGTTATCTTCCTGAATTTGATGAGCAAGACAAGGTTACTGGTATCTACGTGCTTGTCGAAGATGTCAGTGACTATTACGCATCGGTTGATGTTATGCGCACGATTCATGAAGTTATTCATAAGCGTGGGCGGCGCATTGACCCGGCTTCTATTGATGAACTATTAAAAGTGGGCGTTGACTATTTAGGTGTTGATATCGGAACTGCCAGCTCCATTCAAAACGGCACATATACCATTGAGTGGGTGCAAACAGCGAAGCTGGATTTTTCCGCCGGCGTGCAACTACCGCTGGCAACCACCTATTGTTCGGTTGTGCTTAAGGCTAACCATCTTATTTATACCAATGACGCATCACGAGATTCACGGTTTAAAGAGCACGCGAGTTATCAAACTTATGGTTTGGAGACTTATATAGGTACGCCACTTATTATTAATGACCAGGTGTGGGGAGTTCTGGGTTTTGCTCGTAAAAACAAAAGGGCTGAGCCTTTTACTGAACTTGAAATTGAAATGGTGCGAATGATGGGCACCGCGCTGGAAACGGTTATTGCGGAACAGAAAATTCGTTCCGATTTAATCCGTCAGCGCGACGATATGGCACTAATTGCTTATACCGATGCACTAACCGGGTTAAAAAATCGCTCAGCTGGCATGGAAATACTTGAACAGAGCCTGGTTCGTCAACATGGCGGGCAGGGGTTTGTCGTTTCGGTTATCGACTTTGACCACTTTAAAACCATTAATGATACCTATGGCCACGATATTGGTGACAAAGTATTAATTGCAGGCTCTGAAGCTATGTCAGCGGCGGTTCGTAGCAGTGACAGTGTGGTTAGAGTGGGTGGCGAAGAGTTTATGGTGGTACTTGCTTATGCCGACCATGAAAGTGCCGTACAGGTATTGGAAAGGGTGCGAGCGACCGTTGAGGAAACGGTAGTTACCCTGGATTCAGGCGAAATCATTAATCCGACGGTCAGTATCGGTGCGTCAGAAAGCCGCGCTGATGATGATGTTTCCAGTATCTACAGAAGAGCGGATCAGGCGCTGTATAAGGCTAAGCGAGAAGGTCGTAACCGTGTTGTCTGGGCCAGTGAAAGCGATGTTTAAACTTATTATGAAAATAACTTGGTAAATGGTTTGACTCGCAGTGTAATAAGCGTAGACTGCGAGGGGTCGGATAGATAGAAAGACAGTTAGTTAAAAAACTCCACTTCGTTGACCTATTATTATTAATACCATCGTCCTGTAGTTCTAAGTTCTTATTATTACCCGCACCATCGGTCTAAATGACCACATACTTAAAAGTTACAGGAAGATATATTATGTCAGAGAAAATTACTGGTTCAGTAAAATGGTTTAACGAAGCAAAAGGCTTCGGTTTCATCGAACGTGAAAACGGCGCAGACGTTTTCGCACATTTCAGCGCTATTTCTAGCGACGGTTTCAAAACCTTAACTGAAGGCCAGCGCGTTGAGTTCGCAGTAACTCAAGGCCCTAAAGGTCCTCAGGCTGAAAACATCGTAGCGCTTTAATTACGCGCCTCGAAGTCTAAAAGGGCAACCCTCGGGTTGCCTTTTTTTGTGCCTGTAAATCGGTGTAAATGAGCGATCTAAACTAAGCCTTTGTTACGTAAACTCAGACACGAAACACTCATGGAGGTCGATGATGAAAGTAGCAGTGATAGGCGCAAATGGAAAAATTGGTCAGCATTTAGTTGAACAGATGCAACACGCAAAAAAACATGAAGTGATTGCAGTAGTGCGTAAGGAAGAGCAGCAAAAAGCCTGGGAAGGCCGCGGAGTAACGGCCAAATTGGGTGATTTAGAAGGCCCCGTCGCAAAATTGGAAGAGCTGCTTCAGGGCGTTGATGCCGTGGTATTTACGGCAGGTTCTGGTGGAAGCTCTGGTGACGACAAAACCTTATTAGTCGACCTGGACGGTGCAGTGAAAACCATGGAAGCAGCGGAATCTGTGGGCGTAAAACGTTTTGTTATGGTCAGTGCCTGGCAGTCGAACAACCGTGAAAACTGGGCTGAAGCTCTGCTTCCTTACTATGCCGCCAAGCATTACGCTGACCGCGAATTAATGCGCACCAAACTCAACTGGACCATTGTACGTCCGGGGGCCTTAACCGACGAAGAAGCCACCGGTAAAGTGGTTGTTGGTGAATCGTTGGCACCGGGGTCAATCCCACGCGAGGATGTTGCCAGTGTGCTACGTCGTTGCCTGGATGAAAGTGGCACTGAGATGAGAGCTTTCGACCTAATGGCTGGCGAAAGCGAAGTTGATCATTCGTTACAGTCGATGAAAGAAATGGCTTAGCACCTCAATAGTCCGTTCAGTTTTCGCCGGTATGTTGTCTTTAATAGGCAACACGGCGTGTACACTGTACGGACTGCCTTCCCACTCTGGCAACAAACGCAGTAAGCGCCCACTCTCAATGTAATGTTTAATTTCCGGCTCCGGAAGTAGCGCATAGCCAACACCATCTAGCGTCAACTGGACTACCGTCTGCATGTTGTTCAGCAGCACCTTAGGCTTGGGGAAATCCTTGTTGGGTAAGCTGGGTATGTGCCCAATAAAACAACCTTCGGGTAAATCTTTAAAGCTTTTTATCAAGTTTTTAGCCGCAGGATGCTCAGCAGCAATACAAGGGATCAGGTGCCAGTCAGCCAAATGCCTGGCGTATAAGGTTGAATCGGCTAGCGGACCAATGCGAATTGCCAAATCTGCCCCCGAGGTAATGAGGTCAATAGGCTCATCGGTCATATGCAGCTGAAAGCTCACGTTAGTAAACTCTTGCTGCAGCTGTTTTAAAGGTTCGCTTAGCAAACCTCCGCCAAAACCCACGGGCGCAATAATTTTTATTTGCCCCTGCGGCTGATTCGTCAATTGATCCCAGCGCTCTTGGTTTTTCGCTGCAATAGACAACATGTCGAGGCACGATTGATAAAAAACCTGACCAGCTTCGGTAAGTGAAAGCGAACGGGTATTACGGTGAAAAAGCGAAATTCCGTTGTCGTTTTCCAGTCGCTGCAACTGCTGGCTAATAGCGGACACTGTCATATGCAGTTCATTTGCAGCGGCACTCATACTGTTGAGTTCTACCGTACGGGTAAAAGCTTTTAATGATCGAATCATTTTCGGATTCATGTTTTAAGTCCTGCTAAAGAAGCTTTCAATATTTTTGAAATTGCTGATTCCATGGTACCAGTTAAAATCGCTAATGAAAATAATTCGCATTTATAATTCATTAGGGGATGAACATGAATTGCAGTATCAGCGGCTTAAAATTGAGCATTTTAGCATTAACTGTAGCATCAGCAGTAGGCGTGGCTCAGGCTCAGGAGCAAGAAAAGCCTAAAAGAAAACATCATAAACATAAAGATATGGAAGTTATGGTGGTAACGGCGTCAGGTGTTGCTCAGCATTTGAAAGAAGCGCCCGCTTCAATCTCCGTTATTGACAGAAGAGAGCTTTCTCAGCGTTTTTATAAAGACTTAACCGACGCCATGACTGACGCCCCGGGCGTTATCGTGACCGGCGGAGGTGATCGCCAGGATATTAGCCTGCGTGGTATGGGTGCCGACTACACATTGATTTTGGTCGACGGCCAGCGCCAGAGCTCGCGTGAAACCCGTCCAAACAGTGATGGCCCCGGCGTTGAAGGTGCCTGGACACCGCCGCTGGCGGCAATTGATCGCATAGAGGTTATTCGCGGACCTATGTCGTCTCTCTACGGTTCGGACGCAATAGGCGGTGTTATCAATATCATTACCCGTAAAACACCGGAAGAATGGCGCTCGGAAATTCGCGTTGATGGCACCTTGCAGGAACGTTCAGAGTCAGGCAACAGTTACCAGACCAACTTGTTCACCTCCGGCTCGTTAATTAAAGACACTTTGGGCATTCAGTTGTCGGCCGGTTATACGCGTCGTCTGGAAGATGAAATTGTTTCTGGCTACCGGGATAAAACCGCAGAAGACGCCGACTTAAAACTGGCTTACACACCAAACCGCAACCATGAAATTTTGTTTGAAGTGGGTACAGCTCAGCAAAGCATTGACGCTTCTGTCGGCAAAACCATTGAGCCGCTGGCGCCGGGCGAGGAATGCGGTCGTCGTGGCTGCCCGGAGTCATCAACCACTGAATATGATAATACCAGCGTGTCCATTGCCCATAATGGTCAGTGGGGTATGGTGGGCGCCCGCAGTTATTTAAAGCGCGATGAATATGAAAACAAAGCGCGTATTATGACCATTAAAAACACCGATTTTCAGAGTCACTGGAACGTACCACTGCTTGAAGAGAGCTCTATGAATCTTGGCGTGGCGTACCAAAAGGAAGAGCTGGAAGATTTAACCAGTAACCAGATAAGTGATCGTAACCGCATTGAAGGCTCGCAATGGTCCGCCTTTGCAGAAACCGCCTGGCCAATATTCAATGACTTTAACCTGACGACTGGTGTTCGTTACGACGATGACGACATTTTTGGTGGACACTGGAGCCCGCGAGTGTACGGTGTTTATACTCTAAGCGATGCCACAACCATTAAAGGTGGTGTTTCTACCGGGTTCCGTGCGCCAAGCCTGCGTGAAACAACCGCTGACTGGGGACAAGTCAGCCGCGGCGGTAACGTTTACGGTAACCCGGATTTAGAAGCTGAAACGTCGACCAACTACGAGTTAGGGTTATACACAGACTGGGGACGTCGTAGCTCAACCTCAATTACCGTGTTCTACAATGAGTTTGACGACAAAATCACCCGGGTAGACTGTCCTGAAAGCATTTGCGATGCAGGGCCTAATCAATTTGGCTCTATGCCAACCACCCGAATTAACATTGATGAAGCCGTTACTCGCGGTATTGAAATGACTTTAAGTACGCATTTCAGCCGGGAGTGGTCACTGAAAGGTAACTATACCTACACCGACTCTGAGCAAAAATCGGGTGAATATAAAGGTGAGCCATTAAACCAGCTACCTAAGCACTTAGTACAAACCTCACTGAACTGGAAGCCAGGTAAGCGCTGGAACAGTTGGTTGCGTGTGCATTATCGTGGTGAAGAGAGCCAGCCGACAACCGGGCCTTCACAGGGCTCTCTGGTCGCGCCGTCTTATACACTGGCGGATTTTGGTGTGAACTACTTTGTTACGCGTGACTTAAAGCTGGCTGCGGGTGTTTACAACTTATTCGACAAGGAAATTGGTGTAGAAGAGTACGGCTATGTTGAAGACGGCCGACGCTTATGGTTGTCAGCCGCCTATAGTTTCTAAACCCTTATAGAATGTTGTTTAAGGCTATACCGATACCAAAGCGAGTCTGCTTGTGATTGTAGTCAATCAGGCTCTCTCCGTAACCGGTGAAAATTGAGGTATAGCCAATAAACTTCCCGCCAATAGGGAATGTCCAGTTAAGCTCTGCCGACCCTCTGCCGGTATCCACGGCATGGCGGAGCCTGAGAATGTACTCGAAGTCACCATCGTTATAGGCGGTGGTGAATTCATAGTCACCCACGTAATCGGTAATATCCGGGTTGTCGTCACCACTCGATTGCATGGGGTCTGTTTTGGCGTCTTCCTGAAAACGTAACCAGGGTTTCAGCGAGAAAACGAAGCGGCCTTTTTCTACCACAAATTGCATGTAACCGCGGTTCCAGCTGCGTGACAATGGCTGGCTACGCCCATTAGACAAATGCTCTAAACCGAAAACTAACGCGGTATTGGTACCAAAAGGGTGCCAGCCGGTTGAAGTGGCATAAAAAACCTCGGGCATGTAGTTGGTTTCGCGGAATGGTTTAGAAATATTACTGGAATACACCTGCCACCAGGACTGCACGGTTAAGCCAAAAAACAACTGGTCGTCTTCAAACAGCAAACTTTCTTTGTTAAAAGGCACTTTGAAACTTAATTGGAACTTTGCTTCATAGTCTTCCAGGTTCTGCTCGTAACCTTCAACATCGGCATATTGCAGGCGGTTAATGTTGTTCGTGGTAATAACGGGTAATAAATAGTTACGACGGTGCGGTGTTAATACATAAGGGTCAAACTGGGTAACTTGTTCGCTTTTCATGCGGCTGGTTAAAGCACCGGGGTCTTCAACCGCATCGACTTCCACTATATCTTCGTCATTCTCAGCTGACCGCAGTTGTTCTTCGCAGGTAGAGCGAATATCCGCAATGGTGGCGTCAGCCTTAGTGTTGTTCATTTCATCCAGCAGACATTGCTGCATATCAGACAGTTCTTGCGCCTGGACATTAACCGCCGCTAGTGCGGTAACTCCCGATGCAATTATCCAGATCCATTTTTTCATAAGCGCAAGCTTCCTTTATTAAGACTCCTTGTACTATAGCGTAAGAAGGGTGTTTAGATCACACGTTTACAAAATAGGGTCAGAAGAAATTTTTCTGACCCTGCTGATATTTTCCGCTAAAAATTGTGAACAATAGATAGGTTAGCTGTACGACCGCGCAGATTGTACTGGGTCATATCGTATCCGTAGGCTCCGCCAGCCGGATCAAACGGCGGCTGCTCGTCGAACAGGTTGCTGATATTCAGGGTTAGCTGAGTGTCACCAAAACCCTGATAAACCAGCTGCGAGTCAACCTGCCAGTAGCTGTCGACCTTTTCATCTAAACCCGGGTTACTGCTTTGCGTGGCCACCTGCTGCTCATAGCTACTGGTGTAGTTGAGGCTGACGCCCCATTGCCAGTCGCTAATAAGCCAGCGCAGTTGGTTGTTACCTTTCCACTTAGGCAATGCGCCTAATATATTACTGCCAGCGCCGTCAGTAGGTTCCTGACCGGCAACTAAGGCCTGCTTGTATTCTAAAAGCCGTGACCAGGTACTCTGAAACTGAAGCGTCGAGTTGTTTAACTGCACTTGGTAATTCGCATCAATATCGAAGCCGCGGGTGGAACGGGTGCCCTGGTTGCGGTATTGGTTGCTGATAATTTGCAGTCGCCCGGCGTCGTCGCGCTGAATGCGGTCTGCGTACAGGCCTTCATTATTGACAATAAACTGCGCGTTGTCGGGGGCAATAATATCGTCCTGCTCAATTTCGAATACATCGACAGCAATGCTGGCACCTTTTTGCGGAGACCAGATAATACCGGCATTGAGGTTGGTTGAGCGTTCGGCATCGAGTTCAGAGTTACCTGTACGCACTTGCGTGAAACCACGACTCGCGCCCGGATTAATAGGGTCGTTAGGGTCTATAACCGAGCCATAACTGATGGTGTTGCTTTCTGCAATTTCCGGTAGCGATGGTGCACGGAAGCCGCGTGACCACGAGCCGCGCAGAAGCCAATCGTCGCCTAATACATAGTGAAACGCCACTTTAGGTGACCAGGCTGAGCCAAAATCATCATAATGGTCATAACGGCCGGCCAGGTTTACGTTCAGGTTCTCGACAACAGGAACGTCCAGCTCAACAAAGCCTGCCGCAACTTGTCGCTTCCCTTTAACCAGGTTGATAGCCGGGCGCAGCTCGGTGCCCGATAACACTTCCGGTGAAGTTCCCGCATCCATTTCTTCTTCACGCCAGTCGACCCCAAAGGCAACGCTTAGCGGGCCGTTATCTAGCTCTTTTAAAATGGTGCTGGCATTAGCGTTAATGCTGTTTAGCTCGTAAAAGCCCGGACGACGCGTATCAATGCGCAACGCTTCAATGGTTGCCGGGTCATTGTTGCCGTTAAAAAAGTCATATTCGCCGCTGGCCAGCATATCTTCAAAAGTGTAGCGGTTAATAAAGTTATCAACGTACTCGCGCTGGCGGCTTTGTGAATTCAGCACGTTAACTGACCAGTCCCAGTCTAAGCCCCGGTAATTAACACCGGCCAGAAAGCGGTGAAAGTCTTGTTTATTGGCTTTTACGCGCTCGCCTACATCAAAAAAGGTGTATTCAAAAGGTAAGGCCTCTGAACCCGGGTTATCCGGATGCCCGACCGGTAATTCCACCGGAATATCGACTAAACTGCCGGTTTCCTCATTGTAAGCCCGCAGTCCGGCACCGACACTTAACGGCGCGCCAAACACGTGGCTTGAACGGTTATTGCTGTACAGAAAGTCACTGTACGCCTGTATGTCCTCGGTAAGCTGCAAAGTGCCCTGTAGTGAGAACTGGTGTCGCTCAACTTCCGGCTGCAGCGTGTTGTATGGCTGAGCGTTAAAGGCGCACACCTGGCCGTCTGCGCCAGGGGTAAAATCGCTTCGGTCTCTTTTCTCAGAAATGCCCGGGCAGTTCTCAAAAGCCTGAGGGTTTTGCGGATCACTTAAATAATTACCGCCCTGCGACGACCAGCCAGACAAACGCCCGCCGGGCTTGTCGCGAAAGTCACCCGAGCGAGTAAAGTCGCGGTCATCGGCGTTTAAACGCTCGCGGGTCAGGTAGTCGTAGCTGAATGTCAGGTTATAGCCGTCGCCTGCTATGTCGCCAAACCCGCTGATAACGCCCGCACTGTATTGCGTTAATGAACCTTCGCTGGCACCGCCGACACCCGCGCGGAACTGAGTGCTTTGTACGTTGTTGCGTAGAATAATGTTGATAACCCCGGCAATAGCGTCCGAGCCATATACTGCGGAAGCGCCGTCTTTCAGTACCTCTATGCGCTCCACCGCGCCTAAAGGTAACGCGTTTAAGTCAACGAAGGTATCCTGAGTCCCCAACGCAAAACCGTAGTTAGACACCCGCTGACCATTCACCAGAATAAGCGTGTTTTTGGGGCTTAAGCCGCGTAAGCCAACCGAAGCCGAACCCGCCGAAAAGCTGCTGGTGTATTGCTCGTCGTAACTGTTACCGGTATTCACCGTTAAGTCACGCAGCAAGTCTGTGAGCGTAATTTCACCACTGGCCGATATGTCGCTGGCATCAATAATTTGCAACGGCGTGGCGTCTTCATTCTGGGCCCGTTTAATGTAGGAACCCGTAACACTAATGCGTTCCAGCTCGGAGCTAGCATCATTGGCTAACAGAGCTGGGGATGCCGATGCAGCGATAAGTCCAGCGGCAATAGTTGATAACGTAAAGAACTTTGATTTCATTAAATACCTCACAAAATGAATTAATAAGCCGTTTAGACGTCTAAACGGCTATTTAGCATAAGCGAGATGAGTGGTGGAGGTAAAGGGGAAATTGCAATTTGGGAGGAACTTTCTCTAGTAGTAACTAGGTGTACACAGTCAAAACACCTGTGTATGCTAAAATTAGAATGACTCAGCAGAAATTCGAGCCAAATCATGAAAGTAGATCGCTCCTTTAAGAAGTTATCAAACGTGCTGCCCTACCTGCTTGCCTTTGTGGATAATGAGCGTCGTTACAAATTCGTCAACACTGCCTATGAGGGTTTTTTCGGTGTAAAACTCAAAAACATTAAAGGTAAGAGTATTGCCGAGGTTGTTGGGGAAGAGTCTTATGGAAAAATTTCGGAGCTTCATGATCGAGTACTGAAAGGCGAGGAAATAGGCTTTACTGATAAAGTGAACCTGAGAGACGGGCGCACTATTCAACTGGATATCAAGTATGTTCCTAACTTTGAAGGCTTGAGTAAAAAAGTTAATGGATTTTTCGCGGTTATAAACGATGTGACCGAATATGCGAGTGCAGCCGAAGTGCTGCGAGCGGTTCACGATGTAGTAAATTGCCAGTCACAGGTATTATCAACCGAACGTATCAATAACTTGCTTAAACTGGGTTGTCATTATTTAAATGTTCAAACAGGGCTTGTAAGCCATGTTGAGAATGATACTTACACGGTTAAATATTCGTACTCGGAAACAGCAGATATCCCTGCTGAAACAACTTTTCCGTTAGGCGATACTTATTGCTCGGTGACGTTGACGGCTAATGAGGTCATTACAACTACGCATGCTTCTGAAAGCGACGAATATTCAGGCCACCCCTGCTATGAAAAATTTCAACTGCAAACCTACCTGGGGCTGCTTATAAGAGTTAATGGGATAACCTGGGGAACGTTAAACTTCACTAGTCCTGAGACACGGCTTACACCGTTTACCGAGCTCGATATTGAGTTAATGAGTTTAATTTGCTCTGCTATTGAGACTATTATTATTAACTCGTCTAAGACTAAGAGGTTAGAGAAACTTGCTTATACCGATTTTTTAACCGGACTGTCGAATCGGTTGTTTATTACTGAGAGATTTGAAGAGCTGGAGCCCAACGATAATAAGTTCGCAAATGTTACTTGCTTTGCCATCATCGATGTTGATCATTTTAAAAAAGTAAATGATAACTACGGTCATGACGCAGGTGATGAGGTTTTGCAGCAAACGGCTCGTAAAATAGCTGGACTTGTACGTATTAGTGATTGCGTATCGCGGGTTGGCGGAGAAGAATTTGCCCTGCTTTTGACTGATCTTCCCCGAGAGAAAGCCGAAAGAGTTTTGGAAAAAGTGCGCACAGCGATTGAGGGCAACGCTATTACTATTGATAAAAATCAGTCTATTAAGGTCACGGTCTCGATTGGTGCGACAGAGTTAAAGGCTGAAGATGAATTTAACAGCGCCTACAAAAAGGCCGATTTAGCTCTTTATAAAAGTAAAAGAGATGGAAGAAATAGAGTGTCTTGGTCCAGTAATTGACTCGCTGGTCTATTCGCCCACTAATCATTTAGTGAGCGAATAATATCGATAAACATCAACGCTGATCCTGTCATGAAGAGCCACACACCGACCGTTGCATAGCTTGCGAAAGTGGGTAGAAATAGCATGCTCCCAAAGAAGAACGACAAGCTAGCCAATATCCCTAATGTGTTTTTTTGAAGGCGCTGTAAGAAAGTTGCTTTCATACTACGACCCATTATTTTATGTCGGGTTGGAAACGGAAACTCACCGCAATACGATTCCAGCTATTTATCTGTACTATGACCGTGGTCAATTCAATTAACCCACTTTCTCCAAAAGCATTCAGTGCCGACTGAAAGACAGCATCTGTGATTTCTACATGGTTGATTAGCGTTAGTGCTTCCGTCCAGGCCAAAGCAGCCCGTTCTTCTGCGGTAAAACACGATAATTCTTTCCAGGCCGGAAGCACATCTAGCCTTGACTGGAGTTCACCATCAGCTCGGGCTTCATCGGTATGCATTTTCTGACAAAAGCCACAGTGGTTTAGTTGTGATGCGCGCAGTCTGACGAGATGCAGAAGTTGCGGAGACAGATTTACTGATTCCGGTACATCGCCTAACGCGGTTAAATGAGTCACCAGGCGCGGGCATTGTTTATAAAGTGAAGATTGTGAAATTCGGTGTTGCATAATGTCCTCCAAAGATTAACTCCGGATACTTTAGGAACATTCGCTAGCTATCGATTGGAGATTTGCGACATTTTTCTTTGGCGGTATTGCAGTGGCGTTTCCAAGGTTTGCTCACGGAAAGCATTTGTAAAGTGCGCTTGATCGAAGTAGCCACAGGCAAGAGCAATGTCGCTGAGACTGTCTGGTGTCAAAATCAAATATTGTCGGGCGGCTCGAATTTGAGCAAAGCCGTGTAGCTGATTTGGTGTAAAACCTAAGTATTTGCGCAATTGCCTTTCCAGTGTGCGTCGACTAAATCCATTCTGTAATGCCAGTTGCTGAGGCGGTATTAAATAGGTGGACGCATGAGCCAATAAAGTCGACCACTTACGATTCGGTTCTTGAGCACGATAACTCAGCGTCAGTAACCAGTTTTGTACCGCCTGTACTTGTTGGTCTGCCGATAGAGTGGGCAGCATGTCCATTAATGGCTGTAAACTGAGTTGTTGAGAAAAGGCTGTGTCGAGCAACTCTATTTCGATGTTCTGCGAATCATCGATGTCCAGCCTCAGCAGTGCTTTCGCGCCTCCCGGGCGGAATCGTACGCTAATGTACCTTGTTGATGTATCCCAACGGTGAGTAACGACTCGAGTATGGTGAAAATAACGAGCATTGATCCGAGTATTACGTATTTCAAAAGTTAAACTGGACCCCGCATCGGGATAGAGTTTTTCTTCAACATGGCGCGAACTGTTTTTTAAGTCATTATTAACCCACAAGCACTGAACCCAGCTGGAGAGGCCTGGAAACGGCGGAATCATTTCTAACCCAATATTAGAAAAGCTGGCAGCAGGTATAATGTCAAATTTGTTGTGTGACATGCAGGCAACCTTCGAAGTGTATGTGAATAAATAATAACCGATTGGAACAAATAGCCCAAGTAGACAGCGACTGCTGGCAATTACCGAATAGCTTTACATAGTCTTAACGGTGAGCTGATTTTGGAAGACAAAGCCGGGTTAGATTAATTTTCAGATTTTATCTCAAGGCTGGTTATAATTTAACTAAAGATACTGATTCTCAGGACAGCCCAAGGCACAGGCTTATGTTCTTGATTGACGCATTCATCCGGTTTTCCGCACTGGGCTTGTTGTTGCTTATGACGGTGCTGGTAATTAAAGATCTGCCCCGTTCCAGACGCTGTACTTTAATGGTGGCTACAAACCTCTGCCTGGCAAGCTTTCTGCTTGGTTCTATGCCCGCTGAATTTGCGCTTCCTATGGTGTGGCAAGTTCCCTTTCGGTTACTGGATACTTTGCTTTTGCCGGTTACCTGGGTATTTGTGTTAACCCTTTTTCATCGAGATTTCAGGCCGGGAAAGTTCCATTGGCTGGCTTTAATTGCAGTTAGCGGTTCTATGCTGGTGGAGCGGGCTGTTTGGTTGGGTTGGTTGAACGAGCTGCCTACGTGGTGGCCTGTTGTTATTATTACTCTGACACTTTGTCTGGTGGCACATATGGTGTTCGTTACGCTAAGCGGCCGTAACGACGACTTAATTGAAGCCCGGCGCACCTATCGACTTTATTTTCTATTCATTATTTCAGCGTCTATTTTGGTCGCGGTTTTGGTGGGGTCTGTTTGGTTGCATAGCTCCCAGTCTACAATTAATGCACTGAGCGTCTGGCTTCCCATTTTTTCCATGAGCCTTTGGGTATTAAAGGGTGACACGTCGGCGCTGACTTTTTATCGGAACGCTTCTCAGAAGAAGCAATTGTCAGCAGCGGATAAAAGAATACTGGCCGAACTCGACAAGCTAATGACACAAGACAAGGTGTATTTAGAAGAAGCTCTGACCATTGCTGATTTGGCCAAAAAGCTGGGGGTAGCAGAGCATAAATTGAGAGCCTTGATAAACACCCAAACGGGCTTCACTAACTTCAGTCATTACATTAACTCTTTCCGGCTTAAAGGCGTGATGGACTGCTTCTCAAAACGAGATAACGATCACCTTCCCATTTTAACCATTGCTCTGAATAACGGGTTTAACTCTTTACCGCCTTTTAATCGTGCCTTCAAAAAAGAAACCGGAGTGACGCCGTCTCAATTTCGCAAAAACCTTCAGAATTTTCAAAATTGACGCGATATTTTTCATAATCGATCAGCTTTTATTGGGTTGCCTTTCTATTCTGAATGCACTTATCAGAACCAAAGGTAATTAGTTATGAAAGCTTTAAACTTAAAGAAACTCGGTTTGTGGTTAATTGTTTTATTGCTTGCTCTCAGCGCGACCAGTTTCGGTGTTATGTACTACCAGGTGAATAAAGCCTGGGGAGAATATGTTCCTGTTGTAGACCCTGCGCTTTATGCAAAAACTCAGGACGCTTACGCCATTACCAACGCAAACGTGTTGTCAGATAATGGACAGTACATGCTGCCTAATCAGACGGTATTGATTCAAGAAGGCAAAATAACAAAAGTGGGGAGCGACCTCTCATTACCTGAGGATGCGCAAGTCATTGATGGCACGGGTAAGTTTATAATTCCCGGCCTTATTGATGCGCATGTGCACTTATGGCAAAGCCCGAATGACTTGTTGTTGTATCTGGCTAATGGCGTCACCCATGTACGTGAGCTCAATGGTAGTGAAGAGCACCTGCAATGGCGTGCTGAAATTGCATCAGGACGGCCGGGGCCGGACTTATTTGTGGCAACCCGACGTCATAATAGCTCAAGTGGTATTGCTGGCTTGTTCGACCGTTGGGCTGCAAAAATAAACCCGGTAGCCGATATCGACGATATACCTGAGCGGGTAAACGAGATTAAAGACGCAGGCTACGATGCCATAAAAATTTACACGCTTTTAAGCAATGACCACTTCTTTGCTTTTAACGAGGAGGCGGGTAATAGCGATATACAAATTTTAGGGCATATTCCATATAACCTGCCACTTTCAGAGCTTTGGCCATCGAACCTGAAAGAAATAGCCCATGTTGAAGAGTTTGTTAAAGCCCTGGACCGTGAATTTGGTGGCTATGGCCGCGATAATACTGAGGTCTTTCTGGAGTTTGTAGAAAAGCGTAGTACCGACATAGCAAGCCGTCTGGCAGAGAATAATATGGCGGTGGTTTCTACTCTGGCGCTTGTCGAAAGCTTTCCTGCACAGAAAATGAGCGTAGAAAGTGCACTGAGTCATGTTCACGTAGAGCATGTAAACCGCGGAATTGCGGAGGCTCTACACCCAAGTATTAAAGTCATGGGGTGGCTGCCCGAAGTAAACATTTATCGTTTACCGGAAGACTATCCTGAAGAGCGTGTTCCCGGTAATCAGCGTTATTGGAAAGCTTACGCAAAAGCCAACCAGATACTTTTGCAGGCTATGCGCGATAATCGGGTCAAGGTTCTGGCGGGTACTGATGCAAATGTGCCTGTAATGGTTCCCGGGTTTTCCATGCACGACGAGCTTGCTGCGCTGGTTCGTACCGGCTATAAACCAGCGGAGGCATTGAGAAGCGCGACGGCTGAAACCGCACAGTGGATGGGGTTAAAAACGGGCGTCGTTGCTGCAGGTTACCAGGCAGACCTTGTGGTACTGAATAGTAATCCGCTGGTGGATATCGACAATACCAGAGCAATTTCGGGCGTTATGTCTAACGGACGTTGGTACTCTCCGAAGGACACTCAAGCTATGTTAAAAGCGGTTCGGGACGCAAACGAAGGGATTAATGATTAGACCGTGAGTTAGTTACGGTTGCGAATATCCGGGAATAGGTTGATTAAATCGTTATATTGGCTATCTCAAGATCTACGGCGTCACTGGCAGTATTTGCACGAAAAAACGGGGGGCATCTTTAGGCTTTTGAATGTTCAGATAACGAAGAACTCTATTCCCATTTCAACTTACGTAGTGGAAAGCGAAGTCACAAACGTGTCAAACTCCTTTTTAAAACGTCTGGATAATTTAAGCACGGTGCCGTCTCTCATTTTGATGTCTGCATCACCAGAGGGGAGTTTCTTAATATGTTCTATCCAATGGGTGTTGATGACTTGTGAACGATGCGTGCGAACAAAACCATAGAATTTTGCTTGCTCGGCGAAGTCTGCCATTGTAATTCGCATCGGATAAATGGCTTCGTCAATACGGAGATTGATGTAGTTTCCTGCAGATTCTGCCCACTGCACCTCTCTCGTCTTTATCAAAAACTCTTTTCCCGTTTTCTTTACTAGTAGGACTTCAGGTAGAACGTTATGACTTTCCGCGGGAGGCACTGAAGATTGAAAAATTGGCTTGGTATCACCTAACCACTGATAAAGTGCGTAACGATAGACTTCAATTACAACGACAAAGAATGTGAAGCTCCAAACGTCTTTTCGTATTTCATAGAATAGCTCAAATACAAAAGTATTTGTATTTGTTGCGAAATCATATTCTGATGCGGTGAAGCCGTAAGCAAACTCTCTTACAAGAACCATCGTGCAGACATGTAATAGACTGAAAACGATTGCTGCACCTGTATATCTCAAAAAAGATTTCAATGGGTACTTCCATTGCCAGCTGAAGTGCTCAGTAAACAATGCAATAAGTGGGAATAACAATAGCGTCGAGTAAGCACTTGATAGTTCCCAGACGAAAGGCTCCCAGGTCAAAAATGCGCTCTCGTTTCCCCGCATATCTTGCATTAATACTGTCGTCGCGTTTATCAGCCCATTTATTGAGAAAATTGCGAACAACAAAATTAGCTCAACCAGCCTTTTATGAGTCTGAAACCATTGCTTATTTATTCTCACGACAATTCGTTAGCCCCTATTTTCAACCGCTCATCACTTTTAACTGTCATAACAAGGTGTTAGCGACGACAAGATGATGCGTTTCAAGTAAAAGATCCGTGTATATCTAACACGGAAATCACACATGAATACAACTAAAAATTTCGTAGAAGGTCGAATACCTGCAATTGATACGCTACGAGTGGTAGCTATAGCTGTATTGGTTATGTTTCACCACGCAATGATCTACGTACCTGACTGGGGATTTCACTATAAGGTCGAAACGGAATGGGTCTTTTTACAAAACTTAATGGTAGTGACGTCTCCCTGGCGCATGGGACTATTGTGGTTGATATCTGGGATTGCGTTAAGTTTCATGATTACCAAAATATCGATCCCATATGCATTGTTGAAGCGGACGTCACAATTGCTTTTCCCGCTTTTAATTGGTGTACTTTTGATTGTTCCCCCCCAGCTTTATATTGAAATGTCACAAGCGAGCGAAATGCCGCTGAGTTATTCAGAGTTCACTTATGCGTTGTTTTTTCAACAGGGTGAAATGTTCAGGAATTTCACAGCAGGGATCTGGCCGAGCATTGATGTAAATCACCTTTGGTTTCTCCGATCATTGTGGCAATACAGTCTACTGGCAATATTAATTTCACCTTTGTTAGCGACGACTATTGGTAAACGAGTTTTAGCCGCTATAGCAAAGAAAATATGGTTAATTCTACTAGCGATATTCGTCTTAGCATTGTTTATTCAAGAAGCCTTTTCAGGTGACTTGGTAAGAGAATCTTACGGATTGGTTTGGTTCTTTGTTGGGTTTTCACTTGGTCGATATCTAAACTTTTGGAACCAGATATCTGAACATGCAAAAGTGCTGATATCGTTGGCCGTTCTTAGCTTAATTGCGGTGCAGATAGGCTTCTTTTTTGTATGGAAATCCGAAAACCCGAATGAATTTATCATATTCATTGCTGAGTTCGGGTACATTCTTAACCGGACGGTTATGCCGATCGCGATTGTCGCAGCAGTTTACAAATGGTTTAACCACGCTAAGCCTCAAATTACGCGACTAAACACTCTGGTGTTCCCACTTTATATCATTCACCAAAGTGTCAGTATCGTTGTGGCATTTCTTCTGTCCAGCTATGCGCCGGAGATACCACTATTTCAACATTTTTTATTAAGCACCTTATTTGTATTGATGCTCTGCTTTTCAATATTGATCACGATTGAACGCTCTAATGTGTTACGCCCGGCCTTCGGAATGCCAGTATCTCTGCGAAGTCAGCGTTTAGAGAAGTGCGTGCAGGCTTTCACTTTTTGTTGCAGTGTTCCAATTGGCTTAGAGATTTTGTTTTAAGTGTAAGTAAGAGAACTGCGAATTTCCAACGGATAACGACCGACCAAATCGGCAGTATTGGCTCCTGTCAGTCAATACCATTGTTAGTGTTAAATATTCTAATTGTTCTTAGCTGAAGGACAGATTAGCGTTGGTAAACAGCTCAATAAATAACCCCTAATTAGCGAAATCTATAGTTTAAGTAGACTGAAAATTAGAGGTCTGCTTATCGCTCATTAGGGACCTTCAGCTTTTGTGCCAAGAGCGGAAGTTAGGGAGCGCTCTTGGCGAGGCGAAACAGCGCTAGAACGAAAATAACCGGATAGTAGTTAGTTTCTTATTTTTTTGTTATTGAGCTGATCTTTTTACCATAAATAATGTCGGGAAGTCTCAACAGCAAGATACTGAACTAATAAAATCCACTCTAATGTTAATAAAATTTGACATAAAGCGGAGCTCAATATAATTTTGTAATGTTAAAAAATTTTAACATTAAGGAGTGGATAATGGCTTTCAAAGAAAAATCAGCATGGCTGATGTTGCTCGCGACACTAGTCATCGGGAGCTACATGACCTTTGAGGTTGTCCAAACATACCTAGTACAAGCGCAAGTTCCCCCAGTCTTACCGATGTTTATCCAGGTCACGGTAGTTTTTATAGTAGTGAGCGTGGTTGGACAAATTATTTTAGCCGTTACGAATGTCAAAGAAGCCGACCAGCAAACAGACGAGCGAGATAAAGCATTTTTTCGTAGGGGTAAAGCAGTCGCTGGTATTGTGCTGAGCAGCGGTGTGGTCGGTTCATTAATGCTGTTTCTTTTCGTCAGCGATGGCAACCTACTATTTTATAGTTGCTTATTAAGTTTAGTCGTGTCGCAAGTTGTGGAGTACGCAGTGCAAATTTGGAGCTTTCGGAGAGGTTATTAATGATGTTGCCAGTCGCGAACCGGGTAAGAGAATTGCGGGCGGAAAACGGTGATATGACACAAGGAGAGCTGGGAGAAAGAGTAGGTGTCACACGACAAACGATAGCCGCGATTGAGCTACGCCGTTATTCACCATCTTTAGAAACTGCGTTTCGCATAGCGAGGGTATTTAATATCAGCCTTGTAGATGTATTTTGGTTCGAAAGTGATGCATGAATTACGGAGTCCCGTTCAAAGCAGGTTATTTGGAACAAAATGATAAGCCAGATGAATTTCGTAGAAATTTTAATAAGTGTGCTATTTTTGAAAAGAGGTAAACCACGAAATAATGGCTATCCTGGCGCTGAAAGGGACTCCAAGTGAAAAAGCAGAATAGTTTAACCCGTAAACTTCGAATTATCATGCCGATCGTCGCTATCACCATAACCATCGCAGTTGCCCCTTTGGATTTATTGCCTATTTGGTTAGCGCCATTACCTGATACGGTGCAAGAACAGGTAGATGATGCAGTTGAGCAGGGACTGGATGGCATAATCGTCTATGTCGATCAGGCAGGAAGGCCACCACAGGTTTATACTGCAGGCTGGAAAAATAAAATGACTAAAGAACCGGCTAACCCGCACGCATTCTTTAGAATTGGCAGTATCAGCAAACTATATATCGCCACGGCGGTTGCCAAATTGGTCAATAACAGGAGTTTGTCGCTAGATAAAACGTTAGAGGATTATTTGCCTAATCTTGCTGGCAGGATTGAATATACCGATCAAATTACTCTGCGAATGTTGGTGCAGCATCGCAGCGGCATTCCAAATTTCACGGATGATGAAGCATGGGATTGGTTCGCTTCGCAGACGGACATCAACAAAGCTCTGGAACTCGTCCTGGATGAACCAGCGGATTTCGAACCTGACGCACGGACCAGTTACTCTAATACAAACTATCTGCTGCTTGGCCGTATTCTGGACAACGTACTGGGCTACAGCCACCATGAATATATCGCTGAAGAAATATTGGCTCCTCTTGGGCTCACGAATACGTACAGCTTGCTCAGCCAAGTCGAATATGACAGTGTTGCCAGCGGTTATTGGTATGAATACGACGACGATCTCAGACAGCTTGATCATGTAATACCCGGTGGATCAATGATCGCCACAGCAGAGGATGTTGGACTTTTCTTGCGCGCCTTAAATGACGGCTCACTGCTCAATAACGACGAGCAAGCAACCTACTCCTCAATTTATAAATATGGACATACCGGTTGGGTCCCAGGTTACCACAGTATTGCACGTTATCATGAAGATATTGACACAGTCGTGGTTCAGTTTGTGAATACAACTGGCGGAGACACCTGGGGAACCGCAAATATCATCGGCGGCAAGGCCACGGGCCTATCGGGTATCATCTATAACCGCATTGTTCGGATTTTGCGTAGGCAGTAAATTTGTGTCGTCGATATATTTTAATAAATCGGAAAATTAAAAACTCGCCATAGCGTTGCTGACTTTTTCGTTACTTCTGCTGTTCGCTCACAACAGACTCTCAGCTTCGAGCCAGTAGCGAAATATCAAAACTACCAATAAGAACAACTAAGTTTCACAAACTTTCTTAGGAAGTTTTGACTCAGACTTCTGTAGTTTCAGACCAAATACAAAGCGAGTAGGATTATAAGGTCTGATTAGGTAGTGATATATCCCCCAGGTCACCACAACGGTGCTGACTGTGACCAAAGCAAATTTGGTAAACCAGTGCAACGTTAGTGGTACTAAAAAATACACGGCTATGAGGGTTACGGTCTGATGCAAAATATAGAAGGGATAAACCGCTTCATTGCAGTAAGTGAGGAAACGGTTGGAAAAGGTTAAATAGCGTCGACCATAACCTAGTGCGGCTAATATAATCATCCAGCTTGAGCCAACGTTAATAAAGTCATACAGGCGATGAATCAAGCCGGAGTCGGGTATTGTCACCATACTAAATAACACCAAATAGCGTATTGCGAAGAGTCCAATACCAGTCACCAAAAAGGTGCGACGGGAATCAAGTAAAACTCTCCAGTATTTCTGGTTCGAGCAAAATAAGAAGCCGATAAGCAATATCATTGTCAGTACACTGAAACGGGTCCAGTCGCCAATCAGATACTGGTCAGTTGGGGGGAAAATAGGCGCCAGAAACCAATCGGCCGCAACAATAGGCACCGCGAATAAATGAATGCCGTACGGATGGCAGGTAATACGGTATAGCAAGTTCAACCGACCTTGACTATTCTGTTTTCGTATCCAGCTAAACAGTGGTAACAGAACAATAATACTGGCAACCAGGTACACAACGAACCAAAGGTGATGCCAGGAAAAATTACCTTCTGGGTAAATTCCATCAAAAAAACGAGGGTAAAATTGCCAGTAAGATAGAGTCATTCCCTCAGTCAATCGCTGCACGTATATCTGTGGAGGAACGACCACCAGAATGCCAAATATAAGTGGCAATATCAGCCGTGTAGCACGCTCCTTAATAAACCGTACTATTCCCCGACTATTAAGGCTAAACCAGATCCCCGTCCCCGAAATAAGATAAAGCAAAGGGATACGCCATTGATGGGGAAAGTACATCAAATCAGTTAACCACTCACTTTGCTCTGTATTTTTAATATGCCAGCCCCAAGTATTAAACGCCATCCCAGCATGAAAAAGTATCAATAAGAAAAACGCCAATACCCTTAGCCAGTCCAGTTCATAGTACCGTTGATGCTCGACGTTCATTACCAGGCTCCTGCCTACATCGTAGACGACAATTTATTAACAGGCTTTGATAATGGCATTCAATAAATAGGTCTACCGCCAATTTGTGACCAGTCGCAAAACTATGTGATAAGCAGGTTAAGAGGCCATAAAAGATCGAAAGGTGGACAATCCTTACGCAAATCTTGAAAAGAAGGCGTCGCGATAATGGCGACTCAATTTGACCGTGTTGCCATCGCTCATAGTCAGTTGATAGTCGCCTTTAAATACCGCTTCAACCTTACGGACCTCGTCCAGCTTAACTGAAAAGCTGCGATGAACTCGAATGAAACGAGAATCTAAACGGGAAAGGAAATTATTCATTGTATCGCGTTCGATAAACTTGCTGTCTTCGGTATGCAGCTCCAGATAGTTGCCCATGCTGGCAATCCAGTTAATGCTAGAGATAGATAACGGCAACATTCGCTCACCAGTTCGAACCAATATGCGTGGCGCGTGTTGGGGTGACAAATTTTTTGCTAAGGCCAGAAGCTCTTTGCTCGGTATTATAGCGGGCTTATCAATACGCGAGTAGGCTCTCTGTATGGCAACGTCCAGCCTTTGTAGAGAATAAGGTTTAAGTAAATAGTCAACGGCAAACAGTTCAAAGGCTCTTATAGCGTACTCGTCATAAGCGGTAACAAATATAACGGGGAACCTATCTCCAATCTCCAGTGCCACTTCAAGCCCAGTCATTTCCGGCATATGAATATCAAGCACTAAAATGTCAGGCTTCTGCTGCTCAATCAGCTCCATTGCTTCAAGCCCGTCTCTTGCCTCAATAATGCCATGGTCTGGCGCTAATTGACTTAACATGCGCTTAAGCTTTTCCCGTGAAGGAGCTTCATCATCAGCGATAAGGATCGTCATGCCTCTGCCCTTGTGGCGGGAAACACGATCTCCAACCGTGCTCGATTATGACCGACGTCGAGCGTCAACTCGCCCTCGTCGCCGTACAACAATTCCAGTTGTTTTTGGACACTTTTCAGGCCAATACCTAAAGATTCTGATGCCGGTTCAGCAGTCGGCAGGGTATTGGTCATCTCAATATGAATATTTCCTTCATGCATTACTATTTTCAACGCGATTAATACTTCACCACGGCTGCGGTGAATGGTATGCATCACCGCATTTTCCAGAACCGGTTGCAACAACATCGAAGGTACATTCTGATGCAGTAACTCATCCGCTATGCTTTCCTCATAATGGATTTGAGAGGGAAACCGTTTTTGTAGGATAGCCAAATAACTATGCAAAATAGTCATTTCCTGTGACAACTTCACCTGGGAGGTTTCTGACTGAGCCAGATAGTAACGAAGCAAGTCAGACAGCTGTTGTAGAAGTCCTTCTGCCAACAGAGGATCTGTCACTATTTTTTCCGAAATCATATTCAATGTATTGAACAGAAAGTGCGGACGCAGCTGAGACTTAAGCTGCAACAGTTTTACGCTGCTTAACTCGCTTTGCACTTGCATGCTTCGCTGTTTCTCTTTCCCTCGCTTTAGTTCCTCCTTCCGATAAAAAATGGCGAGTACCATAGATAGATAAATCACACCGATACGCGGCCACTCCAACAAGATTCGCTTTGAGAAATGCTCGTTGAGCCACAGATAGTGATCCATGCCATAGGCTGCGGGCAGATTGGCATAGAATGGATAACGAACAATATCCATTAACACACATATCAGCAAAATAATAAAAGGTAAGATAGCAATATGCCGCAGCCATTGGCCAAGCGTCGACCAATGACTAAAATAAGACAACTCATAGTATTTTTTTACTAACGGAAAAATCAACCCGAGCAGATAAGCCGCGGTCATCTCCGTATACCAGATAACCCACCAGGGTATATTATTGTCTGCTTGTTCGGTTGTTCTGGCTATGCTCAGGTAAACGCCAAGAAGGGTCCATATTAGCCCGTAACGTAAGGTTCTTTTCCACGAGCTAAGCATAAAATAAACTCTCAACTTTATCAGATTTAAGCCATATTAAGAGAACAGCCTTATTGATCAACTTAATTGTGACCAGACGCAAAATTGAGGGACTAATAGCATAAAGTGCATTACTGATTTCCGCTTTGAGCGAGGAAGGGACCTTCGGTTTCTGCCTAATTCAATTGTGCTGATCTTTTGATGACTCCATCACAACCATTGTGGTGATGGCATTGACATGTGGGCACTCACCCAGCACGTTGGAGTGTATGCGTTGAAAATGTTTGAGGTCAGTTGCCTCAACGCGTAACAGATATTCGTGGGTTCCTGTTACGTTGTGGCACTCAACGACTTCGGGTACATTTGCAACGTGTTGCTCAAAAGCTAGCTGCGAGCTTCTGCGGTGGTCACTTAAGCCAATGGTGACGAATGCGACAAAACCGATTTGGAGCTGCTCAGGGTCTAAAATTACGCGATAGCCTTTGATAACGCGCTTGCGTTCAAGTTCCTGTACTCGCCGAAATGTTGCCGACGGCGATAATCCAATACGCTCTGACAGTTTGATATTGGAAATTCGCCCATCGCTTTTCAGTTCTTGCAATATCTTTTCGTCAAACTTATCCATAAGAGAACATCGTTTCTTAATTTCCTTCATTATTGGCAATAAAAGCACAAAATTCCATAGAATTCCAGTTATTCTATGCGCCATATCTTACTGAAAAAGGTTGCTGTCATGGATCAGTCATTACTGGCGCTTGTGCTGTTCGCTTTTGTTTCTACCTTTACACCGGGCCCTAATAACATGATGCTCATGGCTTCGGGTGCCAACGTAGGCTTTAGACGGACTATCCCCCATATGTTGGGTGTTATCTTTGGCTTTGGCCTTATGATTTTTTTAGTGGGGCTGGGTTTAGCCGAGGTTTTTAAGACTTTCCCTAAAATTCATGATGCGCTGCGCGTGATTTGTGGCGTGTTTCTAGTTTACATTGCATTAAAAATTGCGCGTAGTCGTCCGCAAGTGGAGAGCGCTTCATATCAGCCGATGACGTTCTCGGCCGCAGTTTTATTTCAATGGATAAATCCAAAAGGTTGGACGATGGCTTTATCAGCGGTGAGCCTTTATAACCCGACAGCAAGTTTGTTTGGACTGACTTTGGTCACACTGGCGTTTATATTTGTGAATATGCCTTCCGCCTCTATTTGGGCATACGCAGGCAAAAAAATCAGTCGAGTGTTAAAGCAGGAATTGCACATGCGCCTTTTTAACTGGAGTATGGCGTTGATCTTGGTCGGCTCTACTTTGCCGATGCTGGTTTAATGTTCTGCGGCCTTCATGATTTATATACAGAGATGATTTACTGCTCATATTTGCTCATTTTGCCGCAGACCCATCTTCTGAGATTGTCAGAAAAACAACTAATGATTTCTCGGAAACAATAGAGAGAGCCTCAGTGACGATTAAATCGTACGTGGTTAAAGCGTCAATGTACGTTCTTGGCACTAAACAGTCAGTCCGATACGAGCTGTGAGTAGTGGAAACTTCATTTAGTATCTTCTTTATCGATGAAAACCCTGAAAACCAGCGTGTTTCGCGATTAATTAGCACTCGAAAGCCAAAACAGGATATTGAGGAGAAATTGCTCGTTTTGTTCAGCTCCAACGGCTCTTAAACCATATTTTTTACCTGTTTTAAGATCCACTTGTGACGAAAACATCATACCCTCAGAGAATACGGCTACACGCCCTTTTCCGAATTTTAGAACGGCTCCCTGGCTCCAGCCATTCATTGATATTCGAGGTGTCGACGAAGTAACCTGAAATGGTATGAGCGGCTCTATAGACACAGCACCCTGCCCAATTGTTAACAATGACGTTGCTTCATCAGGAGCTTTGAATGCAGATCCGCCAAAGGTCTTTACTTGCGTTACTTGACCGAAAGGTGGGCTCTTCTCATTCAACGCTTGCTTAGGAAAAGGCATAAGCGGCTCTGGTGACGAATTATTGCTGGTACCGGTTGTTATCGTGTGCTCAGCGAGAGTGTTATCTGCACTCCGAAATACATAAGACCCAACATGCCCATTACTAAATTCGAAACCGAAGGCGAGTGCGAGATTTTCGACAACTTTTGGAAACGGTGTGTGGTCAGCGATTAACAAAAGTGAACCTCCATCACTAACCCACTTTTTGATGTTATCAACTTCATCATCATCTAATGCACTGCCAAACGGTGGTTGCCAGTCACTTCTATTACGATCTAGTGCATTGGCAATTACTAGAATATCGGCTCTATTCAAAAGGTATGATGTGAAACTTTTAGTATTCGACCTGACTTTATAACCATTGTTCGACAAAACTTGCTCGAAAGGTTTATACCGACCTGAGATGGTAAGAAAATTATTGTGTGCTTCATCAACGATGACAACCGGGCTCTCATCTGCGATCAAACTGGTTGTACTACCATGGGGGTGAAAATCAGGATCAGCTTGCTGCGAGCTGTCAGAGCATGCTGAAATTGCCAAAACTAAACACAGAAAAATAAGCCTAGACAATAGTTTCACTCACAATTCCTTTTGGTGCGACACAGTCAGACCGCCTTAAGCGAGTTGCGGGCATGCCGAAGTCATTATTCGACAATTTTATTAATCCACTGAATCGCATCTTCGACCGGACGTTTAGAGTCTTCGTCGACAGATATTCTGCCACCGAATACTCTACCGGTGCTACTTGCCATAATTGCTGTCGTAATATTTAAAGTCGCCCCATTACTTAGATTAAACGTGTGGTTAGCTGTCGACATACCACACGATGGTTTGCCAAAAGAGCGGATATTAGGTTTCCCTTCAAAAGCGACTAATAATGACTCCCCAGAGCTCGCTGTTTGTTCGCTACTTAACACTGCTATTGGCATGTTTGCATCTCCCACTGGAGGCTTTTCAATTCCAATCATAAACTGATTATTGAGAAAACTTTGTCCGTCATAGGTTCCCCAAGCAGTTTTGGAGCCGTCAGGTTTCACAAAATAACCATGTACTCCGTTGCTTAGCAATGGCGCGACTCCAGCTAACATCGGCCACATATTCCCACCCTTGTTATACCGGAGGTCGATAATCCAGGCTTTTGTATCGCGATCTTTCTGTCTGTTGATCTCATCTCGCAATTCTTTGATATAGCGAAGCTTAGCCTTCTCTGAGGGGGCATTGAAGCTATTGACGCGAAGGTAGCCAATGTGTCCAGGAATGATAGGCAAGTCATAGGTATTCGTTGCCACACATTCAAACTTTCTTTGCATCACAAACTTTGGTTCAACGGAACTTTTATAAAATGTATGGCCAGTATCAGCTCGCTTTAAGATGAGAGTTAGTGCCTCGCGTAAATTATCTCTGGTAAATGGACGCTCAATACTATCCAAATCAGACTTTAATACACGCCAGTTTACCTGGTCACGCGTAACAACATGCTCCCTCATCAAATCCAGAACTTCATATGCTGTCGCTTCAGGAGTTACATCCTCGCCACGCACTGAATCTTGAGCGTGTGTCGAAAATGTTAGTAGCTGTAAGAGCAGAAAAGCGCGAAATAGAAGCACCGACTTGAACCTCACTCCAAGTGAAAAAGTTAGGTTACACTAAAATGTGAATACAAATAAAATCAGCTTTTACTAGTTATCCTTAGCAAGCTTATATAGCTAATAAGAGCAGCCAGAAGCAGCCAAAACAATACTATAGAGAACCAAACCACAGGAGACGCTTGACTCACACCCCATCCGTTGAAAGTTACCTGATGCTGAGTAAAGAATGAGGCCATACCAAGGTATTGAAGTGGGATATTCGCCCACAACAATGCTGCGAAAATGATAGGGGTAATCTCTAGTTTAAGGAGAGCCATAAGCTGCATTAGTAGGGGCGGCAGGTTTAAAAAGACACCTATTTTTATGTAAGCGTCGCATAAACCACACAACCGGCCAACCGGCCAAGATAATGTAAGCGTCGCATAAACCACACAACCGGCC
>NZ_JBNIEY010000009.1:0-96652 GCF_051842345.1 Idiomarina sp. ST20R2A10 | reverse complement strand
TCCCCAGTAGCTCAGTTGGTTAGAGCGGTGGACTGTTAATCCATGTGTCGTTGGTTCGAATCCAACCTGGGGAGCCAAACAACATCCAACCTATTCAATTCCCCAGTAGCTCAGTTGGTTAGAGCGGTGGACTGTTAATCCATGTGTCGTTGGTTCGAATCCAACCTGGGGAGCCACATTTAGAGAGAACCGCCTATACGGCGGTTTTTTCGTTTCTGGACCACAGCCCTGCACTCAGTTCAGCAACAGGCTGCTGAGCGCCTTTAGATATCCACTGCGCTAATTCATCTGCAACATTAGGCCAATATAACCGTTGCGGATTACGTTGGGTTAACCAACTATCAATTGATACGCTGTCGATTCGCTTAAGGACATGCGCTAACCCCTGCTCCTGCAGTATCTGCGCATTCCATTTTTGCTCAAACTGACCGGTTAAAGGCTTTACTGCAAGCGCTTTGCCCTGACTCAGCGCCTCGCAACTGGTTTCAAACCCCGCGTTAGACAAAATAGCCGAGGCCTTATTGAAGTGAGCGGCAAACTCCGCTCTCGAAGGTGGATAGCACTCAATATGACCCAGAGACTCGCGCTTAGCCAAGGGATGAAAAAAAGAAAACTCGTAGTTATCCAGAGGCTGCAATTGTTCAATTACATGCCGAGGGTCTTCAAAAGGTAAATACACAACCACACGCTGCATTAAGCCACCACAGTTATTTTCTTCATGCCTGACCACGGGGGGAATAGCATTTCCGGTTGAAAGCCAGTGCATACCGACAGGCTCTGAACAGGGCGCAAATGAAGATATCAGCTTTTTCTGCCACCAGGACAAGCGCCTGAACAATTCGGGCTCCTGAAACGCATACTGACGACCTAAACCAATACAACGCACTCCGGCTTTCTTAGCCGCCCAGGCAGTTACAGGTTCATAATCTGTGATCACTAAATCGTAATCTTTTACCGGTAGTTTTTTTACATCCTGCCAAAATTGACTCCAGTCATTGTTCAGTAACGTCTTACGTCTTCTTAACCGACCTTTTTCAGTGACAAAAGACAGACCCTGCTGCCACTGATAATCGCCGAAAACGTCCATATCGAATAAACCGGCAACATCACGCCCCGATATCAGGTAATCAATATCAACATTATATTTTGCAAGGGACTTTGCCATGGTGTGACAGCGACTCAGGTGACCATTACCCGTGCCCTGTATACCATAAAGAATTTTCATATAACGAACTCCGATACGACAATAGCCAGCGAAGCGCCGGCAACAATATCGCTGGGATAATGGACGCCAACCACAACTCGGGAGGCACCAATAGCAGCAGCCCAGCCAAAACAAACTAAGCCAAGATTTGGGTAATACTGATAGGTTACTGTAGAAAACAGAACCGCAGCTGCGGTATGGCCAGAGGGAAAACTGAATTTATCACTGGCGACAACCAAAGCGGCAAAGGATAAATTTAACTCACTGGGTCGCTGGCGCCGAAAACTGTTTTTCATTATCCAGTAAACCGGTAGCTCAAAAGCAAAGGCAAGTAACAGGTGGGCAAAATAGTCGTCGCCGGATTCGTCCAGAAGCCAGGCCATTAATGCAATAACCAGGTAACCGTAACCGTCACCACTGCGCGACGTCAGCAGTGCAATCTGTCCGGGCAAATCCTTAGCCCGCAAACCAGAAAATAAACAATAGCAATAGCGATCAAAACGTTGTAAATAACTGATGAGTACCATGTGGTTTAGAACCCATTTTGGCTTCAGTTGTAGCTACCTTGCCAAGCCTTTATGACACTAAATGAGCAGTTTCGTGAAGAAAGTATGACAATGCACAAATTTTCTCCAAAACACATGCCCTCTGTCTGTTGTTTATGGCGGCCAAAACACCGATAATATGCGGTCTTTGTTAAACACAGTATCCGGAAAGGTAAATGACCGATTACTTACTGCTACTGATAGGCACCGTGCTGGTTAATAACTTTGTACTGGTGAAGTTCCTGGGGTTGTGCCCCTTTATGGGCGTTTCCGGCAAGCTGGACACGGCAATAGGCATGTCAGCAGCGACCACCTTTGTGTTGACTCTGGCCTCGGTCTGTAGCTACCTAGTTAACCAATACCTGCTTGAGCCGCTCGACTTAATGTCGCTGCAAACGCTCAGCTTTATCCTGGTTATTGCAGTGGTCGTACAATTTACAGAAATGGTGGTACACAAAACCAGCCCAACGCTGTATCGGTTACTGGGTATTTTCCTGCCACTTATTACCACCAACTGCGCTGTATTAGGTGTGGCTTTACTTAACGTCAACGAACAACACAACTTTGTGCAGTCTATTGTTTATGGCTTAGGAGCCGCTATTGGTTTCTCGCTGGTGCTTATTTTATTCTCAGCTCTGCGTGAGCGCTTAGCTGCCGCCGACGTGCCGGTAGCGTTTAAAGGTTCAGCTATTGCGATGATAACCGCAGGGCTTATGTCTCTTGCCTTTATGGGCTTTAGCGGATTGGTGAGCAGTTAATGAGTTTATTCGGAGCAGTTATCGCGCTGGGTATATTAGCGCTGATATTCGGAGTGATTCTTGGCTTTGCCGCGGTTAAGTTCCGCGTCGAGAGCGATCCTATTGTCGACCAGATTGATGAAATTCTGCCACAAACGCAATGTGGCCAATGCGGTTACCCCGGTTGCCGCCCCTACGCGCAAGCCATCGCCGACGGCGACGACATTAACAAATGCCCGCCGGGCGGCGAAGCGACCATAAAACAGTTAGCCGATTTAATGGGCGTAGAAGCCAAGCCGCTGGATGATGCTCATGGCGAAGAAGACGTAAAAAAAGTCGCGGTTATCCGCGAAGACGAATGCATTGGTTGTACTAAGTGTATTCAAGCCTGTCCGGTCGATGCCATTTTAGGTGCAGCAAAACAAATGCACACGGTTATCGAACATGAATGTACCGGCTGCGACCTTTGTGTTGAACCTTGCCCGGTCGACTGCATCGACATGGTAAAAGTAAAAGCAAAACCCGAAACCTGGCAATGGGATTTGGATACCGTGAAAGAAAACATAAAAGCCAATAGCATTCCGGTTAAGGTGGTGGAATGAGTGACGCGCAGGCAAACAAACATGACTTTAACGCCAATGTGATAGGTCACTTCCCTGGCGGTGTTCATCCTCCTGAGCGCAAGCAGCCGGCCAGCAACCAACCCATTCGCAAGCTTACATTACCGCACGAGCTAATTTTGCCCGTACGCCAGCACATTGGCCCTTCTGGTAAGGTTTTGGTTAAGGTCGGCGAGCGCGTCGATAAAGGTCAGCGTTTAACTGAAGCCGGTTTAAGCCAGGGGTTACCCCTGCACGCTCCAACATCCGGTACCATTGCCGCCATTGAAGAGCGCCCTACGGCACATGCATCGGGCTTGCCGGAACAGGCTATTGTCATTCACCCGGACGGCGAAGACCGCTGGGGCAATAAGCACGCACTGCCAGATTATCATGACGTTGAAATTTCGCGCTTACTGGAACTGATTCAGGAAGCTGGTATTGCTGGTTTAGGTGGTGCAGGTTTTCCTACCGCTCAAAAGCTGGCACAACAAAAGCCTCTGAAACACCTTATTATAAACGGGGTTGAGTGCGAACCTTACATTGCCGCAGACGATCGCTTAATGCAGGAACACGCCGATGACATTATTGCTGGCATTCGCATTTTACAGTACATCACCCGTTGCGACTCGGTTCTGCTAGCTATTGAAGATAATAAGCCTGAGGCCATAAAGGCCATGGCAGAAGCCATTGACGACAACCCGCAAATACAGCTTAAGGTAGTGCCCACCAAATACCCTTCGGGTGGGGAAAAACAACTGATTGAACTGCTTACCGGGCATCAGGTACCGAGTGGCAAGTTGCCGATGGATATCGGTTTATTGATGCAAAACGTCGGCACAGCTTATGCCGTTAAACGGGCAATTATCCATGGTGAACCATTATTAGAGCGCGTGGTTACCCTGACCGGCGAGTCTCTGCAACAACGGGGCAACGTGTGGGCCTTATTAGGAACGCCAATTCAACACTTGCTGGATGAATCAGGTTTTACCCCGGAGAAAAAGCAACGCATTATTATGGGCGGGCCAATGATGGGCTTCACCCTGCCCATTACAGAAGTGCCGGTCATAAAAACCACTAACTGTGTTCTGGCACCTACGGAGAAGGAACTTCCTTCTCCCGGACCTGAACTGGCCTGTATTCGATGCGGCGCCTGTGCCGATGCCTGCCCGGCAACATTACAGCCGCAGCAGTTGCAATGGTTGGCCAAAGCCAAAGACTACGAGTCACTGGAAAAACACAACTTGTTCGACTGCATTGAATGCGGTGCCTGCGCTTATGTCTGCCCCAGCGAAATACCACTAGTGCACTACTACCGTAAGGCCAAAGCCGAAGTGCGTAATATTGCCCGGGAAAAAGCTAAGGCGGAACAAGCCCGTAAACGTTTCGAAGCAAGGCAGGAACGGCTGGAGCGTGAAAAAGAAGAACGCTTAGAGCGTCACAGAAAAGCCGCCGAAGAGCGCAAGAAAATGCAGCAGGAAATGCAACAAGAAGCGCAGCAGAAAAACAGCGACGAACCGGGAAGTAAAGCGGAAGAAGGCACTGAGAAACCAGCCGGTAAATCAGCTGCGGTTGCAGCCGCTATTGCCCGCGCTAAAGCTAAAAAGGCCGCTCAGGCTGCTAAAGAAAACCCGGAAGAAAGCAACTCAGCCAAAGGAAGTGAGTCATGAGTTTCAGAATTGCATCGTCACCCCATGGGCATAACCAGCGCAACACCAGCGAGATGATGCGCTGGGTTTGTTATGCACTGGTTCCCGGCGTACTGTTGCACAGCTACTTTTTTGGTTCCGGTATCTGGTTTCAAATTCTTCTGGCCGTGGTTACTGCAATTGCCGCCGAAATGGCCTGCACCGTAGCCCGGGAGCGTCCGGCATTTTCAGCCTTGCGCGACAATACTGCCATAGTTACCGCCGTTTTACTGGCAATTAGCATTCCGTCATTAGCGCCCTGGTGGATCATCGTTATAGGGACGTTATTCGCCATTGTCGTGGTCAAACATGTTTATGGTGGCATGGGGCAAAACTTATTTAACCCGGCCATGGCTGGTTATGTGCTTCTGCTGGTGTCATTCCCGGTACAAATGACCAACTGGTTACCGGTTTCAGCTATTAGTGAGCACTCGCTTAACTTATGGCAAACGCTGCACACCATATTGTTTGAGTACACGCCAGCAGGCTATAGCGTTGAGCAGCTGCGCTCAGGTATCGATGGCGTCACCATGGCAACTCCTCTCGACAGTATAAAAACCGGACTGACTCAGGGTTATACACTGACTGAAATTTATCAGCGCCCAGAATTCAGTTACTTTGCCGGTGCCGGCTGGCAGTGGATAAACCTGGGCTTTTTCGTCGGTGGGTTACTCTTAATTCAGCAACGTATTATCAGCTGGCACATTCCACTCGGCTTTCTTGGTGGTCTTTGTATACCCGCATTTATCGCGCATATATTTGCCCCGGATCTGATGCCCGGACCAATCGTTCACGCCTTAAGCGGAGCAACAATGTTAGGTGCCTTCTTTATTGCCACCGACCCGGTATCAGCGGCTACCTCGAATCGTGGACGGGTTATATTTGGCTTGCTTATTGGCTTCATAATTTTTGTTATTCGCAGTTGGGGCGGCTATCCCGATGCGGTCGCCTTTGCAGTGTTACTTGCCAATATGTGCGTACCGCTTATAGACCGTTACACGCGGCCTGTTGTTTACGGACACGGAGACTGAAATGACGTTGAACAGTATGCAAAAAAACGGTTTATTGTTGGCGGCATTCGCAGTTGTTGCCACGTCTCTGGTTATTGGTGTGCAGGTGCTGACCGAAGACAAAATTGCCATGCAGCAGCAACAGCAGGTATTGCGCACCTTGAACCAGCTGATACCACCGACCATGCACGACAACGACTTGTATCAGTCCTGTCGTTTACTGGAGAACCCGGCGTTAGGCAGCAGCAAGCCGCAACCCTTATATCGTGCATGGGTTAACGAAGAGCCAACCGCGCTGGCAGCCGAAGTTATTGCACCCGACGGCTACTCCGGTGCCATTCGTTTATTAGTGGCCATTAAACCCGGCGGTGAAGTCCTGGGCGTAAGAACTCTGCGCCATCAGGAAACTCCCGGCTTGGGCGACAAAATTGAAGTTGAAAAAAGCGACTGGATAAAAAGCTTCGCTGAGAAGCAAGTTCGCGGCGCAGACGATGACCGCTGGGCGGTGCAACGCGACGGCGGTATGTTTGACCAGTTTACCGGCGCCACCATAACACCCCGCGCTGTGGTTTCGGCAGTAAAACGTGCGACTTTAGAACTTCAGCAACAGGCCGACGTTTTATTTAATGCCGACTTACCTCACTGTCAGGAGGTTCAGGAATGAATGAATACAAACATTTAACCAAGCAAGGCTTATGGGACAACAACCCAGCACTGGTGCAGCTGTTAGGTTTATGCCCTCTATTGGCGGTTACCGCTTCGGTAACCAATGCTCTGGGTCTTGGACTGGCCACCTTATTTGTTCTGGTCGGTTCTAACGTTACCGTGTCTCTGGTACGCGACTTTGTGCCATCGGAAATTCGTATTCCGGTCTTTGTTATGGTTATCGCCACTTTTGTCACCATTATTCAATTACTGATGAACGCCTACGTCTTTCAGCTGTACCAGTCGCTGGGTATTTTCATTCCGCTTATTGTCACCAACTGCGCCATTATTGGCCGCGCCGAAGCTTACGCCTCGAAAAACCCATGGCAACGCGCCGCCTTCGACGGATTGGCAATGGGCGCAGGCTTTGCCTTAGTACTGGTAGTGCTGGGCGCAATGCGCGAAATTATCGGTAACGGCACGCTGTTTAATGGCGCCGAACTCTTGTTAGGTGACTGGGCTGCACAGTTGCGCATTGAGCTATTCACGGTGAATTACCCATTATTACTGGCGATACTGCCACCCGGAGCCTTTATCGGTATGGGCTTTATTATTGCGTTGAAAAACAAAATAGATGCAGTACGCAGCGCCCGCGCTGAAAAGAAAACCGTAACCCGTGCACGGGTTACTGCCTGAAAAATATAACAACAAATGACTTATTATGAATAAAACCAAGCGTTACGAAATTTTAAGCCGACTACGGGACAACAACCCCAATCCAACCACAGAACTGGAATATGACTCACCTTTTCAGTTACTGATTGCGGTCTTGTTATCCGCTCAGGCTACCGACGTTGGGGTTAATAAAGCCACTCGTAAACTCTTTCCCGCAGCGCCTACCGCAGAAACAATGCTGGCTCTGGGTGTGGATGGCATAAAAGAATACATAAAAACCATCGGCCTATTTAATTCCAAAGCCGAAAACGCTTACAAAACCTGCAAAATTCTGGTTGAAGAATATGGCGGCGAAGTACCGGAAGACAGAGCTGCACTGGAAGCCCTGCCCGGCGTCGGTCGTAAAACCGCAAACGTGGTCTTAAACACGGCGTTCGGCTGGCCGACGATTGCCGTAGACACGCACATATTCCGCGTGTCTAACCGCACCAAATTAGCACCGGGGAAAAACGTCAAAGAAGTAGAAGAAAAGCTGATAAAAGTGGTGCCGGCTGAATTTAAGGTCGATGTGCACCACTGGTTAATTTTGCACGGACGTTATACCTGCATAGCCCGCAAGCCACGTTGTGGTTCCTGCGTTATTGAAGACTTGTGCGAGTTTAAAGAAAAAACCAGCGATTGAGCTTATTACAGCTCAATCGACGACGGTTTTGTCAGTTGCACAATAACGCGGCGGTTAATCTGACGGTTTATCTCATTGTCATTGGATTTAACCGGACGATCTTCACCGTGAGCAACGGTTTTAATCCGCTCGGCGTCTATACCACGCTCAACAAAAAACTGCTGAATTTCTTTCGCGCGCTGTTCGGTTAATTCCTGGTTCGGCCCACGCGCACCAAGCGAGTCAGTATAGGCATCCACCAGAACCAGTTCCAGCTCATTATCCACCTGAAGATAGTCGCTAATCTGTTTAAGCTTTCGCTGCGAGGACAAAGTCAGCTTTTCGCTGTCGGCTTCATGGTTAAGCACCGTGTACGCAATATCATCAAAGCTGAAAGGCAATAACGCATTTACGCAGCTCATAAAGTCATCATAAGTACGACGAAAATTCACCGACGACAAAGACACTGCCACCTGATCACGGTTGTTGTACCAGTCATCATAGAAAAACGTGGGATACCGCCCTTTCTCCAGCTCGCTTAACAAAGTCCATGCCAGTTGTTTTTGCAGCTCACCATCAAACTGCTTATACAGTTGCATATTACCAATGCGGTAACTGGACTCACCGGGCTGCCAGCGCGGCGGCACCGACTCAATAGCAGACACACCATAGCTGTCCGGTAACTTCTGCATCTCCATTTTCATGCGCAAATTGAGCTCTTTGCTGGCTTCACTTTGAAACCGCACCTTACCGTAGCGAGGAATTTCATGCTCCATTTCGCAGGCTAAGCGGTTCTTTTCACTGATCTGCCAGGCGGAGTTATCCAGGTTTGCACTGTAGTGCCTGACTGAGTTTGCTTGTGCCTGCCCGCTTAATAGCAGCAGCGAGGCTGAAACAGCAGTCAACATCGGCCAATTTTTCATAAGCGCCCCTGATTTATTTCTGATACGTCTGTTATCGGCAAGCATTGCGGTTGCTTTAGTATTTCTGCAAGCAGAACTCCGTTATCTTTGGCATAATGGCGTTACGTTTTATTCACTACGGAAATTCTATGTCAGACAGCTCTAACTCGCTTATGAAACAACGTTTTCGCGGCTACATGCCGGTAGTCGTCGATGTCGAAACAGCGGGGTTTAACGCAAAAACCGATGCGTTACTGGAAATAGCTGCAGTCTTGCTGGATTTCGATGACGACGGAATACTAAAGCCGGTCGATTCGGTTCATTACCATGTGAAGCCCTTTGAAGGCGCTAACATTGAACAGGCGGCTATCGACTTTAACGGCATTGATCCGCACTGCCCCTTGCGCGGAGCCGTAGAGGAAGGTGAAGCGCTGCGTGAGCTTTTCAAGCCTATACGAAAAGCACAAAAAACCGCAGGTTGTCAGCGCAGTGTTTTAGTGGGACATAACTCAAACTTTGATCACGGCTTTATGATGGCCGCCGCTGAGCGTGCCAATTTAAAACGTAACCCGTTTCATCCTTTTGTCAGTTTTGATACAACGTCGCTTGCGGCAATGACCTTAGGGCAAACTGTACTGATTAAAGCATGCCAGGCAGCCGGTATTGAGTTTGACAGCAAACAAGCACACTCAGCCTTGTATGACACCGAACGCACCGCAGAGCTCTATTGCTGGATGATTAACCGCTGGAAGGAATTGGGTGGCTGGCCGCCGGAATCGCGTCAGGATAAAAGTTAACTTTACACACGAAATTCAGACATAAAAAAGCCGCTCAAACGAGCGGCTTTCTCAATTCAGTAAACGCTTACAGTTTGTCAGCGTTTTTAGACAAGTAAGAAGCAACGCCTTCTGCGTTTTCTTTCATGCCTTCTTTACCTTCTTCCCAGCCTGCTGGGCAAACTTCACCGTGCTTCTCGTGGAAGTTCAGTGCGTCAACCATACGCAGCATCTCGTCGATGTTACGGCCTAATGGCAAGTCGTTAACTACCTGGTGACGAACCATGCCTTCTTCATCAATTAAGAATGAACCACGGAACGCAACGCCAGCTTGTGGGTGTTCAACGTCGTACGCTTTACAAATGCTGTGACGAACGTCAGCAACCAACGGGTATTTCACCTGACCAATACCACCAGCGTCGGTTGACGTATTACGCCATGCGCTGTGAGTAAACTGAGAGTCAATTGATACACCGATGACTTCTACGCCACGTTTTTTGAATTCGTCTAAACGTTTGTCAAAAGCAATTAGCTCTGAAGGACATACGAAAGTGAAGTCCAACGGATAGAAGAAAACCACTGCTTTTTTGCCTTTGATGGCATCTGACAGTTTGAAATCTTCAACAATTTCACCTGAACCTAATACTGCTGCTGCAGTAAAATCAGGTGCCTTACGACCTACTAATACAGACATCGATTCTCTCCATTTAATGTTGAGTGTGTTAAATCTTCACCTGTAGTGATGGGGATGCCTCAACGAAAAAACAAGGTCACTCACGACATTCACTACAGACTGTCTACTATTTGCTTAAATTCTATTCAGCTGAAGGCTACTTATTCCGCTGAAGGCTCTTTATTCAGCCGAAGGCTCCGGATGACGCTCTGCAACTTCAGAAACCAATTCTTGCAGTTCGCCGTTCTGGAACATTTCCATAATAATATCACAACCGCCAACCAGTTCACCCTCAACCCAAAGCTGCGGGAAAGTCGGCCAGTTTGCGTATTTAGGCAATTCTGCACGGATATCCGGATTTTGCAGGATATCGACGTAAGCAAACGCCTGCCCACAGCCCATCAAGGCTTGTGATGCTTGTGAAGAGAAACCACAGCTAGGCAACTTCGGAGAGCCTTTCATGTACAACAGGATTGGGTTTTCTTCGATTTGCTGCTTAATTCTGTCAACCGTTTCCATAACACCTCTGCTTAATATAATGGTTGATTAAAACACTCAGGTATTTTAACACAGCCTATAAAGTTTTGTCCTAAATTGGAAGATTTCCTTGAAAAGCAATCCAGTCAGCCCTATATATCGTAAGGTATAACAAGAAAGAACCTGCACAAGTTAACGTGCAGGTCGCACATTTGCACTCATAAAGAACGGAGAGAAAAAATTATGGCATTTGAACTACCGGCTCTTCCATACGAGAAAAACGCTCTGGCACCGCACATTTCAGAAGAAACTCTGGAATACCATTATGGTAAGCATCACGCGACTTACGTGAGCAAACTGAACGATGCGGTTAAAGGTACCGACCTTGAAAGCAAGTCTCTGGAAGACATTATTAAGTCTGAAAAAGGCGGCCTGTTCAACAACGCTGCACAGGTATGGAACCACACTTTCTACTGGAACTGCCTAAGCCCGAACGGCGGCGGCGAACCAACAGGCCCAGTAGCTGAAGCTATTAACAAAAAGTTTGGCTCTTTCGAGAAATTTAAAGAAGAGTTCAACGCAAGCGCTGCCGGCAACTTCGGTTCTGGCTGGACATGGCTGGTGAAAAAATCTGACGGTTCTGTTGATTTGTTCAACACTGACGACGCAGATACCCCAGTCGCGCACGATGGCGTAGAGCCACTGTTAACTGTTGATGTGTGGGAACACGCTTACTACATCGACTACCGTAACTCTCGTCCTAACTACTTAGAAGCTTTCTGGAAGCTGGTAAACTGGGACTTCGTGAACAAGAACTTTGCTTAAGGCAAACTTGTGAATGATTAAAAAAGGCGCCGTTTGGCGCCTTTTTTGTTACTAAAATATATTATCCAACTGCTCGCGATAACGGTCAAACGCTTCAAACTGCGGCATATGACCAAGGCCTTCCAGCTCATACAAATAACCATCAGGAATTTGCTCAACCACTATTTCGCCTAATTGGTCGTAGCGGCCCAGCTCATAGTCTACGCCGTCTTTTTTCCAACCACGCCCGGGGCCGGTGGTGTCCCGGGTTCCCAGAATTAGATGCGTTGGTACCGTTAATTGGTCAAACTCGTTAGATACATTACCGGTAAAAATCATGTCGTAAGTCAACGCGTTATTCCAGGCAACCAAGCTCCAGTCATCGCCGTTTATCCAGCCTTCGTGAATTTTAATTAACGCTTCGTAATCCTCTGACCATTTACCGTCATAGTAATTTTTCTTCTGGTAGGCCCGGACTTTATCAATGGTTTTGCCCTGCTCGTTCTCATAAAAGAAGGCCGGATCTTTGTATTGCACATAACGCAGATAGTCTTCCAGGCCTACCGGGTTAACCAGCACCAGTTTCTCGACATTGTCGGCATGGTTCAGGGCATAGCGGGTAGCCAGCATGCCGCCCATAGAATGACCCATCACAACAAGCTTATCGATTCCAAGCGACTCCACTAACCCTTTAGTGTTATCTGCCAAAGCTTCGAAGGAAAACTGATAATGCTTCGGTTTGGAGGACTTCCCAAAACCGATTTGGTCCGGCATAAGTATCCCGTAGCCTTTTTCGTGAAGATAGTTAGCGGTTTTCTCCCAGTAGTCGGCTGCGAAATTTTTTCCATGCAGCAACAAAACCGTCGGCTGTTCGCCTTTCGCCGGTAAGTGCATATAAGCCATTTCCAGTTTCTGTCGCTGGCTGTCAAATTCAAAGGTATGAACTTCAAAAGGGTAAGAATAGCCACTTAAGCGGGCATCATATTCCGGCGAATGGTCGTCAGCAGAAGCAGGAGCTATTGCTCCCAAAAGAAAAACGGTAAACACGGTATAAATCCAGGTACGCATGTGCAAATCCTTAGTTTAACTTATAGTCGTTACTATCTCGGTCAGCATTTAGACACGATAGTTCCTTTCTACGACATCTGCAAAACTCAAGAGTACACTCCAAGCTAGCGGAATAGGTCAGTATCAGAGATCACCCTCAACTTTATTAAGTATCAAGCTGCGATGGATAATACCAAGTTCAAAGCGGCTATCGTTGGAATTAACCGTGTTATCACCAAGAAGGAAATATTCTTCTTCGCCTGTTGTATATAAGCTATTAGAATATTTTTTATCTTTTATCACTGCAGATGCCGGCAAATACTGCACTCCAGACTCAATCAGCTTATCTGGTAGCTTTACTTTCTCATCATTTATATAGACACCATCTTCTTCGATCTGAATCGTTTCATTAGGAAGACCTACAATTCTGAAAACCAAAAGATTAAATTGCTGAGGATTTTTCACGACAACCACATCCCAGCGGCTGGGTTCATAGCCGAAAGACGAAAGAATCCCTATTTCAACTGTCTGCCCGGCTTTTATTGTCGGCTCCATTGAGGAACCATTTTGAACGAATTCACGGCTAAAAGCAGATACACTAAACAATATCGTAATTATTAAAAGAACATTTTTTCTCATCTTTAAGCTACTTAATAACTGTTATATTTTTGCTTTCAATAACTGGTGAAAATGAATCAACCAGCTGTTCGTTGAAACCTTCTATTTTCTGAATATTTTCCAACTTATCTAAGTCGCTTAATGAGGACACCCCAAAACGGTCATCTTCACCATCCCAGAAAGGTACTAGCTGACCGTAAATTTCTCTTGAAGCGTCATAACTTAAATGAGTAATACGGGACAGTAGCTCCTTCGGAATAGCCAGCCCCCTCATGTAATCCAGAGCCTCAGGTATGCTTTCATAACCTGAAACTGAAATTTCTCTCGCGTCATAGGCTTTAGCGAAGTCTCTTAAATTAAATTCAGGAGACAACAACTTATGAATGTACATGAGCTCATCAATAACCATTAATTTAAAATTCAAATCTTCGAACTGAGCTTCACCGCCGGTAGGAAGCTTGTATGCCGGGCTCAAATCCCGCGCCAGCAGACCCGATAATTGCTTAGCTCCACTACCGCTTCCATTGGAGGTCAGTAATTTCGCCAGCTTCCCGGCCCCTTTTGAGCCAGTGAGTAATTTTTTAGCCGAGTCATTTTCGTCCTGCTCAGGAGCAAATAGACAATTAATTGCGTGCTCGTTTTGCTCATCAGTCCACTGTCTGACTTTAGGCTCCAGATAAACGATTATTTGATTTAGCTGCTGAGCCGGGTATTCCTCAGAATCGAATAAATCAAAGAAAAGCCGCCAGGCCATGCCACCATCGTTTTCATCAACCATAGAGGTTATATATAAATCAATGAGCCGTGCCACAACCTGAGGATGCTCATCGGAGCGTTGTAATACAGACAGAATCAAGCCATTACCGAAGTTAATGTCTCTTTCGACACAGCTAAGCACCCATAACTCATAATTGGAGGGGCAGTTGTCTGAATGATAAAAACAAGTCGTTAAAAAGGTTTCGACGAGCTTGTAACCCGGCTGAAGGCCTGATTTATCAACCAGCAAACCTTCGGCATTAGAAACCGCTGATATTTTCTCGTAGATTTCGCTGAGAATAGGTTGCGACTCATCAAATACTTTTACCAGCTCACGCGGGCTCGGTGCGCTTCCGTCGCTTTGGTTTAGTAACAGCAACCATTGGTACGCCGCCTGACACTCTTCTTTCTTGTTATAGTCCAGATAAAGCAGTCGCCTAGACCACTCGTTAAATATAAATTTCGCACTCTCTGCCGATTTAGCCGCTTTTAAAAAGTAGGTTCCAATAGCCGCAATAAGCTGACCACTTTTCTTGTCACGAAGGTCAATATTGGCAGCCAATGAGAACAACTGGCGTACGAGTATATGCTTTGCTTCATCATCATAAGCATTCACGTTCTGCGAGAGCTTACCAATAATGCCTAATGTTTTTTTGCTACCGGACTTAATCGCAAAGTTTAAGTCTCGATCAGGGCCTTCAACTGCCTCAAGAAAGTTTTCGAATACCATTAAGTGCAAGCCTCAAAGGGTTGTTATTCATGTTTGAGAATTTCATTAAATGCGTCATCGCTCAATATCAGCGGAGCCATGAAGTCCCGTACGTACTCTTCTCGTTCCTGGGGAGCGGCCTCGCCCCACCAAGCTGAGTCAGCTATATGCTTAAGAAGTAACTTTGTTTCCAGTCGTTTCCTGTCGGCGCGCTGCCAATCGAGCCAGTCTTGAGCTCGATTTTTCTGGCCGTCGTCGAAACTGGATGAGACGAGTAAATCGAACACCTTAAAAGCCAGACTTGCCGTCAAAGGGCTACCTTGCGCGTCTTTGAGAGAAGAGTATTCGTCGAACTTAACGGCCATTAGCGTCTTATGTAAGGCCAACAACTCATAGTAACTTTCAATTTCAATGTTCATATTTCATTTCTTATACTTTTTCTGTTGCGCCACTTCAACGACGTTGACTATTTCTTTTCAGCTGTACGGCCCGGTAAGGCATCAATAGAAGTCAAAATCTCACGTGTGATTTTTTCACGTTTGCCAAGATCCGCCATGCGGTTCGGCGTGTCGATATTCAATGCGAAAAATACCGGACCTTCAGGCCATTCGACCCAGCCTACCCACCAGCCAAAACTGCCTTCCCAGCCGGTTTTTGCCCGCAAAATCCAGTTCCGCTCAGCTTCAACAATCATCAGATCTTTTATTAGCCGCTGATGTTCTACCGCAAAAGGCAATTCGTTACGGTAAAGCCTTTGCAAAAAGGCAATCTGTTCATTGGCAGAAATAGCCAACTTCCCATCCAGCCAATAATTACGGATATCGTCAGACGGAGCTGCATTTCCATAATCAATGCGCTTTAAATAGCTTTTCGCTTTTTCGGCTCCTATGCCTTCTGCGAACTGCTGATAAACCCAAACAGTTGAGTTACGTATAGCCGAGCGCAGGTTCTGGTCACTATTGTGTCCTGCAAAACTGCGTTCCACTCCATCCCACTTAAACACCTCAAACTCGTCCTGAACGACGCCTGCATCAAGGGCAAAAAGCGTGTGTGGGATCTTAAATGTTGACGCAGGTGAAAACCGTTTTGCAGCTCTTTCTTTATCGAACACAAATGTCGTCTGGTCATTTTCACGTCCATCGACTACGACAATAGTGCCCTGAACTTCATATTCTTCGAATACGCTTCCCCAATCAGAGCGCTCCTGAGTCTCCGCACACACGGGAGCGGCAAAGCTCAATATAAAAAGCATGATTAAGCTAAATTTCATGTTGTCTCCAAAAGGTCTGGCGCTACGTTTTGATTCTATGGCTTACTTTACTGGCATCTGTGGAAATGGTGCTTCGACAGTCCTTAGGTTCCACAACTATTTACTACACCATAGCCAGCAAGAGTACCGCAATAAAATTTACGTTACACGAAAGTGACGCTGGCCGCTCGGGCGGCTACACTGTGCATTATTACTCGCTTTAACGGAGGCTCTATTATGCACGGCAGCTCACTTGGTCAATTCGGCAACTATCTGCGAGAAAAATGGGCCTCCCCGCGTCGCGTTCGGTTCTGGCTGTTGGTACTGATTATTCTCTACACCTTGCTGGGCTTTTTTGCCCTACCCTGGGTAATCCAGTACGTTGCGGTGAATACGGCTAAAGAAGATTTTGGCCGTGAGTTGCGCATAGAGTCGGTGCAAACCAACCCGTATACACTAACGCTTAGAATGAACGGCGTTACGCTAAATGACAAAGATGACCGGCGGTTACTTGGCTGGGGCAATCTGTTCGTCAACCTGGAATGGTCGAGCATTATTGACCAAACCTGGACTTTCGACGCAATTCGCATAGACAAGCTAATGATTCAGGAAGAACGCTTTATCTCAGGTGAAACGCGCTTATCCCGTCTCGCCGCCGAAAGCTCTGATCCAGAATCGGAGAAAAAAGAATCAGGGAAAGAAGAGTCTGCGAAAATGTCTGCCTTACGCATCAGAGACTTTAAGTTGGAAAACGGCGTTCTGCGTTTTGCTGACAATCTAAAAGACGTAACAGCTGCTGACGACGCTGAGCCCAAACAGGTATCACTGGCTTTGCAGAACATCGGCCTCTGGGTAAAAGATTTCACCCTGCAAAATGACGCCAGCTTCCCGCTGCGCCTGAATGGTCAACTTACAAAGGGCGGTAAACTCGCCTTCGACGGAACTTTTCAATTATTGCCGAGCCCAGCTCTGGAAGGAAATGCCGAAATTAATGAGTTGGCGCTTAAGCAGGCAGCCCCTTACCTACAGCAGTTTATGAACGTGCAACTCGAAAACGGAACACTGACTCTGAATGGGCAAATGAGTACCAATGCACAACAACCTTTTACTTTTAAAGGCTCTGCCAGTATTAACACGCTGAATATCAAAGAAGCCTCTAACGACGAGACTCTCCTTGGATGGGATAGCCTTCAAACCGAACAGTTTGATTTGAACATAGCAAGCAAAGAGATTGAAACAGCGCCCATTGTCGTTAAAGGCTTGTCTGGCCGGGTGGTCATTAACCAGGACAAAACCACTAACTTCGGACAACTTGTCGTTCATGCGCCAGCCGACACAAAAGGCGATACAAATAAAAGCGAGGAAACCGAACCGTTCGGTATCACTATAGAAGGTGTTGAGCTCTCTGACGGAGACGTTCAGTTTTCCGATAACTCTCTGCCGCTGCCCTTCTCTACAAGTATTCATACGCTAAGCGGAGAAGTGTCTACTTTGAGTTCAGATTCGTCTGAGGCTGCACGGGTGAAGCTTGAAGGTGAGGTAGCAGAATTTGGCCTGGCACAGGTAAACGGCACCGTTCACGCCTGGCATCCAACGCGCCAGACTACTATTAATGTTAGATTCCGTAACCTTCAGATCCCGGAATACTCTCCTTACACTGTGAACTTCGCTGGCCGAAAAATAGCAGACGGCACGATGGATCTTGATCTCGATTACACCGTTAATGAGGAAAAGCTAGACGGACAGAATAACTTGGTGCTACATGACCTGAAACTCGGCGAAAAAATGGAATCCAGCGACGCTATGGATCTACCGCTGGACCTCGCCATTGCATTGCTGCAGGACAGCGACGGTGTCATTGACCTAAATCTGCCGGTGAGTGGAGATGTTGGCAACCCGCAGTTCGACTTTGGCAAAGTTATCCAACAGGCTGTGGGAGACGCTATTAAGTCTGTCGTTACCGCACCTTTCAGCTTTTTAGCTAATCTTGTAGGCGCGGACTCAGAAGAAATGGGTAAAGTTGAATTTCCGGAGGGACGTACCAATTTACTCCCTCCCCAGCGCGAACGCATCGCTAAGCTTCGCGAGGCGCTCAACAAGCGGCCAGCTCTTGCTCTGGGGCTAGCAGGTCCATTCAACCGGGCTTTCGATGCTCCTGCTCTGAAAGAAGATAAAGCGATGAAAGTATTACAACAACGTCTGGCGGAAGAAGGACGCGAGATAGAGGAGCCAAGCCTGACAAGCGAGTCGAATCAGGCCGCTATGGAAGCAATATTCTCCTCTCATTACCCGGACACAGAACTCGAAGCCCTGAAAGACCGCTTCACTGAAAAACCAAGTGAAGCATCCAATGAAGCGAAGTTCGACGCTCTGGCCTATCGCAATAACTTAGCTGAAAAGGTAATAGCCGCACAATCGATTACAAATGAGGAACTCAAAGCCATTGCAAATGCACGTGCAGAGGCCGTACGCGACGCCTTGGTCAACAGTTCGGAGAGCGGTATACTCTCTGGGCGGGTGCGTATTAAAGAGCCTCAGGAAGTCGATTCAGTAGAAGGCGAACGGATTGCCATGGAACTTGCTGTTACAACGGATTAAGCCGCCCGCGCTGTTGGAGCACAGCAATATTCGTCAGCAAGGACGCTGTCGATAGAACTGACATAACAACCGGTAAACCTCGGGCATGTGCTCTTTCATGTTCTGAGGGTCTTCAAAAAAGGTTTCGCTACATACCGCGAAAAATTCAGCCGGGCTGGTTAACGAATAGCCATCAAGCGGTAACGGCCTATGATGGATAGAATCGCTCTGCAGCCTTTCCCAGGCAGCCGAAAAAATATCGTGCCATTCGCCGGGCTTCATATCCGGATGCATAGGCGGCGCACCGTTAGCACCATCGCGCAACATATCGAGTTTGTGGGCAAACTCATGAATAACAACATTACTGGCTTTTCCATGACGAGCATGAGGCCCGGTTTGGCAAACCGACTGCCAGGAGAGAATTAACGGACCGCGCAGCCATGCTTCACCGCTTAACCCAGGGCTTTGAGGGTGAACAACGCCGTCGTCGCTACGATACGGACGATTAGGAACAAAGTCCCCTTCGTAAAGAATAATGGTGTATAAATGATCGTACCAATCTAACCCAAGGTGCAAAACGGGCACACAAGCCATGGTTGCTATTTTTAGGCACATCGCATCGGTGAACTGAAAATCCCCGCCTGACGCAAAGTTTTTACGAACCAGAAAACGGAACGCCATATCTCGCAGAGCATCGCGCTCCGCGCCTTGATAGCGCGCCATTACCGGCCAGTCAGCTACCGCTGACTCCCACTCACTTATCGTGAACCCCATTTTTCTAATGCGTCTGTTCTCAAACCAATTGCGTAATCGCTTAAACATAACGTCCTCGGCGTTGAACAGAAACGCAATAGTGAAGTTGATTAACTACTTGGTTTCGCAAGAGTTTGCACTCCTTTCCCTGAAAACACCCAGCCGCTTAAACCATCCTGGTTAATCTGAATGGCCATAAAGTCTTTGCCGTATCGTATCCGTTTAACGTCATGGTCAGTTCCGGCCGGAACATCGAATACAACGCTGCACCCCGACTTATTGGAGTAGCCACATTCCCAATTGCTGTATGCCGACACAGCTTCCGTAATTTTTACTTTATTGCCACGATCACTAGCAATATCGGCAGCCCATAGACCCGATATCACCAGGAAAATAGCGATGATTATTCCAATACTCAGTTTCATTCCCAGCCCAGCTCTTTATATGTTTTTTTATCCTGCTCCGGGAAGCCACTTTTGTATTCTCCCCAACCCATATACTCGTAATATTTGGTCATAGCTTCAAAGTAAGATGAAGCTTCGCAGGTCCAGGCTAGTTTCGCTCCAGGCCCTAACAAACCCCGGGCACTATCACCCCGAGGGCCGGAAAGACAAAACGTCTGTGATTTTTCACCTTCAGTCCATAGTTCGTGTTTCATAACCCACTCTTCAACTCAGCAACAAACTCATCGAGAGATCTACCCATATCGAAAACACCAAAGTCAAAATCAACGTAGTAGACAGTACCAACAGAATTTGTAAAAAGCACGTTATCGCCTAAGGTGACGGCAAAAGGGCTGAGTTCCATGCCATTCAGGTAGGGTTTGTAAGCATTAACTATCTGCTCTTTATCTTTCTGGGGAATCTGTTCAATAATTTCCAGATTTTCATCCGGTATTGTCTCTGCAAGCTCCCGATACAAAGACACATCAATAAACTTTCCTACAATATCTGTGTTGTGATCAGGGGGAGCCAACAGTTTGTCCTTTGTATTCCATAGGGTATTGAGGAGACTATACTACCTTTTGAAATTAAAACATTACCAGCACATTTACTTAACTTGATGACTCTATACATCAACAATTCAAAGGTTAGATGCTGAACTTATCGAAAGTACTTAGCCGAGGTGTATTCGGGGAGCAAAGCGCTGAGGTTAGTCCTCAGCACTATTTTCAGACTCTTCTGATTCGGCTGCCAGTTCCAGCATTTTTTCACGGAAACTGTCCAGGCCTTTCATGACTAAATCGTAGGTTTTGTCGACACCACTTTCGACTTCGCCTTGATAGGCTTGCAAGCCTGTAAGAATATTTTTGGCGTCATCAAAGCCTTTTTCGATACCGCCAGTAATAGCTTCCATGAAATTATTCAGAGTTTCTTCTTCCGATTCGCCCGGGTTCATTTCCTTGTAGCGGCCATAAAAATTGGTCGCAAAAGAAACAATGCGATCAGCCGTGGCCTCAGGAGAAGTATCAACGCCGGAGTCGTAAATTTTCTGCGTGGCGTTTTTGCCCATTACCGGTTCCAGCTCGGCGTTAATGCCTTCCAGCGCCGTTTTGTACAATAAGCTGAGCGAATCATTATTACTGTTCAGCGATACCCGTTCATGAGCGCGCAAAATACCGGCATTGTTTGCCTGCTTAGACTGCGCCGCCATCTCTTTCATACTGTTACGGTTGTCGTCGGTTTTTGCCGGACTGTTCTGCTTGCCAGAACCCGTTACGGAGGTGCTATTACCTGTAGTAATTGACATAATATTGCTCCTGAAAAGTTCGGCTATAGCTTAATTTTAGTATAGCCCGTAACTTGTTAACGGCAGCTACTGGTTAAAGTTTAATCTTTTTCCACAGCAGCATTGACCAGCCCAAGTATGCTCATTACTAGCTATTGATAACCACTTTCTCAGCATTTGGAAATAACGAACCAGCTCGGTTAAACACCACGTCGGGGTGCTTTTTCGACAGAGTGATATCAATTGCATTTGAGCTCTGATTGAAAACAGTCACAATTCTGTCAGCTTTCTGAATACGAGCTACCTTGTGTTTGTTAATGAGTTTCCCCAGAGAGGGCACGACCCTGGCCAAAGGAGTATGAAGAATCCGTACAGAATCTCCCGTTTCTTGCAAAACATGTTCGGGATTATTTAAACGCGATGAGCGAAGCATAAAAAGAACAACAACTAATGAAAGCGGCCCTAATAAGCTTAGTAAGTAAAAATACTCCATTCGATACTCCTTTTCTTTTTGTAGCTCTCATCAGACAAGCTATCAGCTACAGATTGAAGAAACGAGGCTAGGCAGATGGCGCTTACAGCTTCAAGATCCCTCTCTTCCATTTTCCTGACAATCACCGAAACCTCCGGAAGTTTAATACTGCTGCGAGTAGCAAAACGGCAATTACGGTTATAAGGGTTGTCATAATTTGTTATCTTCTAAAAGACATATAAAGCGCATACTGTCATAAACCACACAACTGAGAGTGCTAAAACTGACTTTAGGTTAGCTGAACTCGCATTCGTTTTTATTAGAATATAACCAGAATATAGTGCAGGAACTACAGCCAAAAAGCCGCCAACGCAAAATCCCATAAAAAAACCAGCAATTTGAGCCCAACCGTCACCAGTCAAACTTACTACTAGAAAAATAAGCACGGCCAGCGCTACGGATGCTATGAGTAAGTTGAAAGACAGTTTTTCCGCCCGTTTAAGATCCATTGAATTCAATAATAGCTCCTTAACTCATAACCTTTGAACATACGGGTGGACACTTAGTGGACATTTAGTAATCAAGTGGTAAACAACTCCCGAAACAAGCGCTCTGACTCTTTTAATCCTTCCTCGGTGAACACAACAGACTTTGCCTTACCGACCGGGTTACCAATGAGTCCTTTTTCGTGAAGTCGGTTCATTGCATCCCAGTCAAAAGACTTCCAAGCCCGACTGTCATCATGCAATGCTAGATATAGCAAAGCCAAAACGGACTCATCGATTTTATCTTCGTCAATTGCCATAGATCATCCTCCAATGATGGCTTTGTTTAATGGAGAACTTAGCGGTTTCCTATACGGCTTATCCGAAAAAACAACAAAACTCATCTTCACTTACAACTTTAAAAACTTGGTCAATTGTTTTTACCTGGCTTTTAGGCTCGTAGGCATGCCACTTTAAATCACTCCGCATCCAGTAAATTTTCCAAACACCCTGACTGCGAACAAAGGTAGATTTTGCGATATCCAAATTCTGATATTCAGATGGATTATTCCAAACTGGTCGAGTTTCAAAAATATAAATAGATTGCTTTTCCAGGCGCCAACCAATATCTAGATCACTTCTTATACTTGGCGGTGGCCGGTGTTTAGCAAGAAATGCTTCTCCGGCTTTCTCTATTTTTTTGACCTCAAATTCAGTTAGAGCCATATATTCCTCCAGTTCAGAACTGTACTCGCTCAGAGTTAGCGAAAGAAGTCATACCAACGCCCGCTAATCCAAAAGCCTTTGGGGCGCATCCATGTCTTCGTGCAGAACACGAACAATAAGCACCTCTGACTTCAACACTTGATAGAAAACCGCATGATGCTCTACGTACAATCTGCGATAGCCGACAAGTACATGAGCATAGTCAGCGCCAAGCAACGGATGGCTAAGAAGCTGTTTCATGCCTGCCTCAAGATGATCTAAGTATTTATCAGCCTGCTCAGCTCCCCACTCTTCGTAGGTGTACAGCCAAATCGCGGTCAGGTCAGATTCTGCCTTCGGTGTAACGCTTAGCTTCAGCACTAATCAGCCGCCTTCATCAGTTTACGCCCAGCCGCTTTGATAGAAGATATATCCAATGGTTTAGGTTTTCCGCTTAACTCACCATCAGTAAGTGCCTGTCTTAGGGCGGCAAGACGTTCCTTGGCTTGCTGGTCTCTTCGAATGAGATCGCGGATATACTCACTATCATTGCCAAAATGACCGCTTTCAATCTGAGTTTTCACCCAGTCGTCCTGCTGCTCAGTCAGCGTGATTGTTTTCCTGTGCATGCTCATAGATAGTGCCTCTCGAAAAGAGCAGTATGAAAATATCATACCGCTTTCTTAAACTGAATCAATACCTCATTTATTGCCACCCATCAGCGCAGAGCACCTTTGGCGCGTCCGCTGAATGGTTTTGTTAGCTGCCTATTCACGGTTTACAACAGACTCATGGCTTGTTCTGAATTGCTCCAATACTTGCCATATTGCTTCCAATATTCATAAGCTTGATCAGCGCCTCCGACAATGATGCCCTCTGAGAAACTCGATTTTGGCTTTGGGTGACGCTTCCTTTTTAGTTCTTTTGCTACCAGAGGAAAAGCAGTCTTGGCATCATTAAGTAGTGTTCTTGCTTGATCAATTTCACCTAGCATAATTAACGCTAACGAATGCGTATACATGAGTTCTGGAGAGTAGTCGTCTGGATATTCTTTATTAAGACGCACAATAGAAAGAAAATCACCAGTTTCCATCCATAGCTTAGGCAAAACATACCTAACCCCAATGTTGTCATTTGGGCATGCAGAAAGCATATTTGAATACACTTTAATGGCCTCATTGACTTCATTTCGTTTTTCCAACCAAAGACCGAGATTATGATAGGCCCTTAAAAAAGGACGATTCTCAAGGTGACCCCATTCCATTTTTGACGTTGCCCATGAAAATTCTTCAGGAACCGCAGACAAACCTATTCGTACGCCCTCTCTACAGCAAAGGTAAGCTTCAAAATCGAGCCCATTTTCCTCATATATCATTGATGCATGATGGTAGGCATCTATGTGATAGGGATTTTTCTCTATAATATCTTTGATTAAGCTTTCAGCTTTATCTGGCTTTCCTGAATGCCACAGGTCTATTGCATCATCTAACCTCTCATGCACAGAGAAATCAACTAGGCTGTCCTCAAAAACCCACTCATCATCGCCAATATTGTGTAACTTGATCATACGATTCTCTTCGATTCTTGCGCTGCTAGCGCCGTTATAACCCGCCTAAACGGAGTTGGTTTGTTTGCGCTAGCGTAGCGTTTAAGCGCAAACGAAGCAACGCAGTGGAGGTCGGGTTGATAACTTTGTTATATACGCATTTACCTTGGTATATCGGGGAGAACCGCCCCCGGGTTTACCGATAAATGCCCCGGCATGCGCTCATAATCCAAAAGTACAGGAAGCGGATTTAATGTTGCCGAGTACAGCTCCGGCTGATACAAGTACAAGAGCAAACAAAATAATCCGCACAGCGACTCTTTAACGTTTTTTTGATTTGCTAATGTCGAATGAGTATCGCGCTGATGCTTAACCTTGTTGTGATCTTGCCACCAAGAAGGGTTGCTAGAGCCTGACCAACTTGCCCAAGGCTGAATATTGATGCCGTAGCGAGGAATCATGCACTCCACTGTATGAAATGATGGATACTTTCCAATAATTTCCGAGCAATAATCACCAATATTTCTTGCTGACGATGAAGCATTTATTTTCTTGCAAACCAGCTTGGCAACAACGTCGATCTCCGAGCATATGGCTAGGAATAGCTTTGTATATGCTACCGAGAAAGCGCCATCATTTGATTGGTTAAGCTCAACAAACTCAATCGTTTCGATGAAATCTCTTTCTAACGATAAAAAATGCTGCCAGTGTGGAAAATGCACTGAATCTCCTTTTGTGTATAGACACAATGACTCCCTGCCAAATGCTAGCCTCCGCATTTTCCTAGGTTAGCTAAAAGCCAGTGCCATAATTAGTTTGTTCAAGACTAAATCATTTGGAGGCTAGCATGAACAAACATAGCATGATTTTTCTAGGGTTGGATACTCATAAAGAGTTTCACGAAGTCGCCTATTGTGAAGAGCAACGGGGAGCGATTTAAAACCGACCGCCGTGATGCGCTGAAGTTGGTGAAGCTTTTAAATTCAGAGGATCTCACCCCGATTTGTGTGCCTGTGCCTGAAGACGAAGCCGTCCGTGATTTATCCCGGGTTCGCGAAACGGCGATGAAAGACTTAAAGAACGCGAAATACCAACTGAAAGCTCTGCTGCTCAGAAAAAATATTAATTATGAGGGCACGGCGAACTGGTTGAAGGAGCGCACAGTTATCGCTACCCCGCCAACGTGTCGAAGGACTTACAACTTAGCCAGGAAGGGTTACCCAAAGATATTGTAGATATCGCCTGGAAAACTCAGCTCAGGCTGTGCAAGCGCTATCAACGTATGAATAAAAAAGGCAAACATTACAATCTTATCATCACCGCCATAGCAAGGGAGATGGCAGCTTATCTCTGGGCCATTGCCAGAGAAGTGGTACTCACGCCAGTTAATCCAAAGCTTCGATTAAGTCGGGTACCCGCATGATAAACGAGTTTGAGCTAACGCATTCGGATCAGGCCGCGGACGTGGCACAACCTACGACGGCGTTATGATGGCAATAACCTAATTCGTTATTGACCCACGAGCATAGACTGATGAGAAGGAGCTACGGCGGAGTGAGTAAGGTAGGCGCTGTTTATCACAAGATAAATAATCCACGGATACCAGCATAGCAACCGACGACATTACTGCCTCATCTGGTGCGTTAGCTCAATTTATTTGAGAATAGAAAGAACTGATTATGGTTGAAAAGAGCCAGGGCTGCACGCGTTCAGAGTTGACAAAGGGAGTCATACCAACGCCTGCATTTGCGGCTGGTTTGGAGCGCAGCGGAAAACCAGTCCGACAACATGCGCTTGTTATATCATTGCCTAAATAGATTAATCCCAACCTTTGTATACAAGTCGGTTTCGACAATATTGTTCGCAAAAGCTTGTTTTATGGAATCATGTTCATGAATATCAAATCTATCTTCAACATAGGTAGGATTTAACGCAATGTTCTCTACATGATTGAAAATCATGTTTGATAGCCCAACTTTTATAGAATCTATATCGCTGTCGAATAGCTTCACAATTGCACTCTTGAATTCGGCATTGTTCTCTGAAAAAGAAAATACTACATGAGTACATTCATTCTCAGGGAAAATATTTAGCGAAACGCTTTTTGAATCAGCAATAGCTTGAGTTTCGCTATGAGCTAGCCTGACTATTACTTTCTGATCTAGGATTTGATTGCCATCATGATCGAAATACGGGATAAAGTTAGAGCAACAAGCTATAGGATATTCTGAACTAAATTGATAATATTTGTGTTCAATCTCGGAATCACATTCTTTTTTTATTACGCTTTTTAAATGATTGGATAGAAGACGAAGCTCTGAAATACTCAGATCTACGCTTTTTAGCCTGATTCTCAATTGTTCATTCTTATAGCCTTCAATCATTCTCTCTTTAATGAAGTCAGGCACAACTATTTCTCCCTCAATGATATCCGGGAGCGTTGCCTCAAAATGTGGGGGGAAATCATTTTCTTCCAATTTATCACCCAGCAAGTTTTTTATTAGCTGACAAGATTCAAGATTGGCATGAAGTTCTTTTGTAGTGGCACGATAGGCATAAATATTCATCTGCTCATTTGTACCATCAAAAGGTTTATCCTCAATAGGCAGAAATATTTTCTTGTCATGTTCACCACAGAACCCGCTAAATGTACTAAACTTCTTAATGCCCTCTTTTTTGAAAATCGGCTCTAATCCTGTCATATCATCACTTGGTTCTAGCCCCAGATAATAGACACGTCCTGACTCAGCAATGGAAGATAAAATTTTTCCACGCTGGATAGAATGTGCAGCGATAATTTTATTAGAACATTCGCTATTCCCATCATCTCCCCATAGGCACAACTTTACTGCAGATTCTTTCCTATTCTTAGCCAGAGTTTTATTAAACTCGATCTGGTCTTTATTCATTAACCCTTACTCGATATTTGATATAACGTCGCCATAAGAGGCGCGAGCTTGCGAGCGTCCAGCCCACAGTTTTTTGTGGGCGATTTTTGATGGCCTTGTTATGCGCCACTATTAAACTCTAAAGTGAAGCTATATCCATCACCTTCCACTTTTAGAGTACGGCAAGAAGGTTCATACTTAAACCTCTGCCACTTAGGCTTAAAGCATGAATATTGAATGCCAAACCCTTTGATCGCCTCGTCCATTTCTATATAGGGTCCATCCCCTGAATGCCAGTTGCTTTGGAAGGTGACCTTTATGCGCCCTCTCTTTCTTTCGTTGAGGAGGTTCACAATTTTTGCTTGCGCATCAAACATTCGAGCCTCGCTCGGATGAAAGCCAAGATCTTCCATGCAATCTTGAATTGCACCTATTGATTCTATTTCCATTTTCTTCTCACTTTTCTAAGTGCATAACGCCTTGCTAACCGGCAGACGAACCGCAGGTTTGGCTGTCCAGTGGAGGCCGCTTTTTGGCCGGAGCGGTGGTTGAGCAACTTGTTATATGCAATTTTAAAGAGCGCCATTTAAATAGTCGGTGTATTGATGTTGATAAACTGGATCGTTGGAAATGCGCCCCAGAAAATCCTGTGACATTAATTGCACAGCCTTGAAATGTTCTTTCTGTAAATCGAGATCACCCTTCGTTATTGACACCCGCAAAGCATCAAAAAGTGCTTCTACGACTGGGTGCCATTCTTTATACGGAACGCCGATAGTTTCAAAAACATTTAACGAATATATTAGTTCTTGGTATGCCACCATCTTATCGTCAACGGTAAATCGTTTCTTCTCTCCAAAATGAGCCCCCTGACGTTCAACAAATATATACCATGCCAAATTGTGTAGCCGCTTGAAACCCGCTTCAGACACTCCCTCTTCCACTATCAGTCTCACCCACTCCGCAAGATCCTTGCAAAGCGATCTACCGTACTTCTTTGAAAATGACTTAAAGTCGGCATCATCTAGTGCGGATGCAACTAACTTTTTCTTAAAAAGCATGATTCCCCCTTGGCATATAACATTTATATATTGTGCATGCGCAATTTGTCATTCATTAAATGGCAGCATTTTCTTTCGCAATCATTTAATAAATAAAATATTTTCACTAAAAAATAGCAGTAAAAGGCAAAAACAAAGTAAGCGTGCTCATTTAACTATTTTAAAGTGCACAATATCAGTCTTTACAATTTACGTATGTAATTGACACTAAACGGGTTAAAAACTAAAAGCAACAATAAAACATGCAATTTAGCAGGCAAAAGCGAGCCATATCTATCGATGAAAACAAGGGAGCTCCTTGTGGCCCATTAGAAACAAAGCGCACAACAAAAAAGCCTGACAACTCAAAAAGAGTTATCAGGCTTTAATTAACAAACTAAATTTAATTCTATCGGGAAAGCAGGGAAACCAGCTTAATCAACCCACCAAATCATCCGGCATATCGCCACGCAGGCTATGCCAAATTTCGGCGGACTCGTAACCGTAGCGGCGAACCAGGTTCACGGACTCGTTGTAGTCGCCTTCGCGGGTTACGGCTATTAGGTTTTCATAGTAGTCGCGGGCCAGCTGGCGAGCTTCTGTCGATGAAAAGTAATACTGGCCAATGCGTGCGTACAAGCCTTTAAAGCCGTTGAGTACCAACACATAAATGGGGTTACCGGAGGCCATAGCTAAGTCGTGGTTTAACTGGTAGTCGAACTCGGCGAAGGTTTTTTTGTTGTCTTCCAGCTCGCTGGTGGGTTCCAGCAGCTCCAGAACTCGCTTGGGGTTATGGCGAATGGCAGCGCGAATATAAATGGCGCTAATATTGGTACGGGCAGACAACAACTGGTCGACTAGCTCAGGCATGCCGTCTTCGTCTAGGCGCGCGAGGGTTTCCAGAATATTCAGGCCGGAGGTTTCCCAGAAGTTGTTCACTTTGGTGGGCTTGCCGTGCTGAATGGTCAGCCAGCCGTCGCGCGCCAGACGTTGCAGCACTTCGCGCAGGGTGGTTCGCGTTACGCCAATGAGTTCAGACAGTTCTCGTTCAGCGGGTAGAATAGTGCCCGGTGCAAAATGCCCGTTCCAGATAGATTTTACGATGTACTCCTCGGCAAAACCCGCCGGACTTTTAGCTTTTATTATCATATTCCCGCCTGTGAACTAACTAATAAAAGGATTCTAGCAGCCTTGTGTGAGGTCGGACAAGATAACTTCTGCCTTTATATCGACAACACCACGCTATTTGGGTATGGTTTCTACGTTTTTACAGTTTCTTAAGGAAAATCATCATGCTGTCTGTGGGTCAGTGGCCTAACAAACCTTTTGCCTGGTTACTGTTATTTTTAGGATGTTCAGGCCTGTTGGGTGCCGCGCTTTACTTCCAGATGGTTCTTAACTTAGAGCCCTGCGTAAAGTGTGTTTATCAACGTATGGCGGTTGTCGGTATTGGCTTGTCTGCTATTGTCGGCCTGTTTGGTTCCGGCCTTTGGTTAACGCGCTGGGCGGCTTTAATTGGCTGGCTGTACAGCAGTTATCAGGGCTTATTAATTGCCTACGATCACTGGGATCTCCAAACCTCGAAAAACGCGTTCTTTGCCGTGTGTGAAAGCGCGCCTAGTTTTCCTGACTGGGCTCCACTGCACGAATGGATGCCGGGGTTATTTGCCGCGCCGGGGTTATGCGGTGACATTGACTGGCAATGGCTGGGGTTAGGTATGCCCGGTTGGATGACGGTGATTTTTGCGGGCTTGTTGCTCATCGGTATTATTGTGACTATCTGCCACATTATTTCGTCGTTCACGAAAAAAGACGGGCTGGTGCTTTACCACAAATAATACGTTTTAATGCCAGGGCTAAGACAAGGGCCAGGTTACTATTCGGTCTTCCAGGTCGCCCTTAAACTTCGCCTCGCTAACGCAATGGCCGGCTACATGATAGCCGGCTTTTTTCATGGGCTCTTTACCCCCCTCGTGCCTTAACGGATGCCATTGCGGCAAAGGTTGCCCCTCTGCCCGCAGCCGATACGCGCAGCTGGCTGGCATAAAGTAAACCTCGTCGAGGTTGTCAGGAGTTAAGGTTACGCAGGCTGGTACCCGTTCACTACGGTGAGCGTAGTCGCTGCAACACGCGGTATCGGTGTCTAATAACCGACAGGCAACGTCGGTGGAGTACAGGTTATCTTCTTCGTCCAGTAGCTGATTTAAACAGCACTGCCCACAACCATCGCACAAGGCTTCCCATTGTGCGTGACTCAGTGTGTGCAGTGGTTGTTCATACCATTTCATTAATACCGACAAGGCATTACCTTGGAAAACGAATGCGGTCGGACAAATAGCCCACGGCGGCCACAAAGTAATGTGAACGATTCCAGCGCATTAAAGCGTCGTAGTTGGCATAAGCCAGATAAACGCGGCCTTCTTTGTCGTCAGGAATCACTATTGATGCGTCGATATCGGCACGCGATGGCAGCGCAGAGCCGTCAAAACGCGTAACGCCTAAGTCAGCCCACTCGCCCAACTTTTTCTTGGTGTCCAGCCCGGCTAATGACTCATCAAAACCTTCAGGTAATTGTACCTGACGTCCCCAGGTTACATCGTCTTTCCAGCCAACAGAGCTGAGGTAGTTAGCGGCTGACGCAAATACGTCCGGGTAGCTACCCCAAATGTCTTTTTTACCGTCGCCGTCATAGTCTACGGCGTAACTCATAAAGGAGCTTGGCATAAACTGAGTCTGACCCATAGCGCCAGCCCATGATCCTTTCATTTGCTCCGGTTCAATGTGGCCGTCTTCGATAATGGTTAAGGCTTCCCACAATTGCTTTTTGAAAAACTCTTCGCGACGTCCGTCAAAAGCCAGCGTAGTTAGTGCCGATACCACGTCAAATCCACCAGTGAACGAACCAAAGTTGGTTTCTATGCCCCAAAGCGCCACAATAAAGCGCGGCTGTACGCCGTACTCTTTGCCCACTTTTTCCAGCAGCTCTTTGTGTTCGTTGTACTTTTCCAGTGCCTTTTCGGCTTTCCAGTCCGGTACTGCACGTGGCAGGTAAGTATCCAGAGTTAGCTTAAATTCCGGCTGGTTTTTATCCAGCTCGACTGCCCGCTCGTAATACTTAACTTTGGCAAAAGCTTTATCCAGTGTGTCCTGCTTATAGCCACTTTCAATAGCTTCGGCTTTCAGAGCTTCAACGTAGGTGGCAAACTGTTGATTAACCTCTTCGCTGGACTCTTTCTTCGCTTTATCCTCAGCTTCCTGAAACGCAGAAGCCGGTGCGCTAAGCGCAAATGAAGAAGCCAGACAAAGAGCCAGCCCTGCCACTTTTATTTTATTTGTTAACATTGACTTGAAGTTCCTCTCGTTTCGGTGGTAACTGCAAATAGAAACCATCGTTATGCAAATGCTGTTGTAACTTTTCGACCGTTAAACGCGCCAACTGTTCACGGTTGGCCAGGTTAATTGTCAGCACTTTTTCGGCGCGACCAAACTGGCCCAACAACACATCGGGCACGTCGGTAAATTCGTTACCATGAGGCAGGTAAAGATAGGTATCGGCTTTTTTCGAGCTGCGATAAACATCACACAGCATGGCAGTTCTCCTGAATGGGGCTACTTACTAATTATAGCCTGTAATTCTGCCCCAATTGCGTGCTGACGCCAACCCACCATTAAGTCTGGTTGCGGCAAACGCTGCTGCTGTTGCGTTGAGTATTGCCAATGAAAGTTAATAAAATCATTAATTTGCTTGCGTGACGCCACCAGTGACGCAGGTATGTGTAAAGATTCAGCCAGTTCCGTAACGGCCTTTTTAATGGCCTTAAAAGTTGGCTTGTAGCCTTCCATATCGTCCAGACGTTCCAGCGTTTGCGGAAATTCAGACTCAGGCACTTGTTCGGCTTGCTGAATACAGCGAATAATATCGCGCCCCGAATACTTGCGTGACATGGGGGCTAAATCGGGAATGCGGCTTAGCTCGTCGTCATTTTTTGGCATTCTTCGGGCTAACTCGAGCAAGACACCGTCTTTGGCAATAAAGCCCAGCGGAATGTCGCGCTCACGCGCTTTGTGTAAACGCCAGGGCGTCAGAATTTTCAGCGCAGCCAATTGCCGCGGGTTCAGCTGCCAGGCATTGCCTACGCCCAAATAGAGCAGATCATCCGGCCAGCTTTGTGTGCGTTTACGCACCTGAATTTGCGACTCTTCGTACACAATATCCAGCACACCTTTTTCTTCACACAAAGCTTTAAGATACGGGTACATTATCGCCAGATAACTGGCATCGGCGGCAGCATAGTCTAACTGTTCATCGCTTAACGGACGCTTAAGCCAGTTGGTACGTGACAAGCTTTTGTCCAGCTCAACGCCGTCAAATAAGGCATCGACTAAACGTGCGTAGCCCATTGAGTCACCCAGGCCACAAAAACCGGCGGCTATCTGGCTATCAAAAATTTGTTTGGGTTGGCGGCCATTGCTTTGCTGAAAAAACAGTTCAATATCTTCGCCACCGGCATGCAATACGGTTTCGACTTCATCACAGGAAATCAATTGCCATAAAGGCTCTAGATCAATATCCGCCAACGGGTCAATAACAGCCGTTGTACCGTTAGCGTGAATTTGTAATAAGCCTAGCTGAGCGTAGTAAGTGCGTTCACGCACAAACTCAGAGTCAATAGCGAACCAACCGCATTTTACGGCCTGCTGGCAGAGATCTTGTAAATCATCAGTGGTGGTAACGAGCCGGTATTGTTGTACCGACTCGGGTAATTCTAACGGCAGAGTCAAGCGTCGTCCTCTTCATCGCGTAATTCACGGCGAATTATTTTGCCGACGTTGGATTTAGGCAATTCATCACGGAACTCAACCAGTTTAGGTACTTTGTAACCGGTCAGGTTTTCGCGCGAAAAGTCGATAACTTCACGTTCGGTCAGTGATTTATCTTTTGCCACAATGAAGACTTTTACCGCTTCACCAGACGATTCGTGCGGCACGCCTATGGCTGCCGACTCAAGAATTTTAGGATGGTCAGCTAGTACGTCTTCAATTTCGTTCGGATAAACATTAAAACCCGACACCAAAATCATGTCCTTTTTACGATCCACAATTTTGAAGTAACCACGCTCATCAACAGTGGCCATGTCCCCCGTTGCAAACCAACCGTCTTTAATTGATTCGGCTGTCGCATCAGGACGGTTCAGGTAACCCACCATAACTTGCGGGCCTTTCACTTCCAGCTCGCCCGGTTCACCTAAAGCCACTTCTTCGCGCGTTTCAGGGTCAACAATACGCATGTCGGTACTTGGTACCGGCAAACCAATACTGCCCGTGTAATGTTCAATATCGTAAGGGTTAACGGTAACCACCGGAGAACACTCGGTTAAACCATAACCTTCCAGCAAACGAGACTTGGTTACCCGCTCCCACTCTTCGGCCACTGCACGCTGAACCGCCATACCGCCGCCCAGGGCAATTTTTAAATTAGAGAAGTTAACGTCTTTAAAGCCTTTAGTGTTCAACAGACCATTAAACAGCGTGTTAACCCCTGAAATCATTGAGAAAGGATACTTATTCAGCTCTTTCACAAAGTTAGGCATATCGCGCGGGTTGGTAATTAAGACGTTCTTGCCGCCGTGCTTAATAAAGGTAAGGCAGTTCGCGGTTAACGCAAAGATATGATAAAGCGGCAACGCAGTAATAATGGTCTCTTCGCCGTCATTCATTATAGGAGTAATAACCGAGGAAACTTGCTCGAGGTTAGCAACCATATTGCGGTGCGACAGCATAGCGCCTTTGGCCACACCCGTTGTTCCACCGGTGTACTGTAAAAAGGCAATATCATCGCCGGTCACTTCAGGGCGTTTATAGTCAACCATAGTTCCTTTGGCCAGCGCCTGGTTAAAACTAACAGTACCTTTTAGCTTATGAGAAGGCACCATACGTTTTATATACTTAACCACAAAGTTAACCAGATAGCGTTTAAGCAAAGGTAACTGATCGCCAATTTGTGTGGTAATAACTAAATCGAGCGGAGCTTCTTCTTTTATTTTTTCATAGGTTTGAGCAAAGTTTTCTAAAATAACCAGAGCTTTTGCCTGAGAATCTACCAGCTGATGCTTTAACTCGCGCGGAGTATAAAGTGGGTTGACGTTCACTACAGTCATACCGGCTCGTAAAATACCGAATAACGCCACAGGGTATTGCAGCAAATTTGGCATCATAACCGCAACAGCGTCGCCTTTTTTAAGGCCGGTACTGTGCAAGTAAGCGGCAAAGTCGCGAGTTTTCAGACCCAGTTCTTTGAAACTCATTTCTGAGTCCATGTTTACGAAAGCCGTTTTCTCGCCGTACTTTTCAATGGACTGTTCAAGTATATCAACCAACGACGCAAAGTGATCCGGGTCAATTGTTTCCGGTACTCCCGCTGGGTAGTTTTCCAACCAAATTTTATCCATAAAAGGCTCCGCCTCTCACTATTTATAGTTATTTTCAGTGGCGCAATCATCGCATATCCGACCAGTTAATCCTAGTCGTTACCAGCCGCTAAACGTACGATTTAAGCAGTTCAGCTATTTTCTCAGGTTGTTCCATATGTACGTGATGTCCACCTTCCAATGTCTTGCAACTTAAGCCAGAAACTTTATCCTGCCATCGCTTAAATGCGCTATCTAACTGATCATAACCCCGGCTTCCCCGCACAACGGTCACTGGCATGGTCAACTTTTCAAACAAGTCATCCACTGCCGAACTCGGTAACCTGTAGGCCGATGTTGTTTTTACCCTGGCATCGGCTCGCCAGTGCCAGCGGCCATCTTCACCATGCTCGCAGCCACGCTCAACAATTAACCGGACTAAATTGGCTGAGAAGTCAGCCTGAGCGGCTCTGGCCTCTACCGCCGAGTCGAAATTCGCGTAGCTTCGCCAGCGTGGTGTGTGTAGTTTTTTGCGACTTAAAAAGCCCTGTTTCAATTGCTCCTGCGCATTCGTTCCGTCAGACACCAGTAACCCAAAGGCTTCAACTAATAGCAGTTGCTGAATACGCTCAGGACATAATGCTGCAACCACATTGCTGACAAAGCCCCCCATAGAGTGACCGAGCAAGGTTAAATTCTGCCAGTCCTGCTGTTGAATCAGCTGCCATAAGTCATAAGCATAGTCGATAAAATGATAATAGTTGCCCACCGGACGGTGATCACTGTGCCCGTGACCGGGCCAGTCAAGCGCTAAAAAACCACCTTTTTCAGGTGACCAGTACCGGGCTATAGGTAAAAAGCTGTGACTGTTGTCTAACCAACCATGAGTTGCAACAACTCTTATGTCGTTAGGATCGCCCCAGCACAACCCCCGAACGGAACCCCAGTCCAGCTGATAACTGACTGGGGTAGCCTGCTCTGCTGTTTCTCTATAATCCATTAAAGAACGAATTAGTTGCGGTTTTTAGCCGGAGTACCCGAGTTGTCCTGTACGCGAACGCGCACCGGAACCGGATAACGGTAAGGATAATAAGGCGAATAGAAGTTATGACGGAACCACAATGGCGAATAGTCAATTTCTACCTGGTTGTTTTGTTTTTCAATCTTCCACAAGTGATAACCCGTTGCTTCAATAACCGGGTAGGTATAAACGTATTCGTCAATTTTGCCCTGCTGGGTTTGACCTATCGTACCAACAAAACTGATTGACCGGCCTTGCTGATATACATCGGGATCAACAAAGTCATTAACTACCGCTAAAAAACGCCCGTCGCTGTTATCACTAACCTCAGGGCGTCCCCAGCGTTTTAGCGGGAAGCTGACAACTTCCAACACGGTATGATCTTCGGCGTTGCGAACATCGGCAATGACACCGCCCCAACGGGCTGGTTCACCGGCTACTTCATCGCCCTGATGCTTGGCAACCTTGTAACTCACCAAAGCCTCTTCATTATCAGTGGCAAGCTCATCCGGAACCGAAGTGCAACCAGCAAGCACCATTGCGCTTAATACTGCAAATATCATTTTCATAACAGACCTCACTCAGGCGTAAACATCAACACCAAACATTGACGTAATTTGCTCTCTTTTCTCGCTTAACGCTATGTTTTGATAAGCATTAAGTGCTTTTTGAGAACGTTGTGGTGGCTCATCGTAAAACGTATTAAGTGATTCCCACCGTTCTGCGCGCCGCTGACTTTGCCGGACATCAGGCACTACCTGCCGGGTATCAGCAACTTTCGCCGGGTTCTGCTCCTGACGTTGCTGATCTTCCGGCGCAGACCTTTGAGGTCCTTGCTGTTGGCTGTTTAGCGGCTGAACCGCTTGCGGATTAATTCGCACGTCAACGATGACTCATCTGTTAGTAAGACTGATTTTATTATGGCGAGTTCAGTGCCATTCTACAAGTTATCGACCCGGCAATTTTTTCCAGGTCACTTCATTACGAACATACAAAGGTTCTAAGTTCTCTGCATCGACCGCAGAAACACAACCTTTAGTTGCTATTGTCAGCATGTCTTCCGCCAGCGGTAACCGGCAATCCATGCTGTGCTTTAATTCCTGCTTAGGGTCCAGGGTACCGGCGTAGTTGTCCCAGCCAGTTCCCGCAGTATGAAAGCCCTGGACATTATGCTTTGCGAATAAACTGGCAGAGGGTTCAGCAACGGCGGGCTCCGTTATTTGTTCGGCAAGACCATTATTATTACGGTACAAGGCGTAATAAATTTCACCCATGCGCGCATCAATACAGGCCACAACCGCTTCTGCATTGTGTTTACGAATGGCTTGCTGCGCTAACGCATGCAGGCTACTGACCGGATATACTGGTAACTCGGCACTAAAAGCAAGACCCTGCGCCATGGATACCCCGATGCGTACACCGGTAAAACTGCCGGGCCCTACGCCAACGACCAGCCCGTCCAGCTGACTTAATTCGGTTTCTGCCTGCTGCAGCATTTGTTCAACAAAAGGCAGTAAACGCTGCGAGTGCTCCCGCGGGCTTTCTATTGCTTCGCTAAAGAAATTATCCTGCCAGCGAATAGCCACTGAGCAATTTTCAGTCGACGTATCAACTGCTAATAAGTTCGTCATTATTGGTTTCATCTTTCTCTGCAACCTGCGCTAAAAAACTCAGCGCTTCATTTAAATCCCGGGTTCGTGACATAGCAGGCAAGCTGGATAAAAATTGCTTACCGTATTGGCGCGTTACTAAACGACTGTCGCAAACAATTAACACACCGGAGTCGTCTTTATCGCGAATTAATCGTCCTGCGCCCTGTTTCAGCGCAATTATTGCCTGCGGTAATTGTATCGTGCTGAACGCATCGACACCACGCAAGCGGGCATCTTCAACACGCGCATTCAGCAAAGGGTCGTCCGGCGAGGCAAACGGCAGTTTGTCGATAATAACGCAACGCAAGGCTTCACCCCGCACATCTACCCCTTCCCAAAAGGAAGAAGTACCCAACAGCACGGCATTACCTTTTTTGGTGAAGGTTTCCAGTAACTCTGTTTTCCCGGACTCGCCCTGCACCAAAATGTCGCGATCCAGCCGATCGCGTAATATTGCAGCCATTTGCTGCAACATTCGGTGGCTGGTAAACAGCAGAAAAGTGCCGCCCCGGTTCACCTTAACGCACTGCTCCGCAATTTCGGTCAGCATCTGATGCCGGTTCGGGTCGTTCGCCTCGGGCAAATAACGCGGTAAACACAGCTTGGCCTGCTTCGCAAAGTCAAAGGGGCTTTCCAGCAACAAGGTATCGGCGTCATCTATGCCTAAACGCTTGGTAAAGTAGTCAAACTTACCGTTAACCGCCAAAGTAGCCGAGGTAAATACCCAGCTCATTTTGTTGCGCTTAATATAGCCACCGAAAGTCTTGGCAACGCTTAGCGGCGTTTGATGCAAGCTGACGTGACGGGGCGTCGTTTCAAACCAAAAACTGTAACCGGTACGGTCGACATCCATTAGTTGACGCCAAATATAAAGGTGCTGTTCAGCGCGTTCGTGTAAATTATCAAAATCTTTATTACGGCCTATAGCGGTTTTCATAACGTCGGTCAGCAGGGTTAAACGCTCCTGCACCCGTTCAGCCACCTCGGCAACGTCGGGCTTTTTGCGCCAGTCTCTCCAGTTGCCGCGCATAGGGTCCCGCGGAAACAACAAGCGCCAGTCTTTCAGCGTTTGCAATAACGTACGTGCCATTGCGCTGGCCTGCGACAAATCCTTCAGCTCGGTCATACACAAGCGCTGCAGTTCTTCGCACATTTCTGTCAGTTGCCGACTGGAAACCGTTTCGCCAAAGTACTGGCTGGCAATGTCCGGAATTTGATGAGCTTCGTCAAAGACCACCGTATCCACGCTGGGAATCAATTCACCAAAACCGGTGTCTTTTAGCGCCATATCGGCAAAGAAAAGATGATGGTTGACCACCACAATATCGGCTTCCATAGCTTCTTTGCGGGCTTTGACTAAGTGGCAGTCTTCGTACACCGGACAGTCCCGCCCCAGGCAGTTGTCCTGAGTGCTGGTTACCTGCGGTAATACCGAGGCGTCTTCTGCTAAGGCGTTCATCTCGCCTACGTCACCACTGCGTGTGGATGTCGCCCAGCGCTTTACCGTAATAAGCTGGTTTTGAATGTCTTTACTGAACTGTCCGGCCTGTTGGGTTGCCTGCTCCATGCGGTGCAGACACAAATAATTTGAACGGCCTTTTAATAAAGCGACAACTTTTTCCGGCGCCAGCACTTTTCTTAACATGGGTAAGTCGCGGTGGAACAGCTGTTCCTGCAGGTTTTTAGTGCCGGTAGAAACAATCGCTTTGCCTTTGCCCAGTAGCACAGGAGCCAAATACGCAAAAGTTTTGCCGGTGCCGGTCTCGGCTTCAACCACTAACTCACCTTTTTTCTTAACGGTAGCGGCTATGGCTTCTGCCATTTGCTGCTGAGCGGCTCGTGGCTGGAAGTTTGTAATTGCTTGTGCGAGCTCGCCTGTTGGCTTAAATACTGATAAAACCGTCGCCATAACCTATACCGCCGAAGAAATAGGCACGTATTATGACATAGATGTTTGCTCAGGCGTAGGTGTCTATATGTCCTGAAGATAAGGTTTCATCGTTATCAGCAACCTCTTCAACGTCCGTTTGAGCCGACGATTGTTGATGCTGATGCTGTTGGCTACTTTCTCTTTTTTGATCATCTTCGATGGTAGCCCCTTCGTCTTCATCTACAGCGTTGAGTTCGTGTATCTTCTCAATCTGGTTTATTTTCATCTGCTCACGGGCGAAGTCCACAGGCACGCGAGTGTCTTTGGGGATCAACGGAACCATTGCATCAAAGTTAGCCATTGTTGTTGTCTTTCGCCTCGCAGAGAATGAATTCTGTTATTTGACTATACAACCACTGGTTAAATAATAAGCTTATATCGACTAAATAACCAATAAGTTTACTCTTGCATTACATTTCTCAGCTGTTATAGTGCTATACAACTTTACGAAGTAAAACTATTTTTATTGGAGTGTTAATTATGCGTTTTGTTCACAGCCACCACCATCATCATTGGAACTGTATGGCCTAGCCGTGAACTTAATGTTTGGGCTAGCCGTATAAACGCTAGCCTTTCGATTGACTATACAACCCCCGAAAGGCATATACCTTCGGGGGTTTTTCATTTTAGGAGCTGTTATGACTGACCGTTTAACCATTGCGATACAGAAATCGGGACGACTGAGTAAAGAATCTATGGCATTGCTGAATGCCTGCGGTGTGAAATTTAGTGTTAACGAAGCACGCTTAATTGCGCACAGCACCAGTCACCCTATCGATTTGCTGCGCGTACGTGATGACGACATCCCGGGTCTGGTTATGGACGGCGTGGTTGATTTAGGCCTGGTTGGCGAAAACGTGCTGGAAGAAGCCCGGTTAGAGCGCATTGCAACCGATTCTGTCGCGGCCTATCAGCCATTACGCGGACTTGAGTTTGGTCAGTGCCGCTTGTCGCTGGCGGTGCCAAGAGAAAGCCAGTACCAGTCGCTACAAGATTTAGAGGGTTTAAGAGTCGCGACCACTTACCCGCAGTTGCTAAAGCGTTACCTGAAAGACAACGGCGTGAATGCGCGTACGGTTATGCTGACCGGTTCTGTGGAAGTTGCTCCCCGTGCGGGCCTTGCCGAAGCAATATGTGACTTAGTTTCCACCGGTGCTACGCTGGAAGCAAACGGGTTAGTCGAAAAAGACGTGATATTCCGTTCTCAGGCGCAGCTAATACAACGCGCTGACAGCCTGTCGGAAGAAAAACAAGCCATGATAGACCAGTTGCTGCCACGCATAGACGGCGTGCAAATGGCACGGGAAAGCAAATACATTATGCTGCACGCGCCAAAGAACAAATTAGAGCAGGTAGTAGAGCTATTACCCGGCGCAGAAACACCAACCATTTTGCCGCTTAGCCACACCGACGAGCAGGTTGCCGTGCACATGGTCAGCACCGAGAAGCTATTCTGGGAAACCATGGAAGATCTTAAATCTATGGGCTGCAGTTCAATACTTGTATTACCTATTGAAAAAATGATGGGGTGATCATGAGTGAATTACGGATACCCATTGAACAATGGCAGAGCCTGTCGTCAGCGGAGCAAGCTCAACGCTTAGCGCGCCCCGGACGGGCTCAGGCCGAATCTTTACGTGAAAAAGTCGCGGTAATTCTAAGTGACGTTCGTGATAACGGTGAGCGCGCGGTACTGAATTATACCCGCCAGTTCGATAACCCGGATGCGACCTCACTGCGAATGAGTGATGACCAGGTGGAATCCGCCGTTGCTAGTTTAGATGACAAAGTAAAACGCGCTATAGATACCGCGTATCAAACTATTTATCGCTTTCACGAAGCGCAACGTCCGCAGAATTTAAGCATTGAAACCGCGCCAGGCGTGCAGTGTGAATTGCGTTATGCGCCGTTAGACGCCGTCGGTTTATACATTCCCGGTGGCAGCGCAACCTTGCCCTCCACCGCATTAATGCTGGGTGTGCCCGCGCAAATTGCCGGGTGTCAGCGTGTGGTTATGGTCAGCCCGCCTAATAAACAGGGCGAATTACCAGCCGCCCTGCTCTACGCTGCAAAGCGTTGCGGCGTAACCGATATTCTGCTGTGTGGCGGCGCTCAGGCAATTGGCGCGCTGGCCTACGGCATAGAGTCATCGCCTGCTGTAGGTAAAGTCTTTGGCCCGGGTAACAGCTTTGTTACCGAAGCCAAGCAACAGGTTAGCCAGAATGACAGCGGCTGTGCCATGGATTTACCGGCAGGCCCCTCAGAGCTGTTGGTTATTGCTGATGACAGTGCAAACCCGGCTTATGTGGCGGCGGATTTACTCTCGCAGGTTGAGCACGGGCCGGACTCTCAGGTTATTTTGCTTACGCCGTCAATGACGGTCGCAGAAAACGTACGGCAGGAGCTGATGGCACAATGCGCTCAACTAAGTCGCGCCGATATTGCCGAGCAGGCCTTACAGGCCAGTCGTCTGCTGGTAGTTGCCGATATGAATGAAGCCATAGCCATTAGCGAAACCTATGCGCCCGAACACCTTTCTATTCAGACGGATAACGCGCGTGAGCTGCTGCCACAGTTAACCCGTGCAGGCTCTGTCTTTGTCGGACACTACACACCAGAGTCCGGCGGTGATTATGCCACCGGTACCAACCACGTTTTGCCAACGTATGGCTATGCCCGCAATTACAGCAGCCTTGGGCTGGTCGACTTCTACCGTCGTTATACGGTCCAGGAAGCCAGTCACGACGGACTACGCCAGTTAGCAGAAGCCATTACTACTTTGGCTGACGTTGAAGGTTTAGATGCGCACAAACGTGCTGTGACTATTCGTACGGAAACTAAAAGTACGGAGAGCAAACTATGAGCATTGTTGAGCAGTTACAGCGCCAGCACCTGAAACAGCTAACACCCTATGCCTCTGCACGGCGAAGTATGAGCGGTGGCAATATCTGGCTGAACGCTAACGAGTCTCCGTACAGTAACTCGTACACCGTTGATGACAGCAAACTTAACCGTTACCCGGAGTTTCAGTCTAAGCCGCTGAATCAGGCCTACGCTGAATACGCCGGAGTTGATGCCTCACAGGTGTTAAGCAGCCGAGGTTCGGATGAGGGTATCGAGTTACTGATACGAGCTTTTTGTGAGTCGGCGCAGGACAAGGTACTGATTTGCCCGCCCACTTACGGTATGTACGCTATTTCGGCTAAAACCTTTGCGGTTGGTGTTACTGAGGTTCCCTTACTAAATAGCAGAGAGGTGAACAACTGGCAGTTGGATACGGAGTCGGTTATAGAAGCTGCTGCTGAGTGCAAAGTCATCTTTCTCTGTTCGCCTTCAAACCCGCTGGGCAATGCGCTAAATACCGATGATATTGAACAGGTGCTGCAACACTCGCCACGTTCTATGGTGGTAGTTGATGAAGCCTATATTGAGTTCAGCTCTGGTGACAGCGTTGTCAGTTGGTTGCAACGTTATCCGAACTTGGTGGTGTTACGCACCTTATCGAAGGCCTTTGCTCTGGCCGGCATTCGCTGCGGTTTTTTGCTGGCGAATGACGACATTATTGAGTTACTGCAGAAAGTTCTGGCGCCGTACCCTTTGCCAGACCCGACAGTGCAAATTGCGGTTCAGGCTTTGCAGACAAGCTCGCTTGAACGGCTGCAGCAACAGGTAGCAACCTTATTAGCCGAGCGCGATCGGGTGCAAACAGCCTTAGAACAAACACCACTGACCCTGGTATCGGAAAGTGACACGAACTTTTTACTGTATCAGTGTGAAGATGCCGCTGGTTTAGTGAAATCACTTGCCGATAACGGCTTATTAATACGTAATCAGTCGGCGCAGCGGGGGCTGGAAAACGTTGTTCGCATAACCATTGGCAGCGCCGCCGAAAATGACGAACTGATTCAACAGTTGAAGGACTATTTTTCATGAGCCAGAAGCCTATTTTATTCATTGACCGTGACGGCACCCTGGTTGAAGAACCAGCCACTGACAAACAGCTGGACAGCGTTGAAAAGTTGGTGTTTGAACCGAACGTGGTACCGGCTTTGCTGAAACTGCAACAGGCGGGTTATCAGCTGGTGATGGTGTCCAACCAGGACGGTCTGGGTACAGACAGCTTTCCGCAGGCTGATTTTGACGCGCCACATAATTTGATGATGGCGGTGTTTGAGTCACAAGGCATTCGTTTTGACGATGTTTTGATCTGTCCTCACTTTGACAGTGATAACTGCAGCTGCCGTAAGCCTGCGCTTGGGCTGGTAAAGTCGTATCTGAAAGAAGGCCGTGTCGACTTTACCAACTCCTACGTTATTGGCGACCGTGAAACCGACCTGCAACTGGCAGAAAATATGGGTATTGAAGGTCTGCGTTACAGTCGTAGCGAACTCAACTGGGATGCCATTGTTCACCAATTACTGGACAACCCGCGTACAGCGTCGGTTACCCGCACCACACGGGAAACGGACATCAATATTAAGGTGGATTTAGACAGTCAGGCTCCGCGCGAATTTGATACCGGCATTGGCTTCTTTGACCACATGCTTGAGCAGATAGCCACACACGCCGGTTTCTCGCTTTCGGTTAAGGTTAAGGGTGACTTGCACATTGACGATCACCACACCATTGAAGACACGGCTCTGGCGTTGGGTCAGGCATTACGCTCAGCACTGGGCGACAAGCGCGGCATTGGTCGCTTTGGTTTTGCTCTGCCTATGGATGAATGCCGGGCGGAATGTCTCATCGATTTATCCGGACGCCCCTATTTGAAATGGGAAGCAGATTTCACCCGCGACAAAGTCGGCGAGTTATCCACCGAAATGGTCGAGCACTTCTTCCGCTCGTTAACCGACGCCATGGCAATGAGCTTGCACTTATCGACCACCGAGGGTAATACCCACCACCAGGTCGAAAGCCTGTTTAAGGTATTTGGCCGGGCACTGCGTCAGGCCATTACCAAAACCGGAGACCAACAGTTGCCTTCAAGTAAGGGGATGCTGGCATGAATGTGGTGATTGTCGATACCGAGTGTGCCAACCTGACATCTGTCCGCTTTGCGGTTGAACGTTTGGGCTACTCAGTGCTTATTACCGATGACGCGGAGCAAATACGCGGAGCTGACCGTGTGATCCTGCCCGGCGTCGGTACAGCTGTGGCGGCAATGCGTAACCTGAAGCGCAAGCAGCTGGTTCAGCCACTGTGTGAGTTAACGCAACCCGTGTTAGGCATTTGTCTGGGAATGCAGTTGCTAACCTCGCACTCAGAAGAGGGCAATGTGGGCTGCCTTAACCTAATTCCGGCTAAAACCAAACGCCTTCGCGACTATGGCCTTCCTTTGCCGCATATGGGCTGGAATACACTGCAGCCAACCGCAGACAACCCGCTGGTCGAACGCAGCGACAGTTACTGCTATTTCGTGCACAGTTTCGCCGTAGCAGTGGACGAATACACTATTGCCAGCAGCGAGTACGGTGAGCGCTTTGCCTCTATGATACGCCACAACAACTATTTCGGTGCGCAGTTTCACCCTGAGCGTTCAGGTAAGACTGGCGAAGCTCTGCTGAAACGTTTTTTGGAGTTAACATTATGCTGATACCTGCCCTGGATTTAATTGACGGCAAAGTGGTACGCCTGTATCAGGGCGACTTCGCGCAAAAAACCGAGTTTGATTTAACCCCGCTGGGGCAGGCTCAGCTCTATGCAGAAGCAGGCGCCGAGTGGCTGCACCTGGTTGATTTGGATGGCGCTAAAGACCCGGACAAGCGCCAGCAACAACTGCTGGCTAAACTAGCCTCAGATTCCGGTATGAAGTGTCAGGCTGGCGGCGGAATTCGTACAACCGAGGATTTGGAAGCCTTGTTTGACGCCGGTATTGAGCGTGCCGTCATTGGTTCCACCGCGGTTAATAACCCGGACAGAGTAAAACAATGGTTGCAGACCTACGGCGGCGAAAAAATTGTACTGGCGCTGGATGTGAATATTGATCAGAGTGGCAATGCCATGGTCGCTACCCACGGCTGGCAACAGGCCAGCACGCATACACTGGATGACATTCTCAACCGTTACCTGGATTTAGGCTGCCGTCATGTACTGTGCACCGATATCAGTAAAGATGGCACCATGACCGGCACCAATGTTGAGCTTTATAAGCGCTACAAAGCACTTTATCCGCAAGTGATCTGGCAGGCGTCCGGTGGCGTCAGTTGCTTAGACGATCTTAAAGATTTAAAAGCCGTAAACTGTGACTCGGTTATATTGGGTAAGTCGTTACTTACCGGTGCTTTCACTATGCAGGAGGCATTAGCATGCTGGCAAAACGCGTAATACCCTGCCTGGACGTTCGCGACGGGCAAGTAGTAAAAGGGGTTAAGTTCCGTAACCATGAAATTATTGGTGATATTCTGCCTCTGGCAAAACGCTATGCAGAAAGTGGCGCTGACGAGTTGGTGTTTTACGACATTACCGCATCGGCAGACGGCCGTACGGTGGATAAGTCCTGGGTTGAGCGGGTTGCCCGGGAAATCAACATTCCTTTTACCGTTGCCGGCGGTATTCGTTCGGTTGAGCACGCACAGACCATGCTTTCTATGGGCGCAGACAAAATCTCCATTAACTCGCCTGCCCTGCTTAATCCCAATTTAATTAATACCCTGGTGGAGGAATTTGGCCAGCAGTGCATTGTTATTGGTATCGACAGTTTCTATAACGAACAGTCCGGTGAATACGAAGTGCATCAGTTTACCGGCGACGAGAGCAAGTCGCAGAAATCAACATGGCAGACCAAAGACTGGTTGCAGGAAGTCATTTCCCGTGGGGCCGGTGAAATTGTGTTGAATTGCATGAATCAGGACGGCGTGCGTCAAGGTTACGATATTGCACAACTGTCGGCATTGCGCGAACATTGCTCTGTGCCTTTAATTGCGTCCGGTGGTGCCGGTGAAATTCAGCATTTTGTTGATGCCTTTCAAAAGGCGCAGGTGGATGGTGCACTTGCGGCTTCGGTGTTTCACAAAAACCTATTCAGTATCAGCGAAGTGAAAGCCGCAATGGCAGCCAATAATATTGCAGTTCGCCCCATTGAAGCGCTTCAGGAGACGACATGAAAATTGATTTGAATAACATAAACCAGTTGGCCTGGGAGAAAATGTCAGGTTTACTGCCCTGCACAGTACAACACGCTCTAACCGGTGAAGTGTTAATGCAGGCCTATATGAGTACAGAAGCCATTAAGGAAAGCTTAGCAAGCGGTAAAACCACTTTTTATAGCCGCAGTAAAGAACGTTTATGGACTAAAGGCGAAAGCTCAAACAACTACCTCCGGCTTGAGGGCATCTATTCGGACTGTGATTATGACGCATTACTGGTTCAGGCTATACCCGATGGCCCTACCTGCCATTTAGGTAACCGCAGTTGTTTTGCCGAGGCACCTAAACCCTTGCTGCATGAGCTTGACTCGCTCATTGCCAGCCGTAAAGGCGCAGATACCAACGAAAGTTACACTGCCAGCCTATTTTCTAAGGGATTAAAACGTGTGGCTCAAAAAGTTGGGGAAGAAGGCGTGGAAGTCGCTCTGGCAGCGGCAACTGCCGATAAAGACGAGCTGGCTAATGAAAGCGCCGACTTACTCTACCACTTGCTGGTTGCGCTACGGGCCAATGAGCTTAGCCTGGACGATGTGCTGGAGGTATTAGCGAAGCGCCGCGGTTAAGCGGCGCTGTTTAACTGCTCACGAAAATGCTTACGCTCGTATCGGCGGGATACGCGGCGTAGGCGCAATGACAAGAGTACCGCTGCGACACTTAGGCCACTAATAAAGCCAATCCAGAAACCTGCCGCGCCCATGGCTGGCACAACCCAGTCGGTCAGCCCCAGAATATAACCAACGGTTAAGCCAAATGGCCAGTACGAAATAAAGGCCAATATCATTGGGTATTTAGTGTCTTTGTAGCCACGCAGAGTGCCAATAGAAATGGCCTGGAAGGTGTCCGACACAGTGAAAATAGCCGCCAGTCCCATCAGCGTCGCTGCCAGATTAATAATATCCTTATCAGGAGTGTAAAGGCTGGCTAACCAACCACCACCCAGATACATAATTAAACCGTTAACGCCCGCAAACACACCACCAAACAGCATCGCGAGTTTAAAGCTCAACATGGCGTTTTTCGGATTACCCGCACCCAGCGCAAAGCCAACCCGTAAAGTCACCGCCATAGAGATACTCAGCGGCACCATATACACTAACGAACTTATGTTCAGTGCAATTTGATGAGCAGAAACCACAGTCGGCCCCAGCGGCGCAATTAATAACGCCACAGCAGCAAACAGACTGACCTCGAAAAAGAGCGACATCGAAATAGGGAAACCGATACGGATAACGTAGGTAACGTCGTCCCAGTTAGGTCGATACCAGCGCCGGAGCAGACGTAACCGCTTGTAACGTTTGGCGGTAAAGGTATAAACAACCATTGAAAGCGCCATACCCCACAACACAATGGCTGTCGCCAGGCCACAGCCAGCGCCACCCAGCTCCGGCATGCCAAACTTGCCGTAAACAAAAATGTAGTTTGCCGGAATATTTATCAATAGCCCGATAAAACCAATGATCAGCGACGGCATTGTGTTCGACAAGCCCTCACAAAAGTTTCTCAGTACCGCGTAAATAACAAAGCCCGGTATGCCCCAGGAGATGTAAAACAAATAATCCAGAGTAATGGCGCGAAAGTCGTCTTCAACTTCCATGATGTCCAGCAACCATGGCGCTGATGACATACCCAGTAACGTGATAACACCAACAATGGCGCAAGCATAGAACCCCTGCTGCAATATGTTAGCGACACGCCGGTGCGAATTTGACCCGTCCAGGTGAGAGATAATGGGCGCTAATGCCAGCGCCAGACCAAACACCAATAAAGTTGCCGGCACAAAAATACTGCCGCCGACAGACACAGCGGCCAAATCAACCGCGCCTTTACGCCCGGCCATGACCGTATCCACGACACTCATTAACATTTGAGTTAACTGAGCCACCAGAATAGGGCCGGTCAGTTTAGCCAGCTTATTAAATTCGCCTTTATTATTCGTCCACCAGTTCACGCGCGTTTTCTCTGGGTTAGGATTGCTTACGCAAAAATTGCAGGATACGCTGATTCACATCAGCCGGATGAGTCAAAGGCCCCATATGCCCTGCTCCAACGGAGTCTCGTTGAACATCAGGAAGTATCGTCGATAAAGCCTCTGCGACAGCTTTTGCACTGCGACGAGTGTGTTCGCCCTGCAGCAGCAGAACGCTTTGCCCTACCCCGCGGTAGTCTTCCAGGCGTCGGGGTTCGTTAAGCAAGGCGTCGAAGTCCAGCGCCACTTTGGCAGCCTGACTGACCATGATTTGCTGAATGCGTTCAGGCAAAGCATCAAAATATCCGGCGTCATTCCAGTAATCGACAAAGGTGCGAGTGCATTCGACTGCGTCTTTACCGTTCATAGCGTGACTGATCTCCTGTATTTCCAGCATTCCGGGAGAATCATCCGGTAACACGTGAAAGGCAACAGGTTCGTAGACAACCACATCGGCAATTTTAAATGGCTTTTCCAGTGCCAGCTTTAATGCAACAGCACCGCCATAGGAGTGACCAACCAGTTGCACAGGCCTGGATAACGCAAGTTGCTCAACCGCGTTAATAATACGGGGCAGTTCCTGCTCCAGTCGAAAGTTTGCCGTAAACTCGACGTTAGGCGCCTGCCCATAGCCCAGCAAATCAACCGCAATAACAAAGTGAGTGCTGGTTAATTCTTTTATTAACGCCCGCCACTGGCTACTCGCGCTCTGCGAGCTGTGCAACAAAACAACCGGAGGGTTTTGTTGTTCGCCGTACAAATGGATACCTGATTCTAATTCAGACATAGCTTCACTTTATAATAAACTGACACCAACAAACTGACCGATACCAAAGCCAGCAGCTAACAATAAAACGGCAAAAGTCGTTAATACCCCAATGGTGCGAGGCAAACTCACGCCGACACTGCGGGTTAATCCTATAGCATGACATAAGCGAGCAACGACTAACGCAATACCCAACCCATGGAGCAGAGCAAGCGGAGCGTTTTGTACTTCCATCATAGCAAACAGAATAAGCGCCAGAGGCACGTACTCAATAAAATTCCCATGGATGCGTACTGCAACGTTGAGTTCTTCGGCTTCACCTGTACCAAGGCCTACCCGATGTTTCCAGCGCAAGCGGATAATGTTCACAGCCAGAACAAGATAAATAAGCGTTAAAATGCCCGCATAAAAGCCGGTGATTGTTAGTTGAGATGTCATTGGAATGCCTCTTGTTATTCGTTGGGGCCTTGCTTCATTAAAAAAGGCTCACCATGTGAGCCTTTTAGTAAAAAATTACTTTCTGAGCAAATCGCCCAGTTGCTCACTGACTCTTTCAACGGGTTGTGTACCATCAATTTTGTGATACTCCGTCTTACCTTCTTCAGACAGCTTTTGATAATACTCTACCAGAGGCTCGGTCTGTTCGTGGTAAACCGAAAGACGTTTACGAACCGTCTGTTCCTGATCATCCGGGCGAACAACCAAATCTTCACCCGTTTCATCGTCTTTGCCTTCCACTTTCGGTGGATTGTGCTCAACATGATAAACACGGCCGGAACCAGGGTGGACACGGCGACCACTCATGCGATCAACAATAATTTCGTCCGGAACATCAAATTCCAGCACGTAATCAATTTCAATACCGTTATCACGCATCGCGTCGGCTTGCGGAATGGTTCTTGGAAAACCGTCGAGTAAAAAACCATTCTGGCAGTCTGGCTCTGCAATTCGTTCTTTGACCAACTCGATAATGATGTCGTCCGACACTAACTGTCCGGCATCCATAACTTGTTTGGCCTTTTTACCCAGTTCTGATCCGGATTTTATTGCTGAACGCAGCATATCACCGGTGGAAATTTGAGGGATCCCAAAAGTATTCATCAGGAATTGTGCCTGAGTTCCTTTTCCAGCTCCCGGGGCGCCTAACAAAATAATGCGCATAGAAAACCTCTTTGCATGATTCAAAAGTCTGCCCCGAACTTTACCCTGACAGGCGGGCTATTACAAGCGCAGAAAGCCGCTGCAGGCAATGACTTACCCACAGCGGTTGATACGAAATTAAGCGTTAAGCATTAATTTGTTAAGGCGGGTAACGAAGGAGGCTGGATCTTTCAGGTTGCCCCGCTCCGCTAAAGTGGCCTGATCTAATAACACTTCAGCCCATTCTTTAAAGGTATCATCTTCTTTGGTCAGCATGCGCTGAACCAACGGATGTTCTGGATTTACTTCAAAGATGTACTTAGTTTCAGGAACCGCCTGACCGGCGGCTTCCATCAACTTAGCCATTTGCGTACTCATATCATTGTCATCGGTAATGATACAGGCCGGCGAGTTGGTTAAGCGGTTAGTCACACGAACCTTCTTAACTTTATCACCTAAGGCTTTTTCAAAGCGTTCCAGGTTTTCTTTAAAGGCTTCTTCGGCTTTTTCCTGCTCGGCCTTGTCTTCTTCGTCGTCCAGTTCGCCTAAATCAAGGTCACCACGAGTCACTGACTGCAACTGTTTCTCTTTAAATTCAGTCAGGTGGCTCATCAACCATTCATCAATGCGCTCTGAAAGCAGCAACACTTCAATGCCTTTCTTGTTGAAGATTTCCAGTGCAGGGTTATTTCTGGCGGCTTCGTAGCTGTCAGCAACAATGTAGAAGATTTTATCCTGGCCTTCTTTCATTCGCTCAATGTAGTCGTCCAGGCTGACTGACTGCACTGCGCCTTCGTTATGCGTTGAAGCAAAACGCAGCAGCTCGGCAATACGCTCACGGTTAGTGTGATCTTCCGCCGGACCTTCTTTCAGCACATTCCCGAAGGTATCCCAGAATTGTTGATACTGTTCTTTGTCGTCTTTTGCCAGCTTCTTCAGCATTTGCAGTACTTTTTTGGTACTGCCATTACGCATTGCACGGGTGATTTTATTATCCTGCAAAATTTCACGCGAAACGTTCAGCGGTAAGTCGTTTGAGTCAACCAAACCACGCACAAAACGCAGGTAAGTCGGCATTAACTGCTCAGCGTCGTCCATAATAAAAACACGCTTCACATAAAGCTTAACGCCGTGCTGTTGTTCGCGGTTCCATAAGTCCCACGGAGCGCGTTTTGGAATGTACAGCAAATTAGTGTATTCGGTTGTGCCTTCAACTTTGTTGTGGCTCCACAGCAGTGGTTCATCAAAGTCGTGCGCTACGGTCTTATAGAACTCTTTGTATTCTTCGTCCGTAATGTCTGACTTTTCACGAGTCCAGAGTGCCTGACCTGAGTTTACGGTCTCCCATTCGCCGGGCTGCCCTTCCACTTTGTTGCCTTCGTCGTCTTCTGACTCAGGTACCGGTTCTTTCCACATTTGAACCGGGATACTCAGGTGTTCTGAATACTTATTGATAATGCCGCGCAGACGATTTTCATCTAAGAATTCATCGGCATCGTCTTTCAGGTGCAAAATAATATCCGTGCCGCGACGGGCTTTATCAATGTCAGCAATTTCGAAATCGCCTTCACCTTGCGAGCGCCATTCGACTCCGCGAGCGTCTTTATCTAATGCTGAACGGGTTCTTACGGTAACTTCATCAGCAACAATAAAGGCTGAATAGAAGCCAACACCAAACTGACCGATAAGCTTACTGTCTTTTGCTTCGTCGCCGGACAGCTGACCAAAGAACTCCGCAGTGCCTGACTTGGCAATGGTTCCCAGATTATTCATCACGTCGTCGCGCGTCATACCAACGCCATTGTCGCTGATGGTAATAGTGCGGCTGTCTTTATCAACAGAAACACGAACGTGCAGGTCACTGTCGTCACCGTACAGAGAGTTGTCGCTTAAGGCTTTAAAGCGCAATTTATCTGCTGCGTCGGACGCATTAGAGACCAATTCGCGTAAGAAAATTTCTTTATTGGAATACAAAGAATGAATCATCAGGTGAAGCAATTGTTTTACTTCTGTCTGAAATCCATGTTTTTCCATTTGACCGGCTTCCGCCATAGTATATTTCTCCTACTGTTATTACCTATGGCAATAACAATGGGGGCGCAGGAGACATTTTCAAGTCATCGGGAAAATTGTTTTCGACCACTGAAGGCGTGACCCAGTGTGGTTTGATCAACATAACCCAGCTCACCGCCTACTGGCACCCCGTGAGCAATTCGGGTGGTGTTGATATTCAATTGCGCGGCAATGTCGGCAATATAGTGCGCGGTAGCATCCCCTTCCACAGTCGGGTTAGTCGCCAGCACAATTTCCTCCACCGGCTCGCTCTGCAGTTGCCGCTCCAGTTCATCCAGACCAATGTCTGCCGGCCCAATACCATCCAGCGGCGACAAATGTCCCATCAGCACAAAATAACGCCCCTGAAATTGAGAGGTCTGTTCAATGGCTAATACGTCGGCGGGTGTTTCAACAATACAAAGCACACCATTTTCGCGCCGCATCGGGTTGCTGCAAATGCGACACAAGGGTTCTTCGGTTAAGGTCCGGCAACACTCGCAGTGGCCTACTTTTTCCACCGCAGACTGCAAAGACTCGGCAAGCCTTGAGGCTCCACCGCGATCGCGCTCAAGCAAATGAAACGCCATACGCTGTGCTGACTTTTGGCCAACACCCGGTAGGCGTTTTAAATTCTCGACCAGTTGATCGATTGCCGGACTAATACTCATTAACTGACCTTACTACTTAGAAAGGCATTTTAAAGCCCGGAGGTAAACCCATACCGCCGGTTATTTCAGACATGCGCTCTTTGCTGGTTTCTTCAACGCGACGCACAGCATCGTTGGTAGCTGCAGCAATTAAGTCTTCCAGCATTTCCTGATCGTCTTCCATTAGGCTTGGGTCAATGCTTACGCGCTTTACGTTGTGGTTACCCAGCATGGTAATTTTAACCAGGCCTGCACCGGCTTCACCGGTAACTTCCATATTGGCGACTTCTTCCTGGGCTTTTTGCATGCGCTCCTGCATTTGTTGCGCCTGCTTCATCATGTTACCCATTCCACCTTTAAACATAATTTTATTCCTCGTTTAAGCTTTTAAAAAATTAACGCGCCTGAATTGATGACTCATCAATTTGCGCTTGAAACCTTTGTTGTAAGTCTTGTACGCCGGCGTCTCCGTGTAATATTTCACACGCGCGCTGGTGACGGTATTCATTGATATGCTGTTGCACCATTAAAGGTGTTGGCTGGCTCGGCACGCCAACTTTAAACTCTACCCTTGCAGTCGCCCCTAATAACCCGGCCAAAGACTCTCTGACGGCCTGACTGGTCGATTCGTTCAATAAACTTTTTTGTTCTTCAGCCACCAGAATCAACCAGTCGTCATCGCCAAGCTTTTGCAGTTCGGAGTTTAACAACACCTGACGAGCCAGCCCGGAAATGTCCATGCCTGCTATCATGGCACTCCATTTATCAACTTCGGCGGCTTCGCGGATATCGTCATTTAATTCTGGCAGTTCTTCGTTTAATTCGTCTTTTGATTCCGGCTGATGCTCGGGGTGAGCTTCTGGTTCGGCTTCTGCCGGAACAGTTAACGCCACCGGCGAGCTGTTTTCTGTCTGGCTGTTTAATGTTTTGTTGCTATTGTCGGGATTTTTTTTTTCAGCCAGTTGCTCTCGCACGCGTAAAAGATCGGCTACGCCAGAACTGCTCTGCGCCGCTGGCTCAGGCGTTGGCTCTGCTGTTTGATCTGCTGTTGGCTCAGGTACTGGCTCCGACTTAGCGGCCTCTTCCATATGATACGGAGGCGCATCATTATGATAGAAGCCCGCATCATCATCCGGTTCAGAGTAATTAAATTCAGGAGGCTCTTCATGCTCACTATAAGACGGTTGCATAGGCTCCGATAATTCCGCTTCAGGCTGCGGCTCTGGTTCTGCCTGCGGTGTTACTTCTGCTTCAGGCTCAGGTTCAGTCACTTCTGGAGCAGGAGCCGTTAGCTTCGACTCAGGCATATCAACAGCAGACGAGTCTGGTTCAGTAATGTTGTAATCGCCCTTTTCTGCCGGGCGGAAACACAGCAGCCGCAATAAAGTCATTTCGAGTCCGCTACGTGCGTCTATAGCGTAAGCCTGCTCGCGGCGGCCTTCCAGAACCGTGCGATAGAAAACCTGGATAAGTTCAGCCGGCATGCGTCGCAATAATGGTTTCAGGACATCACTGTTTTCGAACACATTAGCGGCACTGGGTACTTGCTGAACCAACGCCAGCTGATGCAATAAGCTCTGTAGCTCGACCAGCACTGAACTCAAGTCCGGTACCATTGATACCATACTGTCCACACGTTGCATTACGGCTTCTGCATCCCCTTCGAGAACACATTCCAGTAATGCGGCAATATCGGCCACGGGTACGTTGCCAAGCATACGTCTGACACTGTCGATACTAACCGAACCGCCACCCTGGGCAATAGCCTGGTCGGTTAAGCTAAGCGCATCGCGCATACTGCCACGGGCAGAACGAGCCAAGAGTGGCAGCGCTTCGGAATCAGCCTGAACCTGTTCCTGCGATAAAACATAGCTAAGCTGCTGCGTAATATCGTCGTTCGACAAGGCTTTTAAATTAAACTGCAGACAACGCGATAAAATGGTGACCGGTAGCTTCTGCGGATCGGTGGTCGCCAGCAGAAACTTTACGTGCTCCGGTGGTTCTTCCAGTGTTTTCAGCAGCGCATTAAAACTGTGCCGTGACAGCATGTGCACTTCATCAATTAAGTACACTTTATAGCGGCCGCGGGTGGGCCGATACTGGACGTTATCAAGTAACTCGCGGGTGTCTTCAACTTTGGTTCTTGATGCTGCATCAATTTCCAGCAAGTCAACAAACCGTCCCTGCTCTATTTCAAGACAGGCACTGCATTTGCCACACGGCGTTGCCGTAATACCTTCTTCGCAATTCAGTGCTTTAGCCAGGATTCGTGCAATGGTGGTTTTACCCACCCCGCGGGTACCGGTAAACAGATAAGCATGATGAAGCCGCTGCTTGTCTAACGCGTGCTCAAGCGGCTTCAAAACATGTTGTTGGCCGACAACTTCTGCAAATTGCGAAGGTCGCCATTTTCTTGCCAGTACCTGATAACTCATAGGATGGATTATTAACTCTGTTTCGTTAAAACTGACATAAGGTATAGCACGCAACGCCGGCCTGCTGCAATTTATCTTCACCACCGAGCTCAGGTAAAGAAACCACAAAAGCGGCTTCTACAACGTCTGCGCCGGAAGACTTAATCAACTGACTTGCAGCTACCACGGTTCCGCCGGTAGCCAGTAAATCGTCGACAATTAGCACTCTGTCGTTTTCAGTCAAAGCGTTTTCATGCATTTGCAATTCATCTGAACCGTACTCTAACTCATAATTCTGACGTGTCACTTTACCGGGTAACTTCCCCGGCTTTCTTAACAGAGTAACTCCACACCCCATGGCATAGGCTAATGCGGAACCAAAAATAAAGCCACGGGCTTCAACAGCAGCAATTTGTGTTATGCCCTGCCCTGCATAGCGTTGCTTTAACGTATTAATGGTTAATCTGAACGCATCCGGGTTTTGTAGTAAAGGCGTTATATCCCGGAAAATAATACCTGGCTTAGGGTAGTCCGGAATGGAACCAATAGAGTCCCTTATATCAGTCGTGGCTGATTCCATAATCTTAGTCTCATCATTATGCGACAAAGCGCACCGCCCAGGATTTTAGCGTATCCAGCAGAAAATCCTCGTTCAAAGGTTTAGCCAGACATTGAGTCGCACCGGCCTTTAATGCCTTTGGCTCTATCTCTACCAAATCCTGAGTTGACATAAACAACAATGGAGTACGGTGATAAGCGTCTAAATCGCGCAGGTTTTTCAGTAAAGACAAACCGTCCATAACCGGCATTTTGTGGTCAAGCAAAACAATATCGAAGTAGCTCTGTTTCGCTTTGCTTAAGCCATCTAAACCATCCCGGGCTACAGTAACCTCAAAGCCAAGTGGCTTTATCAAGCTACAAATAGACTCCAGAGTTTTGTCTTTATCCTCGACAACGAGCAAAGTGACTGACATAAATGTCGTTTACCTGATAGTTAATGAGGATGTATTTAAGAAGAAAGAATTTGTGTTAAACGCAGAACCAGCGGTAAACAGGCCCAGAATAAAAACAACACTGCCGTAATAAGCAAAAATCGTTTGCCTGCCGGTTCTTTAAAGGTTTCTGATGACATAACTTTTACCTCTTGATGAAATCGGGGCTGATCATACTCGATCCTCGACAACGATAAAAGTTGAATTCAATTCTTTACCTTCAATATCAAGTGCTGCCCGGCTAGTCTGTTTAAAGTCTGTTCGGCCCCTTGCTGTAGCTGATCTTTGGGCCATTGAGGGAGTAATTCAGGCAAAAGCTCGAGTAAGCTATTCAGTTGAATACTCTCTCTATTTTGTAGCTCTGTTAACAGTAAAAAAGTCATCGCATTAGTGCGAATAAAGCGAACCTTATCGCCGTTGTCGCGAAACACGATCAAAAAACGCGGTTCTGCCAAGGGTTCCTGAGGCTGAAACTCAGTGCTTATTTCATCAACCGGGTACTGATATGACGACACCATAGCTGTCGGGTTAAGTGCAATCAGAGTGTCACTCTCAAGCGCCTCTGCCGGATTAATATAATTTTCAGGCCACGGCTTTTGCTCTACCGCCAGTTCTGCCCATTCATAGTGAGCCAGTTCAGCTGCAAAGATAAACAACTCGTCATGAGATTGCAGGTACTCAACAAAGCTTGCCGCAATACCAGTAAAATATGGTGACTGAGAAGAAAAGGTACGAAAAAACCGCTCTTTGGTTTCTGCCCATTCTTTTTCCGCTGTCAGCTTTTTGAGTACAGGGAATGCACTATCAATAAAACGAAAGATATTATTCCGCAGTAATCGCTGATAAACAGCCAGCCGCCGCGCTTCTATCTCATCCAGCCAAGCTTCGTCTACGAACTTTTCCGGCGCTTTTAACTGTTCCACAAAGCGATTTTGAATTTCTTTAAAAGTCATTTTACTCATGGCGAGCCTGTATCGCATTTATCCTGTTCAACTCCTGGTTTAACTCTTCCAGCGAAGGGAAGTTGAAGTCTCTTTCCAACAAAGTAGGGTAAACACCGTGCCGCCCATAAGCATAATCCAGAAGCTGGAAAACTTCGTCTTTTACGCTGGCACCATGAGTATCAATATAAAGATCGTCGTATTCTTCGTGATGTCCCGCTATGTGTCCGTAGACAATTCGCTCAGAAGGCAGGCCATCGATGAATTCATAAGGGTCATAACTGTGATTTACGCTGTTAACAAAGACATTGTTTACATCCAGCAAAAGCTTGCAGTCTCCGGCCTCAAGCACATGATTAATAAACTCTAACTCAGTGAGCTGCGGCGAAGGGCTGGCGTAATAAGAGACGTTCTCTAATATTAAAGTTTGCTCTAACCTATCCTGCACTTCCTTAATTCGTTCGCCTACATAGGCAGCGGCATCGGTTGTAAAAGGAATAGGCAGTAAATCGTATAACTGGCCGTTATGAGAACAATAGCTTAAATGCTCACTGTAAATTTCAATATCAAAGTCATTCAAAAAGCGTTTCACATCTTTCAGGAAGCTTTGGTTCAACGAGTCCTGACTGCCAATAGATAGCGATAGCCCATGGCAGGTCAGTTGATATTTTCCGGCTATTTGGGCGAGTTTGTCCAAGCGAGAACCTTTAAAAGGTATCCAGTTCTCCGGGGCTATTTCAAGAAAATCCGCATCAATATCTCCAGCTAAAGCAGCGTCAAGCAACTCGTTTCTTAAGCCAAGACCGACCGAATGAGACCTCATATTTCTCTCCCCAGAAAACAAAAACCCGACACTGTGGCCGGGTTTTACTATGCAGTTATAAAAACGAAAAGTGGTTAATCGAGATCGATACCTTTTCGTTTAGCTGTAGACTTAATATAACCCTTCCAGCTACGAGCACTCCGACGTTGACCATCGAAGGTTGCAGCTTCATCAACATAACGCATAGCCTGGCGATAGTCACCACCATAGAAATACGCTTCCGCTAATGACATGTACACACGACCTTCTTCATTACGCTCCAAATAATCCAGAGCCTTTTTTAGGGGAGTTGCTGCCGCAATATACTGTTCGTTCAACAGCATCAAGTTACCTTGCTTGCGGTAGTATTCACCTTTGTCATCACTGTCATTGGTTGCTTCTGCTGCGCGTTCATACCAGGAAACGGCTTTATCAAGCTCTTTCGCGCGATGGTAACTATTAGCAATAGTTCCAAAGTTCTTCGCAGTCCTTTCGATATCACCCGCTTCTACGTGCTTTTCCATAGTCGCAGCAGCTTTGTACGGAATACCTTCATTATCATAAAGTTGAACCAGCATTTTATACTGACTCTCCTTATCAAGGTATCCAGCCAAATACGCGATTTCCATAGTTTGAAGAGACTTAGCTAAGTTTTCTTCTAACATATAAAACTGCGCTAACTGCGGCCACCATTGGGTTACCTCTGGTAGCTTGTCCAGGCCTTCTTCAAGAACTTCTATGGCTTGAGGATACATCTTACGTTCATAGTAAGACGCCATCATCAACGTATAGACATTCTTTTCTGGCTTGTCTGCCGCCTTCAAAGAAGCTTCCGCAAAAGGAATGATTTCAGCGAAATTTTTCATCTGGTAGTGCGCATTAGCCATGTATAAGAACACTTGAGGATCACGTTCACCTGTGAATTGAACCCACTTTTTCAGGTATTCAAGGCTTTGTTCGTAATTCTCTTCTTGCAGACTAATTTGCCCAACCAGCTTCATCGCAGCTGCTTGGTCATTCCAACCGAGCACGTCCTGATCCACTGCGTTTCTCAAGACTTTTAAAGCATCAGCCATGCGTTCGTCTGCTGCATAAAGATTACCAAGAAAACGATCCAGGTACGCAGAGTCGTAACCAGGGTCAGGGTCTTGATTTTCAAGAACCGCTATCGCTTCTTTGATTTTCTCTTCTTCATACAGTTCAAACGCATCCATGATTGCCCGGCCAATCTTCTGCGAAGCAGCCTTATTGTCACGAGCTTTCTTCTGCGCCTCAACGGTCTTTTTGTCCGGAATGTTGAAACCAAGGTCCTGCGCCGAAGCCGGAACCGTTGTCATCGACATAACGGAAGCAAAAGCCAGGGCACTAACAAATGTTTTAACTGTATATTTCATTTCTTAGTTCCCATCCATTGTGAAGTCGAGCTGGACGGTCATGCCTTCCTGACGAACAGGCTTACCATCAATGACCTTGGGCTTATACTTCCAACGCAATAGCGCGCGCCGTGCCTCACGGTCGAAAACTCGACGAGGTTCAGAATCGATGACTTCAACGTCAGTTACACCACCTTGCTGGTCAATAGTGAAGCGCAGCTGTACCCAACCTTCGGTGCCGTTTCTTGCGGCTGAAGGCGGATAACGCGGCTCAATACGAACAATTGGTGTTGCGTCTCCGTCAGAGTTTAGTCCTCCGCCTGGTCCTGAAAGACCAGTATCAGCACCACCAACATCAACATCAAAACCCATGTTCATGTTCATACCACTGTCTGATGTATCAGGCTCAGACTGTGGTGTTTCTGGTGGCTGCTCAGGTGGCGGTGGGGGCGGCGGCGGCGTACGCCGACGCTCCTGAACGTCAGACTCAGGTGGCGACGTTACGATGTCAATGACCGGCGTTGGAGGCGGCGCTTCATTGCGCTGCGCTCCCCCGCCGATTAAGTAAGCCATGAAAGCAAACAGAGCAAACGTAACGGCGGCACCTAGTAGTAAAGATACTAAAAAGCGCACCATATTATTTCTTCTCCGCAGCTATGGATATCTTATCGATACCCGCTTCCTTAACCTGATCCATGACTTCTACAACGACACCATGTTCAGCTTTCCTGTCAGCCTGGATAACAACAACGTCGGTTGGTTGTTCGGCAAGCATACGCTCGATGTTTGCACCTACGCGTTCTACATCCACTTGACGTTTATCCATCCAGACTTCACCAGTATCACGAATAGCGATAAAGATGTTAGCTGAAGGCTCCTTGGTCGTGTTACTGGCATCAGGTTTATTAACCTGAATACCCGCTTCTTTGACGAATGAGGTCGTTACGATAAAGAAGATCAACATAATGAAGACGATGTCGAGCATCGGCGTCATGTCGATCGACGCATCTTCCTCTTCTCGATTACGATTACGTGCCATAGTTTTACTCTCTTAGTGATGTGGCAAACTGTCAACAAGGCGTTCTTTCGCTCTACGCACTTTACTTTCCAGACGTGTTGCGAAAAACATACCGGATAACGCAGCAACCATTCCCGCCATTGTCGGGATAGTAGCCATCGAGATACCCGACGCCATTAGACGAGGGTTACCCGTCCCTTGTACTGCCATGATTTCAAACACCGCAATCATACCTGTCACGGTACCCAGCAGCCCGACTAGTGGACATAAGGCAACACAAGTTTTTATCAACAGAATACGTGCATTCAGTTTATCGTTCGCTTCGGAAATCCATGCTTCACGGATTCTATGGGCGTACCATGAGGTGGTGTCCTTACGGGCATCCCATTTCGCTATAATTTCATTGCGAAGTTTAGGGAAAGCACCTGTAAGGTACCAATAACGCTCAATCATCAGTACCCACATTAGAAAGAGCACCCCCATGACGATGTACAAAACATCGCCACCGGTAGCCAGAAAATCCCTGATAGATTCCCAAAGTTCCATCAGGTAAAGCATGGGTTACTCCTTCTCCGAATGCGAGGCTACGATACCCGCTGCTTGCTCGTCCAGAATATGAACAATAGACTTGCCGCGAGAAGCCACAATACTGTGAGCCAAAATCAATGGAATAGCTGCAATCAGACCCATAGCTGTTGTTACCAACGCCATAGAGATATCGCCTGCCATGATCTTCGGATCACCGGTACCAAACAGTGTAATAGACTGGAACGTACCAATCATACCAACAACCGTACCCAACAGACCAAGCAATGGAGCGATAGCCGCAAGGATCTTAATGACGTTAATGCCACTTTCGACTCTCGGGGTTTCACGTAAAATCGCTTCGTCCAGTTTCAACTCTAAGTTTTCAACATCTGCATTCTTATTCTCTTGATAAACTTTTAGAATACGACCTAATGCGTTGTTGTCTTTAGGCTGCTCTGGGCTTTTCAACTGAGAACGGATTTTTCCCGCCGCTGCTGTCAAAGTAACCAGTTTGAATACAGAGATTAACAAACCAAGAATTAATACTGCAGTAATTACATAACCAACAGTACCACCTTGATGATAACGCTCTTCCAAAGTCGCTTTGCCAGTTAACAAGCTCAGAATCTGACCTTTTGAAGGGTCAAGAAATACACCTTCATAACCTTCTTCAGTGTTAGCAAACTCTTTAGCTTGCGAAGTCGCACTACCCTGAGGCTGACGACCTAACGGCTGAACTTGCTCTGTAGTATCGTTGTATAGTAGGTATTGATTACCTGAAATTAAGTTAAAGGTACCAACACGAACCACTTCACGAGTTTCACTACCGCCGTCAAGCAAAGTTACATCAGTATTGAACTTAACTACTTTGCCCGATTCCACCATTTCAGTCAGCAAGGCTTTCCAAAGCTCTTCAAGTTCTTCCAGAGTAGGAAGTTCTTTTGCTTCTGACAAGCTTTCCAGAACCTCTTCACGACCGGGGTACTGCGCACTGATGATAGAAGTCGCGATACGCCCGATAGTCTCGGTTGCAGCACCACGAACAACACCGAACATTTCACCTAAAGTGCCTTTGGCATTCTCAAGTTCCTGCTCTTTGTTCGAAAGTTTAACTTCGTTTTCAGAAAACTCTTCCTGCAAACGTTTGCCACGTGCTTTTTCATCTTCTAACTGCTTCTCTGCACGATTCAGCAATGCTTGCTTGTCAGCACGAGCAGAAGTGAATTCACGTTCACGTTCAGCGTTCAGTTCACGAGAAGAAACACGGTTTTTTTCAACAAGCTGCAATAGCTCATCCAAACTTTTAGCTTCAGATTGATCCTGAGCCTGGGCAGCGAGAGTCGTACCTGCAGAAAGGGTGACTGCTGCTGCAATCATTAACGATTTAACTAATTTATTCATTCTGCACTCTCCGCTGCGAATACTGGAAGTTTCACCAGATCGTAAGCAAGCTGCTTACGTGACATACGAATCGCTTGGGTCAGAGGACGGATAAACTCGTCTTCCAAAGCAGTCCACTCATCGGTTTCGTTGTTGTAGATCCAAGCATTTTTCAAGTCCAGAGACTGAGCTAAGAAAGCAACACGACCCATGTGGAAATAATCAACAGCCACTTCCTTACCGTCAACTTCTAGGTTGCCCTGATAAGAAATCAAACCTGAACCGTAGTCCATTTCGGTTTGATAAGCTTCGATGATTTGACGAAATTGCTCTGATGTAGAAACACTTGAGCTGTCCATGATGTCGCGTAAACGCTCAACACGTGCCATACGCTTTTCGCGGTGAATTGGAATGTCCAATTTCACGAATTGCTCAAGCGAGTCAATCATTTCATACATCAAAGGAACAACACCTTGTTTCGTGCGTTCGATTCCGTCGATCTGCTTCTGAAGAGACTCAAGCGTAGCGTTCTGGTCATTAACCAAGCCTTGAACGTGATCGTTATAGACCTTCAAGTTCTCGTACTCAGCAACCACTGAACGATATTCGATAAGAAGATCCTGGCTTTGCTCGAACAAAGAGTCGATTTTCTTCTGTGACTGTTCGTCAGCGTTCAAAATCTTTTGCTCTTCGTTTTGTAGCTTAGCTACATCTACTTGCTGTGCCGCGGCAACGCCGGTGCCAGCAAACGCCATCACACCCATAAGGGTTGCAGCGAGTTTGGTTCTTTTGATTACTTTGGTCATAGTTCCCAACCAATTTGACTTAACTTCCGCTTCAACGCCTAAGGCGTGAAACACCAGTTGTTTGAATGACGAAAAGATCTCGTTCTACACTTTATTATTATTGCCAAAAAAAGCAGCAATACTAAAAGATACTCCCACGATGGCTATACGCTGTCAACCAAGTAAACTGAGTCAACCGCGCTATAGCTGTCGCTTTGTATCCGGTGCAGAACACGGTTCTGGACTCTCGTAATTTCCAGATATTTTCTCGGACGACATCCTGTCGTCAACTCATTTCATACCCCCAGTTTTGGTACATGTATACCTAACTTGGAATATTACTCCTTCCTGAATAGTATCACTTTTTGATCGACGAACAACACTGACATTTCAATTTCAACGTTTTTTAAACAATTAATTTATTAGCCTATATTCAATGGTAGACCCAATTTCGTGACCTAAGTTTCAAAATCCTTTAATATAGAGGGATGAGAGAGATATTAAATGTAACCTCAATACAACATATTGAACAGCTGCTCAACACTTTACAGGGGCGAGCTGAGCAAATTGATGGGGAAAATAGAAAGAAACATCGCCAGCTTAGCGAAAATTGGTTTAGTTCGTCGCTGTTCAGCCAAAGTTCTAACCTGGCTGTCGATTACGTTGCAGAGACCCAAAACCTTTTTCGGCAGCTTCAGAAAAGCGACAACCATCAGGCTCAACGTTACCTTGCGGAAAAACTCAGTCTGCAGCTAGAAGCATTAAATACAGCTTTCCGGGCTAATAGACCACCTAAACAACAGCAAGATCATCGCATTACAGCGCAAAATCAACTGCAGCAGATGCATCAACAATTAGTGACTTATCGTGATTACGAAAGACGACTGACAGAAAACCTGGATACGGCTGCTGCGGGTAATAACCCAACCATGATTCAAAGCGCGCAGCAACGCCTTAACCGCTGCCAAATGGCTATTGATTCTCTGGAGAAAAAGATTAGCCGTTATGAAGAAGGTTGACGTTCCTTTTATCTACTCACCTTTATACAGTGAATTAGATTTACCGCCCAGACACCGTTACCCAATAGAGAAATACCGTCTACTAAAAGACTGGGCAGTTAAACACGGAGCAACCAATAACCAATGGCATCAACCTGAGCCGCTTAGCTGGGAGCAGGTAGCACTAACACACTGTCCAGGCTATCTGTCTCAGTTACGGCAGAACAGCATGGATAAAAGCAGCTGGCGACGTATAGGCTTTCCCTGGTCAGAACAGCTATTGTACCGCACCCTAACCTCCGCTGGGGGCACACTGCTGACGACCGAACTGGCACTCACGAAGGGAATTGCCATACACTTCTCCGGCGGCTACCACCATGCCCACAAAGACTGGGGCAGTGGTTTTTGCTTACTCAACGATTTAGCAATAGCCTGCAATGAAATACTAGTTCGCCACCCAAAGCTAAAAATAGTGGTACTGGATACCGATGTTCATCAAGGCGACGGAACCGCCACGCTCTTCGAAAGTGATAATAGGGTGTTTACCTGCTCAATACACGGGGAACGCAATTTTCCATTTTCCAAAGCTAGCTCTAATCTGGATATTCCTTTAGCTAAACATACCTCTGACAAAGAATACTTAGCGGCTCTCGAAAATACCCTCGAACGCATCAACCGCGAAATTAAACCCGATCTGATTCTTTACGATGCCGGTGTCGACATTTATCAGCGGGACGAGTTGGGTCATCTGAATATTAGTCTGGCGGGTATTTTTCAAAGAGACCTTGCTGTACTAGGCTTTGCTAAACGACATGAGATTCCTTTGGCTGCTGTCATCGGCGGAGGGTATCAACGTAATTTACCGCGTTTAGTCAGAGCCCATGCTCAACTACTAAGAGCCAGTTATTATGTCTATACTGAGAATGAGCTAACAGAAGGATAAAAGTATGAAGTTTGACGATGACATTCACAATTATTACGAGCGCTTAGTTGCAGACCGGATAGAAGAACTGGAACTGGAAAAGCAACACAGTCAGGAGTTTCTGGCTGATCTCAGTTGCCTGGTACTTAATCAGTTACCGCCGCGTTACATTCGACACGAAGTTGATATGGCTTTCTTTTTACCACCGTCAAAGCGGCTGGACATGGAAATGCAGGTACACAAAGCAATAGCGGAAGCACTGGAATTTTTGAAAGGAAGAAAACGCCCTGACGGCGATTAATAAAGATTGGGTGGCGACTCTACCAGCCACACCTCGGCACACACATCCCTGACTACGGCTGCTCCCTTCCGGGCCTGACCGGGTTCACCAGTTAGCGTTGCGAGGGGACCCGCAGAGTCACCATAAACGCTTTGTTCAAAGCGGGCTGCATTATGAACCAGTTGCCCGGCTGAAACAACCCACAGTTTACCTTTTGCTTACTTTTTCTGCAGCTTTGCAGCAATTGCCTGACGAGCTTCATCTGAGCTTAACGCTTTTGCAAAAAACGTCGCTTCACGACTGATGCGGTCAGCTACTGACTCCGTCGGCTGCTTTAATAAATGCTTGGAAATTCGTAATGACTTGCTGGATTGCTTACGCAGTTTATCCAGAGTTTCTTCAACCACAACAGGCAACCGCTCAAGCGAAACCACATGGTTAACAAACCCGGCTTGCTGAGCCGACTGCGCGTCAAAACTTTCGCCGAGCAACAACAATTCTGCCGCTTTTTGGTAACCACAAATTTGCGGTAACAACAAACTTGAGGCAGCTTCAGGCAATAACCCGAGCTGCACAAATGGCAACGCAAATACTGCGTCGTCACTGCTGTAAACAATATCGCAATGCAGTAAGAGCGTTGTTCCTATGCCTATAGCTAATCCATTTACTGCGGCAACTATAGGTACCTCGGCACGGGCCAGAGTATGCAAAAACTGAAACGCTGGAGCCGATTCATCTAAGTTTTCAGTTGATAAAAAGTCATTTAAATCGTTACCGGCAGAAAAACTGTCACCGCTGGACTCAAAAAGTACTGCATGAACCGAGCTGTCGTTGTCTGCCGCTTTCAACGCTTCATTACATGTTGTGTACATGTCCTGAGTGAAGGCATTCTTCTTTGCTGGTCGGTTCAGACGTATGCGAACAACACCGTTATCTTGCGAAACTTGTACGAGCTCTTCAGTACTCAAAATCTGTCTCCCGTCAATTATTACTGACCGCGATTTTTCCAGGCCTTTTTAGTCGCTTCGTGCATGGGAACAATAAGCTCCAATGCGCTTTTATCTCCAGCCGGTAGCTCCATTTGATTAGGACGTTTGGGCGTGACTCTCTGCCCCCATTTAATCAATCCGGCACCGCAAGTGAGTCCACCACCAAACACGGCTGACATAATGCTGTCGCCAGGCTTGATAATACCGTTGTCAGCAGCTTCAGCAAAGGCAATAGGTAGTGTCGCTGAGGATGTATTCCCGTAATTCTGAATATTAATAACGGTTTTCTCGCTCGGCACTTTGCACATTTTACCTAAGAAATCGATTAACCGTTTATTCGCCTGATGCGGAATAAGGGCGTCGATATCGTCGGTGGTCATGCCGGTTTCCTGAAAAACCTTGTCGACAGCCGCACTCATGCCTTTCACTGCACGTTTAAATATTTCCTGGCCAACAAAATCAAATTGCATAATGCCGTCAAAGTTAAAGCGGTCAAAGCTAGAGCCAAAATCGAGGCTTAACACGTCGCGGGCATCTGCGTCACAACTGATGTGGCTGGCTAGCAAACCAACTTCTTCATCTGAGGCTTCAAGTACCATAGCGCCCGCGCCATCGCCAAATAAAACGGCGCTTTCGCGCTTGGTCCAGTCCAGAATGCGGGTTAAACGTTCAGCACCTATGAGTAAGACCTTTTTATGTGCGCCGGTTTTTATGCCTTGAGTCGCAACATGCATCGCGTATAAAAAGCTGCTGCAAGCTGCATTTAGGTCAAAGGCTGCAGCATGTTTTGAACCGATATTTTGCTGTACTTTAGACGCGACGTTGGGGATAAGTTCATCTGCAGTACAAGTACCGACAATGATGAGGTCCAGTTCATTGGGATCTAAGTCGGCAGCTGCCAGAGCATTACGCGCAGCAACCGTCGCCAACTCAGACGTACCAACATGGCTTACTCGACGTTCGGAAATACCTGTTCGTGAAACAATCCACTCGTCCGAGGTTTCCAGGAAAGTGGCAAGATCATCATTGGTCATTACAGCCGGTGGCAGACATTTTCCCCAACCGGTAATTTCAGCAAATTTAGTCACGGCAAAACCTTTTACTTCTGTCGGCTAGTATCGTCATAATGGTAAGGTATTTTATGACAATACGGTTTCACGGTATGATAGCACGAATCGACGTCAGGTGAATGACCGCCATAAAAAAGGATAACTCCTATGTTCCGAACACTATTTGCCGCCAGTTTTTTGCTTATTATCAGTGCTTGCCAGAGCCAGCCTGATCCATTAATTATTAGCGCTGACACTGTTGTTGATAAACTAAACACCAAGGTAAACCAATTAAAAGTCACGGATAAACGCTCTTATTCTTATTTATATCGTCATAAAAAAGAACAGGACAAAGCAGCATTCGCGCCCACTCTAAGGCCCTTAACCTTAGTTGTTGAAGAGGCTTTACAGCCTGTTACAGGTGCTTATGATGAAAACGGTCTGACATGGTACGTCACCATCGAAAAAGCACTAATTGACGCAACTCTTCATACCGTAAAATACGAACTCGAGCATAGTATTACCATTCGTGTTGAGGCCACCCGGGGAAATCGTCGCTATAGCAATTTTTATTCTGGAACCTATAACTCCACGGGTGGTCTGAAACCAGCCCAGGCAACTTTAGAACGTCAATTCAAACAATTACTGAATTCGGTGCTTATGGAAATCGCTAATGATCCTAAGCTGCGTATGCGTGAACAAGAGGACTTTTAGTCATGACTTTCCTTAAATATTTTATTGGCCTCACCGCAGCTATTTTTATCAGCGTCAGTCATGCTGAAATTCAGCCAGATAACCCCTTTCCGCGGGTAAAAATGATAACTTCTATGGGTAACATCACTGTAGAGCTCAATCGCGATGCAGCTCCGTTAACCGTTAAGAACTTTTTCCGTTATGTGAAAAAAGCACAATACAACGGTACGATATTTCATCGTTTAGTTCCCGGCTTTGTTATCCAGGGCGGCGGCTATGACGAAGATTTTCAGGACAAACCCTCATTTGAAAAAATTGCGAATGAATCCGGTAACGGCTTGAAGAACGAATATGGCACAATTGCTATGGCTCGCGAACGTGAACCTCACTCAGGTACCCGCCAGTTTTTCTTTAACTTAAATGACAATACTTCACTTAATCCAGACAATGGTGACTGGGGCTACGCTGTATTTGGTCGTATCGTTGAAGGCTTAGATGTCCTTGAAGCCATGGCTAAACTTGAATCACAGGCCTATAGCGATGAAATTGGCTGGGCTGATGTACCTGTCGACCCGCCTATTCTGAAACGTATAGAGGTTGTACCGCAAAACTAATGGCTTTAACAAAACCGACTTTCTGGCAAGATTTGAAAGTCTACAAACAGCCTCGCGTATTAGTGATTTTTGTTCTGGGCCTAGCCAGTGGTTTTCCGTGGGTGATGATTGGCTCAGCACTTTCAGCGTGGCTGCAGGAGGTTGGACTAACCCGCTCAGTCATTGGCTATTTCGGTGCGGTTTTTGGCGCCTACTCTATAAATTTTTTATGGGCGCCTATTATCGACAACCTAAAAATCCCGATACTCACTCGCTGGCTAGGGCAAAGAAGGAGCTGGATTTTTTTCTGCCAGATGCTCATTGCCGGAGGTTGTTTCGCATTAGCGAGTCTGGATATTATCGACCACCTTCATCTCGTCGGGCTAATTGCACTTGGCATTGCTGTCAGTTCAGCGACTCAGGATATAGCCATTGACGCCTACCGAATTGAATCTTTTGCGGAAAACGAAGGTCGACTGCAAAGCGCCGGTGCAGCAATGACAACCGCCGGATGGTGGACCGGCTACAGTGGTTTAGGTGCCCTGCCGTTCTTTTTTGTCGATGGTATAACCTGGCAATGGCAACACGCTTATTTCGGACTGGGCTGCATCATGTTAGTCCTTGCAGCTGTCGTACTCTTTGTGCGCCGCACCACTTATCATCAGGAACCAACCATAAAAACAAAATTGACTCACTTCTGGCCGGCAATGAAAGAGAGAGTCAACATTATTGTTATTCAGCCTATTGGTGAGTTCTTTTCCCGTAACGGCGTTAAGCTCGCTTTTTCAATTCTGGCCTTTATCTTTTTGTTTAAAATTGGCGAAGCTTTTCTGGGACGAATGTCGATTGTTTTCTATAAAGAAGTTGGCTTTACTAATGCCGAAATCGGCACCTATTCAAAATTGGTTACCTGGTGGGTAACTATTATTTTTGCGCTACTAGGCAGTGCCGTCAACTTACGGTTGGGTATAATTAAAGGCCTGCTCATAGGCGGCGTAGCCATGGCCTCTTCTAACCTGATGTTCTCTTGGATTGCTCTGGTAGGCCCGGATACAAACCTATTTCTAAGCGCGGTTTTAATTGACGGCTTTACCAGTGCTTGGTCAACTGTCGCCTTCGTTGCCTTCATCAGTTTACTTTGTAACCGAACCTTTACCGCAACCCAGTATGCACTAATGGCATCGTTGGGGTCTTTAGGAAAAACCGTACTGTCGTCCTCCAGCGGACAAATTGTCGATTATATGGATGGCAACTGGGCTTTATTCTTTGTCTTAACTGCTTTAATGGTTATCCCTAGTCTTATCTTCCTCTGGTTTATTCGTAAACCCATAGCCGAGCTGGAGCGAAAACGTGACGAAGGCTAACCTAAATTGGGTCGTGCTTGGCCCCGGAGCCATTGGTGGGCTTATTGCCGGCGCTCTGCTGGAACATGGCCAGTCTGTATCGGTTTTACCGCGTAAGAACCGAACACGAGAAATAAACTGGCAAGTCACTCATAAGCAGTTTAAAGCTGACTACAGTGCTCCTGTTATTACACAACCTCTGGCCGAGAATACGGTGTTCATTATTTCGGTTAAAGCCTTTGATGTGATTCAAGCCTTGCAACGCATAACGACATTGCGCGGATTTAATAAAGCCATACCCATAATAATAAGTCACAACGGCATGGTGGAACTTCCGGAACCGTTAAAAGAGCTTAATTTACACCCATTGGTGACAACTCACGGTGCGGTACGAAGCCGGAATGAAAATGCCGACCTTTGTATTCAACACAGGGGGGCAGGCCGAAGCTGGCTGGAAGTCGACCCTGCAGTCCGGAATCAGCCGACGGACTTTGACCCAGGCCTGGTCCTGCAACAGGCTTTTCCTCCGCTTACTCTGGAACAAGATCTAAGTCAGAGGCGCTGGTTAAAGTTCGTTATTAATTGCGTTATTAATCCGCTGACTGCAGTTCATCAGTGCGCTAATGGCGAATTGCTGAAGGGAAGCTGGCAGGCGCAAGTATACAGCCTCGTAGCAGAAGCCGTAGCTGTAGCGAACAGTCAAAATGTGTCTTTGACAACTGAGGAATGCTATAAAGAGGTGCTTTTAGTAGCAAAGGAGACGGCCTTAAACCACTCTTCCATGCTGCAGGATATTCAACAACAACGGCGTACCGAGATAAACCAACTAACCGGTTATTTAGTTAATACTGGTAAGACGGCGGGTGTTGCCACACCGACTCACCAGCAACTACTCAATGAGTTCCAACAACGTTATAGCGGCTAGTCTTTATCTTCAATAAAGTCGACCACTTCCAGGCCAAAGCCTGACAGTGCAGAGTAACGTTTTGGCGAGCTCATTAAGTGCATTTTATGAATGTTCAGGTCTGCCAGAATCTGTGAGCCTAAACCGACGTTCCGGGACGCATTTGACGCCGATGTTGTTGGTTTTTGCTCTCCTTTATCCTGCGCTTCAAATTCACACACCTGAGCAATGATGCTCTCCGGGGTTTGCTGACGACCAATAATAACCAGCACACCATCGTGTTCAGCAATATAGGACATAGCTTTCTGAATTGGCCAGCTGCGTTTTGCTGCACGCTCGGTTAAAAAGGTATCGTGGAAGGTGTCCTGCAAATGAACACGTACGTTAGTCACTTTATCTTGCGAGAGGTCACCGTGAACAAGAGCATAATGTACCTGTTCATCAATAGTGTCCTGATAAGTGATTAACCGGAACTTGCCAAATGCCGTAGGCAAATTACATTCAGCCACCCGTTCTATGGTTTTTTCCTGTATCGAGCGATATTCGATTAAATCGGCAATGGTGCCGACTTTAATACCATGCTCTTCAGAAAAAGCTTCAAGATCGGCCCGGCGCGCCATGGTGCCATCTTCGTTCAGCACTTCAACGATAACCGCCGCAGGTTCAAACCCGGCTAAACGCGCAAGGTCACAACCCGCTTCGGTGTGTCCCGCACGGTTCAAAACCCCGCCCGACTTAGCTTTTAACGGGAAAATATGTCCCGGCATGACTAAATCTTCGGGCTTGGCGTCTTTTTTCACAGCATCCAGCACCGTTTTCGCTCTGTCCGCCGCGGAAATACCTGTGGTTACACCCTCCGCGGCCTCAATCGAAACAGTAAAGCTTGTTGCGTATGGGGCGTTGTTCTTATCTACCATTAACGGCAAATTAAGTTGCTCGCAGCGTTCTTCAGTCAGAGTTAAGCAAATTAGTCCACGACCGTAACGCGCCATAAAATTGATAGTTTCCGGCGTCACACACTCGGCTGCAATAATGATATCGCCTTCGTTTTCGCGGTCTTCGTCATCCATAAGGATAACCATTTTACCCTGACGAATGTCTTCGATAATCTCTTCTGTGCTATGCAGTGACATAACGCTTTACCCTTTAATCTTGTGTATGAGGTACTGCTACCAAGCGTTGATCAGGGCCTACCTGCCGACGATCAATAATTTTAAACCTTGGTGCTGAAGCTAAATTCAACGGCTCGTTCATGTCGATAACCGAACGTCCATGATGGCCCAATAACTGACCCGAACTGTAAATCATCAATCTGTCGCATAATTGCTGCTGAATAAGAGCGCCCGCCAAATTCGCCCCACACTCAGTCCATAACTGGTTAATTTCGCGGTTAGCCAATTCAACCATAAGCGCCGGCAGACTCACTTTACCGTTAGGGTCTGCGGCAATAATTAATTCATGACAATGTGGATGGCAACTGGGTTTACCAGGAGTTGTTCGCACTAACCACACCGGCGCCGGAGAGTCAAAAACCCTGGCCTCATCATTCACCCTGTGCTGACTGTCAATAATAATACGTACCGGCTGTTTTAAAGGCTCAGGCAGCGGTCTTGATTTTGGCCACTGATCAACACGCACTGTCAATTTAGGATCGTCAGCCAGAATCGTTGCAGCACCACTCAGTATGGCATCGGCCTGTGCCCGAAAAAACTGCACATCACTGCGGGCGGCAGAGGACGTTATCCATTGACTGCGGCCATCTGACAACGCCGTTTTTGCGTCCAGTGAGGTTGCCATTTTTAGGGTTACCCACGGGCGTTGCCGTGTCATTCGGGAAATAAACCCCGGATTCAGACTCTCCGCAGCCGATTGCAGTACACCTACGTCCACAGCAATACCCGCAGCTTTTAGACGCTGAATACCATTACCGCTAACCCGTGGGTTTGGATCCTGCATTGCAACCACAACACGTTTTACTCCGGCCTCAATTAACGCATCGCAACAAGGAGGTGTGCGGCCTATATGACTGCATGGCTCCAACGTGACGTAGGCCGTTGCGCCCCTGGCTTTTTGTCCTGCCGCGCGCAAAGCATGTACTTCAGCGTGAGGCTCGCCAGCCTGATGATGCCAGCCTTCGCCCACAATCTTATTATCAGAAGTAATTACGCAACCCACCGCAGGGTTTGGCCGGGTCGTCATCAGCCCACGCCGTGCCAGCATTAACGCACGGTGCATCATTTGATGGTCAAAGTACTGCGGGTTTAACTCAGTCATTAAGGCGCGCTATTTCTTCACCAAATTCGCGAATGTCCTCAAACGAGCGATAAACAGAAGCAAAACGAACGTAAGCAACCTTGTCTATCTGCTTGAGATTTTCCATTACCAGACTGCCGACGAAGTTACTGCTTATTTCACGCTCACCGGTTGCCCGGATACTGGATTTAATCTTGTTAATAGCCTGCTCCATCAACTCGAGACTCACAGGCCGCTTTTCCAACGCTCTCAGCAATCCATTTCGGAGTTTATCTTCGTTAAATGGTTCGCGGGAACCATCGGTTTTGATAACCCGCGGCATGACCAGCTCAGCGGTCTCAAAGGTTGTAAAGCGCTCCTTGCAATGATTACATTCACGCCGGCGACGAACCGAGGCACCATCCGCAACCAATCGCGAATCGATAACCTTAGTATCCTGTGTGCCGCAAAATGGACAATGCATTGCCTGACTCCTTTATGTGCGCTCTACAACTGATAGCAATTAACCGTAAACCGGAAACTTAGCGCATAACGCTTTTACTTGCTCGCGAACTTCATTAATTTTGCTTTCGTCAGCAATGTCATCCAGCACGTCGCAAATCCAGTTGGCGACCTGCTCAGCCTCAGCTTCTTTAAAGCCGCGGCGAGTAATTGCCGGCGTGCCTAAACGCAGACCTGAAGTGACAAAAGGTGAACGCGGGTCATTAGGAACCGCATTTTTGTTAACGGTAATGAACGCGTTACCTAAAGCCGCATCAGCGTCTTTGCCAGTAATATCTTTGTCGATAAGGTCGACCAGGAATAAATGATTCTGAGTGCCGTTCGACACAATTTTGTAACCGCGCGCCTGCATGGTTTTTACCATGGCATTGGCGTTCACTAACACCTGCTTTTGGTAGTCTTTAAATTCTGGCTGCAACGCCTCCTGAAAAGCCACCGCTTTACCAGCGATAACGTGACACAGCGGCCCACCCTGGTTACCCGGGAATACCGCACTGTTTAATTTCTTGTGTAACTTTTCGTCGTCACTGCCGGAAATAATCAAGCCGCCACGTGGGCCCGCCAGAGTTTTGTGCGTAGTGGTAGTGACAACATGAGCATAAGGTACAGGATTCGGATAAACGCCGGCAGCAACCAGACCCGCTACGTGCGCCATATCAACCATTAAATAAGCATCAACTTTATCGGCAATTTCACGGAATTTTGCCCAGTCAACAATGCCTGAATACGCAGAGAAACCTGCGACGATAACTTTCGGTTTATATTCCAGCGCCAGCTTTTCAACTTCGGCATAGTCAATTTCACCGGTGGATTCATCCAGGCCGTATGAAACCGCATTGTAAAGTTTGCCCGAAAAGTTCACACCAGAGCCGTGTGTTAAGTGACCACCGTGAGCCAGGCTCATACCAAGAAAGGTATCGCCGGCTTCCATCATTGCCATAAAGGCAGCGGTGTTGGCTTGAGAACCGGAATGCGGTTGTACGTTTGCGTACTTGGCACCGAACAATTCTTTTGCCCGCTCAATAGCCAAGTCTTCTACTTTATCAACAAACTCACAGCCGCCGTAGTAACGCTTGTGCGGATAGCCTTCTGCGTATTTGTTGGTCAGTTGTGACCCCTGAGCCTGCATTACCCGCGGACTGGTGTAGTTTTCCGATGCTATCAACTCAATGTGTTGTTCCTGACGTTCAACTTCACCCTGCATCGCCTGCCATAAGTCCGCGTCAAAGTCGGCAATGTTCATCTCAGATTTCAGCATTACAGCTCTCCAAATCATTAAATGGTCTTAATTTGCCCGTTATTTTACCTTAAAACGCAAATGAGTGCCTAGTTCAGCACAACAAAGTTTGGGGATGTCCGTAAATAACAGTAAACTATGCAGTAACTTTTTTGTTGATAAGAAGGATTTTACGTCGCTATGGCGCAATATATCTATTCAATGTCGCGGGTGAGCAAAGTTGTTCCCCCCAAGAAAACGATTTTAAAAGACATTTCTCTGTCGTTTTATCCCGGCGCCAAAATTGGTGTTTTAGGCGTTAACGGTGCTGGTAAGTCGACCTTACTGCGCATTATGGCGGGTGTTGATAATGAATACGAAGGCGAAGCCCGTCCGTTAGCAGGTATCCAAATCGGTTACCTGCCTCAGGAACCTCAGTTAGATGAAAATAAAACGGTGAAAGAAACCGTTGAAGAGGCTGTGGCAGATGTAAAAGAGGCCTTCGCTAAGCTTGACGAAATTTATGCCGCTTATGCCGACGAAAACGCAGATTTCGACGCCTTAGCAAAAGAGCAAGGTGAGCTTGAAGCCTTGTTGCAGGCAAAAGACGGGCATAATATCGACAACATTCTTGAGCGTGCTGCAGACGCACTGCGCCTGCCGGAGTGGGATGCAAAAATCGGCAACTTGTCAGGTGGTGAAAGACGCCGTGTAGCCATTTGCCGCCTGTTGCTATCGAAACCCGACATGCTGCTCCTTGATGAGCCCACCAACCACCTGGATGCAGAATCAGTAGCCTGGCTGGAACGCTTCCTGCACGACTACAACGGCACTGTGGTGGCCATTACCCACGACCGTTATTTCCTTGATAATGTTGCGGGCTGGATCCTTGAACTGGACCGTGGTTACGGCATTCCGTGGGAAGGCAACTACTCCTCATGGCTGGAGCAAAAAGAGAAGCGTCTGGAGCAGGAAGAGCGTTCTGAAAAAGCACGCCAGCGCACTATTAAGCAGGAGCTGGAGTGGGTACGTACTAACCCGAAAGGCCGTCAGGCGAAAAGCAAAGCGCGTCTTAACCGCTTTGAAGAGCTACAAAGTGGCGATTACCAAAAACGTAACGAAACCAACGAACTGTTTATTCCACCGGGCCCTCGCTTAGGCGACAAAGTTATTGAGGTTAACGGCATAAGCAAGGCTTACGGCAAGCGCCAGCTAATTGATAACTTAAGCTTTAGCGTTCCCAAAGGCGCTATCGTTGGTATTATAGGTCCAAATGGTGCGGGTAAATCCACTTTATTCCGCATGATTAGCGGGCAAGAGCAACCTGACAGTGGTTCAGTTGAATTGGGCGAAACCGTGCAATTAGCCAGCGTTGATCAGTTCCGTGACAACATGGATGACAGCAAAACCGTCTTTGAAGAGATTACTGACGGAAACGACATTCTGAAAATTGGTAACTTTGAAGTTAACGGCCGGGCTTATGTTGGGCGCTTTAACTTCCGTGGTACCGACCAGCAAAAACGCATTGGCGAATTGTCTGGTGGTGAGCGTAACCGTGTGCATTTAGCCAAACTGCTAAAAGCCGGTGGCAACACCTTGTTACTCGATGAGCCGACCAACGACTTAGACGTGGAAACCCTGCGGGCACTGGAAGAAGCCATTCTGGAATTCCCGGGCTCAGTGATGGTTATTTCGCACGACCGTTGGTTCCTTGACCGTATTGCTACTCACATTCTGGACTACCGCGATGAAGGCGAAGTAGTATTCTACGAAGGTAACTACAGCGATTACGAAGCTTATATGAAAGAAAAATTCGGTGAACAGGCTATGGAGCCGCACCGCATTAAATACAAACCTATTGGTTAAAAGAATGCTGCTAACAGGGGAGCTTTATTGCTCCCCTTTTTTATTTCCGAGCTACATGACATCCAGCGCTTGTTGAAGATTCTTCACCCCAATAACTTCCATACCCTTGGGTGAGGTTTTGGGCGTATTGCCGATAGGTACAATAGCTTTTTTGAAACCGTGTTTCGCAGCTTCATTTAATCGTTCCAGACCATTAGGCACCGGGCGTATTTCTCCGGCCAGGCCAACCTCACCAAACACGATTAATTCACGCGGCAATGGTTCTCCTTTAAAGCTGGAAACAATAGCAAGCAACAACGCTAAATCTGCCGACGTTTCAGATACCTTAACCCCGCCAACGACGTTCACAAAAACATCCTGATCCGATACCTGTAAACCACCATGCCGATGCAAAACCGCAAGTAGCAGTGCTAATCGCGTTGCTTCCAGTCCTACCGCAACCCGCCGAGGATTAGCCAGTGCCGAGTAATCGACCAAGGCCTGAATTTCAACCAGCAAGGGTCGGGTACCTTCCCAGATCACCATCACCACAGAGCCATTGCCCTGATCTTCGGCGCGCTGCAGGAATATAGCCGATGGATTCGAGACCTCTTTCAGGCCGCCACCTGTCATCGCAAATACGCCGAGTTCATTTACCGCACCAAACCGGTTCTTGGTACCACGCAGGGTGCGATAACGGGAGTCTGATGAGCCATCCAGAAGTACGGAGCAGTCAATGCAATGTTCCAGAACTTTCGGCCCCGCCAGGTGCCCTTCTTTGGTCACGTGTCCGACCATAATAATGGCGACATTTTTTTGTTTGGCGTAACGCGTTAAAAAGGCGGCTGATTCACGCACCTGAGAGACGCTGCCCGGTGCCGACTGAATATCCGCCATATGCATCACCTGAATGGAATCAATGACCATAATGGCGGGTTTTTCTTTATCAGCCAGCTGACAAATACTTTCCACTGAGGTTTCAGACAACATACGCAGTTTATCCGTCGGCAGGTTAAGCCGCTGAGCCCGCATTGCAACCTGCTGCAGAGATTCCTCGCCGGTAACGTATAATGCAGGCATACGTTCTGCCAGTTTGCATAAGGCCTGCAGTAACAGCGTGCTTTTCCCTGCCCCCGGTGAACCGCCGATGAGTATTGCCGAACCGGGCACAACGCCGCCGCCTAAAACGCGGTCAAACTCCTGAAAGCCCGAGCTAAAACGCGGCACTTCCTGCAAGTCCACCTCGTTCAGGGTCTGCACCCGGCCTTCGGTAATACCGCTGAAGCCCCTCCGTTCAGATGAAGTAGGGGTTGTTTTTGATGTTAAACGAATTTCAGTTAACGTGTTCCAGGCCTTACATTCCGGGCATTGCCCAAGCCAGCGCGGGAAGTCGGCGCCACAGTCATTACACACATACGCACTTTTTGCTTTTGCCATTCGTCTGCTTCTCGTTTTATGATGAGGTATTATTCAAGAATAACTATAAAAAATATTAGACTTCGATGCCGAACCATTATTTTGACCAACTTATCGATCAGTTAAAACCCGTCGTTTACGATACTGACTTTGACACCTTATTTCAGTCGTTAACTGAAAACGAAGATGGTCCCACAAAATTCAAGCTTAAAATGGAGCTTAGACGTTTAGCCGCTCCCTGTCATCGCACTGTTGACTTGCGTAATCAGGTTGCTGGCGATTGCCGTCCTTACGAATACAATGGACGCCGGCATCAGCTTGACGATGTTGCTATTGAAATTTTTGAGCGGGGCCTGGAAACCTATAAAGGCGTTTTTACCCAGGATACTTTTGAGCAAATACTGGATGCAGACAACCATTTACGCCAGGCTCGCGAAGAAGAAAGAGCCTTCGCACAAAGTTTAGCTGACCACAATGCCGAGCCCTTAAGCGGTCAATCACCATTTTTGAACAGCGACAACGAGGCTGAATCTTACCTTCTGGAAACATTCCACTTTGGCCAGTACCCTTACCGCGCCGAAGAACGAATGAATTTTACCATCGAAGTCGGGCTTGAAGACAGTAAAGGAAAAAATTATCAGGCGGTAACGGCTGACATTTCCATTACGGGGATGCGCGTACGTGTCAACGACGAACATAGACTGCAATACGGCGATTCACTGTCGCTTTATTTTACCGGACTGGCAAAAGAGTTCACGGTAAACCCTGAAACTCGAATTCCCTATCGTGTTGTCGGAGTTCAGGAGCTAGACGGTAAACACTACTTGAGTTTGAATCGAGACCCGGATTATCAGTCAGCCGAACTGGATAAGTTTTTTCATCGATTCATTAATGGTTATAAAAAACGCTACCGCGTTAATATTGATAATACTTACAACACAATACTCAATAAAGGACACGAGCAATTCCTGTTACCCAGGATGCAGCAGTTGCCGGTGTTCTTTTCCGAGTCAAACAAACAACTGGTAGCCGATTACGTATTAACCACCGACAACAACCGCTTTATTTTAAGTAACTGGATTAATGAACTGAATCAAATCAGTTTCGGTTCTATTTTTAATCTACGCCGCAGCCGCTGGTTACTTCAGGACTTAGCTCAAAAAGAGCATGCTCGTTTACTGGTAATGACCTTTTCTATTACCGCCCGCGGAAAAATATACAACTATTCAGCCACCGCAGAAGAGCTTCAAAAAACGGGGTTATGGGACACTTATATTGCCTTCGGCAGTAAAAAAGCCTCCTGGCGAGTTTATCAAATCGATTTACGCCGGGTAGATTTGAATCAGGCATGGCAACCTCAGAGCGTACCGAAAAACATTAATGTTCCGTTTCGCATCAACCCTCCTACAGCACAAGTTAAAAGAGCGATAGCACCCTTACGATATATGGGGGTGATTAACGATATAACGGATAGTTTGCAGGGCTTTTTCGACACGGGTATAGAAAAAGAGCAATTAGCTTCATTAAAAGCTTTTGCACACCCACCGTCCACACCTATTCGGACAAAAGAAGCACGCCTTGAATTTATTAACTTACGCAGTGAAAAACGCTTCAGCTACCGCAGCCGCTGCCGGGTTAAAGTTGGCAAGCTGGTTCGTGACGGCATGATCATTGACCTTTCTGTCAGCGGTCTGCAAGTACAAATTGATACACCACTACCGGCAGAAAAAGGTGACAACGTCGACATTTCTCTGACCGGCTTCAAGAAGCTGTATAAAAAAGCCAAGTTAGACCAGTTAGCTTACACCATAGCTTCTATTGACGATGCCCGCACCACGTTACGTTTGAAAATTGAAGGTGACCACGAACAACACATGGGCTCGGAGTTCATACGCTTTTTAATTCGTGAACAGCGCGACTTGCTTAAGCTTCAAGTGGAAAACACCTCAATAAATGGGCTGGAACTTTGTCTGCGCAATTTGTACTGTGACGCTCCGGGCTCGTTGCCGGTTTTCCTGTACAGAAATAAAAAGCGTAAAACCTCTGTGCGCCGCGCCGGCCTCTCTAACTGGCCATCCGGATGGGCTAAGTTATTGGCTAAATTTCCCGGCAGTCAGCCAAGTGCAATTAATTTACAACCGCTGCTGCGAGGTTCCTCGTTAACAGAAGAACTTCTCCCCAGATTAAATGAGATGGATCGTACGTCGGAACCTGTCACTTTATTACTGTTACTGCGGTTATATCGCCAAAATGGAGAGGATATTGTTCAGACCCAATGGCTGGAGGGTAATGACAACCAGGCCATTGAATCTTTTATTGAGCAAAGCATACCCAATTCTATCTTTCGGGCTATCACTGTGACTCTTTCCAGAACAGGACGCCCTGATACTCAGTTTATTCAGGCCGAACTGAATTACATTAGCCGCTATGCTGCTTACCGGGCACAGGAAATAGAAGAAGACTTGTGGCAGGTATACGCCATTGCAGACACAGTTGATGTAACCGAAAGCTTACTGGAATTTGCTTTATCGGGCACCGATGCCATTAAGGAGCAGCAGGAGCGCCTAAATAACTGGCTCAATAAGTTCTGACTGTTTAAGGCAACCTAGTATCTCGAGTAAGTTATTAGCATTGACAGAGTAATCCGCAATAGCCTGCAATGCCGGTTTTGCATTAAAAGCAATACCAACAGCGGCGGCCTTAAGCATTAAGGCGTCGTTGGCACCGTCTCCTACCGCTACAGTTCGGTCCGGCGGAATACTCCAGTGCCCGGCCAGTTGCTGAAGTTGTTCAGCTTTAACTTGAGCGTCAACAATGTCACCTAATACCTTCCCGGTCAGAAAGCCATCGGCTACTTCCAACTGGTTAGCGACAACCGCATCCAGATTCAGAGCCGCTTGAACCCTGTTTGCAAACCAGGTGAAACCACCGGAAACCAGTGCAGTTTTCCAGCCGGCGGCTTGCAGCGCCTGAATAAGTTCTTTAGCGCCGGGGTTAAATGGAATAGGTGAAAATAAACTTTCCAGATCAGACTCTTTAATGCCTTCGAGGCAGGCCACACGCTGGGTTAAGCTCTCTGCGAAATCAATTTCTCCCCTCATAGCGGCTTCCGTTATGGCCGAGACTTTAGTATAACGGTTGTTTAATCGTGCAATTTCGTCGATACACTCAATATGAATTAAGGTAGAATCCATGTCGAAAACAATTAAACCAGAACTGTGTTTCATTTAACGGGAAACTCCTGAGCTGAACTCATGCGACTAACAGAATCCAGGCAATGGCAAAGAGTAAAAAGTACTTTGCTTAACAATAAAACCAAAGCCATTATTCGTATTATGACGAAACGTGCTCTGCGCTTAGCCGCTGCCGGTGGATTACTGCTAATCATTATTAATGTCTGGAATATTGCCAGTGTCCAGTCGCAACAGCAACTTTTCTCGCAAACTCAGTCGGTAACTCAGCTTATGATGGATCAGGCCGAGCACGAAGCGCATTATTGGCTTGAACATCAAAATACCGAGCGCTTAACTGCTCTGACCGACAATATCGCCAGCCACCCCGAAGTTATGGCGGCAACCATTCGTAACCGTTTTGGTGAACTGCTCGTGCACAGTGGCGTTAATTCATCCATTATTGACTGGCCCACTAGCGAAGACACTTCTGAGCCATGGGTACTGGTTGAAGAAATTAACCTGGAAGACAATGTGAGTGGTTATTTACAGGTCATTTTCGATAAAAATTTATTATTGAAGCAAAGCCAGACCGCCCATAACGGCCTGATGCAACAAGGTAAACTCTTACTTCTTTTGGCGATGCTAGCCGGTGTGTTTATTATGCTTGGCTTTAACCGGATACGTGATCGTTACTGGCAGGTTGAGCATCATTAAACAGCTCACAACTGTTCTTCCATAAAGCCTCGCTAAGTGAGTCTTTATCAACCTTTCTCAACTCGGCTAAAACGCTCAAAACCTTTGCAATCCTTGCCGGTTCATTACGTTCTCCCTGATGTCCGCAAATAGGCATATCCGGTGAATCAGTCTCTAGCACCAAAGCCGATAGCGGTACTTTGGCTATTGCCTGTCGCGTTTTTTGTGCCCGGGTGTAAGTAATTACTCCGCCAACACCCAACTTATAACCGCAATCAACAAACTTCATAGCCTGCTCGTAGCTGCCACTGAAGGCGTGTATAACGCCTTGCTCAGGACCATATTGTTTGACTAACGGATGAGTTGTCTCCAGAGTTTTACGGTGATGTATAATCACTGGCAGGCGATAGTTCTTCGCTAATTTCAGCTGTTCAATAAAGAGCTCGCGCTGCAGCTCGGAATTATCGCAGGTAGCATCTAGCCCCACCTCCCCCACTGCCCGTAACCGTTCATGCGGAGTATCTAAGGCTTGTTCCAGCTCTTGCAGGTGGTTCAGATTATGTTGTTGAATAAACCAGGGATGCAAACCTAAAGCAAAGCGCCAGCTTGAAAACTGATTAACTAACTGCTGCAGCCGGGGCCATTGCTCAGCACTAACACCCGGCACCATAAAACGCTCAACTCCGGCTTCGGCAGCCGCTTCTAAAACTTGCTCCCGGTCCTCATCAAATGCCTGAAAATCAATATGGCAATGAGTGTCGTAAAGCGTATTCATAAGCTTTAGTGTTCGCGTGTGTGAGTAAACTCAATATCAGGGTAACGCTCTTCTGCCAGGCTTAAGTTCACCATAGTCGGGGCAATGTAGGTCAGGTTGTCACCGCCATCTAATGCCAGATTCGCTTCTGCTTTACGACGAAACTCATCCAGTTTCTTCTCGTCTTTACTACTCACCCAGCGCGCTGTCGCAACGTTAATATTTTCGTACATGGCATCCACTTTGTATTCTGTTCTCAGGCGATGAACAACCACATCAAACTGCAGTACACCAACAGCGCCAACAATCAGGTCGTTGCTGATAAGCGGACGGAACACCTGCACGGCGCCCTCTTCAGATAACTGCACTAAGCCTTTTAATAATTGCTTCTGCTTTAGTGGATCTTTCAGACGGATACGACGGAAAAGCTCAGGCGCAAAGTTCGGAATACCGCTAAACTTGAAGTCTTCGCCGGCGGTAAAGGTATCGCCGATTTGAATAGTTCCGTGGTTATGAAGACCAATGATATCGCCTGGGTAGGCTTCTTCCACATGCGAACGGTCACCCGCTAAAAAGGTTAATGCATCACTGATACGCACGTCTTTACCTGTACGAACCTGACGCATTTTCATACCTTTCTCATACTTACCGGACACAATACGCATGAAGGCAACCCGGTCTCTGTGACGCGGGTCCATATTCGCCTGAATTTTAAAAATGAAACCGGAGAAGTCTTCGCTGGTGGCACTAACGCCTTCTTGTTGATCGGTTTCCCGGCCTTGAGGTTTCGGTGCCCAGTCGACCAGACCATCCAGCATATGATCCACACCGAAGTTACCTAACGCCGTTCCGAAAAATACCGGAGTCAATTCACCGGCGAGAAAAAGCTCTTTATCAAAGGGGTTTGACGCGCCATTCACCAACTCGATTTGCTCACGTAGCTCATCTGCCCATACGCCTAGCTTCTCATCTAACTCAGGGTTATCAAGACCTTTTATAATGGTCTCTTCCTGAATTCGATGCCCCTGCCCGGTTTTATATAAAATCGTTTCATCTTTAAGAAGGTGATAAACCCCTTTAAAGTTTTTGCCGGAACCAATCGGCCAGGTAATAGGTGCGCACATAATTTTCAGAACATCTTCCACTTCATCCAGCAACTCCAGCGGGTCACGAATGTCACGGTCAAGTTTGTTCATAAACGTGATAATAGGAGTGTCACGTAAACGCGTGACTTCCATCAATTTAATGGTTCGGTCCTCAACACCTTTAGCGCCGTCAATAACCATTAAACAAGAATCAACGGCAGTCAGGGTGCGATAGGTATCTTCTGAGAAGTCTTCGTGTCCGGGAGTATCTAATAGATTTACCAGGGCATTATGATAAGGGAATTGCATGACCGAGGTCGTTACCGATATCCCCCGTTCCTGCTCCATTTGCATCCAGTCTGACTTTGCATGCTGACCAGATTTCTTGCCTTTTATCGTTCCCGCTTTTTGGATCTGCTGACCATGCAGCAGGACCTTTTCAGTAATCGTGGTTTTACCGGCATCCGGGTGAGAGATAATGGCAAAGGTACGACGTTTCGCGACTTCATTCTGCAAGCTGGATTCAGACATCAACAAGACTCTTATTGGTTAAATTTAACTATATTGCTTATTTTCGCTGATCTGCTGCCGATACACAAACCATGGATTGCTATAATCTGAGATAGATACGGTACTAACGTCTAAAAGATAGCATTCCGAGCCTGTACTAAACTACAAACTGACATGAACAACCCGAGTAACCTGCCCATGCAACTGACGATAAAAGCGAAAGTATTTTCTCTGGCACTTATCCCCCCGGTACTTATTGCCGTGTTCTTAACCTGGTATAACTTGTCTCAGTCAACGACTGTCGGACAAAACGCCGTTGAAGAATTCACAACGCAAATGGAAAAAGACAGTCGAGAGGAGCTTTCTAACTATTTGGAGTTAGCATTTACTTCTATCCAGCACCTTGTAAAAGACACTTCTCTGGGCTCGTTACAGGAAAGACAAGAACGCGCAAAGCAAATACTACGGCAACTACGTTTTGATGACTCTGGTGATGTGGGTTACCTCTTCGTTTATGACCGTCAGGGTGTCAGTGTTGCTCATGGCGTTAATCAAAGCCTTGAAGGTAAAAACCTGTTCGACTTTCAGGACCCTAATGGGGTTTACCTTATCAGAAAGCTTATTGAAGAAGCAGAAGGTGGTGGCGGTTTCGTCAAATATGACTGGCAGAATACTCAGCAGCAAGTCAATCCTAAACTTGGATACGCCAAGCTACTAAACGAGTGGAACTGGGTAATAGGTACTGGCTTTTGGACAGCCGGAATGGAGCAGGAAGCCGCCAGAATTGAAAATAATGTTGATGAAGCACTAGCCGACGCCGTTGTTGAAACCATCGTTGCGTCAATTATTGCATTGCTGATTATCGCCGCGCTGGCGTTGTTTGTAGTAAAAGGAATTACACGACCACTGCGTAACGCCCTTAACGCTATGGAAAGAATTGCAAAAGGCGACGGTGATCTCACCCAGCGCCTCGATACGACCAGCAACGATGAAATGGCCGATCTTGGGCAGGCCTTTAACGATTTTGCCGACCAGGTTTCCGATATGGTAACCAATATCCGTCATTCTGCGAGCTCCGTCAGCCGCTCCACTCAAAAGCTCGACAAAGTTCTGATTGACGCTCGCGAGGGAGTAACCGAGCAGCAGGCAGAAAGTGAGCAGGTGGCAACCGCCATTAACGAAATGTCGACGGCCTCTCATGAAGTCGCCCGTAGCGCCAGCGAAGCGTCATCAGCAGCTGAACAGGCAGAAGAATTGGTTCATTCAAGTAATCACCTGCTGACCAAAGCCGTTAATGTCATTCACGGTCTGGCAGAAAAAGTGGAAAATGGTGCATCAGAGGTTGAACAGCTTAACGCGCACTCAGCGAAAATTGGCTCCGTGCTTGATGTTATTCGAGGCATTGCTGAACAGACCAACTTACTGGCGCTTAACGCGGCAATAGAGTCGGCTCGTGCAGGTGAAGCTGGCAGAGGTTTTGCCGTTGTTGCCGACGAGGTTCGCACTCTGGCAAAACGAACTCAGGACAGCACTCACGAAATTGAATCGATGATAGAGCAACTGCAGCAAGGCAGTAAAAAAGTGTCGAATGTTATGGCCTCCATAAAACAGGGAAGTGAAACCAGTGTCGCCGAGGCGGCGGAAGTGGAAAACGCTTTGGCGAAAGTTCTGGAGGCGGTAAACACCATTAACACGCAGAACGCTCAAATTGCGACTGCAGCGGAAGAGCAAACATCGGTTTCGGAAACCATAAACCAAAATATGACCGCAATTGTCGATATTGCGAAGCAAACCGCCGATGGCACTCAACAGGCCGGGGAGCATATGAAAGAGCTTAGTAACACTGCGGCACAACTTGAGAACAACGTTAAGCGGTATCGTGTTAGCTAAGCTTAATCGCCTTGCCTTCTTCCATCGCGGGTAAGTCAAATAAACGACACAGTGTCTGCCCTAAATCGGCAAAACTGTGTCGTTTCCCCCGGTTACCCGCCTGCACGTTTTGACCCGACAGTAATAAAGGAATAAATTCACGGGTATGATCGGTTCCCTGCCAGGTGGGATCGCAGCCGTGATCAGCGGTTAATACCAAAACATCATCCGGTTTCATTGCCGATTCAATAACAGGCAACCATTGGTCGAACGTTTCCAGTTCCCGGGCATAGCCATCAATATCCCGCCGGTGTCCGTATAAGGTATCAAAATCCACTAAATTGGTAAAAATTAATGTGTTCTCCGGGGATTTCTCCATTGCGTTTAATGTGGCCGTTAAAAGCCCGTTCAGCCCCGAGGCTTTGACCGACTCGGAAACGCCCTGCCCGGCAAAAATATCCGAGATTTTACCGATAGCAATAACCTTGCCGCCTTTATTTTGAAGCTTATCCAGCACCGTCGGCTTAGGTGGTAAAACAGAGTAGTCTTTTCGATTGGCTGTACGCTCAAAGTTGTCCGCTTTATCGCCAACAAACGGACGTGCAATAACGCGACCAATATTATATGGCTCTATAAGGGCCCTAACCTTCTCGCATACCTGATATAAACGCTCCAGACCAAAATGTTCTTCGTGCGCGGCAATTTGAAACACGGAATCGGCAGAGGTATAAAAAATAGGATAACCGCTACGAATGTGCTGCTCACCTAACTGCTTTAGGATTTCAGTGCCCGAAGCATGGCAATTACCAAGATAACCGTCGAGTTCGCAGGCCTTAAGAATTTGAGTTAACAATTCATTGGGAAAACTGTTCTCTTCATTGAGGAAATACCCCCATTCGAAGTGTACGGGAACGCCCATTAACTCCCAGTGACCAGAGGGTGTGTCTTTTCCCGACGAGAGTTCTGCGGCACAGGCATAAGCACCATAAGTTTCCACTTCGTGAAAACCTTTGGCATAGGTGCCTGTCGCTTCTTTATGAGCTTTAGCTAAACCCAGCCGGGTAAGGTTAGGTAACTGCAGGGGTTGTCCGTGCTGATACCTGTATTCCGCGATATGGCCAAAAGTATCAGCGCCTTCATCACCAAACTTATCAGCGTCGGGGGCTGAACCAATACCAAACGAATCTAATACCAGAACAATGGCTCTGCTCATTCAGTCTCTCCGGCTATGCGCTCATAGATAACAGAGTCGGGCTCCGGCGGGGTAGAGGAAAAACTCAAAGCTTTCAGTATGCTGTCAGCAGCCTCTTGCCAGTCCGACTCGTTACTGGCATGCACTGTTGCAATGACACTCTCTGAGTCCACTTTCGATCCAACTGTCAGGATATCGGTCATACCAACGCTTAAATCCAATTTATCATCAGCTTTGCGCCGGCCTCCACCTAAACAGACAACCGCCATTCCCAATTCTCTTGTATTCACTTCCGATAAATATAGCCCATGATACTCGGCGGGAAGCTTTAACGGTTTTCTCAGGTTTGCCTGGGGCAGGTACTGGTCGCTTTTTTCCAGAAAGTCGTGAGGTCCGCCCAAAGAACCGACCATTTTGGCGAAACGTTCGGCCGCCAAACCGCTTCCCAGTACGTTTTCAACCATAACCTCAGCTTGGTCAGTACTTTTAGCCAAGTTTCCCGACACCAGCAACTCAGCAGATAAGGCTTTTGTTACCTCATGCAGGCGTTTATCTCTGAGCTTTCCCGTTAAATAATCAACGGCTAACTGAACCTCAACCGCATTACCGGCAGCTGAACCTAATGCCTGATTCATGTCAGTAATAAGCGCCGTGGTTTCTACTCCCAGTTTCCGGCCAACACTAACCAGACTCTGCGCTAACTCTCTCGATTCATCGTATCCTGGCATGAATGCACCGTTACCGGCTTTAACATCCATAACCAAACCATCAAGGCCTTCAGCCAGCTTTTTTGCCAGAATAGAAGCTGTAATTAACGGAATCGACTCCACTGTCGCGGTCACATCGCGCGTTGCGTAAAAGCGGCTATCAGCTGGTGCCAGACGCCCTGTTTGCCCAATAATGGCAACACCAGCCTGCTTAACCGTGTCGCGAAAGCGCCGATTATCCGGAGCGGTCTGATAGCCGGGAATTGCGTCAAATTTATCCAGCGTACCGCCAGTATGTCCCAGACCACGCCCCGAAATCATCGGAACATAGCCACCACAGGCCGCGACAATAGGACCCAGCATTAAACTAACGACGTCACCGACACCGCCGGTTGAGTGCTTATCCAATACCGGACCATTTAAATTGTCCTGCCGCCAGTCAAGAACATCGCCGGAATCTCTCATAGCAACGGTTAAAGCTGTTTTTTCCTGCGCCGACATACCGCGAAAATAAATAGCCATAGCCAACGCAGCTATTTGCCCCTCACTGACGCTGTCATCGCAAATTCCGTTAACGAACTGCTGAATATCGGTGTCGGATAAACTTACAGCGTCACGCTTTTTGCGAATAACTTCTTGCGCCAAAAACATAAACTTAAACCTTAACCAAAAGGCTTTGGAGATCCTGCAACAGGCTACTGGCTCCGATGCGGAAATTATCAGCTGTGACCCAGTCCTCACCCATAATCCGCTCGGCTAACTCAATATACTGAACCGCATCATCCAGAGTCCGGATTCCGCCTGCGGCTTTAAAACCACAATCTGTTTGACTGGATTTAATGACCCCCAGCATAGCTTCCGCCGCTTTCAAGGTGGCATTTATCGATACTTTTCCGGTTGAGGTTTTAATAAAGTCAGCGCCGTTAGCAATAGCTAACTCACTAGCCAGAACAATTTTATCGTGTTGCTGAAGCTCACCTGACTCAATAATGACTTTTAGCTGAACAGAATCGCCGCAAATATCCTTGCACTCTCTTACCAATTCAGCCGGGGTGCTCTCATCACCCTGCAATAAAGCAGCATAAGGCAGGACCACGTCAACCTCGTGCGCTCCGGCCGCTATAGCTCGCTCGGTTTCTGCTGCGGCGCGGGCGACATTGGTACTGCCATCAGGAAAGTTAGTAACCGTAGCGACTTTGGTATCCAGCCCCTGCTCGTTGAGAAACTGGCGAGCCAACGCCACCCATTCAGGGAACACACAAACCGCAGCGACACTCTTTTTATTTATCGAGGCACGTTGGCATAAGTCTTCAATAACCTCTCGGGTATCATCGTTATTCAACGTGGTTAAATCCATAAAGGACAAAGCCTGTAGTGCCCGTACCTGTTGTGTTGATGGCATAATTACTCCATTTGGTTATTAGCTTTCCCAACGCATAACTAAAGCGTCTTCACGCCCGTCGGCGGCTGGATAATAATTGACTCTGCGCCCTACCGTATCAAATCCATTGCCTTCATATAAGCGGATAGCGGCAGCATTGGAAGCTCGCACTTCCAGAAACACAACGCAGTGTTTCTCTTCAGCATAGTCTAATAAGTCCTGCATGAGTTTGTAACCAAAGCCCTGTCCCTGAAAGTCAGGATCCACAGCAATGTTGTGCAACGTCAATTCATCGGCAACTAACTGGCTAATAGTAAAACCAATAACCCTTGAGTCGCTCAATAGCCGCCGACAACGATATTGTTCACCATGGCTTTCACTAAATACAGACCAGGGCCAGGGGGTACGATGTGCTTTCTTTTCGACCGAAAACTCAAGCTCACCGGGTCGAAAATCCTCGATATTAAAGCTTTGCATGTTTAAGTTGTTGCCAGAGAGATTTTTTTGTTTCCACCGGAAAGGAACCAGTAAGACCGTCAGTATAATCGAAACAAAGATCTGGAGTTTTAGAGGGGGCTTTTATAGCAACCGGGCGTTGCTCGAAGTACAAACAAAGATCATCAAGCCAACCGGGCAAAGAAACAGGCAATTCTCTCTCTCCACGCAAATAGAGAGGGCCCAGACGATAATAAAATACCGGTGCCGACGCACGTTTCTTGTCCCAAATGGGAATACCCATAACTTGTAATGCGGCGCGTTGTTGACTGGTCCATTCTGGGAGCATGACGATTACCGTTGAAAACAGATAAATGCAGTTTACTCAAGCTTGGGAAGGATAGCCAGTTAGAAACTGGCAGGGGCGGAGGGATTCGAACCCCCAACCGTCGGTTTTGGAGACCGCTGTTCTACCAATTGGAACTACGCCCCTAACGCTTGAGCGGAGAATTATACCGACACCCAGTATTCAGACAAGCGATATTTACGGCTTAACCTACTGTTTGCAGATAAATTAAACAATTATGGCTAGGCTTCTACGTCAAAAAGCTCCTCATGAACAATCTGCAGCATCTCATCTACCTTAAACTCATCAATTTGAAAATGCTCAAGTACGCCATCCTGAACATACTGCCATTCTTCTTCTCCGGCCAAACTGCGGGTTCTCAAATCAATTGCGTATCGCGATATCTTTAGTATTCCCAATAAGTCGAGGGTTAAATTGTCAAGTTCGCTGGAGTGATTGAAAATTGAACTGTCTTCAAACAAATAATAAATGACTTCAACTACAATTTTCGGCAACTTCCATTGTTGTGCCAACAGCGCACCGATAGTGGTATGGGTGGTTTGGAAGAGCTCCAGCTCTTTGGCCTGAACTTGCTGCCACGGCGTGCTTTCTGCAGCATTGAGTAAGTCAGCATAATCATCGAACTCAGCCAACATAACCGGTATTCCTGAGCTTTGAAAAAGACCCAGCATATAAGCATGATCTCTCAATTCAGGTCGTCCGATGGCTTCAGCGATCATCACACAGGCCCCGGCAACCCACTCGTTATAACGCCAGAACTCGCTGAGATCATAGTCAGATGTCAAAGCCGACTTAAGAGCAACCGCCCTTACAATCGGAAAAACCCGGCGAAAGCCAAGCGTCATGACGGCCTGCTGAATTGAATCGACCTCTCTTGCTCTGCGGTAAGCGGCAGAATTAACAACCTGTAAAACAGCGGCGGCTATACTCATATCAGCCGAAATAGATTCAGCGATAACGGTGACATCAGGTTCACTTTTTTTGGCTTCACGACTCACAGTTAGCAAAGTTTCGGGGCGCGGTGGAATACTTACTCTTTGTAACAATCGTTTTTCTGCCGTCGTAATTTCTATCGCCATAGAGTCTCCGGGTTGAACCAATGATTTACATGAAATCTTAAAGCATGCGATTATGTCTTAACTTTTTGTCTGGTATAACACTTCAATGCGTTACTTTCGATTTATTCTTTTTAGTTTTAGTATACTTTTCAACGGGCTGGCTCTTGCTTCAGTTGAAGTTGCGGTCTCCGGTGTTGAGGGAGACGAGTACGCCAATGTTATGGCGCTATTACAAATAGCCCGTCTGGATAAAGACAAAAGTTACGCCGACTATAGAGTCCGGTATCTACATAGACAAGCACCTGACGACATTAAAAAAGCACTCCGCCCATATGGATATTATCAGGTTGAAGTGAATGCTCAACTAGAAACCATTGAGGGAGGTTGGTCAGCTGCCTACCAAATTGAGCTGAATGACCCGGTAAAAATTGCTAAAAACATGTGGGAAATTCGGGGCGACGCGGCTGAAGACGAGGCGTTCGAGAACATAATAGAGAATAATAGCCTCAAAGAAAAACAACGTTTTATTCATAGTACTTACGAACAAGTTAAGTCCAGGTTATTGTCATTAGCGAGTCAGCGCGGCTATCACGATGCTCGCTTTATAAAACACAATGTCGAAATTGATGTTGCAGAAAACACCGCTGATATAGAAGTGATTTTTGATTCCGGGAAACGCTACGAGTACGGGCAGGTCACATTCGAACAGGATATACTCGACGACGAACTGCTCCATCGCTTTGTTCCTTTTGAACACGGCGAAGGCTACAACACACAGGAACTCAGTCAATTACAAGTAGCATTAGGTGACAGCGGATATTTCTCTCAAGTTCAGGTCAGTCCGGACTGGGGAAATGCCGAAGAGCACACAGTACCTATCTCTGTCAGCTCCGAGCCTAACTTCAGAAACCAGTATCAATACGGTGTTGGTTACGGAACCGATACCGGAGCTCGTATTAGTGCCAGCCTCAACCGCCGTTGGGTCAATACGCAGGGACACCAACTCAGGGGGATGACACAGTTATCAGAAGTAGAAAGCCGCGTTGGTGCAAACTACATCATTCCGGGTCAAAACCCTCAGTCAGATTATTACCAGATTCGAGCCGAGGCCTCTGATAAAGATAACGAAGGACAAACTAACCGACTATATCGCTTTGGCGCATCCAGCGTTGTTGCAATGGGTAAATGGCAACGCGAGTACGGGTTAAACTGGCAACGCGATGACTTCGAAATTGGCGAAAGTTCGGGAACCAGTCAGTTTTTAATTCCGCAAGCCAGTTGGAACTATGTGACAGCTGACGGAAGGTTAAATATCGACAAAGGCTTTCGTTTTGATGTAACACTAAAAGCAGCAAGTGAAGCAGTTTTGTCTGATGCCGATTTAGCCAGCGTGGAACTTGGCTTTAAAGCCGTTGTCCCTGTTACAGACAATATACGTTTTCTTGCCAGAGCCGAAGCCGGCGCTACCTATATAGATGATTTTAATCAGTTGCCTCCTTCGCTACGTTTTTTCGCTGGCGGGGACAACAGCGTGCGCGGCTACGCTTATGAGCAATTAGGACCAGAAGACGATACAGGAACCATTTTAGGTGGCCGTTATTTGGCTGTTGCCAGCGCAGAAATTGATTATCGCTTTAAGGAAAATTGGCGTGTCGCTTTATTCACGGATATTGGTAATGCCATGATTGAACCTAATGAAAAGCTGAAACAAAGTGTTGGATTCGGAATTCGCTGGATCTCTCCTATTGGTTCGGTTCGTCTGGATTTGGCTCAGGCAATAGATGAGCCAGATAAGCCCTGGCGCCTACACTTTACCTTAGGCCCCGATTTATGAGCATTTATCGTTGGTTGGCCATTACAGTTCTTGTTCTGGTTGTTTTAGTCCCACTAATGGCTATCAGCCTGGTTGGCAGTGAAACTGGCAGCCGCTGGATACTAACTCAGGGACAAAAATATCTATCGGTAGACATCCAGTACAAAGCATTTAATGGAACTCTGCTGAATGAGTTTGAGTTTGAAGATTTTCGTTTTGAAAGCGAAACTTTTTCCTATACACCAAACAAGCTAATCATAAACTGGGATCCGCTAGCTTTGTTGTCCGGTGTTATTCGAATAGATAACATAGAAAGCCTTGGTGGCGAGATCCGTCTTCGTGCAGCTCAGAATTCGAGTCAAAACGCGGATTCTGAAGCTTCTGTTGAAGACATTCAAATTGAGCTGCCTTTAGATGTCAACTTGCGTAACTTGCTGGTTAAGGAAAGCCGTTTTTTTATTTTAGAAACTCCTTCTCAGGAACTAACGATTGAAGCATCAGCCAGAGCTAACGCTGATGGCCAGCTTAATATCAGACAGTTTCGTCTGGAGCACCAATACCTAACCACCGAGATTTCCGGAAAAACTAAATTATCTTATCCTTTTAAAAGTGAGCTCGAAAATAACACCCATTTTCACTCACCAGACTTCCCTTCGCTTAAAGTAAAAACGGAGATAGCTGGCGACATTCGATCTCTGACGACAAATAGTGAACTATCCGAAGGACTTGTCGGTGAAGTTACCGCTAAAATCGATAACCCGCTGAACGAGCTTACCTGGCAGTTTGACAGCAATTGGCAGAAGAATAACCTGAGCCTGTGGTTGGCAAGTGTCGGAGCTGACCCGGTTGAATTGAGTTTTGCCGGAGATATACGTGGAGAGGGTGGAGTAACACGAGCCAGTATCGAGCCCGACATAGCTGTCACAGTTAATCAACAGACAATGGATATCGATGGCTCCGTTAGCTATCAAGACAACATAATAAACTTCGCACCACTCAATGTGCACTCTAGAGGGGATATCCAGGGACAGCTAACCTTGCAGGGAAATGTTTCATCACTATCGACTACTCCGGTAATTGATGCTTCTGTAAGTTGGGAAAAAATAACCTACGAACCGAACGGTATCAGCAGCCACGAAGGCCGGTTACAGGCCAAAGGCGAACTCGATGAGCTTGCAATTAATTTAAGTAACGAACTGTCTGGCGTACTGGAAGAAGACTTACAGCTTGTTACTGAAGCTAAACTTAAGTCTGACAGCCTAAATATCTTAAGCCTGAAACTTACTCATAATGATGAAACTGTCAGTGGCAAGGCTGCTATCAATTGGAAAGACAATTTATCTTTAACTACGGATATTTCGGGTGAATATCAACAGCGGACGGTCAATGCAGAAGCGAAATTGCGTTTGTCAGAGCCCTACTTATTTGTTGACCAGTTTAATGCCAGCTGGGGAGCGCAGTCACTTATCGCTGAAGGGGCGCTTAGCCCTGGCAAAAAGCTCACCTGGCAAGTAACGTCTAAAGATTTAAGCGAGCTTTCTGACGTTAAAGGAGAGGTTGTAGCTACCGGTGATATTAGTGGGCAACTAAACCAACCAGAGTTTAAAATAGGTTTTAATAAATTTAACCTGAAGCACCCTGACTACAATACTGTTAGTTTAAATCAACCTATCACGGTCGTTTTTAACTATGAGGACATCACGTTCAATACAACGCCAGTTTGTCTAAATTACAAAGGGATAGATAATCCCTTCTGCCTTAAGTTAGAACAGCAGGACAAGTTAATAAGTTTCGATGCAGATGCCAGTGAGATTCCGCTGGATTTACTGCAAGCTCTTGTATTACCCGACGTCGCTTACAAGCTAACTGGAGAGATATCGGCTGAGGTTGTCGGTACATTCGATTATGAAAATATGACGTTAAGGAAACTTGACGGCGCTATTAACGCGGATAACAGTCAAGTACTGGCTGGTGAAGAAAAAGTTATTTTAAATCAGCTTAACTTAACCGCTAAAAACCGCGACGACGAGGGCATTGATATTGGAATGACAGCGATAGCTGACGAACTCGATTTTAACCTGTCAGGGCAGCTTACTATCGAAAAAGTAGCTCCCGACAGTCCTCTTTCCGGAAAGGTTTCATTAAATTCTAAAAGTTTAGAGTTACTGAATTTATTTGCACCGCAAGTGGATATCGGCAATGGGAGTACTAGCGCAGAACTCAATATTGCAGGTGATTTAAATGATCCAACTGCTTCAGGAAAAGTTAACCTTAATGCAGACAGAATCATTGTATTAGCCAGTGGTACATTAATTACTGAGCTCAATGCAAAACTAACGGCAGACGCAAATGTTGGCGAATTTACGGTTAATGCAGACGGCAAAATAGGTGATGGTGATGTCGCTATTGAGGGGGAGCTCAATGCATTTAAACGAACCGGAAACCTCGTTATAAAGGGTAAAGATCTATTGATTTTAGATACCCCGGATCTTCTCCTTGTTGCATCACCTGATATCTCCCTAAAGCTTGAGAAAGATCTTGTATTCGTCAGAGGGGATTTACATCTACCTAAAGCTCGAATAACACCAGTGAATTTAGATCAAGCTGTCACTGAGTCAGCTGATGTTACTTTGAAAAATGAGTCTAAAGATCCTCCTTTGTTTTCTACTAATACAGATATAACAGTGAGTCTAGGAGAACAAGTTCGCGTCGAAGCTCTAGGTTTTTCAGGTAACTTAAAAGGGAAACTCCAAATTACACAGCAACCCGATTCCGTTGCACGAGGTAACGGCAGTATTGGGGTCGTATCCGGTAATTACGAGATTTACGGACAAAAATTAGCTATTGAACGCGGTGATTTGCTTTTCAATGGGGGGCCTTTAGATACTCCATCCCTAAATCTTAGAGTTACCCGTAATATTGAAAAAACCGGTATCGACGAGCGGCCGCCTGAGACGATAGGAGCCAGAGTTACCGGTACTATAAACCGACCTGAATTAAGCCTTTTTTCAACACCGCCTCTTCCGGACAGTACTATCCTCTCGTACCTGTTATTCGGAAAGCCGCCGGGTAGCCAGGGAGATGCGAATAATCTCGAACTACAGGCTGCACTATTAGTTGGTGGCCGTAGCGCCAAGTTTCTAACTGAAGGCATAAAAGACACTTTTGATTTAGATGAAGTGGCTTTGGATTCTGAAACCAGTGATGTCAATGATACCTCTTTGTATATAGGTAAATACCTCTCTCCTCGTCTGTACGTTAAGTATGGAATTGGCTTACTAGAACCAACCTCTACTTTCATACTGCGCTACACACTGTCTGAAAGACTACTTTTTGAATCCACCTCAACCACTGAAGGTCAAGGTGGCGATTTAATATATACCATCGAAACTAAGTAACTCACCTCGCTTTATCACCAAAGGTTGTTTTGTAGTAGCCTGATGCTCTTGCATCAGGTGGGGAGGTTGGGGGTTAAACCCGGGGTATATTATGAGAGCGGATCTTGGCCGACACGCGTCACTGCAGCTATAAACTGAGCAGGGAGACTAAGTACGGAGAAGCCAGGGCATCTCACCTGACGTGAACGTCAGGCCACAGCAGGCAGGCATAAAAAAAGCCCCCAGCGTGAGCTGAGGGCTGTTTTATTTGTAGTCTGGACAAGGTTTCGAAGAGCTCAACCTGT
>NZ_JBNIEY010000008.1:0-99002 GCF_051842345.1 Idiomarina sp. ST20R2A10 | reverse complement strand
CGAACTCAGAAGTGAAACACACCAGCGCCGATGGTAGTGTGGGGTCTCCCCATGCGAGAGTAGGTCACCGCCAGACTTTTATTCTAAGAAGCCCTCAGCTCACGCTGGGGGCTTTTTTTATGTCTGAATTCTCCTTTCAATCAGCTACGACCAAAGTCCTATTCCCCTTGTTAACAATTGCATTTACATTTGTTATCGACCTAAAACAATAATGTTGAACAACTGGAGGGGACGTTATGGCATTCGAAAGCGAATCCCATGCCAAAGCGTATTGGAAAGAAAACCTCAGCTTGATGCTCAAGCTGCTAATTGTATGGTTTGTCGTTTCCTATGGCTTTGGAATTATATTGGTGGACGTGCTTAACGAAATCACTTTCTTCGGCTTCAAGCTGGGATTCTGGTTCGCACAGCAAGGCTCCATTCTGACTTTCATCGTGCTTATCTTCATTTATGTGAGAGGCATGGCCGCGTTAGATAACAAATACAATGTACACGAGGACTAAGGCGCTATGGATATTCAAACGCTCACCTTTATAATCGTCGGCCTGACTTTTGCGCTATACATAGGTATTGCGATTTGGTCACGTGCCGGCTCAACTAATGACTTTTATGTAGCAAGCGGCGGGGTTAATCCTATTGCCAATGGTATGGCAACGGCCGCTGACTGGATGTCAGCTGCTTCTTTTATTTCAATGGCGGGTATCGTAGCCTTTGCTGGTTATGATGGCTCTGTTTACCTAATGGGGTGGACTGGTGGCTATGTACTGCTGGCTATGTGTCTTGCTCCTTACTTACGTAAGTTTGGCAAATTCACCGTGCCTGATTTCATTGGGGACCGCTACTATTCTCAAACGGCACGTACCATTGCTGTTATCTGCGCGATCCTGATCTGTTTTACCTACATTGCAGGGCAGATGCGAGGTGTCGGTGTCGTATTCTCCCGTTTCCTGGAAGTCGACATTGCAACTGGTGTTATCATTGGTGCCATAATTGTTTTCTTTTATACCGTACTGGGTGGCATGAAAGGGATAACCTACACTCAGGTAGCACAGTACATTGTGTTGATGTTCGCGTACATTGTGCCTGCGGTATTCTTGTCGTTAATGATGACAGGTCACGTACTGCCTCAAACGGGTTTTGGTGGCACTATAGCCGATGGTGTTCCCGGTTCCGGACAGTTCTTACTTGAACGACTGGATGGGCTCTCGACAGAACTCGGTTTTGCCGAATACACTGAAGGTGTGCGTAGTAAAGTTGATGTGTTTTTCATTACTGCAGCATTGATGGTAGGTACCGCTGGTCTGCCTCACGTTATCGTGCGTTTCTTTACAGTACCGAAAGTACGTGATGCACGCCGTTCAGCTTTCTGGGCTCTGACTTTCATTTCAGTAGTTTACTTAACAGCTCCAACTATTGCTTCGTTTGCTAAAGTAAATATTTTCAACACCATCAATGGCCCGGATCTACAAGGTGTTGAATACGATAATGCGCCAAGCTGGATTAAAAACTGGGAAAAAACCGGTCTTATCACGTGGGAAGACAACAACAACGACGGCAAGATGTTCTACTCAGGTGATGAACGCAATGAAATGACCATTGACCGTGACATCATGGTATTGGCGAATCCAGAAATTGGTGAATTGCCGGCCTGGGTTGTCGCTTTGGTTGCCGCAGGTGGTGTTGCCGCAGCACTTTCCACTTCAGCAGGTCTGTTACTGGTTATATCAACCTCCGTTTCGCACGACTTACTGAAACGAAATTTGGCACCGAATATAACGGATAGACAGGAGTTGTTATACGCCAGGATTGCAGCTGCGACAGCAATTGTCATCTCAGTTTACTTTGGTATATACCCGCCCGGCTTCGTGGCGCAGGTGGTTGCTTTTGCCTTCGGCTTAGCCGCAGCAAGCTTCTTCCCTGCGATAATCATGGGTGTGTTCCATAAGCGTATGAACCGTGCAGGAGCAATAGCAGGTATGGTTGTCGGTATACTATTTACCTTCAGTTATATCGTGTATTTCAAGTTCGTTGCTCCCGAACTGAATACTCAAGAAAACTGGTTATTTGGAATTTCTCCTGAGGGTATTGGTACCTTAGGCATGATCATCAACTTTGTTGTTGCAGTTGTCGTGCATAAGTTTACTGGTGACGCTCCGGAAGAAATTCAGGAACTGGTTGAGTCCATACGGTATCCAAAAGGTTCTGGTGAAGCTAAGTCCCACTAACGAGATATACCTCAATTGAAGCCCAGCCCTGTGCTGGGCTTTTTATTGACTAACTCAAGTTAATACACAAAACTGAAATCAGCTTCTCTATAAATTAGGATTAGCCATGGAAGTTAATTCATTTCTACAAGACTGCCCTCCTTTTGACACCTTATCTGAAGAGCAAAGAAGCTGGGCTGTATCGCAGTTGCAGTCGGTCTATATGAATGAGCAGAACTGCAACGATATATTAAAAGATATGAGGCCTGCGCTGTTTATCGTGCGTTCAGGTGTGTTTGATTTACGAGGAGCCGACGGACGACTGATAGAGCGTTTGGAGAACGGCGATTTGTTTGGCTATCCGTCTTTGCTATCAGGCCGCGAAGTGGTTAATAAATTGCAGACGATAGAAGACGGTATCGTGTACGTGTTGCCACAGTCGGCGTTTGATCGGCTTCGTAACGCATCAAAACCTTTCGAACAATACTTTATAAGAGCTCATGGCCAACGTTTATTAACAGAACAAAAAAGTGATGATGGCACCGATAGTGACTGGAGTGAGCAGACGGTAGGTAGTGTTGTGTCCATGCCTCCGGTCAGTTTATCCAGTAGCACATCGGTGCAAGAAGCCGCTAAGTTAATGGCTAGCCATGGTATATCGTCTGTTTTGGTCGTTGATAACACCCAATTGGTCGGTATTTTAACGGACAGAGACTTAAGAAACCGGGTAGTGGCTGAAGGCTTACCGCTGGATGTGCGCGTTTCGGCGGTAATGACACAACTGCCGGAATCGGTTTACGAAAATCGCTCGTTAATGGATGCGTTAACCACCATGACCTCCAGTAATATTCATCACTTACCGGTGGTGAATGACCAGAACCAACCAGTAGGGATGGTAACGGCAACCGACTTGATTCGCCAGCAACGTAGCGATCCTGTCTTTCTTATTAGCGCTATTCGTAAGGCAAGTAGTAAGTCTCAATTAATAGAAGAAGCGCAGAAGCTTCCGGAGTATCTACAGACCTTTGCCAGCCGCGTAAAGCAAACATCTGTTTTAGGTCGGCTTATGGCATCGGTTACTGACGGCATGACACGTCAGCTTATACAGCTGTATGAGCAGGAAAACGGCGCCGCACCAGCCGCTTATAGCTGGTTAGCATTTGGCTCGCAGGGCAGGGAAGATCAAACCTTAAGTTCAGACCAGGACAACGGTCTTTTACTCAGTAATGGCTTAACCGATAAGCAAAAAGACTGGTTTGCCGGTTTAGGAGATTACGTCTGTGAGGGGCTAAATGAGTGTGGTATCCCATCCTGTCCGGGGAATATTATGGCATCCAACCCGGAGTGCAGGGGGACTATAGACCAATGGAAGGAGCGTTTCCGGGGCTGGATTGAAAGCCCGACACCGAAGGCACTCATGTATTGTCAGATATTTTTTGACAGCAGGCCGGTTGTTGGTCCGGGTAAGTTTTATCAAGAATACCGCGAACAGATTGCGAGCTTAGCGAAGAACGAAATGTTCCTGGGAAATTTAGCTATTCTGGTTAACCGCATAGCAGTACCTTTGGGGTTGTTTAACCGCTTACGCACAGAGGACACTGATGACGGCGATACCATAGATATAAAACGTTACGGCATTGCCTTAATTAATGACATAGCACGTATTTACTCATTGCAGGCCGGAATTACGTCACCAGGCACTGCTGCACGTTTAAACGCATTAAAAGGTAGCCGTTTGTTAAATCGTCGCGATAACCAGTCACTATTGGAAGCCTGGGAGTTTTTGACACAGCTCAGATTGAACCATCAGTTAAAAGTATGGGGCAGCGACAAACCAAAGAATGCCATAGATCCGGACGAGCTGAGTACGCTTTCAAGACGTCAGTTAAAAACCGCGTTTAAAATTATAAAAGAAGCGCAACAAGGCGTTGGTCTGAAGTTTAGCCGGCAAGGGTACTAATTATGTCTCAATGGCTGCAAAAACTGGCTAATTGGTATGATAGGCGACAAAAACTAAAACAACCGTGGCAAAGTTTACGATATGTCGCGCTCGACATTGAGAGCACCGGACTGGATCCGAAAAAGCATCAGATTTTATCTATTGCCTGGATGAGCATTCATCCGCCGGTGATGCACCTGGGTAATGCTCAGTACCATGTTTTCGCTCACGGACAAGAGCTTGAACTCGGCCAAAGCCCGACCATTCATGGTTTAACTAGGCAAGACTTTCTGCACAGTTCGGAACCTAAACAGACCTTTGCTATGTTGAGCAGAGCTTTGAATGATGCCGTGTTAGTTTGTCACCACAAAGGTATGGACTGGCGTTTTCTGAAGCATATAGAAGCGCAGTACGGTATTCCTTTTAAACCCCTGGCTATATTCGACACCTTAGCGTTCGAAAAACATAAGCTTGAACGCAACCCTCATCAACCTATTCACGGCGGTCAGCTGACTCTTAGTGCTTGTCGTAAGCGTTACAACTTACCTGACTACAATGCCCATCATGCCCTAACCGATACCGTTGCTTGTGCTGAACTTTTTTTGGGGCAGTGCTATGGTGCTAAGATGTTTAGAGGTCCTTTAAATTCGTTATTAAAAAGCTCCGGCTAACTCTATTAAATCAGTATTTTACAACTAAAATACATATGTATTTTCACTTGACACATACGTTAATTTAATTAATAAAAAAGCCGATTAAATAGGCGTTTAGTTTAAATATTAGGCATTCAGTTCAGGGGGTATAAGAAAAGACTTAAGTGCCTATTGAAATGAACTCCTTACAGCGTTAAAAGGTTGTTACCGAAAACGGGTGGTCGAACAATAAGTAGTCAGACTACCATCGGTTTCAGGTTGCTTTCGCCAATCAAGCAACTCAAAAATAATGTTCCAGGGAGTAATATCAATGAATAATAAACTGTTTCGCCGCAGCATTACTGCGGTTGCAGTTGCGTCCACGCTGTCATTTCCAGCATTAGCTCAGGACAATACTGCAGATCAAAATAATATCGAAAAAATTGAAGTAACCGGTTCTCGTTTGAGCCGTGCCAGTATGGAAACCCCGGTACCGGTAACCACTATCGGCCGTGAAGATATTGTTCAAACAGGGGCTATTAACGTTGCTCAAGTATTGAATATGTCGCCTGTCGCTATCGCCGGCTCAGATCAATCGAACTCTGCGTTTGATACGGTATCTGTTGGTTTGAACACAACAGAATTACGCAATATGGGTGCTGAACGTACGTTGGTATTAGTTAACGGCCAGCGATTTGTATCTGGTATCGCGCCTTCTTCAGGTTATGCTGTTGATTTAAACGCTATCCCAGCGTCAATGGTAGAGCGTATTGAAATCCTGAAAAGTGCTTCTTCAGCAGTATACGGTTCAGATGCTGTAGCTGGTGTAGTTAACATCATTACCCGTAAAGATTTCGAAGGTATCGAAATTAGCACCCAAGCGGGTACTTCAGGTGAACATGACCGTCAAACTCAGACTTTTAACCTAACAACAGGTAAAAACTGGGAAGGCGGTAACGCTTGGTTCTCTTTCGGTATTGATAACGACGAAGGCCTTAAATCAAGCGCTCGCTCATTCTCTGCTGTCGACAGTGCAGTTTACTCTGATGAGAACGGCAATGAGTATGTAGGAGATTTACTGTCATCTTTCCCTAAACAGGGTCGTGTATCAGTTAAAGATGCTGACGGGAACACACTAGAGAGTTTTGACGCTGACGGAACAGAGTATTCAGGCGGATTCAATCGTGCTTCTGTACGTCAGTTAGTAACACCATTAGAGCGTCGTTATGTATCTGCTGAAATTCGTCAGGACTTGTCAAGTGACTTGAACGTATTTGGTTCGGTTCACTGGAACTCGGCTGAAACGAAAGGTTCAACTATTGAGCCAACACCATTTAATGTCGGTGAAGACTTGTGGATGAATAACCGTGTTGAAGATCCTGTCGCAGGGTTAAGTGTGTACTCTCCATTGGTGCCTCAGGAGCTACGTGACAACTTACTATCTTACGGTATTGATGACCTAGGTTCTCAGCGCGTAGATTTTGTGCGTCGTATGGCTGAATTCGGAAACCGTTCTACTGACGTTACTCGTGATACTTTGCGTATTGCATCAGGTTTTAGTTATGCAATTGATTATAACTGGACCTGGGACAACTACTTCACTTGGGGTCGTACAAACCAGGAACAGCTAAACGGTGGTCAAATCAATACAGACCGCGCGCGTCTTGCGTTGGATGTTACTGAAGACGCTAATGGTAACCTGGTGTGCGCGAGCGATATCGCAGCTATGCAAGGTTGTGTTCCGTTAAACCTATTTGGCGAAGGAACTGTTTCACAAGCTGCAGTTGATTATGTTTCGACTCCAGCGAAAGCAACAGGTACAGCTGAACAGTTTGTAGTACAGAGTGTTATTTCAGGTGACTTACCACTAGAGCTGGCAGGTGGTTTTGTCGGTTTAGCTGGTGGTCTCGAGTATCGCGAAGAAAAGGGTACTTATAGCCCGGGTGATTTAGCTCAAACTGGTGCTTCAAGCACGAATAAGGCTCAACCGACAGACGGTAGCTTTAACACGAGTGACGTGTTTGTAGAAACGCGTTTACCAGTATTAATGAACTGGTCTGTTGATCTTGCTGCACGTTACTCTGAGCACTCCGCCACTGGCGGTGCAGTGACCTGGAATGTTGGCACAGAATACGAGCCAGTTGACAGTGTAAAACTGCGTGCGTCAGCCGCAACTGCAATTCGTACTCCTAATATTTCTGACTTATACTCAGGTAATGGTGAAACATTCGCTCGTGTGAACGATCCTTGTGTAGGTGTAACCGCAACAAGTGAAGGAAATATAGCTGAAAACTGTCGTTCAATTGACTCAGTTAATGGGCGTATCCAGTCTGCTGGTGAATTTGAACTGACCTCTGCGGAAACTCAAGGAACAGGCGGTTTAGTTGGTGGTAACCCTGACGTTCAGGAAGAAACTGCTGATACTTATAGCGTCGGTGCTATCTGGCAAATTAATGATGAGTTGTCTGCAACTGTGGATTACTACAAAATCAAGGTTGAAGACGCAATCTCTGTTACTTCACGTAACTTAGTGCTTGAGCGCTGCTACGATGTATCTCCTGGAAGCTTTGATCCGACTTGTAGTGATCAGGTTCTTCGTAGCTCTAACGGCGTGTTGGTCGATGTAAACAGCAGTTCGTCTAATGAAAACATTATTCGTACATCCGGTGTTGATTTCGAAATGAACTACCGTACCCAAATTGCAGACGGTATGTTCTCTGCTGATTTCATCTGGAACTATACTGACGAGTATTCAATTGAGTCTATTTACGATGGCAGCACGACTTACTACGCAGGCGAAATAACTACACCTGAGCATCGTGCAAACCTCAACCTAGCTTACTCTTTGGATGATGTTAGTGTTTCTTGGAGAATTCGCCACTGGGATAGCTCTGTAGATTCACTTAACGGTGAGAACTACAACTACACAACCCGTCAGCCTTATGGCGAGTACAACTACGTAGGTTCAGTGACGTACCACGATATTTCAGCACGTTATTACCTGAACGATAATTTCGAATTTAATGTCGGTATTCGTAACGCGTTCGATAAGCAGCCTCCAATTCTTCCGCAAGGAAGTAATACTGGCGCGACAGGTATTAATACTGCGTCACAGGCTTATGATGTTACAGGCCGCTATTACTTTGCCGGCGTAACAATGAGCTTCTAAAACTTTTTTAATAAAGATGAGTAGTCAGCAAAGCCAGTCGGGATCTCCCGACTGGCTTTTTTTATTCTTCGTTATTGAAAATCTCCAAGCTGACATTACATCTAGAGCGTAGTATGCTCAGCTACAGTTTTATGCTGATAATTTATTGGAGTATCCATGAAAACAACAAAAAATCCGTGGAGTGACTATTGGCAAAAAGGTGCAAAAGCCAGCTTCTTAGACGATAAATCTCGCTTACAAGCTTACCAAATGCGAAAATTTTGGTTTGAGCGCATGGATGAGAGTGAGCTGAAACAACCAATTGTAGATGTAGGTACCGGAAACGGTATCGTCGTTCAGTGGTTAACGGAATATTCGCAAGAAAAAGGAAAAAAGCTCGATGTGCTGGGAATAGATTCAGCCGAGCTAAAGCCCTTTAATGACGCACTGAAGCTACACGCCGAAACTCCCTACGAAACTTTTAAGCTGTCATCGAATAAAAAAGTAGGCACCTTTGTTTCTCACTTCGGCCTTGAATACGGTGATATGCAAACCGGCCTTGAAAATTTGCACCTGCAACTTAAGCGTGGTGGGAATGTTATTGCCTTAGTGCATTCGACCGATTCAAACATTTATAAAAACAGCAAAGCGTTGTTTGAGTTTATCCCTTCTGTGCTAAAGCAGCTGAAGAAGTCGGTAACGCCGTTGCAGGAAGCCTTGTTAAGGCACGGGCCGAATAATTTGCCAAAATCCGCGCTGCAGGAGCAACACAATCTAAACCAATTCGCCAGAAAATATGAGCGATACGGCGCTTTCCAGGCCATGAACTTTGTTCCGGCAACAAAGCATGCATTGCAGGAAGCGGCACAGGGCAATGCTGATGAGTCAACAAAAGTACTTTCAGGCTATACCAATGCGATAAATGATCATAGGGCGCGTTTAGTGAGTTTGCTGAAAGCGACTGAACAGTTAGGCGATACGAACAACACTAAAACGTTATTTGAAGGTGCAGGTTTTAAGAATGTAACGGTTCAAACCGTGGCATTTCCTGAAACGGGAGTTATTGGTAGTTGTATTCAGGCCGGTAGGTAATGTTAATTACGCAAGGCCTTCTAGAGGCCTTGCTTCCATCTTCCAGATAGCAACAAAATATACACGAAAAGTTTACAACTCTATAACTTCCTGTTAGATTCTAAACAGCTTCAAAAAAATGAAGCCATATAATAAAAACGTTCCAGGGAGTTTTTACTCATGAGAAATACATTTTTTAAACGTACGCTTACGGCTGCGGCTGTAGCTACTGCTATGGGCTTGGCAACACCTGCCATAGCGCAACAGCAATCCAGCATTCTGGGTGAGGTAGTCGCACAGAATGTGCAAGGGCTCACAGTCGTTGCGACAAATCCGGAAACAGGTTTTAGCCGTGAAATTCAAGTGACAGATGGGGAGTTCCGTTTTCCGGCAATGCCCACAGGTACATATGAACTATCGGTAATGCGTGGTAGTGAAGAAGTCGCGAAGCAGACAGTTCGTGTCGCATTAGGTTCGAACTCTACTCCAACTATTCGTGTAGGCGAGTCGATTGAGACTATCCAAGTAAGTGGTAGCCGTATTTCGAACGTGGATGTTACTACGACTAATTCGGGTTTGGTTGTAAGTGAAGTTGATTTTGATAAATTACCCGTTGGTCGTGACCTTACTTCTGTTGCTCTACTGGCACCAGGGACGGTAAAAGGTGATACAGGCTTTGGTAATACAGCATCTTTCGGCGGTGCTTCAGTGGCAGAAAACTCATGCTACATTAATGGCTTGGAAGTAACTGATACTCGTCGTGGATTGGGATGTGGCTCTGTACCTTTCGAGTTTTACAAAGAGTTCCAGGTTAAAACTGGTGGTATGTCTCCTAAATATGGTCGCTCAACTGGTGGCGTTATTAACGCTGTTACTAAAAGTGGTACCAATATGTGGGAATTTGCAGCCGTTTCTCACTTTGAACCTGCGGGTCTCCAGGAAGAAGGGGAAGTTTCCCGTGGTTCAGGCGGTACCGGCAACGTATTCCGAGACAATAGTGTAAGTGAGAACGACGAATATAGTGTGTCTTTAAGCGCCTCAGGCCCTATTATTGAAGATACACTGTTCATTTACGCATTAGTTAATCCTCGTTCTCAAGAGACAAGAGCCGCTGCGGCAACCGGTGGTGAATTTGCTGCTGATACTCGACTCAACGTTCAGGAATCAAGTGGCAGTGATAACCTATTTTGGGGCGCCAAAATAGATTGGGATATTAATTCTAATCACCGCCTGAGTTATTTTGGTTATTCAGATGAAAATACTATTGAGCGCGATACTTTTCAGTATAACCCTAATACAGCTACTGTAGGTGACTCAATTGGTACGACTATTTTTGAAAATGGGGGTACCGCGCATAGCTTAAGCTATACAGGTTATTGGACTGATAACCTAACTATTTCTGCAATGGCCGGTGAGTTAGAAACTCAGTATGGTTCCGAACCTTCAAATACTGAATGTTCGACAGTTATTGATACTCGAGATGTAGCAGACCCGGCTGTATCTTGTGGACCAGGTGGCTCTATTGGTGATAATTTCGACAAAAATACTCAGTATCGTTTTGACCTCGAATATTATTGGGGGGATCACACAATACGCGCGGGTTATGATTACCAAGAACGTGAATCAACAAATGTCACTCGTCCTATCGGTGGTCATAGCTGGGAATACGCGACTTTAGAAAACGGAGCATCAGTTCAGGGTGATAGTGGAGTATTATTTAGTAACAATACTGGTGCCCCGATAGATTATGTTTCTGATCGTATTTTCGAAGGTGGCGGTAATTTCGTATCTGAACTATCTGCTTACTACGTTGAAGATGAGTGGCGTGTATCAGACAATGTCATATTGAACATTGGTTTCCGTAAAGATGAGTTTGAAGGGCGCGGTGTAACAGACCAAGTTTTATATGAATTTGATACTAACTGGGCTCCTCGTTTAGGTGCTAGTTGGGATGTATTTGGTTCTGGAGACACTAAGTTGTACGCAACTTGGGGTAAATATTACTTACCAGTACCTAATAACACCATTTACCGTGCCGCATCAGGTGTAAGCGATTCAACTACCTATTACTATTTCGATGGTATCGATGGCTCTACCGGCGTTCCTCAAGGTTTAGATCCGGTTAATGGTTCTGTAGAAAACAGTCAAACTGTGAGTTCAGTTTCCACTCCTCCAACTAAACCGGTATTCCAATCTCAAGAAGCTGATCCGTTTGCACGTGAAGAGCTCATAGTTGGTTTCGAGCAATCACTGAATGACGACCTTGCATTTTCATTGCGCGGTACATATCGTGATGTAACTAGCGCACTTGATGATTACTGCGGTATTTATGCGTACCCATATTGTGTGCTAATCAACCCAGGTGAAGATTCAACTTGGTATAAAGATGGGTACTATTGGGACGGTTCAGCTCTAGATCAGAGCAAACTACCACTGTTTGATGGCCAACCAGACGAGGGCTCGCTAACTACTCACCCGAACGCTACGACTATTCAGATGCCAGAGGCTAATAACGAGTACTTAGCGTGGCAGACTGAGTTAAAGTACAATACAGACGATTTCCGTATGAACTTTATTTATACTTGGTCTCGTAGTACGGGTAACTTTGAAGGTGCCGTTAAATCAGATATCGATCAAGCAGATCCAGGTATCACTCAGGACTTTGACTTCCCAGCGCTAATGGACGGAGCACAAGGCTATCAAGCTAACGATCGCCGCCACGTCCTTAAGTTATTTGGTAGTTATGATATCGATGAAAACTGGACTGTAGGTTTCAACAGTACTTTGTCTAGCGGCCGTCCTTTATCAGCATTTGGTCAAGGTTATCCTGACAAAGATCCCAACATCTACGGAAGCTATGGTGATACTTTCTACTTAGCTGATTGTGATGATGTAACTGGTGAGTGTTCATATAATCGAGTGCCTCGTGGAACTGTAGGTCGCACACCATGGACATTTAATATTGATGCTTCCGTAGCTTACAACTTCACTGTTTCTGGTGTGGATATGAAGGCGTCACTTGATGTGTTTAATGTGTTAAACACTCAAGAAGCAACATCTTTAAATGAACACTATGAGGTAACAGAAGGCAATCGTAACCAGTGGTATGGAGCTGCATACTCTTGGCAGACGCCTCGTTATGTTAGATTAGGGTTTGAAGCCCGTTTCTAACGGGTATTAAAGTTACTAACTTAGACTTATAAAATCAAAACCGCAGTTGGTTATGCCAACTGCGGTTTTTTATGTTGACTAATACATGTATTTCGAGCGTAGTATTCGTATCGAAATACAATAAAATAACCAAAAGTTTACAAAGTTTTAACTTCCTGTTAAATTTCTTAGTACTTCGCGTAAGAAGTAAAATAATAAAACGTTCCAGGGAGTTTACTCATGAAAAACATGACATTTCGTAAAAGCTTAACGGCTGCAGCAGTGGCTGCATCTTTAGGTTTTCCTATGGCTTACGCTCAAGATGCGGAGCCTCAAGAACAGCAAGGCAATGAAGCTGAAGTTCAAGAAGAGCTTGAGCGAATTCAGGTAACGGGGTCCCGTATCCGTCGCACGGATATAGAACCTACTCAACCTATTAGCTTTGTTGATTCTGAATATATTAGTCAGCGTGGCTTTACAAACGCAATTGATGCCGTTACCGAAATTCCGGGAGTGGATCAAACTGCCTCGCCAGAGATTGGAGGGAATACAGCAGCTTCTTCTCAGGGCGTTGGACAAAATACAATCAATATATATGGTTTGGGGTCACAGCGGACGCTTACCCTAATTAACGGTAGCCGCTTTGTTTCTTCTAACTCACCAATAGGTGGTTCAGGAGCCGCGGGCTCTCAGGTCGATATTAACAATATCCCTATGTCTTTAATTGATCGTGTTGAGGTTGTTAAAGTAGGTGGAGCGGCTGTATACGGAGCTGATGCAGTTGCCGGTGTTGTGAACTACGTTCTTAAAGACGACTATCAAGGGGCTGAAGTTTCTACCGATTATATTAACCGTGATGGAATAACTGAAGAGTATTCTATCCGCTCGTTAATTGGTGCGAATATTGACAATGGCCGAGGCAATGTTGTTCTAGCTGTCGAATATAATGAGACCGAGAATGTAGCAGCTAAAGAAGTACCTAGCTTATCCGAAGGTTGGAGTAGTCAGACTCCAGCAGCAGGCGATGGGTTAGCTGATGCGGATGGAAATATTCCTAGCAGTCAAGTACGTTTATACCCAGACATCCGTATTGGAGGGTTGTCGACAGGAGGATTTCTTTCTCCAACTAGTTTGGCCGCAACAAACTTAGGTGCTGGAGCTTTCCCAGATGGGAATTATTATGGCTTCAATTCCAACGGGCAAGTCTCTCAGCAAGACCCAGGCTATGCTACTGGTGGCTCGTTGTGGGCCTCAGGTGGTGATGGCCTGAGCCTGGTTGACACGAATACGGCTTTAGAGGGTTATGAACGCTGGAATATCACGTCTATTGCTAATTATCAGTTAACTGATGATGTAAATCTAAATATCACTGCATTTTCGAATAGCTACGATGCATCTAACCAAGGTTATCAGGTAGGCTATTATTCGGCGTGGCCATGGGCTGGTACCGATGGCGGTCCAATGCAGTTTAGCGTCGACAATCCGCTTTTAACAGATCAGGCTCGTAGTACTTTAGTTAACGCTCTGGATGGTCAAGACACTTTTTATGTTAACAGAGGTTGGGCTAACTTAGGTCAACGAGAAGTTGTTAATGAAACTAACGTCACTAGTTTGAAGTTTGGCTTAGATGGTGACTTTGATATCGGTTATAACAACTATCAATGGGAGTTGTCTTACCAAAAAGGCTGGAGTTCAATTTATTCTCAAAGTTCTAGCGTAAGCCTTGCGCGTTGGTTTGCTGCTATGGATGTCGGTACAAATCCGGAAACTGGAAATATCGATTGTAAATTTAACTATGAAGATGGATATGGCGATCAATATTATGCTGAGGGACCAGGGGTAACTGCCGATGACATGGTACTTGGCAACCCCGGTGACTGTGCCGTGTTTAATCCGTTTACTGATGCTAGTCAGGAAGCTAGAGACTACGTGACCTATAATACAATGGGTAAAACTCGAGTTGAGCAAGATATTTTATCGGGTTTCGTATCTGGCCCATTATTCGAACTTCCGGCAGGCTTCGTTGACGCCGCTGTAGGTTTTGAGCATCGCAAGGAATTTGCAGGCTATACCGACGATGGTACCGGAGTTCTAACAGGCTTTAGTGACGCAACACTGAACGGAAGCTATGATACAACTGACTTTTATGGTGAAGTGTTGGTTCCTCTTATAGATAGCTCTATGGGGATTCCTTTTGTGAATTCATTATCAACGGAAGCCTCCTATCGTACTATGGATAATAGCCGTTCAGGCAACGATAGCGTGTGGGCTGTAGGTCTTAACTATCGACCAATTGAAGAGCTTATGCTACGTGGTAATATATCTGAAACGGTGCGAGCTCCAGCTGTGACGGAATTATTCCAACCTCGCTTGCAAGTTAGTGAGTTTGCGAGTGACCCTTGTGATGCGCGTTTCATTGATAGTGGTCCAAACCCGGATGTTCGCAGAGCAAACTGTGAAGCAGAAGGTATTCCTGAAGGCTTCCAGAGCGTTGCGGTGAACGCTTCACGCCAAGGTTGGTCAGGAGGCAATTTAGATCTTCAGAATGAACAAGCCGATACTAAGAACTTTGGTATTGTCTATTCACCTAGCTGGGCAGAAGGTCTAGATTTTTCAATTGATTGGGTAAGTATTGAAATTGAAGATGCGATTGTCCAATTTACACCAACACAGATCATGGAAGCTTGCTATGATGCATCAAACTATCCGAACCAATTCTGTGATATGTTTGAGCGTAGAGATGATTATCAGTTGCCGACTAGTGATGCGTTTGAATCTGGTTATGTGAATGCCGCATTACGTGAGTTTGAAGCCTATGAGGCCTCTGCCCGTTATAATCGTCCGGTATCGAACTTACCTTTCGTAGGTAGCTTCTTCCCTAAAGAGTCAGGGAATTTCACTGCTTCTTTACGAGTGTTTAACTTGCAGAAGAACCTGACATCTAATACGGGTTTCGATCGTGATGATACTACGGGATCATACTATACACCGGATTGGCGTTCAGACCTGAAGTTAATGCATACATATAACGATTTAACCACATACCTAGATATCGCATATCATGGTAGCGGCGAACGTAATGTGACATCTAACTCGGCGGTTCAATATCTGGATCAAAATGGTAACCCTTATACAGATTTACCAAGTCGTACTACTTTTGATTTGGGTGCAGTCTACTATTTAACAGAGAATGTTTCTGCACGAGTTAAAGTTGAGAACTTGACTGACTGGTATCCTGATGCCAGAGAGCAGGCTGTAGGCCGCTGGACTTGGGGGAGAACGTTTAGCTTTGGTTTGACTGCGTCATTCTAAAGTTTCTCTAACTAGTACTTACACTTATAAAGCCCTCTTTTGAGGGCTTTATTTATGTTTTGGGTTATAAATTTCTCTGTGTTACTTCCTCTCTTCCCTAAACCTTCCCCAAAACCAGCCGATAACAACACATAAGCTCTATCATTAAAGGTCAGGCTATGTTTTATCGGGTGCTCATTATTTGTTTCTTACTACCGTTTTTGCTGTTCTCAGGCTCGGCAACAGCGCATGCTAACAACCCCCACGAAGCTATCGGCGACGACTTAGCGGAGCAGCTCGCGAGTCAGCTCTCGCAAGACAACAAGTCTCACTATGGGTCTAACATTGGCGTAACTCGCTGGGTATTAGCGGAAACGCTAAAGCAGCCGCAAGCGGGTGACTCGTTAAACGAACTCAGCCATCAGTTGAGTGAGAGCATCTATGCGCATCTTAAAGAGCGCAACTTAAGCCTGGTTGAGTTTCGTGCCCAATCTTACATCTCTGTTGGAGAGAAGGGGGCAACGCTGCTTTCCCGTGACGTAGATGAGCTTGAACAACACCCTGAAATTGATTGGATTCTGGTGGGAACTCTGTCTCGAAAAGACGCGGGGACTATGGTTAATTTGCGTATTGTCGACCGTCGTAATCAGGAAGTTTTGGCTGCGGCTAATCGTTATGTTCCTAAGCATTTGTATTGGCCAAATAAACAAACTGAGCTAGTTAACGGTCGTTTACAACGTCATTAAAAAGAGGCACAGCCATGAAGTTATCCATTTTTGTAAGTTTTACTGCGTTGTTTCTGGGAGCCTGCACCATGTCGCCGACTAAGCAGGAAGTGGCGCAGACTGAAGTAAGCGACGAAGAGAAAGCGGCAGCAGAGGAAATTTATACTCAGCCATACAGTGCCAGGTATAGCGCCGAACTTGCCAAGCAATTGGTCGAGAATGCCAGCATTCGGTTAAATAGTGCAAAGGTGGGTATAACCAATTTAGTTGGGGTAACTGGTCAATATGATCAAAGCTCGCCGTTAAGTATGGTGCTGTCAGAGCAATTGGTGCAGGAACTGCACAGTCGTGAACTAAGCGTTCTCGACTTTAAAGCGACTGACTTTATCCGGGTGACTCCAAAAGGTGACTTTGCGTTAACTCGTGACTATCTGGAACTCGATGAGATTATGCCAATTACTCATGTATTGGTCGGTACTTTGTCTCATCACCGGGATGGCGTTATGGCTAACGCCCGACTAGTGAATATCAATACCAAAGAAGTAGCCAGTGTGGCTCAGGTATTTATTCCGGAGTCGGCGGTTAGACAGCTGGACGAAAACTATGGGCAACCGGTACTTCGCAAGGCTCCATAAATAGAAAGGGCCTGACGCTTTGTGTCAGGCCCAATACTTTCCAATGTAATACTTTCTAACGTAACTTTTACTAACGTAATTCGGGTTTCAATAAAGACATAAACTCACGAATGCGCTCAGCATTTTTGCCCACATCGCTGCGGCCCACACGTGACTTACTGCGAATATCTAACCGGCTACCATCTACTGTACTGCGAACTCTTATCACTACGTCGTCTTTAAAACCAAACCAGGTAGTGGTTGCCGTAGCTTCAATTCTGCCTTCTGTTTCTGAGCTTTCCACTAATTCCCAGCCCATTTTATCTACGGCTAATAAAGCAGCCGAGAAAAGTTCATTCGGTGATTCCAGTGACTCGTAAGTTCTTAACTCAGGATAAGCCTGACGCTGTTGTTTCGCTGTTTCTTCTCCAGCATATTCAACCGGATTGGGGGCATCTGCACGCAGCGGCGCAATAGCCACAAACTCAGGCGGGTTTTGTGTGTCAGTCGTTATGTCGTGAATGGCAGGAACGTTTTGCGCTTTCAGGTACTGGCTGAAGGGCATGTAAAAGGCAAACCCACCAGCAATAATAGCTAAACCACTAAGGCCGGCAACCAGCCCTTGCGGGCGGCGAATGAAATACCAGATAATGTTAAGCACGAAGGTTGCCGCACCAATATAAGCGGCCCAGCGTAGCAATAAGAATGCTGTGCCTAACTCAGCCGTTCCGCTTTTGTATAAAGGCCCTGATATAGCAAGCAGCACGACAGATAATAAACCCAGAAGAATAAATAAACCGTGTAACGCTTTCATAAAGACACCCTTAAAGTAATGTTGCCTGCTATTACGTCACTACATTGGGTTTGGGTCAACGATAATTTTATTATCAACTCTTACATTAGAGAAGAATAACGTAGAAACTTGACGATAGCCTAAATGCTATATACCTTTAAAGCTATAAACATGGAGGTTTAAGTGAGAGGTAATTGAAATGGCGAGAACATTAGAGCAAATACTTGAAACAGAAAATAAGGATATTATAGCCAATGCAGAAGCTAAAGCAGAGGCTATGCTGCTTGATATCCATTTAGCTGAAGTTCGTATGCTTATGAAAAAAACGCAAAATGATATGGCTAAAGCGCTGGGCGTTAAACAGCCCACTATAGCTAAGATGGAAAAGTCGGGCCGTGACGTAAAGCTCTCAAGTCTAAAGCGTTATATTGAAGCTGGCGGCGGTAAAGTGCGTTTGGATATTGAGCTACCAGACGGCCAGCATCATGGATTTGAAATTTAAAGCGTCAGGTTTGTGGTGTCGTTATATTTCCGGCAATTCATAATATTAGCTGTGAAGTTTGAATGCTTTAACCGTGTTTTATGTGGATTATTTGGTCAAACGGCGCCATGACATATAACCGCTTTTACGGTATAATTTGGCTTATATAGGAGGCATTATGACTAATACAATTTCTTCTACGGCTACGGCAGAAAAAAAGAAAGCAAAGTTCATCCCCAAAATGGAAAACTTTAGAACCAGCCTAATGTACGAAGGGCTAACGTTGAAAAATATAGGCGAAAATCAGTCTATTGCGGCACTAAAACGCAAGTATGCGCGATAAATACGGGGTAGCACAAGATAAGTACTGCTACCCTGGAACGGATGTTCTCATTAATCTGCTGGATATCCGGAATGCGGATAAACTGGCCGAAGCCGAAATTGAGTTTACTGCAGAGCGTTACCGGCTCTATCAATCCCCTCAAGCGACTATTCAACAGTTCACGTTTGAACACTTAAAAACGCTCCACCACCATTTATTTCAGGATGTATACGAATGGGCGGGTGAAGTTAGAGATGTTGATATATCCAAAGGTGAAACACTATTTTGCACTTGTACGCGCATAGAACCTGAGGCTAAAAAGCTATTCAAAAATATTTCTCAATTAGAAAATTCCCAAAGCCACGAATTATTTATCGAGCAAATTGCGGATTTATTTTGTGAGATAAATCTCTTGCACCCCTTTAGAGAAGGAAATGGTCGCGTACAGAGATTCTTTTTTGAAGAAATGTTGTTTGCATTGGGATATGACGTGACTTGGCCCCTTATCTCTCGACAGGAATGGATTGAGGCTAATATAGCGGGGGTTAATCTGGATCTTACTCTCCTAAAAAACATTTTTAATCAGGCCATTACTGAATTATAAAAGCTTTGTAATATACTGAGTAAAATACAAAGGTAGAATATAGTGTTTGCTCTCAGTCACAGGTGAACTTTGAGCTCCTGTCAGCAGACTAAAGCGGCATGTATGCGGGGCTCGTCAAAGTCGCCCCGAATTTTTTCGTGCTCAACCCAATCCAAAGTACGTTTTTCACCTAGTAGCGTAAAAAACGACTTCTCCCATGGGCTGGAAAATACCCCGCCTAAATCGCGAATAGAATCAGCCTCGCCGGACTCAAATTTATCGATATTGTCGATAATAAGCTGCAGGGTAAAACCGTTGTATGCATTGATTAAAAAAGCCAGTTGCTGCTCATGCGTCCAGCTTTCATACTGTCCGGGCTCAACTGCAGACAGCGATGCGAGATACTTGTCCAGAGGCTGACGGTTTTTAGCCAAATCGCGATAATTAACCGCAGACTTTAAACCGTCATCGTACACCTTAACATGATCATTCAGAACATCAGTAAAAGCGGTATGAGACGGGTCAAATGACTGCGCAGCTGCTGGCATCTGAAAAACTAAGCCTAAAATAAAGAGTATCGCTCGCATTACATGTTCCTGTCTTCGGATTACTATGTTTTCTACTCTTTGATTGTAGGGCATTAATTTAAAAACAGATCATCAATCTTGAAGCGATTCTGCGTAATCGAAAAATACAAAAACTGCGTATAACCACAGTCAATAAAAAATAAGGGAATACAAAAATGAAAAAGTGGTGGTGGCTAGGGTTCTTGCCGTTAACGGCGGTGGCACAAGAAAAACCAATGGAAGTTATTGAGGTTATTGGTCGCGATGACGGAAGTGTCGTGCTGCCATCGGAAGAAACAACCGAAGGTTTGTTCGGCTTAGCGGAGAGCCTGCAGGAAATCCCCCGTGCTGCCACGGCTATTAGTGAGTCGTTAATGGAAGAAGCTGCCATTAATGACTTACACGATATTGCGCGCTTTGCGCCTAACAGTTTTGCTGCGGCAGGTTTTGGTAATCCATCGCTGCCGACCATTCGCGGCCAACTGGGCGAGTTATTTGAAGCGGGCATGCGCCGTCAGGCCGGTAACAATGGGCTTGGTATTCCCATGTCATTTAATGCTATTGAGGGTATCGCCGTTGTTAAAGGCGCGCCGCCGGTCATGCTGGGTACTACGCAACGTGTGGGTGGGTTTGTCAATTTGCAGCCCAAAACCGCTCGTCTGACTGAGTCGGACTCAACCTTGAAAGCCCAACTTGGCGAGTGGGAGCAGTACCGGTTACAGCTAGACCATAATTGGGTGTTAAAAGAGGGCGAGCAAGGCCTGCGAGTAAGCGCCGAATATGTGGATGAAGACAGTTTTTACGACTTTCACCAGCATAGCAGTAATGACCTTTTGCTGGCGTATAAGTTTGCGCCTAACGACGACACGCTGTTGGATATATCCTTAGAGTATTACGATGTTGACTGGACCGACAACGCAGGCATTAACCGGCCGACGCAAAACCTTATAGATCATAATTTGTACATTTCCGGGCAGGGTGTTCAGCCGAATGGCTCGAGGGTTCCCGGAGCTGGGGCTGTTGTCAGCCCAACCGGAGAGGTTCGAATTGACCGCAGTACCACGTTAACTGACCCGCTTGACACCAATACCGCTGAAACCACTTTGTTGCACGCAAAACTTCAGCATTGGCTGAACGATGACATGGTGTTGGTTAACCGCACGTATTATCAGTATTTAACCCGCGAAGGCATTAACCAAAATAGCTTTGTTGAAATTATTGATGGCGCTCACACCTTTGAAAACCGCACCGAGCTGCACATAAACAAGAAAACGGTAGTAGGCGTTAACTTACGAATTAACGATGTACTGGGTTACAGCCAGTTTTCAACCGAAGCGGATAACCCTATTGACTTGACGGGCCCGCTCAGCAATCGGCGTATTCCGTTAACCAATGAACAAAAGGCGCGTTTAATTGAGCTGCGTCCGGCTCTCTGGGTATCACCGGGTAGCCAGTACGATATTGACGGCGATGGCGCGGGCGATTTTATTACGTCAGATACCACCGACTCAAAAAGCTACCAATGGGGCATTTTTGCACAGCATGAACTGGATATTACGGACAAATGGCGCGTTATCGGTGGCGTCAGAGCCGATTATTACGACGTGGACGCGAAAGATCCCATTCCACCACAGGGTGTTCAAGCTGCAAGCGATACCTACAGTGACTGGCTAACCGCGGTAAGTTTCTCAACTCAGTATAACTGGACGCCGGATCTGACATTCTACGCAACTGCCTATGAAAGCGATTCTACATCTAACGCTATGGCGGGTGGTACGGTATTAAATGCCGCCGGTGAAATTGATTCGCAAAACTTTGCCACAGAGAATTCGCTTTATGAACTGGGTGTGAAATACGCGCCAAGTGATGCCCGCTGGTACGCGGACGCCGTGGTCTTTGACCAAAAGCGAAGCTTACGCAACCGTGATGGCTCTAACAGCGGAATTCGTACTGAGGGCTTTGAAACTCAGTGGCATTTCTCTTCAGCCACAGGAACGCACGAAACCGGTTACTGGATAACTCTTGCAGCTAGCTATATTGATGCGCACTATGACAACTCTACAGCGTCGCAGGGTACAGGTCAGGTGGCCGATGCGTTTGATGATTCACGCCCCGATATAATAGAAGGTACTGGTGTTGGCTCGCCTAATTTCACTGCATTTCCTGCGTCAAACCAACAATTACAGGGCATTCCCGAAGTACAGGCGTCAGCGGTTGCTGGTTGGCAGATAACCCCTGAATGGTCGGTCGGTGGTGATTTAAGTTATACCAAGCACTACCCGCTAGATTATCTGCAAACAGTATTTATACGTGACCAGCATACACTGAACCTAAACGCGCGTTACCGCTTTAACGAACAGTTAAGCGCCCGTATTGATGTGTTCAATGTTACCGATCAGGATAACTGGTCACCGGTATTTGAAGGCGGTTACTTTGGTGCAACCCTGGCCTTTCCGTCGCAGCCAAGACACGCGCGTTTGAGTGTTGATTACAAGTTTTAAAACTGGAAAAGCAGATTAAATGACCTATAATAAGACCTGTTAAAAGTCTTTTTGGAGGTCATGTGAAATCAGTTAGACCCATTTATGCACGCAACTCAACTAGCATTAGTGAGTTGAAAAAGAATCCAATGGCGGTTGTTGAAGAGAGTCACGGTGAGCCGGTGGCTGTATTGAACCGGAATCAGCCCGCATTTTATTGCATTCCGGCAGCAACCTATGAAGCGTTGATGGAAGAGCTGGAAGACAGGGATTTACTGGAGCTAGTTAAAAAACGCCAGCATGAAGATGAAGTCGAGGTGAACATCGATGATTTATAAGCTGACGTTTAAACGTTCAGCTTATAAAGAATGGAAAAAGTTGAACAAGGATGTTCAGGCGCAATTTAAAGCCAGGCTCAAGCAAAGGCTTGAATCACCTCATGTCCCGGCGTCTCGCTTAAAGGGAATGGATAACTGTTACAAAGTGAAATTGCGAAAACTGGGTTATAGATTGGTTTATCAAGTAAGAGATTCCGAGCTTGTGGTTACGGTTGTAGCTGTAGGCAAACGTGATAAAAACAGAGTGTATATTAGCGCTCAGAAACGACTGGATTAATCTTTATGTCATTGAAAAAGCTGTTGTTGCTGTTAGTTATTATTGTGCTGTTTATCAGTGTGTTTGCATTCGACCTAACGCAGTACCTGTCACTGGATGTACTAAAAGAAAAGCAACAGCAGCTTAATCAGCTTTTTGTTGATTACCCCTTTCAAGTATTTGCAGTTTATTTTGTTGTTTATGTTGCGGCCACAGCGTTATCGCTACCCGGCGCAACTATTCTAACTCTGGGTTCTGGTGCCATATTTGGTCTGGGGTGGGGTCTTTTACTGGCCAGTTTTGCCAGCTCATTTGGCGCATTCCTCGCTTTTTTAAGTGCCCGCTTTATTCTGCACGACTGGGTGCAGGAAAAATTCGGTGAGCGGCTAACCGCTATCAACAGAGGAATGAAGCGAGATGGCGCGTTTTACTTACTCAGCCTGCGGCTGGTTCCGCTGTTCCCGTTCTTTGTTATTAACCTGGTTATGGGCCTCACTAAAATAAAAGCCAGGACCTTTTATTGGGTAAGCCAGGTGGGCATGCTGCTGGGCACCGCTGTATACGTTAACGCAGGAACCCAGTTAGCACAGATATCCAGCTTAGGTGATGTGGTCTCAGCGGATTTAATTGGTGCTTTCGTACTATTGGGCATATTCCCGTTAATTGCCAAAGCGGTACTGGCCTTTGTGAAACGCCGTAAAGCCTTTAAAGGCTATAAAAAGCCTAAGTCTTTTGACAATAATCTGGTGGTTATTGGCGCCGGTTCAGCGGGGTTAGTCAGTGCTTACATAGCGGCCACAGTAAAAGCAAAGGTTACCTTAATTGAAAAGCACAAAATGGGCGGCGACTGCCTTAACACCGGGTGCGTGCCTTCAAAAGCTTTACTTCATGTGGCCGAACTTGCTCATAATGCGCGTAACGCCTCAAGTGCGGGTGTTCATGTTGGCAAAGTGTCGGTTGATTTCAAACAGGTTATGCAGCAGGTGAAGTCGGTTATAAAAGAGATAGAACCGCACGACTCGGTTGAACGTTACACCAAATTGGGTGTGAATGTAGAGCAAGGCGATGCGCGCATTGTTTCACCCTGGGAAGTTGAAGTGACCAGCGATGTCGAAGGTAAGAGTGAAACCAAACGCATAACCACTCGCAGTATTATTATCGCGACTGGCGCTAAGCCCTTAGTACCCAACTTTGAAGGGCTGTATAAGGTCGACTATTTAACCTCAGACACGCTCTGGGAATTGGAAGAATTGCCCAAGCGCTTGTTAGTTCTGGGGGGCGGACCTATTGGTTGTGAGTTATCGCAGGCGTTTCAGCGTTTAGGTTCACAGGTTACTCAGGTGGAAATGACCGAGCGGCTTATGGGGCCGGAAGACGCCGACACAGTGGAGCTGCTAACTCGGCGTTTAACGGCAGAAGGCATTGATATTAAGCTAAGCCACAAAGCGTTGCGTTTTGAACAATACAATGGCGAGTCCGTGCTTATTGCTGAGCAGACGGTTGATAACGAAAGTGTTGATAACCAGAATGTCGACCAAAGCAAAGAAGTTGAGATACCCTTCGACAAGGTGTTAATTGCGCTGGGGCGGCAACCCAATATATCGGGCTTTGGTCTGGAAGAGCTTGGCGTGCGAACCAATAAAACAGTCAGTACCAATGAGTTTTTGCAAACCAACTTTCCGAACATTTACGCCTGTGGTGATGTTGCCGGGCCTTATCAGTTGACTCATGTGGCCTCGCATCAGGCCTGGTATGCCTCGGTGAATGCCTTGTTTGATCCTTTCAAAACCTTCCGGGCGGACTACTCTGTTATTCCCTGGGTCACTTATACCTCGCCGCAGGTAGCAAATGTGGGTTTAACCGAGCAGCAGGCGAAAAAAGCCGATAAACCGTACGAAGTAACCGAGTACGACATTGGTGAACTGGATCGTGCCATTGCCGATGACAGCGCCTATGGGAGGGTGAAAGTGCTGACCAAACCGGGTAAAGACGAATTGCTGGGTGTGAATATTGTTGGTCCGCAGGCCGGTGAGTTGCTGGCGGAATATGTGCTGGCGATGAAACACGGCATTGGCCTGAATAAAATACTGGGCACCATACACAGCTATCCGACCCTGGCAGAGGCGAATAAATACGTGGCCGGCGAGTGGAAGCGCGCCAATGCGCCGCAGAAGCTGCTAACATGGGTTGAGAAATTTCATCGCTGGCGCCGGAGTTAAAATGCGCTTTACTGCTGCCATCAGTTTATTGCTCGTGACACTTTTTGCCGCCGTACCGTTAAAGGCGGAGGTGGTTAACTTTTATGCCTGGGGTGGTTCGCCGGAAGTAAACAGTTACTTACGCTGGGCGCAAAAGGAACTGCAAGGGCAGGGCATTCAGTTTCGCCATAATAAAGTGGCGGATGCCTCCGAGGTGGTTAAGCAAATTATAGACGGTCATTCCAATGCGGATATTATCTGGATAAACGGTGAAAACTTCCATGCACTGAAAGAGGCTGGTGCTCTGCGTTCCATTGCCGATGAAATTAAGGCAATGAACAACATTAACCAGGACCTTAACTGGCAAACCGATTTCGGTGAATCGGTGGATGGGCTGGAAGTGCCCTGGGGCGTTGGGCAATTTAACCTTATTAGCCGACCCGGGCTTTTCTCCCAGAAAACCGTGACTGCAGAAAGCCTATTTAACGCCGCCCGGAAAAATAAAGGCCGCATTAGTTACCCTAAACCACCGGACTTTCATGGCACTACCTTATTAAAGTCGTTGCTGTTGTCTATGCATCCGCAGCAGCGCAGTGTGTTTCAGCAACCGGTGGATAGCGTTAATGCACAAGAACTAACCGTGCCTTTATGGCGCTATTTAGACAAACTGCACCCGCTGTTATGGCAGCAGGGCAAAAATTTCCCTTCCTCGGCTGGTGAGCAGATTTCATACCTGGCAAATGGGCAGTTACTGATGGCGGTCAGCTTTAATCCCAATGATTATAAAACCCTGGTGAATCAGGGGCGGTTGCCTGCGGGCGTTAAGCATCATACGTTGTCAGACAAAGCCATAACCAATAATCATTATTTGGCGGTGCCGAGCAGTTCCAATAACTCCGAAGCTGCGAAAGAGGTTATCGAATTTTTATTGTCTGAAAAAGCACAGCAACGAAAAGCCGATATCAATCGCTGGGGTGATCCTTCCGTTCTTAAAAGTGCGCAAGGCTCTTCGCTGCTGGAACCCACCGACGACTTTCATGCCAGTTGGCAGGAGTATCTGGAGCGGGAATGGTCCGCACGTTATCAATAGTTGTCTGGTTATTGCTCATTATTCTGCCGGTTGGCAGTGGTGTGCTTTTTCTGCTGGTTACGTCTTTTGACCCTGAAACCGGCGTCAACTTAGTAGCTTTAACTGAGCTGCTGGCAGATTACGATTCAATAGCTTCAAGCCTTATACTCGCCGTAGCCGCACCATTAATTGCCTGTTATCTGGCGTTATGGATGGCGCCTGTATTATTAAAAAACGCTCGCCTGCTGCAGCTCCTGTCACCACTTTTATCCATTCCGCATGTGGCTTTTGCAGTTGGCCTTATGTTGTTAATGAGCCCGTCCGGCTGGCTGATACGTTTAGTGGAAAGCGTCAGCGGCATGTTCCCGGCACCATCGGCAGGCTGGCCATTACCGGAAAAGTCGCTACTAACCGTTATGGTGGTTCTAATTTTAAAAGAGCTGCCATTTTTACTACTAATGATATCGGCCCAATTAAAACAGCTGCCTGTTAATTCGTGGGTGGCGCAGGCGCAAAGCTATGGTTACAGCGAACGACAAGCCTGGTGGCGCATTGTTACGCCGGAGTTATTGCGACGTTTAACGCTACCAATGGCGGCTGTTATTATTTACTCATTGTCCGTTGTTGATATTCCGCTGTTAGTGGGCAGTAACACGCCGGGCGTGCTGGCGCAGCGTGTGTATGAATGGAGCTTTCAGTTCTCTGCCGGTAGTCAGATTAAGGCAATAACCGGTGCATGGGTTTTACTGGCTATAGCTTTAGTACTGCTATTAATAAATGCCCGGCATTATGCTTTCTATCGCCGCTTCGTGCTCGGTAAAAAAGTAACCCAACCCGTAAAACCCAACACACATAAAGCCAGCCGTTATACCTGGATTTTTCTGGGGGTACTGTCGTTGGGGGGTATTGTTGTTTTAGCCATACAAAGCTTAGCGACACATTGGTTTTATCCAAACTTATGGCCGGCAGAACTGACCCTCGAACGCTGGCAAACCGAATGGGACTATTTGACTGAGCCAGCAGTAAACAGTTTTTGGCTGGCGCTGCTCAGTACGTTATTTGGCACGCTAGCCGCAATTGCTCTGCTACAACGGCAACGACAGAAAGCCGCCGCTTCGTTTTACTGGCCTGTACTTGTAGCGTTGTTTATTCCGCAGGTGCCTTTGGTGCTTGGTTGGCAACGGCTAGTTGGCGGACAACTGAGTAGTGGCTGGCAAGCCTGGTGGGTGTTCTGGTCTCATGCCGTATATACTCTGCCTTACGCCTATCTGGTTTTGCATGGGGCTTATACCCGCTTTAACGAGCAATGGCTAACCCGGGCTCAAAGTCTGGGTTATAGCTACCGGGCCGCCTGGTGGCGAATTATGTTACCCATGTTAAAGCAGCCCATAGCAGTAGCTTTTGCGGTCGCCTTTTCGGTTAGTATTGCTCAGTACCTGCCAACTCAATGGTTGGGGCAGGGCTTAACGCCCACTTTAACCACCGAAGCCGTTAGCGTTGCCAGCGGCGGCGACTGGCGTATTGGCAGCCTTTATGCGCTGCTACAAATGCTACTGCCACTTGTGGTGTTTATTATTGTCGGACTCATCAGGACAAAAAGTTATGCTGAACATTCGTAACCTCGAAATAAAAAAGCGCACAAAAAATGGTACTGAGCCTTTATTCAGCCTGAGTGAGCTGACGGTTGAAAAAGGTGAGATTGTCACGCTGATGGGCCCGAGTGGCGTAGGTAAGTCGACCTTGCTGCGCTGGGTTCTTGGTGAGCCCTTGCCTAACTTTCATATTCAGGGCGAGTTAAGGTTAAACCGCGAAGATATCGGCGAGCGCTCAATTGCCGCGCGCCAACTCGGCATGATGTTTCAAAAAGGCGGCCTGTTTCCACACCTAACGGTTGAAGAAAACTGCTATTTTGCGCAAAAGCCTCGTTCAGCACTAACCCACCAGCAGCAAAAAGACAAAGCTCTGGCCATGCTGAATAATCTGGGGCTAACGGATAAACGGACGGTTTACCCTGACAGCTTAAGCGGCGGGCAATACGCTCGCATCGCTTTAATCTGTTCGTTATTAGCAGAGCCGCAGGCCATGTTACTGGACGAACCGTTTTCGGCATTAGACGCCAGCCTGCGTGAAGAGGTCAGACAGTGGACTTTTGCACAACTCAAAGACAAACAAATGCCGACCTTATTAGTTACTCATGACAGCGCAGATGCCTGTGGCCGTGTGCTTGAAATACAAGGAACTGAGGTAAAAGGAGACGTCGCTAATGTTTGACCCTAAGCTACTTCCGGCAACCCGAAAAATTCTCGACCTCCCTGCGCGCTTACTCGTCCGTGTTGGTGTCAGTGCTGATCAGGTCACCATAACAGGTTTTATTATCGGTTTGCTGGCTGTGCCATTTTTAGCCTTTGAGCTTTATGAATTCGCGTTAGTGGCAATTCTACTCAACCGCCTGTGCGACGGTCTGGACGGGGCAGTAGCAAGGCGCACTCAACTAACCGACGCCGGTGGCTTTCTTGATATTGTGCTGGACTTCATTTTTTACAGTGCTGTGGTATTTGGTTTTTTATTGGCGTCGGCCGAACAGAACGCCATTGCCGCAGGCTTGTTGTTAGTCACTTTTATGGGTACTGGCTCTACTTTTCTGGCCTTTGCCAGCGTTGCCGGAAAGCGTGGTATTGAAAACCCGGAATATCCGAATAAGTCACTGCATTATATGGGCGGTCTAACCGAAGGCTTTGAAACCATTGTAGCTTTTGTGGCGTTTTGCTTGTGGCCACAGCACTTTCCGGTACTGGCCTATATATTCGCCGCTGCCTGCTGGCTTACCGCAATAACCCGCATTGTTGCCGGTTACCGCACACTGAAACAGCCAGGGGCAAAGCCGGAGGGCACCGATGTCTGAAACTGCCTGGCGCTTAAGCATTTTTCTTGGCGTATTGCTTATTATGGTGTTGTGGGAAGTTGCCTCGCCTAAGCGCAAGCCCCGCTATAGACGTAAACAGCGCTGGCCGGCAAACCTGACCCTGGTTGCCGTCGATACGGTATTGCTGAGAATTATTGCGCCCGTTGGCCTGACCGGAGTGGCGCTTGTTGCATCAGAAAATGGCTGGGGGCTTCTTAATTACTTAAGCAAGGCGGGTACGGAAATACCCTTTTGGTTGGTTATGGTAGTCAGCATTGTCGTACTGGATATCGTTATTTACTGGCAGCACCGATTGTTCCACCGCATTCCTCTTTTATGGCGAATGCACCGGGTGCACCATGCCGACCCGGACTTTGACGTCACGACCGGGTTGCGCTTTCACCCGGCCGAAATTGTGCTGAGTTTTTTCATAAAAGCAGCCGCCATTCTTGCTCTGGGCGCACCTGCGCTAGCCGTTATTGTATTTGAGATTATTCTTAACGCCTGCTCCTTGTTTAACCACGGCAATGTGGCTCTGCCAAAACCTATGGAAAAACTGGTACGCAAAGTGCTCATCACCCAGGAGCTGCACCGCATCCACCACAGTACGGAAAAAGAAGAAACCAACAGTAACTACGGCTTTAGTGTCAGTTGGTGGGATCACCTCTTTCGCAGCTTCACCGCAAAGCCAAAGGCCGGTTCCGACAATGTAGATATTGGTCTGCAAGAATACCGCGACGCAAAACTCACCACTAAACTTTGGGGGTTATTGAAGATCCCCTTTACCCGGAATTAATAGACATGGCGTCCCCGGCAGGAGTCGAACCTGCGACCTGCCGCTTAGGAGGCGGCTGCTCTATCCTGCTGAGCTACGGGGACGTGCCGCGAATTATGCCAGAAGCTGTCGCGGGTTTCACCCTCAGTTAACCGGCACCACCCAGTCGTTCACCTGAACGTTGTGCAGCATGTTCCCTTTCGTCAACTTAGCGACGGCGGTGGACTGCTGCACCTGGGACACCTCAACTTCAAATTCACTCACCTGCCACTTCTGACGATAACGTCCCTGATCATCGGTAAAATGGCTGGGTTGCACAATTTTTAGCTTATCGCCGGTGTGTACGCCGTGCTTTTCACCTAAGTTGAATTGAACGGTGTTTTCATCAACGGCAATAATTCTGGCGCGCACCGGCTTACAAACCACCTGTTCTTTTACGCCGGAAGCTAAGTCGCGCAGGCCGCTATCCAGTGCTGCACCAAAAGGTTCATTCCAGAATTGTGCAGTAGCAACATCCACATTGGTGGTGCGATCAAAGGTCCAGGGTTGGGTGTTCTCAACTCGTGCACGGGTTACTAGCTGCCCGGTGGTGGCATCGAGAAGGTAAAGTGTTAATGCGTAATGGCGATCGGGGTCGCTGGACCAAAACCAGCTAGATTTAGTATCCATCATGGCCAGGTCGTCGAACATGCCGAAAATAACAAACTGACTGTCGTTGGCTAAACCAATGCTGCGGGACATACGACCTAATTCTTCCAGGTTCAGGCCGCTGAGAGCCCGGTCTAAACCGGCGTGACGGTGCAGGGTGTGGGCAATCTGCAACTGGCTGCCAACACCGCCTAATTCACGGGCTAAACGCTCGGCCGCTACTTTGCCTATTTCCCAAATTTGTCCCCAGGTACCATGGGCGCGGTCGCGTAGTTCAAAAGGAACAACGGTCACGGAGTTTTTGTAGCTGCTGCGGGTGCAGTCGCCTTCGCGGTTCCAGATGTCCGCACGAAGCAGAACAATAACGCGGTCGTCGCGAACTTCTTCGCGAACTATGGTCACCTGGTCAACATTGCCTTGGCTATTCCACTGGGTTTCGGTGTTTTGTAAAACGCCGTCAACCACTTGCTGAATACTGGAGATGTTACCACCAGAGGTTAACAATGCCTGCTGAAGGGCGTTTTCGATGGCTTTTTCGCGTGCGGCATTGGTGTCACCATTAATAATGCGGGCAGTGCCCTGAGCTTCCACCCAACGCGCTTCGCTTGGCATAGCAATAAAGAAAACAGAGATGATAAGTAGCAGGGTTTTCCAGTTCATGGTGTTAATGCATCCCAAGTGTCAGTTTTTAGTCGTTACTTTACTATCGGAATTAACTGCAAAAACCCTGCCATGTTTAACTCAATAAAAGTGGCGCTTAATAATAGACAACGCGTTTCACTTTCTGCTGACGGTTGGTGCTTTGATACAGGCGGTGAACCTTTTCGAAATCAAGACGCAACTCAGTCGCGTAGTAGTCTCCAACAGTATAGGTCTTAACCACTTCTGCACCACGAATCACTCCGTCTACAGAGGCCTGAAAACTGTCGCGGTTTAAGGCCCAGTCTTCCACCGAGCTACTACCGGCGATGCGTTGGCCATAGACTTGTTCAGCAAGCTCGCGGTAAGCGGCTAACTTAGAGGCGCGCATGGCGTTTAAGTCTTTTAGCTGTGCATTTTCGCCTTGCTGAGTTTCAATAGGGGCGTAGCCAACCGCATTCAGCACTGGAAATTCACTTGGGGTTTGGGTTTCCCATTCAACGTGCTTTTGATCGTACACAATTTTGTTGTAAGCACTACAGCCGCTTAATAACAGCGCAGATGCAAGTAGAGCTAAAGAGAGTAAATGCTTAGCCATAACGACCTCTGATTGAACAAAGTACTTATGGTTATAACGGCTGGACTGGCAAAATCTTTAACGGATTTTACCTTTACTATTGTAGGTAAGGGTATCTTTTCGTGCGGACTGTAAAATGGACTGTTTTAACTGCTCAATACTGTTTAGCGTTGACTGCACCACGCGTTCATTAACCTGACTTTGATGCTGAACGTCAGAGAGGGTGGCCTTAATAGCAGCAACCGCTTCAGCTAAGTCCGCGTCGTCTTTTAACTGTTCGTTGTCAGGGTGTTGAGCCAATTGCTGGTCGAGTTCGCTAATATGGATAAGCGTTTTTTCTTTGGCGTCGGCAATAGCATTAACATCAGCGTGTTGGCGCTCGACAATGGCATTAAGCTCACGTTGTTGTAACAACGCAAGGTTTTCCAGCGAGTCTGCCATATCCTGTAATATCTCGTTAACAGGCGCCAACACGGTCATTATTCGTTGCTGCCGTTACTGAACAGGTCAGACTCAAACTGAGCCAGTTTATTGGCCAGCTGTTCAACGTTAATTTTGTATGAGCCGCTTTCAATGTCGGCTTTAATTTTATCAACTTTGGCCTGGTCAATGCCGCTGCTGTTCATTGCTTTTTCCTGTAAGCCATTCAGTTGCTGCGCTTCGCTGGTTAACGAAACGGCCTCACCACCTTTTTGCGAAACCGCAGCAGGCTTCGCCGGAGCATCGCTCTGTACTTGACGACTGCTGGATTTGCTATCAATGTTGGCATTTTTCAGCCCGGCATTGTTAATGTTAATTGACATGGTTTTTAGCCTCGCTAGATAATATGTCTCGGTTACTTATCGACCACACTTAAAAATACTTTAATAAAAATTTTAGCACGTAGCCTGACGTTCACGTCAGGTTCTTGTTAAGCATTTTATAAATTAACAGTCACTTCATTTAGTCCTGTGACAACCGCTTGTATTGATTTGTTCGAACGCGCGTTCTCAACAACAACCGATTCACCTTTGAGACCATCAGCCAGGGCTCTTCCGGCTGCAGTAATTCGCAAAGTTTTATCTTGCGCAACTATTGTAACGCTTTGCCCCTCACATACAAGACATGTCTCGCTGGCACTTATTGCCTGACCTGCGGCAACGCGCTTTTTAATACGCGCTCCAACCAAAGCCGTCATGTCAGTAAATACATTGGAGCGAACCCGGTTAAGGTCGACTTCGGAAAAAACTAAATCACTTTCGCTTATCATTTGCCCCGGAGCCATAGGTGAGGCCGCGGTAACAACATTTTTGTAGCGGTAGATGCGTACGGGTACATAAGTTCGCCAGTTGGCTGAGGCCACACACTCAATTTCAATGGTGGTGTAGCTGTCGAGGTTGGCGTTAGTGGCCAGGCCAACTTTTGGTGGCTGCGAGCAAATTTTGGGAGCCATGCGTGGGTCGAGGTTATTGGCAACCACTTCCACACGACCATTATCCGGCGCTGAAACCCGCTGTTCTACATAATTATGAGCCAGCTCCTGTAACGCTTTGTAATTAAAACGCTGACTGTCTTCCGAGCCTCTGGTTTCTGCGTTAACGGAATTAAAGCTACAAGCTATAAAAAAAATCGAACTGATCAGCAGCGATTTACGTACTATCATAAAAATTCCTGATGTTATCCGTTAAGGTTATCTGGTCGAGTGCCGAAAAAAACGGTATAACGTCAAAAGATCGGCAGTTCGATGGTTTCAGTATGGTTAATGTAGATACAAGCAAATACCGTGCCGAAGTAGAAGTAGCCTGCCACATAACAGGAGTGAACAATGGCTAGCATTCTCGATTCAGTGAATCAACGCACACAAATGGTCGGTCAAAACCGACTGGAACTATTAATGTTTCATCTAAACGGTAGGCAGCGCTTCGGCATCAACGTATTTAAAGTACGCGAAGTATTGCCATGCCCTAAACTTACCGCAATGCCTAATCGTAACCCTCTGGTTCGTGGCGTTGCGCATATCCGTGGTCAGGCTATATCCATTATTGACTTGAGTATGGCGACCGGTGGTCGGGCGCTAACCGATATTCAGAATCGTTTCGTCATTATTGCTGAGTACAACCGAACCATTCAGGGCTTTTTGGTTGAAGGGGTTGATCGCATCATTAACATCAACTGGGAAGATGTGATGCCGCCGCCCAAAGGTACCGGAAGAGATGCGTATCTTACCGCGGTGACCAAAGTGGAAGATGAATTAATTGAAATTATTGATGTGGAACGCATATTAGCTGATATTATGCCGGCTAATATGGATGTCAGCGAAGAAGTCGCGAATGCACCTATCAATGTTGCAAAAGAAGATTTAACCATTTTGATTACGGATGACTCTTCGGTTGCCCGCAACCAGATAAAACGTGCATTGCAGTCTTTGGGTATTACGCTCGAAGTCAAAAAGAACGGTAAAGAAGCTTTAGATTACTTAAAAGATAAAGCCAAGGAAGTGGGGGGCTTAGTGCATCCTCATGTGCCCGTTTTGGTCTCCGATGTAGAAATGCCGGTTATGGACGGTTATACGCTTACCGCCGAGTTAAAAGCTGACCCAGATTTACGTGATATCCATGTTATTTTGCATACATCATTGAGTGGTGTATTCAATCAGGCTATGGTGAAGAAAGTGGGCGCCGATGACTTTATTGCTAAGTTTCATCCCGATGAACTGGCGACCGCCGTACAAAAATGGCTTAATACAGAAGTTATTGCGTAGCCTGATGCTATTGCATCAGGTGCGATATTCGACCTGACGTGAACGTCAGGCTACGGTCTCGTAGCAAACTTAGGTGCCGGGTAAGAATATTGAACCTGACGTTAAACGTCAGGCTACGAAACGAATGAAACTGAAACGGAAGTTGTTTATATAACGTGATAAATCGCGAATTAAGTTTATCGGAGTATCAGGAATTTCGTCAGTTCCTTGAGCATCAATGCGGTATCGTGTTGGGTGAGAGTAAACTGTATCTGGTGAAGAGTCGGTTAGGCCCTTTAATGGGCCGGTTTAATATCGATTCGCTGGCGGAGCTTGTAAAACGTTCAATGAAGCTAAGTGAACGGGCTTTGCGGGCGGCTGTTATTGATGCCATGACAACCAACGAAACCTTATGGTTTCGTGACACTTACCCGTTTGAAATTTTGAATGACCGTATTCTCCCTGAATATAAAAATCACGCCGGGCCTTTAAAGATTTGGTCTGCCGCCTGTTCCTCGGGGCAGGAGCCTTATTCTATTGCCATGACGTACTTAGAGTATAAGGCGAAGAACCCGGGTGGGCTAAGAGCTGGCATAAAAGTAACAGCAACCGATATTTCCAATAAGGTACTCGAGCAGTGTGCCATTGGCGAGTACGATAGCCTGGCACTTGCGCGTGGTTTGTCGGCTGAACGGCGAAAGAAGTTTTTTACGGACGCCGAAACGAAAGCCGGCTCCATGAGAGTAAAAGACGAGCTTAAACAGTTTATTCATTTCCGTCATTTGAACTTGCTGGACAGCTATTCTCTGCTGGGCAAATTTGATGTTATTTTTTGCCGCAATGTCCTTATTTACTTTGCCCCTGAAGTAAAGCGGAAAATTATTGCCCAATTCCGGCAATCGCTGAACCCCGGCGGTTATCTTTTCCTTGGTGCTTCTGAGTCTATTTCCGGACTTACTGAGGATTTTGAGATGATCCGCTGCCAGCCAGGTATCATTTACCGAAGAAAATAGTTTCCTACAGGAAATATCCGCCTGAAAAAGTAATAACCCCTCTTTAAATTGGCACACTTCCTGCATTGTCTTCACTATCGAACACTGTGGAGACAAAAATATGGCACTTTCCATGGACAAGCTTATGGGAATACAGCAACACACGCTGGGTGTACGCACTCAGCGGGCGGAGCTTATTGCCAACAATATTGCCAATGCCGATACCCCCGGCTATAAAGCCAAAGGCCTGGACTTCCAGCAAGCGTTGCAGCAAGCGCAACGCGGTATGGAAAACCACAAAATGGCGCGTACTCACGAACAGCATTTCAGCGTTGAAGTAAAACCCCAGGGAACCGAGAAGTTCCGCACTCCATCTCAACCGGATACCGGCGACGGCAACACCGTTGATGTGCAGTTGGAACAAAACTTGTATGCCCAAAATGCATTGGAGTATGAAATGACCATGAACTTTCTTGACGGCCGCATCAGCGGTGTGAAGAAAGCCCTGGGCGGACAAGGGAGATAATAAGTCATGAGTCTGTTTAATATTTTTAATGTGACCGGTTCTGCCATGAGTGCGCAGTCTGTACGGCTGAATACAACGGCCAGTAACCTGGCAAACGCTAACTCAATTAGCAGCAGTATTGATGAAACTTACAGAGCCAGAAACCCAGTTTTTGCGACCGCGTTAGCCGATGCCAGCGGCAATTACAAGGGCAACAGCCTGACGAACCAGACTCAGGCGGGTCAGGAAGCGGGTGTTAAAGTTATGGGAATAGTGGAAAGCCAGGACCCACTGCAAATTGAATATGCACCAAACCATCCCATGGCGGACGAAAGCGGTTATATCTACCGCCCCAACGTCAACACCATGGAAGAGATGGCCAATATGATTTCGGCTTCGCGTTCCTACCAGACCAACGTGCAGGTAGCGGACACTGCCAAAACAATGACACAGCGTTTATTACGTCTGGGTCAAGGATAAGCAGGAGATAACAAATGGAAGGCGTAAGCAGTAATTCCTATATAGATGATATGAAATGGAAGAAGGAAGACGATGCCAGATATGCTGATCCAGATGAGCGGAGCAAGCTTGAGCAGGAAGATTTTTTCAGGCTGTTAACCGAGCAGCTTAGCATGCAGGACCCGTCTAAGCCGGTCGAAAATGACCAGATGATTGCTCAGATGACCAACTTTACTATGGCAGAGGGAATAACCGGGCTTTCAGAGCGTTTTGACCAGTTCGCCAGTGATATGACGTCAAATCAGGCGTTGCAAGCGTCAACTATGGTCGGGCGTAAAGTGTTGGTACCGACTGACCAGGCTAACCTGGAAACCGGAGCCGGCGTAACAGGCATGATTGCAACCCCCCAGTCTGCACAAAACGTGAAGATTAATATCAAGGACTCAACCGGTGCTACGGTCAAGACCATTGAGATTGGCGATATGCCCCAGGGCACGAAAGAGTTTGAGTGGGATGGAAAAATGGCTAACGGCGACGAAGCGCCTGCTGGTAATTATTCGTTCTCGGTGAATGCTCAAGTTGGTGGCAAAACTGAAGAATTGCCTATACAGATGCACGCTCGTGTACAAAGTGTCAGCACCGGCGGTGACCGCGGTGTGGTTTTGAATCTTAAAGGATTAGGTGGCATCAAGCTTTCTGATGTAACTGAAATTAGCTAACAAGAGAGGTGACTTATGTCATTTAAAATTGCACTCAGCGGTATCAACGCATCTCAGAAAGATCTAGATGTAACCGCTAATAATATTTCAAACGTAAAAACGTCCGGCTTTAAACAGTCGCGTGCGGAATTCGCTGACGTTTATGCGACCAGTATTTTCAACGCCGGTAATACGAAAGTGGGTGACGGTGTTTTGACGTCATCAGTGGCTCAGCAGTTTAGTCAGGGCACATTAGAGTTCACGGAAAACTCGCTGGATATGGCGATTTCAGGCAACGGCTTTTTTGCCACTACAGACGGTTTAGGCTCTCGCGATATGACTTACACGCGCTCAGGAGCGTTCAAACTGAACGACGATAAGTTTATTGTGGATAACCAGGGTAACTATTTGCAAGGGTATCAGGTTGACCGTAATAGCGGCACTAACTCCTCAGTTGCTTTGGCAACCACTCAGCCAATTCGTATTCCTGATGTCGCCGGTGCGCCGCAAAGCACTGATAATGTATTTACCGCATTTAACGTCGATGCGCGTCGTTCGCCAATTGATGGCGCAGCGAATCCGTTTGATCCGGAAACACCAAGTACTTACCAAAGTTCTACATCGGCTACCGTTTATGATTCATTAGGTGAATCGCATACGTTGTCTACTTATTATGTGAAGCGCGATAATAACCAGTGGGATGTCTACGCGACTTTTGATGGTGACGAAATTGACATGACTCCTACAGGCACAGCAACAGCCTCGCCGGATGCGTCGGTCAATGGTTATGCCGGTTTACGAGTAGAGTTTTTAGGCAGTGGTGATCCGGATGTCGCGGCAGGCCAGAATACTTTTGACCCAGGCTCAATCGACTTGTCAGGCAACAACGTTGATGGCGACCCGTACCTGAATAATGGTGCTGATGCGCAAACTATCCAGTTTAACTTTCAGGATTTAACAGGAACCACAACGCCGACTCAGTTTGCGTCAGATTTTGAAGTAACTGCTTTGGATCAGGACGGTAGCACCGTAGGCCGTCTGACTAACGTTGATATCGACAAGTCAGGTCTTATTGCGGCAACCTACTCAAATGGTGATGTTCAATACTTAGGCCAGGTTGCTATTGTTCGCTTTGCCAATGAGCAGGGCTTAACGCAAATTGGCGGTACCAAGTGGCGTGAAAGTATTGACTCTGGCGAGCCGCTTTCTGGTGAAGCAAATACCGGAACTTTCGGTGGTATTGAAGCTTCAGCGCTGGAAAACTCTAACGTTAATCTGACCAAAGAACTGGTTGATTTGATTACCGCCCAGCGTAACTTCCAGGCGAACTCGCGTTCGTTAGAAGTTAACAACACCATTAACCAGACGATTCTTCAGATTCGATAATAACTTCTCGGTTATTAGCTTAAAAAGACGCCTTCGGGCGTCTTTTTTGTTTTTGGCACGAAATCTGCATTGTCTTAATAATAAACCGCAGATGACAAAATTTTGGCTGGAGGTCAGCTATGGACAAGATGCTATGGGTAGCAATGAGCGGCGCGAAGGAAAATATGAACGCCGTCGCTGTTCGTGCCAACAACTTAGCTAACGCCAATACCACGGCGTTTAAAGGCGACTTGCAACAGGCGCGGGCCATGCAGGCCTTTGGTGAAGGTTTGCCAACTCGGGTATTTTCTATGACGGAAAGCCCCGGGCAAAATTTTGCCAGTGGAGCAATACAAACAACCGGCCGGAACATGGATGTTGCCATTAAAGATCAGGGCTGGATTGCAGTCGACGATGGCAGCGGTAATGAACGTTATACCCGCAATGGTAGCCTTGAAGTCGGCACTGATGGCTTGTTGAAAAACTCAACAGGGCAGACAGTGCTCGGCAATAACGGCCCCATATTTGTTCCTATGCCGATAGATAATCTGGTTATTGGAGCGAACGGGAATGTCTCTATACGTCCGATGGGAGCTCCGGCGAACGCGATGGAAGTGATTGACCGCATTAAATTAGTAAACCCGCCGAACGGTAATATGGAAAAAGGCAACGATGGCCTGTTTAAGTTAAAAGACGACCAACAAGCTTTCGCCGATGCCAACGTAAAACTGCAAATTGGCGCTCTGGAAGGCAGTAATGTAAATAGTGTCGAAGAAATGACGCACATGATTGCCTTGCAGCGCCAGTATGAAATGAACGTCAAATTAATGAAAACGGCCGACGAGAATGCTCAGCGTTCTGAGTCGCTGATGAGAATGAGCTAAGTTTAGCCCAGGAGAAAGACCATGAACCCAGCATTATGGATAAGTAAAACCGGATTGGACGCGCAGCAGCGCGATATTTCAGTTATTTCCAACAACCTGGCGAACTCCAGCACTATTGGCTTTAAAAAGAGTCGGGCAGTGTTTGAAGACTTGCTGTACCAGAATATTAACCAGCCGGGCGGTCAGTCTGCACAGGACACCGAATTACCTAATGGTTTAATGCTGGGCGCCGGTACCAAAGTTGTTGCAACGCAAAAGTCTCATACCCAGGGCAACGTGCAGACCACCGACAATTCGCTTGATGTGATGATTGACGGAAAAGGTTTCTTTCAGGTGCTAATGCCGGATGGCAATATTTCCTATACCCGTAATGGTCAATTTTCTTTAAATGAAGAAGGGGAAATTGTGACTTCGGGTAATGGTTATACCATTGAGCCTGCTATTCAGATACCGGAAGACGCTATGTCGGTCAGTATTTCACAAGAAGGTGAGGTTACTGTTACGCAGCCTGGTAACCCGGATAACGTAGTGGTTGGTCAGATTAACCTGGTTAACTTTATTAACCCGGCCGGTTTACAACCTATGGGACAGAACCTTTATAAAGAAACCGCAGTAAGTGGTGCTCCTTTAGAGGCGGTTCCGGGTGTTGACGGAATGGGTAACACCATTCAGGGCGCGCTGGAAACTTCGAATGTGAATGTGACTGAAGAGTTGGTGAACTTAATTGAGAGCCAGCGCGGCTACGAGATGAATTCTAAAGTGATTTCGTCTGTGGATCAGATGCTGAGTTACATTAACCAGCAGCTTTAATTGTTGTCGTCATTAAATAATAGCGGGTGACTTTATGCGTTCTTTACTTTTCTCTTTAACCGCATTGGTTTTAGCCGGTTGTGTGCAAACGCCGCATAAACCCATGCCGGATGACCCATATTACGCACCCGTATTGCCGGAAGAGCGTGCTCAGCCTGTGGTGCCAACGGGTTCTCTGTTTCAGGATGCTTACGCGGATAATTTGTATTCCGATATTAAAGCTCGCCGGTTAGGTGACATTATTACGGTCACTTTGCGGGAACAAACGACAGCCAGCAAAACGGCTACAACGGAAACATCAAAAGAGAGTACAGCTGAATTAGCTGCACCCACGGCGTTTGGACGTAATATTACCGTCGGCGGTAATCCGCTGTCTGCCGGTATTAATGGCACTCGAGAATTCAGTGGTGACGGCAGCTCAGACCAAAGTAATCAGTTGAATGGTGAAATTACCGTAACAGTTATAAAAGTGCTGCCAAACGGTAACTTAATTGTTCGTGGTGAAAAGTGGATGCGCATTAATACGGGTGACGAGTACATTCGTTTAACCGGCATGATCCGTCCCCAGGATATAACAGCAGCAAACCAAATCCCGTCAACCCGTGTCGCCAATGCGCGCATTGAATACTCGGGTACCGGTAGTCTGGCTCAGGTTCAGGAGCAGGGGTGGTTAACTCGCTTCTTTAACAGCCCGATATGGCCATTCTAAGGAGTAAGGTATGAGAACGCTTAAAATTTTTGCGCTGGCGGTAAGTTTATTGTCAATGCTTGCGGCACCGGTACAGGCTTCGCGTATAAAAGACATTGCTTCGGTTCAGGGAGTTCGTTCTAACCAACTAATTGGTTATGGTTTAGTAGTCGGTCTGCCTGGTACCGGAGAACAAACGCCTTTCACCGATCAGACTTTCCGTACCATGCTGGGCAACTTCGGTATTAATATTCCGGCAAATGAACGTCCAAAAATTGATAATGTCGCGGCAGTTGCCGTGCATGCGGAGTTACCGGCCTTTGCTAAACCCGGACAAAAAATTGATGTGACGGTGTCTTCTGTCGGCAGCGCCGATGGTCTGACCGGCGGCACTTTGATGCAGACTTTTTTAAAAGGCGCCAATGGGGAAGTTTATGCGGTAGCGCAGGGCAGTCTTATTGTAGGTGGCCTGGGGGCTGAAGGTAACGACGGCTCTCGTATAGTTATTAATACGCCGACTGTCGGTCGTATTCCTAATGGTGGCGTTGTTGAGCGTGAAGTGCGCTCTGGCTTTGGCTCTTCCGATTATCTTACCTTTAATTTGCATCAGTCCGATTTCACGACCGCGAAGCGCATGGCTGAAACCATTAACAATTTAGTTGGCGATGGTACAGCCCAGGCCGTTGATGCGACTTCGGTTCGGGTGCGAGCTCCCCGAGATTTAAGCCAACGCGTAAGCTATATGTCGACGCTTGAAAATCTGGAAGTTCAGCAGGCATCTGCGTCAGCGAAAATCATTGTGAACGCGCGTACCGGCACCATTGTCGTGGGTCAGAACGTCGAGTTGAGACCGGCAGCCGTGGCTCACGGTAACATGCAGGTTACCATTGCTGAGAATGTGAACGTCGATCAGCCGAATCCATTCGCCGATGGCGAAACAGCGATTACTCCTCAGAGCATTATTGACGTAAATCAGGAAGATGCACGCATGTTTGTATTCCAGCCGGGTACAACATTGAATGATTTAGTGCGAGCGGTGAATCAAATTGGTGCCGCCCCGGGCGACATGATTGCCGTGCTGGAAGCATTAAAGCAGGCCGGTGCATTATCCGGTGAACTCATCGTTATTTAACGGCAGTTAATATTATGACGGTTTCAGATTCTCATCTAAAACAAGCGCAACACGCTATGGATACGCACAGCCTGGACGGGCTGCGTCAGCGTGCGTTTAAACCAGGTGATAAAGAAGCGCTGATGGAAGCCGCGCAGCAGTTTGAAGCCATATTTCTGAACATGGTCATGGGCAGTATGCGTAAGGCCAATGCGGTGTTTGAGAAAGACAATTTATTGGACAGTCGTTACACCAATATGTACCGCGATATGTATGACCAGCAGCTGACTTCAGAACTGTCCAGCCAGGGAACCCTGGGCTTGGCTGAGTTGATGGTAAAGCAGTTAGGCGGTGACGACAGTTATGTTCCGGCGTCAATGAATCGCAATGGCGCGAACCTCGACGACCCGCGCATGAAAAACCGCGCCGACATGAACAGCGCCTCGCAGAAAGTCAGTGACCAGGGCGGCATTGATGCGGGTCTGTATTACGGGAATCAGCGAGTGAATACCGCCAAGCTGAGCGATGGCGATGCGACTTTTAATTCCCCGCAAAGCTTTATTGCTGCGCTAAAGCCTCATGCCGAGAAAATCGCCAAAGAAGCCGGTTTAAATCCGGATGTTCTGATGGCACAGGCGGCACTGGAAACCGGCTGGGGCAAGCGTTTGGTACCAGGGCGTCACGGCGGTTCCAGTAACAACCTGTTCAACATTAAAGCGGATACGCGCTGGGACGGTGACAAGTCTCATGTCAGCACCCTGGAGTTCGATGGTGAAGTCGCCCGCAAAGAGCGCGCAGCGTTTCGTTCATACGCTAATGTGGAACAGAGCTTGCAGGACTACGTTGACTTTATAAAGGAGCATCCGCGTTACCAGCAGGCCCTACAAGTAGCTGATGATCCGGCTCAGTATGCGGAGGCTTTACAAAGTGCGGGTTACGCAACCGACCCTCAATATGCACAGAAGATTCAGTCGGTGTTAAACAACCCGGCTTTTGTAGATAAAGAAATTTAGTGGTGCCGCAGGCGGCAAAAAATTGCCGCCTATACTAAATAATATTTGCTAGGTGCCGATAACGGTCACAGAGTAACTGGAGAGTCATTAATGAGTTTTGACTTATTAAATATCGGTAAGAACGGCATATTAGCGCATCAGCAAAGCCTGCAAACCACCGGTAAAAACATTAATAATACGAACACGGACAGTTATGTTCGCGAGCGCACTGAATACTTCGAGTCTTCATACGGTGGACTTGAGCGTGTGCGCGTGGAGCGGATGATTGATCAGTTTGCTAATCGCCAGTTACGCACCGATATCTCCAGGGTCAGTTACTACGAAGCTAACCTTCAACAGGCTGAGCAGCTGGACACCTTACTGGGTGACAGTACCACTAACGTAGCATCTTCTGTAGAGAGCTTTTTTAACACTTTACAGGACGCAAATAATGACCCTGGCTCAGTTACTGCCCGGCAGTTAGTTCTTGCCGAAGCTGACGCTATGGTAACTAAGTTTAATGACTTTTCCAGCTATCTAAATGATCAAAAAAGCATTATCAACGACAGACTAAAGCTATCGACTGACCGTATTAACTCGATATCAGAAAACTTAGCCGAGCTAAACTCGAAAATTCAGTCGTCAGGTGGCGAAAACTCCGCTAATGGCAATATCAACGCCCTGTTGAACAAGCGTGACGAGCAATTGCGAGAGCTTGCCGAGTTAGTGCAGTTCAGCACGGTTGAGCAAAAGAACGGTGCTATTGCTGTTAATTTAAAAAATGGACAGCCACTGGTTTTAGAAGATGGTCGCTTTAATGCCGTTGCAGTGAAAAGTAACCCAGATACTGAACGCTTAGAGATGGTGCTAAGAAAAGAGCACAGCGGCGGCAGTATCAGTGAGTTTTACGTGCCAACCGATGAAGTCGGTGGCTCTGTCGGTGGTTATCTGGAATATCGCGATGAAGTGTTAATGCCCACCCAAAAACGTTTGGGGCAGTTGGCAATTCGTATTGCCGACTCAATGAATACTCAAAACCAGAAAGGCATGGACCTGGATAATCAGTTAGGCAGTAAAATTTTTGATCTAGCTAAAACGGAGTCACAAGCGCTGCCTTATTCTGATAATGGCGGTACTGGCGAAATTAGCGTCAGCGTGTTGGAAGGAAACAGCAAATCTTTTCCGTCAGAAAATTTACGTATTACCAAAACAGGTAACCCGGACGAATATGAAATAGTTCCGGTGAACAGCGACGGCACCGTCGTCAGTGGTGCCGATACGATTACTGTCACTCAGGCATCGCCCGGCACAGTGGATATTGTTGAGCTGGGAGTTTCTTTAGATCTTTCCGGGGCTGCGAACGCTGGCGACCAGTTCCTGGCAAAGCCGGCTGAAGGTGCGGCGTCTGAAATTAGCCTGGCAATAAGAAGACCCGAAGACATTGCTCTGGCTAACCCTATTCGGGTGAAAGACGGGCTGGATAATCAAGGTGCTGCGAGTATTGAAATTAACTCAATTAACACCCCGGACGATTATTACGATACCGCTAATAACACCTTACTTGGCAGTGCTCCGGCTCGTATAGAAATAACCGGCCAGACAGGTAATGCTTATGACCTGGAAGTTTTCGATAAAGATGGTAATAGTATAGGTACTGTTACTGGAACGACCGATCTTAACGGTATTTTAAGTCAAGCCGGTTTAGCCGACCCTGACTATGAAGTCGATATTAATGGCGAGCCAGCGGTAGGTGATGAGTACATCATTGAGTACAACACCAACGGCTTTGATGACAACAGCAACGGGCAGTCTATGGCCGACTTGCAGCGTCAGCAGCTGGTTCGTCGTTCTGGTGGTGAAGAAGCCGAGCCCACTATGACTTTCAATGAAAGTTACGGTCGTTTGGTATCGGATGTGGGAAGTCGAGTCAGCCAAAATCGAGTGTTGCGTGATTCAGCCGAAGCAATTAGGTCACAAACTGAGGCGCTTTATGAATCGCAAGCGGGTGTGAATTTAGAAGAAGAAGCGGCTAATCTTATTCAGTATCAGCAAGCTTATACTGCGTCTGCCCGAATCATTACAACGTCACAGGCTATTTTTGAGACGTTGCTGACGTCCTTGAGGTAATTACTATGCGATTAAGTACAAATTTATTTTTTCAGCGCGGTCTGGACAGCTTACAAACCTCACAAAGTCAGCTAGATAGAATTCAACTGATGCTGACTAAGCAGACTAAGATATTAAGTCCTGCAGACGACCCTATTGGTAACTCGCAAGTGTTGGCGCTGAATGAAAAAATTGGTCAGAACGAACAGTTTGAACGTAACTCCGTAACTTTGGAAAACAATTTGCGCCGTGAAGAAAGTGTATTAAACAGCATTACGGATGCTATTCAGAAAGCCCGTACGCTGGCGGTACAAGCGGGTAATGGTAGCTACGACCAGACGAACCGAAAAGCCATAGCTGCTGAATTGCGCGATATTGAGAGCTCAATTTTCGACTTAACTAATGCGCAGGATGAATCGGGTGAATATATTTTTGCGGGTTACCAGAACCGAACCAAGCCGATGGAGTTTGATGATGCGACGCAGTCGTACCAATATGTTGGTGACCAGGGGCAGCGCACTATTCAATTGTCTCCAACCCTTTATCTGCCAGCTAATGACCCAGGGAATAAGGCGTTTTCAAATGTGTCTAAGCGAGTCGATTTTGAACTGACAGGTGGCAATGACTATATTGAAAAAGTAGAGGTAACCGATCGTAATACGTTAATTGCCGATACTGAAGCGCGTATTGCAGCCGGTGATCCCACGAACTTTACTGTTAATTTTACGGGTCCGGATACCTATGAGATTGATGACGGTGTGAATCCAGTGGTAGCGGGAACGATTACTGATGGTAAAGTTGAATATAACGGTATGAGTCTGGAGCTGGATAAAGATAATATGCCAGCAGCCGGAGACTCTTTTAGTTACAGTATAGGCGAGCCGGTTTCCCGTAATTTATTGACTCAGTTGGGTGATTTAGCCGACGTTCTGGAAGAGTCAGGGCCTGAAAGTAAAGGTTTCCATGAAAGCGAAATAGCCTTTGCCCTTGATGACTTTAATACAGTCATTGGTGACCTGACCGATACGCAAGCATCGGTGGGCGCACGTTTGAATGTTATGGACAATGCTAAACTCAGTAACGCTGATATCGAAATAGTGAATAAAAAGGCGCGGTCGGATATTTCTGACGTAGATTACTCCGAAGCGATGACCGACTTAGTGAAAAATGAAACGATCTACTCAGCCGCTCAACAGGTGTTTACTCGTATCAGCCGCTTGAGCCTGTTCGATTATATCTGACCAATGTTGTGTAGCCTGACATTCATGTCAGGCTACACAACAAATATCTAGCCCACATAAAAAATTCAAAATTTTTCAAAAAAATCCTAAAGCTCCCCAAACCCCGGCCGATACCCTTTGTGAGAGGAAACTTTAACCAGGCGAAACACGAAGCCGAACACTTCCTCCAGCTTGGCAACAACGATTGAATCCAAGCTTAGGCCAGAAACTGAGGAGCATTATTATGCCTTTATATGTAAACACTAACGTCAGCTCATTGAACGCACAGCGTCAGCTGATCAGCTCAGGTAACTCGCTTGACCAAGCATTTCAACGTTTGTCGTCAGGCTTCCGTATCAACAGCGCTGCAGATGATGCTGCGGGCTTACAGATTTCAAACCGTTTGAGCTCACAAGTTAACGGCTTGAACCAGGGTAACCGTAACGCAAACGACGCTATCTCTATGGCGCAAACTGCAGAAGGTGCACTGGATGAGTCAACGACTATCCTGCAACGTATGCGTACACTGTCTATTCAGTCAGCTAACGGTTCTAACTCTGATGTTGACCGCGGCGCACTGCAAAAAGAAATTGGTAACCTGCAACAAGAGTTAACTCGTATTGCAGAAACAACCAGCTTTGGTGGTAAAAACTTGCTTGACGGTAGCTTCGGTACTGAAAAATACCAAGTAGGCGCGAATGCAAACGAAACTATCTCTGTTAGCCTTCGTGACGTTGCGTCAAACGCTATCGGTAACAACAAAGTTACTGGTGCGGGTACTACTTTGGGAACACAAACAGCAGCAGCTCAAGCTGACTTCACCGTGGGTTTGACTGCCGGTGATATCACTTTAGGTGGCCCAGACGGTAACGCAGTTATCGGCGTAACTGCTACTGACAAAGCAATGGATATTGTTAGTAAAGTTAATGGTGCAGGCACAGGTGTTACTGCTTCGACAGAAGTTGAAGCTAAAATCACTAACTTCCAGAGCACCGACGTTGGTACATTAAGCATTGGTGATGAGAGCTTTGATCTGGCTAAATACAACGGCTCACTGACTAAGTTGTCAGAAGATCTGGGTAAAGCCGGTATTGACGCAACCGTTGACAATGGTGAGTTAACCATCAATGCCGAAGATGTTAACGGTGTTCAAATTACGGGTGGCGTAGCCGGTAACACAGTTACTTTAGCTGGAGCTACTGGCGCTGGAGTTGCGGTCGATGGTACTAACACAAGTGTAGTTGTAGATGCTGAGTTACAACTAGAGTCACGTGACGCGTTTTCTATCACTAACGATGGAACAGCTGATGAAGCTGAGATATTTGGTGCTAGTGCTTCAACTTTAAGTCAAGTTGGCCAAATCGACATCAGTACTTATGACGGCTCTCAAGACGCTTTAGGTACGATTGATGCGGCGATTGCTCAGATTGATGCGCAACGTGCAGATTTAGGTGCGGTTCAGAACCGTTTCCAGTCAACGATTCGTAACCAATCGAACATTGCTGAAAACCTGGAAGGCGCGAAGTCTCGAATCAAAGACGCGGACTTTGCTGCTGAAACAGCTAAACTGACTCAGGCTCAGATTCTACAGCAGGCATCACAGACTATCCTGGCGCAGGCAAACCAGCGTCCACAGGCAGCACTGCAGTTACTGGGCTAATCCCCGAGTTAACTCAATAGTGTATAAAAACGGAGCTTCGGCTCCGTTTTTTTATGCGTGAAAGAAAATTTTTGCCCGAAAAAAGTATTGGTTAAAAAAACTTCAAATAAAAACTAAAGTTTATAGTAGTCTATACCGATAACATACAAGGACAGATGTTTTCATGGTCCGTTAACAACTTAATTGATGTTTTGATAGGGAACAGGTGATTATTATGGCGGATATATCAATGGATACCCGCGATTTCAGCCTCCTCTCAACAGGGAAAGGATCGGTTCAGACACAACAGCCTCAAAAGCAAGATGTGATCGATGCCGTCAGTGAGGTACAGGACAAGGTAGCTGAACGTACAGATAAAGCTCAGTTAAACCCGCAGTCGGAAGAACCGAATGTTGGAGAGATGGTTGCAGAGATAAATAAATCTCCGACGATTCGTAACACCAGTCTGCAGTTTGTCTTTGACGAAAAAGGCGATCCGCCGGTTGTCGAGGTTATGGACACCGAAAGCGGTGAGAAAATTCGGCAAATACCTTCCGAGCTTGCGGTTAAGTTAGCTAAAGCTATAGAAGATATGGCCGATAACCAAGAAAGTCGGGCAGGATTATTGTTCGATAACGAAATTTAAAGAGGTGACGATATGCCATTAGTTTCATCATTAGGTGCTCGTTCAGGTTTAGACCTGGAAGGTATCGTTAGTGCGACACTTAACGCAGAACGAGTTCCAAAACAAAACCGGCTTGACCAACAAGAAGGACGGTTGCAGGTAGAATTGTCTGCAGTTGGTGAAATGAAATCGGTATTATCAAAGCTTCAGGAAGCCGCAGAGAAATTGTCGAGTGGCGAATTATTCAGCGCCATGAAAGCTTCCGTTAAACAACCTGAGTCAGGCGATGTTATAACCGTTGAGAGTACAGAAGATGCCGGTGTAGGTAATTTTGATATTTCTGTGACTCAGTTAGCAAAGGGAAGCCGAGCAGTATCTGCGGATGGCGCGTTTGCAAATTCGGAAGATGAAGTAAACACCAACGCAGGCTCATTGACTTTTGGTGCTGGTGACGAAAGCTTCACGCTTAATATAGAAGCAGGTTCAAGCCTGGAAGATATTCGTAAGGCTGTCAATTCTTCTCAGGATAACTTTGGTGTAACGGCTGATATTATTAATACCGGAACCGAAGCTAAATTGATTTTTCGCTCAAATGTGAGTGGCGAAGGCAACGACTTAACTGTTACGAATGATAACGCTGAGTTCGATGCGATTTCTACGCAGGCTAATGGCGGTGGCGCCGGCGGTATGAGTATCGCTGCAGCAGATAAAGCAACGGATGCGATTATTGAAATTGATGGTATACAGGCAAAAAACGATACCAATATATTTGAAGATGTTATTCAGGGCTCAACCATAACCGCGGTTAAAGAAAGCGAAGATGCAGAAACGGCTAAACTTTCTATTGCACGTGACGAAGATGGCGTTAAAAAATCAATTGATGCGTTTGTTAAAGCTTATAACGGTGCTGTTGCCTCTTTAAATGAGATTGGTGGCGAGAATAGCATGCTTCAGGGCGATGCAACGGTTCGTAATTTAAAGGGCCAGTTAAACAATGTGTTGACCTCAACATTTGGCGAGGGAGGCCAAACGTTGTTTGATTTGGGTTTTGGTCTGGATAAAGAAGGAAAGCTAGAAGCGGAAAATCCAGTCACGAGCTTTAGCGAAGTGTTGAAAAACAATCCGGCAGCTTTAGAGTCTGTATTTGGCGGTGAAAATGGTTTGGCTTCCCGTATGGATAGCTTTTTAGATGGTTACGTTGGTGGTGGTGGTTCGTTAGAACTGCGCAAGGATACTATTAACCAAAGCCTGGATCGCGTAGCTGAAAGCCGTGAAGATCTCAAGCTTCGTATGGAATCCATGGAAGAAACGTTGCGCGCGAAATATCAGGCACTGGATTCTTTAGTAGGCCAGTTACAAAGCCGCGGAAACTCGGTGAGTGCTCAACTTGCTAACCTTCCAGGCTTCACTAGAGACAATGATTAATTAGAGGTAATATCGTATGAATGCCAAATTGAAAGGCTACACTAAAGGTTCTCTGCAAACTCGCGTAGCAGGGGCAGACCCTTATCAACTGGTACAGATGTTGATGGCGGGTGTGTTAGAGAATCTGAATTACGCCAAAGGTGCTATTCAGCGAAAAGACTTGGAAAAGAAAAGTCATTATCTAAGTAAGGCTCAGGCTATTGTCGACTCTTTGCGCTATAGCCTGGATGACACCGCAGGCTCTGATGCTGCCGGTAATTTACGTGAGCTTTATATGTATATGAGCACGCGTATTGCTGACGCATCGATTGAACTGGATATTGAGATTATTGATGAAGTAGCACGGTTAATGATTGATATAAAAGGTGCCTGGGATCAAATACCCATGGAGCAACGTGATGTTGCTATGAGCCAGATGCAACAGGCTTCAGGCGCGTAAGTGCGAAAGAGATGATGCAGCCTGAAAAGTTAACAGAGCTAAGCGACCAGCTGAAGCAAGAGATAGCAGATTCAGAATTTGAATCTGCTAATGTAACGCTGGCTGAACTGATTAAAAGCCTCAACCATCTTCCTGACAATTGGCAAAAATCCGAGCAGTGGGTAACTGTCGTTGCTGAAGCAGATAAATACCTTACGGACATTCAGCCAACACTGGAAGCTGAACAGGAAAAAGCCCGAGCAGCTATGAGCAAAATCACCAAAAGTAAAAAGGGCGTTAAGGCTTACACGAAGTAAAATTAAGCTAAATAGCGCAACTTTACTGTTATTACAGATATAAAAAAACCGGCATATGAGCCGGTTTTTTCGTTCCCTGCGCCTAAGCCCAGGTGAGTAATTCTTCTTACAGTGCTTTGATCTTAGCATTCAAACGGCTCTTATGGCGTGCCGCTTTGTTTTTGCTGATAAGACCTTTAGTCGCGTAGCGATCCAGCATTGGAGCTACGTCTTTCATTGCAGTGTTTGCTGCTTCTTTGTCTTTTGTCTCAATAGCTGCGTTTACACGTTTAAGGTAAGTACGCATCATTGAACGACGGCTTGCATTGTGGCGGCGATTTTTCTCGGCCTGGATCGCACGCTTTTTAGCAGACTTAATGTTAGCCAAGGTGAACTCCTAAATTCATTAACAGAACGCTTCTCTTATAAAGGCCGCAGATTATGCCTTTTCTGCTGTAAAAGTCAACAGTGAAAAGGGAAAAACTCAGTGCTTTAACTGACGTTTTGATAAAATAGCATCCGTCATTGGTCTCAGTTACAATCAAAAACAGAAACTTAGCTGTCAGCCGAAAGGATCTCTCGTGTCAAAAGCTTTACTCCGCTCAGGTTTTATCGTCAGCGCGATGACCCTGATCTCGCGCGTATTGGGTTTAGTGCGCGATGTGGTCATTGCTAACCTGATGGGAGCCGGCGCTGCGGCAGATGTGTTCTTTTTTGCTAATAAAATTCCCAACTTTTTACGTCGGCTATTTGCTGAGGGCGCTTTTGCCCAGGCTTTTGTGCCGGTGCTCACGGAGTACAAGCAGGGCAAAGAACTGCCCGATCAGCAATTACTTATTGCCCGGGTCTCGGGCACCTTAGGCACCATTGTGACGGTGGTCACCATTTTCGGTGTGGTAGCTTCCCCGGTTGTGGCTGCGCTTTTTGGTATGGGGTGGTTTTTAGACTGGTGGAATGACGGCCCGCAGGGACAAAAGTTTGTCCTTGCCAGCGACTTACTCCGCATTACTTTTCCTTATTTATGGTTTATCAGTTTTGCCGCTATGGCCGGAGCTATACTCAATACGCTGGGCAAGTTTGCCGTAGCCGCTTTTACACCGGTATTTTTGAATGTCGCCGTTATTGCGGCGGCTATCTGGTTGGCTCCGCAGCTTGAGCAACCGGAATATGCACTGGCCTGGGGCGTCTTTTTCGGTGGTTTTATCCAGCTGTTATTTCAGCTACCGTTTCTGAAAAAAGCGGGGTTATTAGTTAAACCACTGTGGGGCTGGAAAGACCCGGGCGTTACCAAAATTCGCAAACTAATGCTGCCGGCTATTTTTGGTGTGTCGGTTAGCCAAATCAACTTACTGCTGGATACCCTCATTGCCAGCTTTTTAATGACCGGTTCCATAAGTTGGCTGTACTACTCCGACCGATTGCTGGAGTTTCCGCTGGGCCTGTTTGGCATTGCCATTGCTACGGTTATTTTGCCCGCGCTTTCATCACGTCATGTGGATAAATCGACTGAAAACTTTAGTGCTACGCTGGATTGGGGTATTCGCATGGTGCTATTACTGGGTGTACCGGCCATGGCGGGGCTTTTTGTATTAGCAGAGCCGATGCTTATGGTGTTGTTTATGCACGGCGCCTTCAGCCCGGACGATGCGCGTATGGCATCGTACAGTCTTATGGCCTATTCCACCGGGTTGCTAAGTTTTATGATGGTAAAAGTTCTGGCAACGGGCTTTTACTCCCGCCAGGACACTAAGCGCCCGGTTAAGTACGGCATTATTGCTATGGCAGCCAATATGGTATTTAACATTGCTTTGGCTATTCCATTCAGCTATGTCGGGTTGGCACTGGCAACGGCGGCGTCTGCGGCTATTAACGCCGGGTTATTGGGTGTTACTTTATGGCGAGAAGGGGTTCTGAAGAAACAACCCGGCACCGGGCGTTTTATTCTACAGGTACTTCTCGCAACAACTGCGATGATAGCGGGTGTGCTGTGGTTAAGCCCGGACATTGACGCTTGGCGTACCAGCTCGTTGGTTGAGCGGCCCTGGCTTTTGGCTCAGGTGATAGGATTCGGCGCTGCCATTTATATTGGCGTGTTGGTTATCACTGGCATGAGACCGAGACATTTCCGTGCGCGCGAGTACTGATTATCGCCTCGGTATCAGTTATAATCGCGTCTTTTCCGGAAAACATTAAGATTGTGCGGGCATGGAACTGATTCGCGGTACTCATAATCTCAGAGCTGAACATTGTGGTTGCGTATTGACCATAGGTAACTTCGATGGTGTTCACCTGGGGCATCAGGCGGTGCTTAGTCAGGTTCGAGAAAAAGCTCAGCAGTTGGGTGTGCCTTCCGCGGTTATGACCTTTGAGCCGCAACCGCAAGAGCTTTTCCAGCCTGAAAAAGCGCCTGCACGGTTAACCAACTGGCGTGAGAAATACCTCGCGTTACAGGCACAAAATGTCGACCGGCATATTGTTATTGAATTTAATAAGAAGTTTGCCAGCCAGCCAGCCCGCGAGTTTATTGAACAGACTCTGGTGGGTAAGTTGGGCGTTAAGTTTTTGGTCGTGGGCGATGACTTTCGTTTTGGCTACAAGCGAGAAGGTGACTTCGAGTTGCTGCAAAAGGCCGGTAAAGAACTGGGGTTTGAGGTGGTCGATACCCGCAGTTATCGCCAACAGCAACAGCGCGTAAGCAGTACTGCCATACGCCAGGCATTAGAGCAAGGCGACTTTGATCTGGCGGAACAAATGCTCGGGCGACCTTATCGAATATGCGGAAAAGTCGTACACGGACGCAAAAATGGCCGGACTATTGGTTTTCCTACCGCAAATGTGCCGTTAAAACGTTTAAAAAGCCCGTTACATGGGGTGTTTGCAGTAACAGCTCAGTTTGGTAAAGACGAAGAAATACATTCCGGCGTTGCCAACCTGGGAACCCGGCCAACATTAAATGGTGACGAAGTACAGCTGGAGGTGCATTTGTTTGAGTTTTCAGGCAATCTGTACGGTCAGCAGATGACGGTCACACCGGTGGCCAAATTGCGTAACGAGCAACGTTTTGCGTCGTTACAGCACTTACAAGAACAAATTGAAAAAGATGCCGCCCGCGCACGTGAAGCATTAGCGTGCCGGAGTCAGTAACTATGCGGAAATGGAAACAGTGACCCATGAGTGATTACAAACACACCTTAAACTTGCCAGAAACAGCATTTCCAATGCGCGGTAACCTGGCTCAGCGCGAGCCAAAGATGCTGGAGCAGTGGTATGAAACTGACCTGTACGGTCAAATTCGTAAAGCTAAAGCGGGCAAGCCAAAATTTATTCTGCACGACGGCCCTCCGTACGCGAATGGGCAAATTCACATTGGTCACGCCGTAAATAAAATTTTAAAGGACGTTATTGTTAAGGCTAAAACCTTAAGCGACTTCGATGCGCCTTACGTACCGGGCTGGGACTGTCATGGTCTGCCAATTGAACTGCAGGTAGAGAAGAAACACGGCAAGCCGGGTAAAAAATTGAATCTGGCCGAATTCCGCGAGAAGTGCCGCGAATACGCAATGACCCAAATTGACCAGCAACGTACCGACTTTAAACGTCTGGGCGTGCTTGGCGACTGGGATAACCCCTACCTGACTATGAACTTTAAGCAGGAAGCCGACAGTGTTCGTGCTCTGGCAAGAATTATTGATAAAGGCCATTTGCACCAGGGCTTCAAGCCGGTGCACTGGTGTACAGACTGTGGCTCCGCGCTGGCGGAAGCGGAAGTAGAATACCAAGATAAAAACTCGCCGGCTATTGATGTGCGTATGCCGGTTGCGGCTACGGCTGAAACGGTTGAGCGCTTCAGCACGCCGGAAGGGCATGTGGGTGAAGGCAATGTCAGCATGGTTATCTGGACCACCACACCGTGGACCATTCCGGCTAACCGTGCGGTGACTCTGGCCGACGGGCTTGAATATACCTTAGTGCAGGTTGAAGCCAGCGACGACCAGCCCGCAGAACGTGTGATTTTAGCCGATGACTTGGTGACCGATTGCATGGAGCGCTGGAACATTGCGCATTACCACAAGCTGGGTTTCTGTAAAGGCAGAGACTTAGAAGGTCTGCAATTACAGCATCCGTTGTTTGAACTGCAGGTTCCGGTTATTTTGGGGGATCACGTGACTACCGAGAGCGGTACCGGTTGTGTGCATACGGCACCGGGTCATGGTGTTGATGACTTCTTAGTGGGTCAGAAATACGGCATTGAAGTTTACAACCCGGTAGGTGACAACGGTGTCTACAAAGACGACACGCCGCTTTTCGCCGGACAGCATGTATTTAAAGCGAACGAACCTATTGTTGATAAGTTACGCGAAGTGGGCAACTTGATGCATGCCGAGAGCTACCGTCACTCGTACCCGCATTGCTGGCGCCATAAAACGCCCATTATTTTCCGTGCGACGCCGCAGTGGTTTATTAGCATGGACAAGAAAGGTTTGCGCGCAGGAGCTTTAGAGCAAATTAAAAAAGTCGACTGGTTCCCTGAGTGGGGACAAAGTCGTATTGAGTCTATGGTTGAAGGGCGCCCTGACTGGTGTATTTCACGTCAGCGCACTTGGGGTAACCCTATTGCCATTTTCGTAAACCGTGAAACGGAAGAGCTGCACCCGGACACTCTTGAGCTGATGGAAAAAGTAGCTCAACTAATTGAAAAAGACGGCGTGCAAGCCTGGTTCGACTTAGAGCCGGAAACTTTGTTGGGCGACGAAGCTGACAAATATCGCAAAGTCACTGACACTTTAGACGTTTGGTTTGACTCTGGTGTTACGCACCATTGCGTATTGCGTGAGTTCGACGGCTTGCGCTGGCCTGCCGATTTGTATCTGGAAGGTTCAGATCAGCATCGCGGCTGGTTCCAGAGCTCGTTAGTGACCGGTGTCGCCATGTATGACGAAGCGCCGTATCACCAGGTATTAACCCATGGTTTTACTGTGGATGCTCAGGGCCGAAAGATGTCGAAGTCTATTGGTAACGTGGTAGCTCCGCAGGACGTGATGAATAAGCTGGGCGGAGACATTCTGCGTTTATGGGTCGCGTCAGCAGACTACTCTGGCGAAATGACGGTTTCTGATGAAATCCTCAAGCGTTCAGCGGATGCGTATCGTCGTATTCGTAATACCTCGCGCTTTTTGCTGGCGAACTTAAGCGGTTTTGACCCTAAACAGGATTTGGTTGCCAAAGAAGATATGGTTGAACTGGATCGCTGGATTGTCGGGCGTGCGGCGGATTTACAACAAGAGTTGCTGGAAGCCTACAATAACTACCAGTTCCACAGTGTGGTGCAAAAACTCATGCATTTCTGTTCCATTGAACTGGGCAGCTTTTACCTGGATATTATTAAAGACCGACAGTACACCGCGAAATCTGAAGGTTTAGCGCGGCGTTCATGTCAGACGGCGCTGTATCATATTGCCGAGGCGTTAGTGCGCTGGATGGCTCCAATTTGCAGCTTTACCGCTCAGGAAATTTGGGACTTGTTACCGAACGAACGCAGCCAGTATGTCTTTACTGAAAGCTGGTATCAGGGCTTTGATGAATTTTCTGGTGTTAAAGACGCTGAGAACGAGTTCTGGATGCAGTTATTGGAAATTCGTGATGTCGTTAACCAGGCGCTGGAGCAGTCACGCCGCGATGATGTTATCGGAGGTTCGTTACAGGCAGAAGTAACCTTGTACGCTGATGATAAACTGGCGACAGCCCTGAATCGTTTAGGCGAAGAGTTACGCTTTGCACTGCTGACATCGGAAGCGCAAGTGGCATCTATTAATGACGCACCTGCTGACGCCGTTAAAGCGGAGAAAATGGCTTTGGCCGTTAGTGTGACAAAATCTGAATATAAGAAGTGCGAGCGTTGCTGGCATCATCGCGAAGAGGTGGGAACTTTAGAGAACCACTCCGATTTATGCCAGCGCTGCGTAACCAATATTGAAGGTGAAGGTGAGGAGCGTCGTTTTGCCTGATTTTTCTAACCAGACTAACCGTGCGACTGGGCTGCGTTTTTTGTGGCTGACGTTGTTGCTGGTGGTTATTGATCAAATGACTAAAATTTGGGTGGCGGGTGAGTTTGAGCTTTATGAAAGCCGAGTTTTAATTGATGGGCTATTCAACTTAACTTATGTGCACAATTTCGGCGCTGCCTTTAGCTTTTTAAGCGACGGCGGTGGTTGGCAACGATGGTTCTTCACGGCCATTGCCATTGCTATTAGTATAGTGCTACTGATTTGGATGCGCCGCAACCCGGTGGGTTTATGGCGCCAAAATTTAGCCTTTTCTCTGATTATGGCTGGGGCTATTGGCAACGTAGCTGACCGTTTAATGTATGGTTATGTCATCGACTTTTTTGATGTTCATTATCAGGGCTGGCATTGGCCTGCCTTTAACGTAGCCGATATGGCTATCACTATTGGTGCCGCACTCATGTTGTTGGAAGCTTTTTTTGATAACCGTCGGGACAAAGTCGAGAACGGTCAAGGGTAGTAAGGAGTTTCATTTGAGTCGTTTACCTATAGAGCACGGACGGGAAGTGGTTATGCACTTCACCATTAAGCTGACCGATGGCTCGGTTGCAGACAGCACAAAAATGTCAGGTAAACCTGCCAGATTTCGAATGGGCGATGGTAATCTGACCGAAAACTTTGAAGCGTGCCTGGTGGGGCTGCGCGAAGGGGCGGAACGTGAGTTCACGTTAGAGCCTAAAGACGCCTTTGGTGAACCGAACCCGGACAACTATTATTATGTTGATTCGGCAAAATTTAACGATGAAACCAAACCGGAAGTTGGAGCCATTTTGGCTTTTACGCAACCGGATGGTACCGATTTACCGGGAATTGTTCGTAAAGTTGAAGGTCCAACAGTCACCATCGATTTTAATCACCCGTTGGCCGGACAAACGGTGATTTTTGAAGTAGAGATTATTAGCGTTGAGCCATGATTGGTTAATAAACCGGGCTGAACGCAGGAGGAACTGATGCAAATTTTGTTAGCGAACCCTCGGGGTTTTTGTGCCGGAGTTGATCGCGCTATAACTATTGTTGAGCGGGCTTTAGAGATATTTGAGCCGCCAATTTACGTGCGTCACGAAGTGGTTCACAACAAATACGTTGTCAGTAAACTGCGCGAAGCCGGTGCGGTCTTTGTTGAAGAGTTGCATGAAGTACCGGACGATCAAATTGTGATTTTCAGCGCCCATGGCGTTTCTCAAGCGGTCCGGCAGGAAGCTAAGGACCGCGGTTTACGAGTATTTGATGCTACCTGTCCATTAGTGACGAAAGTCCATATGGAAGTTACCCGTGCTAGCCGTAAAGGGCATGAATGCATTTTAATTGGTCACGCAGGACACCCTGAGGTTGAAGGGACTATGGGCCAATATAATAATTCTGAGGGTGGCATTTATTTGGTGGAGTCGCCGGAAGATGTTGCCAAGCTGGAAGTGAAAGATCCCGGTAACCTGCATTACATGAGCCAGACCACCTTATCGGTTGATGACACGGCCGACGTAATAGATGCCTTGCGTCAAAAGTTCCCAGAGATAAACGGGCCACGCAAAGACGATATATGCTATGCCACTCAAAACCGTCAGGATGCGGTACGCGAATTAGCCAGCGACGCTGATGTCATGTTGGTGGTGGGCGCGCGCAACAGCTCAAACTCAAACCGCTTACGCGAGCTTTCCGAGAAAATGGGAACCCCGGCATACCTAATTGATGACGCCAGCTGTATTGATAAAGCCTGGTTAGAGGGGCATGAGAAGGTCGCAGTCACCGCTGGCGCTTCTGCACCTGAAGTTCTGGTCAAAGAAGTGATTGCTAAGCTACAGGAATGGGGCGGTAAAACCGCAGTAGAACTAAGCGGGCGCGAAGAGAATATTACCTTTTCAATTCCACCAGAGCTAAGGCCGCACCCGGTAGGTTAAACTGGTTATCGGGAAAGCCAGAATGTCTGGGCGAGCTCGTTATCATTTCCCCAGTAAACGGTTACCTCGATGGTCGCGTTGAACTGATCTATAGGGGTTAACTCTGCTGTTAAATGAAGCTGCCCTGTTTCCTTTGATAGTTTTGGATTATTGCCTTGAGTCCACGTTTGTTGAGCCTCACTTAAATAAGTCATCAAAACCTCCACAGCCTTCGCTTTTGTGTGGGCATGGTCAATCGCCGATAATCCAACCTGTAAAAGCCGCAGGCTACTGACGGACCAAAGAGCTACTAGTGCAGCTCCGACCAACACTTCAACCAGAGAAAAGCCTTTATTCTTGTGACAGTTCATAAGCCCTGCGCTCTGCTTCGAAATCTTGCTGAAGTTGTTGAGAAAGTTGTAGCCATTGATGATGTTGCTGAGCCTCTGTCATTTGCGCGTAGAAAAGCAGTGCAGCTAAACTGGCCGAGCTCAAACTTATAAGTGTTACTAAGGTGAGTATCAGAGCGAATCCTTTCGCGTTCATAGTAAGCTCCATTTAGTTAACCAGAGGAGTGATTGTTCGTTTGAAAACATGTGCCTGAGCATTGTGAGTAACGGTAAAAGTTACAACGAGTTTTGATAGCCCACTACCAGATTCCGGAGCGTAAGAGTCAGCAGTAAATTGCGTGACTTTGAATTGAGACTTATCGGTTAGGGATTGCCAGCCATACCCGGCGCAATCGAGAGTCATTGAGTTATGCTGTAGCTGTTCATTCCTGACCCTGAAGCCGGGCGAGCCTCCATTTTGCTGAGGAAACAAATAGCAATTGCTCTGAGGGTTTGAAATTTGCGTTGCGGCGGTATTTTTTAAGGTTTCAAAAAACTGATTTGCGACTGACTGAGCACTTAATAGTAAATTGACCTGCATTAGCTTACGGTGTTGCACTCCTGTTTGCCATTGCATTTGCTGCTGTGCTGCCAGAACAACTATCGCGCCAATAGCCGAAGCTATAAGAACTTCTACTAAACTACTGCCGCGCTCAGAAACTATTAACATGGGGGGATTCCCGGAAGTGAGTCACCTTCACTTAAGCACAAACGAATACGAGCGACACTGCTGATGATGACTTTTATCTGTCGGCTTTTACCTATTAGTTTGATATGTCCGGGTGTCGCGGCAGATGACTCTCCATAAAAAGTAAGCGACGCGGAAGAACTGTAAGTGTATTCGGTTTGAATACCTGAGGTTTGCGAGTCACGGCTAAATGTAACTAAGTCAACTTCGATAGATTCCTTATTTGCTATGGACCTGGCTTTTACCAGCTGCAAATAAGACAGCCAGCGGCCAGCCTCTTTTTGAAGCAACAAAGACTCTGTCTGCTGAGTAAATATTGGCAGGGCAGAAGCACCAAGCACCGCACTGACAGCCATTGCCACGACCAATTCCATAAGAGAGTAACCGCGCATAAAAACACATTATTTTGAAGAAGAGCAACGAGTATAGAAGCTGTTTAAGCTTTGTCTGTAAGCCCCAACTGAAACGAATGTAAGATAACCTCCGAATAAAACGAAAGCTGGCTCGATTCTTGAATAAAACACCGCAGGTTCAACTTTTTGACGCAACAGGAAGACGTATGGCGGGCGGTGCCGAAAAGTTAGTAAATTTTAGAAATTTCACGCAGAACAATGCGCATCTGATCAAAGGTTTTGGAACACCCTTGGCCATTATGGCCATTCTGGCGATGATTGTTTTGCCAATTCCGGCTGTGGTGCTGGATGTTCTCTTTTCATTTTCAATTACTTTGTCACTGGTAGTTATGCTGGTGGCGGTTTATACCCAACGTCCGCTGGATTTCGCCGCTTTTCCTACCGTTTTGCTTATTGCTACGGTACTACGCTTAAGCCTTAACGTTGCCTCTACGCGTATTGTTTTATTAGAAGGGCATAACGGGCCAGGTGCTGCAGGCTCTGTTATTGAAGCTTTTGGTAGCGTGGTCATAGGTGGTAACTACACTGTCGGCCTGGTGGTGTTCGCCATTCTGGTTATTATTAACTTTGTGGTTATTACTAAAGGCGCCGGCCGTATTTCAGAAGTAACCGCTCGCTTCACCCTTGACGCTATGCCTGGTAAACAAATGGCCATTGACGCTGACCTTAACGCGGGCCTAATTAACCAGGAAGAAGCCAAAGCACGACGCAGCGATGTAACCCGTGAGGCTGACTTTTACGGCTCCATGGATGGTGCCAGTAAGTTCGTAAAAGGGGATGCCATAGCCGGTATCCTTATTCTCTTTATTAACATTATCGGCGGTCTGCTCATTGGTATGATCCAGTACGGTCTGACCTTCAATGAGGCAGTGGAAGTTTATACGCTGTTAACCATTGGTGATGGCCTGGTAGCACAAATTCCGTCATTGTTACTGTCAGTTGCGACCGCCATTATCATTACGCGTGAAAATAACAGCCAGGACATGGGCGATGCAGTTGTTCTGCAATTGCTCGATAACCCTAAGGTTTTGGTCATTACCAGCGCGGTATTGTTTGCCATGGGGGTTATTCCCGGTATGCCGCATTTTGCCTTTTTAAGCATGTCTGCGGTGTTAGCCGGCGCGGCTTACTTTAAACTTAAGAAAACCAAGACTGAAGAAGGCGAACTGGTTGAAAAAGAACAGGAGCAGCAAGTTCAGCAGGCGCAACAAAAAGAGCTCAGCTGGGATGACGTACGCCACGTTGACACTATAGGTCTGGAAGTTGGTTATCGCTTAATTCCTTTGGTGGATAAGCAGCAGGGCGGTGAATTGCTGTCACGCATTAAAGGTGTACGTAAGAAGCAGTCTCAAGAGTTTGGTTTTCTTGTTCCGGCCGTACATATTCGGGACAACCTCGATTTAGGCCCCAACAGTTACCGCATTACTCTTATGGGTGTGACCATGGGTGAAGCTGAAATTCGTCATGACTGGGAGATGGCGATTAACCCGGGTCAGGTATTCGGTGAGCTGGACGGTGAGAAGACAAAAGATCCGGCCTTTGGCCTGGATGCTGTCTGGATCCGTCCTGAGCAACGCGAGCACGCTCAAACTCTGGGTTATACCGTGGTTGACGCTGCAACTGTAGTCGCTACTCACTTAAGTCAGATTGTAACCAACCATGCATCTCAGCTGCTGGGCCACGAAGAAGCACAAGAATTGCTGGATCGTCTGGGGCGTACTCATCCTAAGCTGGTTGAGGGGCTGATTCCGGATCTATTGTCACTGGGCAACTTTGTGAAAGTACTGCAGAACTTACTGGACGAAGGCATCGCGATTCGGGATATGCGCACTATTGTACAAACTTTGGTTGAGTATGCAGGACGTAGCCAGGACCCAGAAGTACTGACGGCTGCAGTCAGAATTTCACTGCGTCGGTTAATTGTTCAGGACATTGCTGAAGGGGCGGCGGAATTGCCCGTCATAACTTTGGCACCAGAGTTGGAACAGATGTTGCATCAGTCACTGCAAATGGCTGGTAATGACGGAAATCAGCAAGGCGCCGGAATCGAACCTGGTTTGGCCGAACGCCTGCAACAGTCATTACGCGAAGTGCATCAGCAGCAGGAAATGAACGGGGAACCTTCAGTACTGCTGACCTCAGGGCTTTTACGGTCAACCATGGCGCGTTTTGCGCGTCACGCTACCGATGGTATGCGCGTGTTGTCCTATCAGGAAGTACCGGATGATAAACAAATTCGCATTGTCAGCTCAATTGGTGGACAACAAAACGGTGGTGAACAAACCGCCACACAAGAGTAACGGGAGTCGCTTGTGAAGATTAAACGCTTTTTTGCCGAAGATATGCGCCGTGGATTGCAACAGGTTAAAGAAACCTTAGGTCCGGATGCGATTATCCTGTCCAATAAGAAAGTAAACGGTGGTATTGAGCTGGTTGCAGCCATTGACCCCGATGCGCAACAGGCACAGCCAATGGCTGATCAGGCCCCAAATGAGCCGGCTGCGTCAAAGACACCGGAAGTGCCGGCTGAGTCTTTGCAAGAGCTGTTGCAACGTCAGGCACAGGTTGCACAGCCCACACAGCCCACTGCTGCGCAAGCGACTACTGAACCGGCACAACGGCCAGAGCCGAAAGCCGAGCCACAAGAATTTAACGCTTCTCAACTCAGCGACGATATTTTTCCTGAACAAGTAAACGCACCGGCAGCAGACGACTCCCAGGCCATTGCTGAACTTCGCTCTCAGGTCAATGGAATTCGTCAGTTGCTGGAACACCAGTTAAGCGGCTTGATGAAACAAGAAATGGATCGTGAAGAACCAACCCGCTCTATGCTGATGAACCGCTTAATGGATATGGGCTTGAGCGAGCGAGTTGCCGACCAGATTGCCTGTTTTATTCCTGAAGGCGGATCAGATGATGAAGCCTGGGAACAGACTCTGCATTTATTAGAAGGTCAGCTGAATACGACCTCTGACGACATTTTGACGCGCGGTGGAGCGGTTGCGTTAGTCGGCCCTACCGGTGTCGGTAAAACCACGACCATTGCGAAGTTAGCCGCTCGTTATGCGCAACGCCATGGTGCCGATAAAGTGGCTTTAATTACCACCGACACCTTTCGTATTGGTGCCAGTGAACAATTACAAACCTATGGTCGTATCATAGGGTGTCCGGTCAAAGTGGCAAAAAATGCACAGGAACTGGCAGATGCATTACTTGCGCTACGTCAAAAAAGTCTTATTTTGATTGATACGGCAGGCATGGGTCAACGCGACAAGCGTTTGAACGAACAGTTAAGCCAGCTTATTCAGAATTCACGATTGCGGATTCGTCCTTACCTGGTGTTGTCTGCAACATCACAAAGCCAGGTGCTGATGGATGCGGTTAAACAATTTAAAGCACTGCCTTTGTCTGGTTGCATTTTTACTAAGCTGGACGAATGCTTAAGTTTAGGTGAGAGTATCAGCGTAGCAATAGAACATGGCTTACCGGTTGGTTATTTAACAAATGGTCAGCAAGTACCTGAAGACATTCGGGTAGCGGATGCCAACTTTATGGTTGCCGAGGCTGAGCGGCTGCTTGATAAAAGCATTTGTTCCTCAGTGTCAGACGTGCCAAAATCGTACTGGAATGAGGCGTTTTCTCGCTGAATTAGCCAATATAATATGAAGCTGTTATCAATCTAGTCAGAAAAGAGATACGCCCGATGGATCAAGCAAGCGGTCTGCGAAGAATGAAACAATCGAAAGTAAAAGTTATTGCGGTAACTGGTGGTAAAGGCGGCGTTGGGAAAACCAACGTGTCGCTGAATATGGCTATCGCAATGGCAAAGCAGGGCAAACGAGTATTAGTGCTGGATGCCGACTTAGGTCTGGCTAACGTCGATGTTATGTTAGGCCTGCGGGTTGAGCGCAACCTTTCTCATGTGTTGAGTGGGCAGTGTGAGCTGGAAGATATTCTGATTGAAGGCCCGGCAGGAATTAAAATTGTTCCGGCAACATCGGGAACGCGTTCTATGGTGGACTTGAGTGAATCTGAGCATGCTGGATTAATAAGAGCCTTCAGCCAGCTTCAGGGAAACTATGACGTATTAATTGTCGATACCGCAGCGGGTATTGGTAATACCGTTGTCAGCTTTGCCAGAGCGTCACAGGATGTTTTATTAGTGGTTTGTGATGAACCCACATCAATTACTGATGCTTATGCACTGATCAAAGTATTGAGCCGGGAGCAAGGCCTGTTTAAATTCAAGGTGGTTGCCAATATGGTAAGAAATCTGCGCGACGGACAAGTATTGTTCAATAAATTGACTAAAGTAACCGATCGGTTTTTAGACGTTGCTTTAGAGCTTGCCGCGATTATACCTTTTGATGACAACTTGCGTTTAGCTGTTAGAAAACAACAACCTATGGTACTGGCTTATCCAAAATCACCAGCCTCTTTAGCGATAAAAGCGTTGGCTAAGAAAGCCATTGACTGGCCTGTTCCGGCTCAAGCCGGCGGGCATTTAGAATTTTTTCTTGAACAATTGATAACTTCTGCCGATAACGAGAGTAAGCGGGATGTTGCCAATGAATAAAGCTGCCGTTTATGCCGCCACTGCTGACAACCGGAATGCCATTATTGAACAGCATACCGGGCTGGTTAAGCGTATTGCACACCATATGATGGCTAGACTTCCAGCCAGTGTGCAAGTGGATGATTTGATCCAGGCGGGCATGATTGGCTTATTAGAAGCTGCGCGTAACTTTGATAACACTAAAGGCGCCAGTTTCGAAACTTTTGCCGGCATTCGCATTCGTGGTGCGATGCTGGACGAAATTCGTCGTGGTGATTGGGCTCCGCGCTCGGTTCATCGTAATCATCGGCGTGTACTGGAAGCCATTCGTCAGGTTGAAAATGAAACCGGACGCGATGCAAAAGACACGGAAGTGGCCGCAAAGCTGAATATGGGTATGGATGAATATCATCATATTTTGCGGGATGTCAGCACGGGACGAATCGTTGGTATTGAAGATCTTGGTGTATCAGAAGATGCTATCATGCCAGAGCAGGTAACGGGTTCAGCTTATGAGCCACAAAGAGATGTTGAGAACGCGGCGTTTCATAAAGCGCTGGTTTCGACAATATCTTCGTTACCAGAACGTGAAGCTTTGGTGCTTTCGTTGTATTATGACGAAGAATTGAATTTAAAAGAGATAGGTGAAGTGCTGAGCGTGAGTGAATCACGAGTCAGTCAAATTCACAGTCAGGCAATGTTGCGACTGAAGTCGCGAATGCAAAATTGGGTTGAATAAACTTTGGTTGTAATCGAGAGCCTCAGTGGAGGGTGCTTTGGATAAAAATATGAAAATTCTCGTTGTGGACGACTTCTCTACAATGAGACGAATCATTAAGAACTTACTTCGTGATCTTGGCTTTACCAATATACAGGAAGCCGATGACGGTAATACCGCATTGCCCATGTTGCAGAACGGTGATTTCGACTTTGTCGTAACCGACTGGAATATGCCGGGTATGCAGGGAATCGACTTGCTGCGTGAAATTCGCAAGGACGATAACCTGGCTCATTTACCTGTGTTAATGGTAACAGCGGAAGCCAAGCGAGAGCAGATCATTATGGCAGCTCAAGCTGGAGTAAATGGTTATATTGTTAAACCATTTACAGCCGTAACGTTGAAAGAAAAGCTCGACAAGATTTTCGAACGAATCAGCTAAAGGGCGAACGACTATGTCTGATAACGCCCATGATATTTCTCTGGAGCAAGCCAAGGAATTAGTAGCCTTGCTTGAAGACGGGAAACAACAGCAGGCTAACCAATTACTGGAAGATGTTTACAACCGTCGTAATGACAAGTTGTTTACCTCTGTAGGCCAGTTAACAAGAGACCTCCACGAAGCGCTCCAGGACTTTCAGGTTGACCCTCGCATTGTGCAAATGACGCAGGATGATCTTCCGGACGCGCAAAATCGTCTGCTGTATGTCATTGAAAAAACTGAAGACGCCGCGAATCGCACGATGGATGCTGTAGAAGCCTGTCTGCCACTTGCAGACGACATGCATCACCGTGTTGAGAAAGTGATGCCGGCCTGGAACCGGTTGATGAGCAATGATATTCAGATAAATGAATTCAAGTCTTTATGTCATGAGGTCGATGACGTACTTAAGCGCTGTGGTGAAAACATGCCTCAAGTGCACGGGTTAATGACTGAAGTGCTTATGGCGCAAGATTTTCAGGATATTACCGGACAAGTTATTCGTCGGGTTATTCAATTGGTTGAAGACGTTGAAAAGAACCTGATTGAATTGCTGAAGATATTTGGTAAAGAAGAAGAACGTCGTAACGCGGAAAAAGCAGGGTCTGCGCCTAAGAAAGATGCAGCCCATGCCGAAGGCCCAATTATCGATGCTGATCAACGCGATGACGTGGTTGGCGGACAAGACGAAGTGGACGATTTGTTGTCCAGTTTAGGTTTCTAGGAGCATCAGTCGCATGAGCTTTGATATGGACGAAGACATTCTGCAGGATTTTTTGATCGAGGCTGGAGAGATCCTCGAGCAACTGTCTGAACAGCTAGTTGAACTGGAAAATGATCCGCAAAACAAAGATCTGTTGAATGCTATTTTCCGTGGCTTTCATACGGTTAAAGGTGGTGCCGGGTTCCTGTCTCTGGGAGCTCTGGTTGATACCTGTCATGGTGCGGAAAACGTATTCGATACCCTGCGTAATGGTCAACGTACGGTCACTTCCGACCTGATGGACGTGATTCTTCAGTCTTTGGATACTATCAATACTCAGTTTGCGCAGGTGCGCGCCAAAGAAGAACCTGAAGCAGCTTCACCGGAGTTGCTGGAATTATTGCATAAGTTGAGTGAACCAGAGTCTGAGGACGAAGCGCCTATAGAGGTTCCAAAAGATGAACCTGCCGAGGAAACAGATCCGGAACCAGAACCTGCAGCAGAAGAAAGCAGCAGCGACAGCATTGATGAAATTCAGGACGATGAGTTTGAAGCGTTGCTGGATGAGTTACACGGTGAAGGCAAAGGTCCCGGAAAAGAAGACAAGCCAGCGGCGTCCAAGCCCAAGGTAAATGAAGACAGTGATGAGATTTCAGATGATGAATTTGAGTCATTGCTGGATGAACTTCATGGGAGCGGCAAAGCGCCTCAAAGTGCTGAGAAAAAACAAGAAAAGCAGAAAGAGCCCGCAAAAGACGACGAAATAACAGACGACGAATTTGAATCCTTGCTGGACGAGTTGCATGGCAGTGGCAAAGCGCCGACGCCGAAAGGTGATAAGCCGGCTAACGAGCCTGCGCCGAAAAAGCCTGAACCCAAAGCGCAGCCAAAACCTGCGGCAAAGCCAGCATCTAAGCCAGAAGCTAAGCCAGAGCCGAAATCAGAGCCTAAAGCGAAACCAGCAGCGGCTCAGCCGGTGGATAAAAAGCCAGCTGCACCAGCGCCAGCTCCAGTTGAGACTACTGTGCGGGTTGATACCAAGCGCTTAGACGAAATTATGAATATGGTCGGTGAGCTGGTACTGGTCAGAAACCGTCTGTTGAGCCTGAGTAATTCTGACGAGTCAGACAGTGCTGAAATGGGCAAAGCTATTTCAAACCTGGATGTTGTCACTGGTGACTTGCAGGGCGCAGTGATGAAAACCCGGATGCAGCCAATTAAGAAAGTATTTGGTCGCTTCCCCCGGGTTGTCCGTGACCTGGCTCGTAGCCTGAAGAAAGAAATCAATCTTGAGATGTACGGTGAAGAAACCGATTTAGATAAGAACTTAGTTGAGGCTCTGGCCGATCCTTTGGTGCATTTGGTTCGTAACTCTGTCGACCATGGTATTGAAATGCCGGATGAGCGTGAAGCGAATGGTAAGTCGCGCTCTGGAACCGTTACTTTGTCGGCGTCTCAGGAAGGCGACCATATTATGCTGTCGATTAAAGACGATGGTGCCGGTATGGACGCTGAAAAACTGAGAGGCATTGCCGTTAAAAAAGGCATTATGGACGCAGACTCCGCTGCACGTTTAAGCGATGAAGATGCTTATAACTTGATTTTCGCGGCAGGTTTCTCGACCAAAGAGCAAGTTTCGGATATTTCCGGTCGTGGTGTTGGCATGGATGTGGTTAAGACCAAAATCAGTCAGCTTAACGGTAGCGTTAAAATTAATTCAGAGTTAGGTAAAGGTACTGAGCTCTTGATTAAAGTGCCACTGACTCTGGCAATATTGCCGACGCTAATGGTCGCCGTAAAAGATCAGACTTTTGCTTTGCCGCTTGCTGTTGTCAGCGAAATTATCGACCTGGATATGAAACGCACTAATACCGTAGACGGACAGTTGACTCTCATTGTACGTAACCGGGCGATTCCGTTGTTCTTCCTGGAAAAATGGCTAGTCCGTAACCATGATGGTTCAAGTCGTAAAGAACAGGGTCATGTAGTGGTTGTGCAAATTGGTAACCAACAAGTTGGCTTTGTGGTGAACGCACTGATTGGTCAGGAAGAAGTGGTTATTAAACCCTTAGATAAGTTACTGCAGGGTACGCCAGGAATGGCCGGAGCAACAATTACCAGCGATGGTGGTATTGCTCTGATAGTTGATGTGCCCAGCATGCTTAAGTATTACGCCAAAAGATAACGGGACAAACCGTTCATGACTGTAAAAGTTCTCGTGGTAGACGACTCGGCGTTTTTCAGACGCCGGGTAACTGAGATTTTAGAAGACAATACCAACATTAAAGTGATTGGTAGTGCGAATAATGGCGAAGAAGCGGTAGAACAAAGCCGAACCCTTAAGCCGGACGTTATTACCATGGACATTGAAATGCCGGTAATGAACGGCATTGATGCTGTAAAAGCCATTATGAGCAGCAATCCTTGTCCTATTTTGATGTTCAGCTCGCTGACTCATGAGGGGGCGACAGCAACGCTGAACGCACTCGAGGCGGGAGCTGCGGACTTTCTGCCGAAGAAGTTTGAAGATATCGCCCGTAACCGCGACGAGGCAGTAAAAACTCTACAGGATCGCGTTATAGCGATTGCTAGGCAGCCGGTAAGCCGAACGTCTGCGCGGCCATCAACACCGCCGCCTGTTGCGAAGCAACCCGAACGTCCGTCAGAGCCCACTACAGCGCTGGATCGTATTCGGCAACGTAATAATGAGCTGCAAAGTCAGCGCGAAAGTGATGCGCGTACAGCGACATCGGCTGGTGCATTAACAATAAACCGGGCTTATCAATTACTGGCGATAGGAACCTCAACCGGTGGCCCTGTCGCATTGCAAAAAATACTCACCCAATTGCCCGGCAATTTTCCTTACCCTATTGTTATGGTTCAACATATGCCTGCGGCTTTTACCAAGGCCTTTTCACAGCGTCTGGATGGTCTGTGTCAGGTGCATGTTAAAGAAGCCGAAGACGGTGATGTGCTAAAAGCCGGAACCGCGTATTTAGCGCCAGGTGGCAAACAGATGATGGTTGAAGGCCGCCCGGGTAGCGCAAGACTAAGAATAAAAGATGACACTAGCGGGCGCATTACTTATAAGCCGAGTGTCGATTTAACCTTTGCCAGCTTATCGAAAACCTATATGGGCAAAGTGCTGGGCGTGATTTTAACCGGCATGGGAGCAGACGGGCGTGATGGCTCACGTATGCTGAAAGACCAGGGCGCGACTATTTGGGCTCAGGATCAGGCCAGCTGCGTTGTATACGGGATGCCACAAGCGGTTGCCCAGGCCGGCATTTCAACCCGCAGTATCAGTCTCGAAGGAATGGCAAAGGCTATTATGAAAGAAGTCGGTTACAGCGGCTTATAGCAGGATGAGTGAATGATCGTATGGACGGTAGCTAATCAAAAAGGCGGGGTCGGCAAGACCACCACAACCGTTGCGCTGGCAGGCCTATTGGCTGAACAGGGTAAGCGAGTCCTTTGTATTGATACTGATCCCCATGCGTCATTAACCTATTATTTTGGCATTGATTCAGAATCGTTGGAGTCCGGCTCCTTCGATGTCTTCAGCGCCGGCAAAGTTGTAACCGCAGATTTGATGCGCCGCAGTATTTTGTCTACCCAGTTTAAGCATCTGAGTGTTATGCCTGCCACTATGGCTCTGGCTACGCTGGATCGTAAACTTGGTACTCAGGACGGCATGGGACTGGTCTTAAAACGTGGCCTGGCAATGATCGCTGACGATTTCGACTATGTGCTTATTGATGTGCCGCCGGTGCTGGGTGTTCTTATGGTCAACGCACTTGCCTGTTGCCAGAGAGTATTGATTCCGGTTCAAACCGAGTTTTTAGCGCTAAAAGGGTTAGAGCGCATGATGCGAACCTTGACACTAGTTCATAAGTCTCGCGGCGAGAATTACGCTTATACGATTATCCCAACACTTTATGACAAACGAACCAATGCATCTTTGCAAACGTATAAGAAGCTCATTGCACGTTATGGTCGCTCGGTCTGGAATGGCATGATCCCAATAGATACGAAATTCCGCGATGCCTCTAATGAGCAGCTCACGCCTTCTGCTTATGCACCGAAATCGCGAGGGGTGTTGGCTTACCAGTCACTATTAACTAATTTGAAGCAGCTGGAAGAGCGTTGATTTATGACAACTAAACGCGATAACAGTGAAGCCGCTATGGCAGAATACCTCAACGCTTTACTGCTTGAGGAAGAAACGGTTGAGTTTGACAATGAACCGGTTAAACGGTTGTTAGAGCAAGCGGCACCGAAAATTCAGGCGGTTGCTGAGGAAGAAACGGTTAGCTTAAACCGTGAACAGGATTTATTACCTTTAGTTTCTGCAAAAGCGGACGATAGCTATCAAGAACCAGAGGTTGAAACGGTAACAGAAGTTGAAACAGAAACTGTTGACCTGACAACCACTGAGACAGACATTGATACGGAAGTACATACTGACACCGAAACGGAAGTGGAAACTGAAGTTTTTGAGGTTTCTGAGCCTCCAGCGGAGCCACTTCCCGATGCGATGTCAGAGTATATGGAACAGGACTTTCAGGCTTTATTTTTTAAAGTCGCAGGCTTAACTCTTGCTGTGCCGCTAAAAAGTCTGGGGGGTATCCATCAACTGGGCAAAATTAGTCCGCTGATGGGAAAACCTAAGTGGTTCCGCGGTATTATGACCGAGCGTGACAATAAACTGCAGGTGGTTGATACGGCTCGTTGGGTCATGCCGGAAAAATGTACGCCGGAGCTGGAAGAGAGTTTAGATTATCAGTATCTAATTACTTTGAATGACAGCCCATGGGGACTGTTGTGTGAGGAATTAGTGACCAGTGAACCTTTGCAGCCACAATCGATTCAGTGGCGTAAGGAATCAAATAATAAGCGACCCTGGCTTGCCGGGGTTGTCCGTGACAGAATGTGTGCATTGCTGGATGTTAACGCATTGATTACACTTCTGGATAAAGGTCTGGGACATATCCAGCAAGATTAATAACGCATGGCGGAGTAAGAGATGAGTAAAGATAATCGCGCTATCAAGAATGAAACTGACGTTGATGGGAATGACGAAGTTCTGCAGTGGGTAACTTTCCAGCTGGAACAGGAAACTTACGGTATCAATGTAATGCAGGTTCAGGAAGTGCTGCGCTACAGCGAAATTGCTCCCGTACCCGGCGCACCCAGTTATGTATTAGGTATTATCAATTTGCGCGGTAACGTGGTTACAGTTATTGATACGCGCCTTCGCTTTGGCTTGCAGACAACCGAAGTCACTGACAATTCACGTATTGTGATCATTGAGTCTGAACAGCAGGTTATTGGCATACTGGTCGATAGTGTTGCCGAGGTGGTTTATCTGAAAACTTCTGAAATTGATAGCGCTCCGAATGTGGGTACTGACGAGAGTGCTCGCTTTATTCAGGGTGTAAGTAACCGCGATGACGAACTCTTGATTCTGGTTGACCTGGATAAAATGCTCACCGATGAAGAGTGGGATGAAATTTCCCGTCTGAGCTAAATGATGACGAACTGGTTATTTGCTATTTCAGCGCTGGCTCTCGGGCTGGCGCTTATTGCTTTAGTCGCGGTGGTTATTACCTCGCGGCGGCAAGCTGAGCTCATCGAACGTCAGCAGCAGCGCTTGCTCATGCTGACCGAAACTGCCAGTGAAGTGTTGTCCTTACGTGAGCAGTTCAAACAGCAACCCTCTGAAGCACCCTCGAAGACTGATTTTGCTCAGCAGCAAGTGGTTGCTCAGTTGCAACAGCAAGTTGCGCAGCTAAACGAGGAGCAACAGCAGTTACAGCAAAGGTTGCAAGAAGTTGCGGAGCAGGACCCGGGTAGTAAGCTTTATCAGCGCGCAGCTAAGTTAGTGGCGAGCGGAGCCAGTGTTGAAGAGCTGATGCAGGAATGTGACCTGCCGCAGGCTGAGGCTGAGTTATTAACCTCGTTGCATAAGAAAGGCGCATAAAGCGGCTTAACCCTCTTCCCATTGTCTTGGGAATTTGCCATCCAGTAAGTACGCGAAAGCGATAATTTCCGCAATAATAATGTACAGCTCGCGTGGAATTTCATCGCCCACATTCAGTTTGGCCAGCGAATCGGACAGCAAAGGATCTTCATGGACTAAAACGCCATGCTCTTTTGCAACGGCAATAATTTCTTCAGCAAGTTCGTCAAACCCCCGGGCTATGACTTTGGGCGCATTAAAACCGTCGTAAGACAAACCTATCGCTTGTTTTTCTTTCTTGTCACTCATACGGTCACCCGAATAATACCGCTGTGCTGCTGTGCCAGATTGTCTGGAATTTTGCCTTGCTGAACCCGAAGTTTAACGCTGTTAACCTCCAGCTCGGCAAGCCTTTTTTCAAGCTTTTCGACATTACTCTCAACCACTTTTTGCGCCGCTTTCGTTTCAGTGTAGAAGTCAACCGATGACCCTTGTGGGTGATAGCGACCTTTAACCAGCAAAGGCCCGGTACTTTCAAGTTCAAAGCGCAGAGTAAATAACCATAAGGTGCGACCGTTACTCTCTTTATTGCTGCTTTCGCGCTCACTGCGAATAAGCAGTTCATGCTGCTGTGGTTTTTGTGTATCAGCGGGTAGCAGAATGTAATATTCCGGTTGTTGGGCAGGCGAGTCCTGAAGCCTGGCCTGACTGCTCTGCGCTGAATTAAGGATACCGGTAAAAAGTTGTAATAGTCGCTGTAGCTGTTGCTGCGGTAATTGTTGCAGCAGGGCATTAATACGTTCGCGTACTTCGCCTGCATTTTCAGGAGCAGGGTTAAGCACCTGCTGAATAAAGGCCTGAGTAAACTGATTTGGTGAGGTTCTCGCTGCTGAACTATTGCTGGTCGTTTCCGGTTGCTGCTGCATTGCCAGCCCCAGCAGCGTCATTAGCATTTGTCCTAATCCTCCCATTTGCTGGCTGGGTTGAGCGCTGACCGGGCGTGCCGCAAACCAGTCGCTGACCCAGCTCTGCAATGCCTGGGGGCGTTGCATGGCATCAGGTGTTGGCATTTGCTGAAGTACTCTGACTAAAAGCTGTTGTAAGGCCTTAGGTGGCGACTGCAATGCTTCTCTTGCTGCTTCCGCTGACAATCGGGCCGTCGGCTGCTGAACGCTTTCAGTTGTGCCTGTTGATGAGGGCGAAGGCCGCAGGCTTTGCGGTATAAAGTTCTGCAATGCCTGTTGAAATTGTTTGGGTGTTATTTGCTGAGCCTGTTTTATTGCTAACCCGGTTGCCGTGGGTATCGACACTTTTTGCGCTGGCGAGGGCTGGGCAGCGGTGTTTGGTTGACTCACTGGCTGGTTAACTGGTTGAGTGCCTGGCTTTGCTGTTAGCGGCTGTTGCGGTGTCGGTTGCACCGTAGCAACCCGACCTTGCTCAACAAAGGCTTTAACCAGTTTTGGCGGCAGTTGAGTTATCGGCACCTCTGCAACAGCCACAGGCTTTGTTGCACCAGTGCTAAGAGCTACACGAACTATCGGTTGTTTGGGATCAGGTTGAGTTATTGTCAGTTGCAATTTCGTTGCAGCCGTTAATGGCGGCTGAATATTTTTGGGTGGGTTAGGCCATTGCCAGTTGTTGCCCTGAATACGAGCTGGTTGCTGGCCTTTTGCGGGCTCAAAAGTTACCGGTAAACTGATCTGGACCAATAATTGGGCGAGTAACCGGGTTGTATTTGCCTGATTCAGCGGGCCAGCATTCGCCGAAGGCGTCGGAAGGTTGCCCTGTTGCGGAGCCTGAGTCGTGGCTGCGGCTGAATTGCCACCAGAGGCGGAGCCGCTGAAAATACGCATTAGGCTGGACAATTGCTGCTGCTCGGCACGAGCTAAGGTTCGTTCCGGAGAAGCCATCATTTGTTGTAACAGTTGCTTAATATCAGCCATGCGCTTTACCTAATTTTTATGGTAGAATCTTGGGCATTTGCGTCAGCTTACCAGTAAGGTTCCGGTTGTAAAATCCGCATGACACAAGTTGCTTCCACCAACAGCCCACTATTGCACGCAGAGCAGCTAAGCTCAATCCGTGGAGGGCGGGTATTATTTGAAAATCTCGACTTTTCAGTGAGCGCGGGTCAGTTATGGCAGGTTAGCGGGCCTAATGGTGCCGGAAAATCGTCGTTACTGCGAATTCTTACCGGATTGCTGGAGCCGTCCGACGGTGTGGTTTCATTTGCCGGTCAGCCGCTCAATCAGAACTGGTCGGAATACTGTCAGCAGTTACTGTTTATTGGGCACAAAGCTGCTGTTAAAGGCGAGCTAAGTGCGCTGGAAAACTTTCACTGGCAGCAACAGTTATCCTCGGTGCAAGACGTGGATGCCTGGGATTTGCTCGAGAAGCTCGGACTGCTGGGGTTAGAAGATGAATTAACCACGCGACTGTCTGCCGGCCAGCAACGACGAGTTGCATTAACTCGATTATGGGCGACGCAGGCTTCGCTATGGATATTAGACGAGCCCTTTACCGCTTTGGATGTACAGGGAATAGCTTTATTACAACAACGCTTTGTCGAGCACTTAGATGCAGGCGGCACCATTATTTTTACCTCGCATCAGTCGCTGACTTTGTCAGGTTTAACGCCCGAAAAACTGTCTCTGGAATACCGGGGTGAGGTGCTATGAGTCAGCTTTCGAATAGACAAACCTGGTTAACCCTGCTGAAGCGGGACTTGCGCATAGCCGCAAGGCGACGCAGCGATGCCTTAAACCCTCTGCTCTTTTTATTAATGGTCGTGACGTTGTTTCCGCTAGGCATTGGTCCCGGTCCTGATATTCTGGCTCGTATTGCCCCCGGAATTATTTGGGTAGCCGCTTTACTCGCCAGTTTGTTGGGGCTTGAACGCTTGTTTCGCGATGATTTTCAGGACGGCACCCTGGAACAGCTGTGTTTATTGCCGCAGCCTCTGGCCTTTACGGTTACGGCGAAAATGACGGCGCATTGGCTGTTAAGTGGTTTACCGCTGGTTATTCTGTCGCCCGTTCTGGCTTTGTTGCTGAGTTTACCGTTGCAGGGTTGGTGGGCACTGGCGTTGACTTTGCTGCTGGGAACTCCGGCATTAAGTGCGTTGGGAGCTATTGGTGCAGCGTTAACTTTGCAGGTTCAGCGCGGAAGTTCGCTGGTCAGTTTAATTTTAATTCCGCTTTTTATTCCCTTATTGATATTTGCCACGGCGGCAGTCGAAAATGCCTCAATGGGGCTTGCAGTTCATGGTCAGTTAGCGATACTGGCGGCAATTTCAGTTTTAACCGTAACATTGGCTCCGCTGGCTGTAGCAGCTGGCATTAGAATGAGTGTGAATTGATATGTGGCGATGGTTACATCCGTACGCAAAACCCGAAGCAACTTATAACCTGTTGCAAAAGCTGCTGCCATGGTTTGTGGCATTAACACTTGTAACTCTTATTACCGGCGTAATTTGGGGGCTGGCATTTGCTCCGGGAGATTATCAGCAAGGTGACAGTTACCGAATTATTTTCCTGCATGTGCCTGCAGCGATTTTTTCTATGGGCGCTTATATGGGCATGGCCATTATGGGAGGCATTGCACTCATCTGGCAGATTAAAACCGCAGAGTGGGCTATACCGGCAATTGCGCCTGTGGGGGCGGCACTAACCATTGTTGCTTTGCTAACCGGTGCTATTTGGGGCAAGCCCATGTGGGGCACCTGGTGGGTATGGGATGCACGGCTGACTTCTGAACTGATTTTGTTGTTTCTTTATGTCGGTGTTATGGCCTTGTATTTTGCTTTCGATGACGCCAGAACCGGCGCTAAAGCTGCAGCGATACTATCTTTGGTTGGTGTTATTAATTTGCCTATCATTCATTTTTCGGTGGAATGGTGGAACACCCTGCACCAGGGCGCAACCATTACCAAGTTTGAGCGGCCTTCAATAGCCGCCAGTATGTTAATTCCGTTATTAATCTGCTTGGCCGGTTTCGCGTTTTTAACCGTATCCTTGGTGATGATGCGGTTAAAAAATGAGATACTAAGACACGAATTACACCGCGCCTGGGCACAGCAACGACTGGAGCAAGACTAATGGTTTTTGACAGTTTTACTGACTTCGTCGCTATGGGTGGGTACGGACTTTATGTCTGGTTGTCATTCTTTTTAAGTTTTGTTGTTCTTGCCGGAGTTGCGTTAGAAACTTTACTGGCAAAACGACAGTTGGTTAAGAAAAGCCGGCAGTTACAACAGCGTCAACAGCGCTTAGCCAGACGCACAGCCAGCCGTGCAGCAGTAGGAGACGGTAATGAACCCAAGACGTAAACAACGCTTAACCTGGGTCGCAATTTTAGTGATTGGGGTTTCGGTAGCAACGGGACTGATGCTGTATGCATTGAGCCAAAGCATCGATCTGTTTTATACACCGACGGAACTGGTTGAAGGCAAGGGAAAGGATAAACAGAAACCTCAGGTTGGCCAGCGGATGCGAGTTGGCGGTATGGTGGTTGAAGGTTCGGTAGAGCGTGACCGCGAAACTTTAGAAGTTTCCTTTAAAATTACAGACATTGGCCCCGAAGTCACTGTGTTGTATCAGGGAATTTTGCCGGATTTATTCCGCGAGGGACAAGGTATTGTCGCTCAGGGGGAACTGATTGAACCAACCGTGTTAAAAGCCAGTGAAGTTTTGGCTAAGCACGACGAAGAATATATGCCGCCGGAACTGGCAGAGCAGATGAAAGGCATCAAACATGTAAACCCAAACACGGTTGAAGAAGGTGATGGGCAATGATTGCTGAAGCAGGACATCTTGCCATAGCCATTGCGCTGGCTTTTTCTGTATTACTGGCGGTTTATCCTTTATGGGGAGCGGCGAAAGGGAACGGCGGCATGATGGCTTTAGCCCGGCCGTTTGCCTATGGCCAGTTTTTCTTTACCGCTATCGCTTTTGCTTTATTAGTCTGGGGCTTTGTCAGTAACGACTTTAGTATTGCTTATGTTGCGGCAAACTCGAATAGTCAGCTACCGGTTGCGTATCGGGTTACCGCGGTGTGGGGGTCACATGAGGGCTCTTTTCTTCTCTGGATGCTAATGCAGGCAGGCTGGATAGCCGCAGTCGCGATATTTTCCCGCTCAATGCCATTGCCGATGATAGCCCGGGTGCTTGCCATTCTGGGGCTGGTAAGCATTGGCTTCTATTTGTTTATGCTAACGGTTTCGAACCCCTTTGATCCCAGTTTGCCTCTCATTCCTGTTGACGGTCGCGATCTCAATCCGCTGCTGCAAGACCCGGGAATGATCATTCATCCGCCATTGCTGTATATGGGCTACGTCGGTTTCTCTGTTGCTTTTGCTTTTGCTATTGCCGCTTTACTGTCAGGCAAGCTTGATGCAGCCTGGGCTCGTTGGTCTCGTCCCTGGACTCTCGCGGCATGGATTTTTCTGACACTGGGTATTGCCATTGGTAGCTGGTGGGCATATTACGAACTTGGCTGGGGTGGCTGGTGGTTCTGGGACCCAGTTGAAAATGCGAGCTTTATGCCATGGCTGGTAGGAACGGCATTACTACACTCCCTTGCCGTAACTGAAAAACGTGGCAGCTTTAAGTCCTGGACGGTATTGCTGGCTATATCCGCTTTCAGTTTGAGCTTATTAGGCACCTTTTTGGTACGTTCCGGCGTTTTAGTGTCAGTGCATGCGTTTGCAACCGACCCCGCCCGAGGCTTGTTTATTTTGATACTGCTGGGGCTGGTTGTCGGCGGTTCGCTTATTCTTTACGGCCTGCGCGCCGGAAAGATGCAAAGTTACAGCCGTTATGAACTGCTTTCACGAGAAGTGATGCTGCTGGGTAACAATGTCTTGTTAATGGCGGCTATGATAGTTGTGTTTCTGGGAACCATGCTACCTCTGGTTCATAAAGAAATTGGTCTGGGTACCATTTCTATTGGGGCACCTTTCTTTAATGAGCTGTATAGCTGGCTGGTTATTCCATTTGCATTAATGCTGGGTCTTGGACCCTTAATGCGCTGGCGCAGACAAGCTATGCAACCACTTCTGAAACCGCTGGCCTTAGCACTTTCTTTGGCGCTGATACTGGCCTACACGCTGCCGAAGATTTGGGCCGACGAATTACCCGCGTTGGTGGTTATTGCGCTGTTTCTGGCGTTCTGGGTGGCTCTGGCTACACTGACCGAAGTCCAGCAAACGGTAAAACAACGCAAGCAGGGTTGGGCCGGGCTGACCAAAATTTCCGGTAGTCATTGGGGAATGGTTCTGGGGCATTTAGGTTTTGCCGTAACGCTTATCGGCATCACCCTGGTTTCAAACTATGAGCAGGAGCGCGATATTGCGCTTGCGCCGGGGCAATCGGTTGATGTTATCGGTTATAACGTCGTGTTCGAAAGCCTGCAGCATAGGGAAGGACCTAACTACGATGCCGATCAGGGAGTCTTTACTGTCTACAAAGACGGGCAGGAAGTAACGCAGTTAACCAGCGAGAAACGTTTTTACCGGGTACAACGCACCAGTATGACGGAAGTAGGACTGGATGCGAGCTTAATACGTGATATCTATATTGCTATGGGCGAGCCGCTGGATGATGAAACCTGGGCCATTCGTTTCTATATCAAGCCCTTTGTCCGCTGGGTTTGGCTGGGCGCTATTATCATGGCAATAGGTGGCGCTATGGCATTTGCTGATAAACGTTATCGTAAGCGTGGCAAAAAGGAGATGGCCAATGACTAAGTTTCGCTGGTTTATCTTATTTGGTCCGCTGGTTTTATTCATCGGCTTGGTGGGCTTTTTACTTAAAGGCCTTGGCAGCGACCCAACCGAGCTGAATTCGGCGTTAATTGATGAGCCGGTGCCACAGTTTGAAGTGAGTGATCTTTATGACACCGAGGTGACTTACGACCAGTCAGTGTTACACGAGGGCCCTTTGCTGCTTAACGTTTGGGCTACCTGGTGCCCAACCTGTCGCGCTGAGCACGAGTTTCTCAATGAGCTAGCCTCAAGAGGTGTACCAATTGTCGGCCTTAACTATAAAGACGACTCCCGGGAAAAAGCCGTTAACTGGCTAAATACACTGGGTGACCCTTACACGGTGAATTTATTTGACCCGCAGGGCGAGGTTGCGTTTGAATTTGGTGTTTACGGTGCCCCAGAAACCTATTTTATTGACCACAAGGGCGTGATTCGTTATCGCCATGTGGGTGACGTTAATGAACGCAACTGGTCGAATCAACTGCAAGGCATTTACCAGCAATTGCTGGAGGAGGCCGAATGATCCGTTCATTGCTATTAGCTTTTGTCGCAGTGTTTGTATTGACTTCCACGGCATCAGCAGAAAATGAGAACAATTACCAGTTTGACAGCGAACAACAGCGTGCAACCTACCAGCAGTTAACCAAGGAGTTACGTTGCCCCAAGTGCCAGAATCAAAATATTGCCGATTCTAATGCGCCTCTGGCAGAAGATATGCGTGATCGTAGCTATCAGATGTTAAAAGAGGGCAAGTCACGCGAAGAAATTATTCAGTTTATGGTCGCCCGCTATGGCGATTTTGTGCATTACCAGCCACCTTTTACAACGGCTACCAGTATTCTTTGGTGGGGCCCTTTACTGATAGTTGTTATTGGCATTGGTGTAGCCATTGGCTTGACTCGCAAGAAAAAAGCGGCGGTTGAATTAACACCACAAGAACGAGAGCGTTTACAGCAATTGAGGAAGTCGGGCGATGAGTAGTTTATGGTTACTAATGTTGTTGATGTTGCTCGTTGCAGTAGTGTTCGTATTTCTTGCTACAGGAAAGCAAAGACGTTATCAGAAACGTCAGGATGAAAATCAACGCTGGTACGAACAACGTTTGTCAGAGCTTAAAGAAGAGCGCTCTCAGCACGGTCTTCCGGAAGAAGATTATCAGCATGCAAAGCAGGAGCTGGATAAAACCTTTTTGAATGACAGTCAGGATGTTGAAGAAAGCGTTAACTGGCAAAGAGCACCTGTGATTGTGCCGGTGATACTTTTGGTGGTTATATCCTCAGGCCTTTATTGGGCATTTGGCAGTTGGCAGTTACAATTGCAGGCTGAAGATGCACGCGAGCAGTTACCTGAGCTGGGGAAAAGATTGTTGCAGCAACAAAACCAGCAAGCCAGCCGCGAAGACTTAAATACCTTTGCGTTGGGTTTACGGCAAAAGCTGATGCGGGAACCGGATGACGCGGTTGCCTGGTGGATTTATGCTGGGTTAATGGTTGATCTGGGAGCAGGTGAAGACGCCGATGAAGCTTTTCAGAAAGCTCTGGAACTTGAGCCTGACAGAGTGAACACCTTAGTCAGTTACAGCCGGTTTTTATTAATGTCGGGAACGGAAGGCGGGCAGCCTAAAGCGGCTCGTATGCTAGCCCATGCGTTGCAACAGGAGCCCGACAATATCGAAGCTTTATCATTACTGGGTTTTGTGGCCTTCGAGCGTCAGGACTGGGAACAGGCTATTAATGCATGGCAATTATTAAAACAGCGTTTACCAGAAAACTCCAGTAGGTATCAGGCAGTTGTTAACGCGCTGGAAAATGCAAAGAGCCAGCAGGAAAAATCTGAAGTTGAGCTAAAGGTTACTGTTAAGCTAAGTGATGAAATGCGTCGTTACTTGCCTGCTGAAGGTACAGTTTTTGTTTACGTTACAGGCTCAGAACAGCCTATGCCTGCGGCGGTTGTCCGGCAGCCCGTGAGTGAGTTTCCTATGACTGTGACCTTGTCGAATAGTAATGCCATGTTACCGGATTATAAGTTGAGTGACCTTGACGAGTGGCTGGTGCATGCACGTATTTCGCAGGATGAAAAAATCGATCGCCAGATGGGTGATCTGGAAGCTGAGACTGTCGCTATACAAGCTGACGGTTCAACCGAATTAACTTTGACTTTATCGACCCGGATTGACGAATGAAAAAATATGGTTTTTTAATACTACTTTCCCTGTTTATGGTCGGGTGTTCATCGACACCTGAAGACCCTTATGCCGACCCACGTGACCCGTTTGAAGATTTTAACCGCGATATGTGGGAGTTTAACCGTGATGTTGATAAGGCGGTGTTAAAACCTGCCGCTGAAACCTATGAATATGTTCCTCAGCCAATTCGAAACTCATTATACAATGCAGTCGAGAACCTTGATGAACCTTCATCTTTTGTGAATAACTTGCTGCAATGGAAAGTTGCCGATGCTGGCATTTCACTGGGGCGTTTTGTTGTCAACTCCACCGTGGGTTTAGTCGGTCTGTTCGATGTGGCAACTCCCATGGGTCTTACCAAGCGCGAAGAAAGTTTCGGTCAGACCTTAGCGGTCTGGGGCGTGCCGGAAGGCCCTTATTTGATGTTGCCGCTTTTGGGCCCAACCGTTGTCGTAGACCGGGGGGGCGACTATGCCGATGGTCAATATTTTCCATACCCGTTGTTAAGTTGGCCGGTAGATTTGGCTCGTTACGCCATAAAAGGGCTGGAACTGCGTCTGCGCTTGCGTGATCAGGAGCAAGTACTGGAAAACTCCCTGGACCCTTACTCTTTTGTTAAAGACGTTTATTATCAGCGCTGGCAGGATCAAGTGTTTGATGGTAACCCGCCGATTGAAGAAGAAAACTTTGATGACTTTGACGATGACTTCGATGATTACGACGAATGAGTCGACGAGTCTTATTGACGATTAACCATTCCTGAACAATGCTTAGGGCATGAGTCATAACTAAGAAGTGACAATGCCCCGAGCACACATCGCATTAATTGAAGACGATCCGGTATTTCAGTCTGTCGTCAGACAGTATCTGGTAAATAGCGGTTATGATGTGTGTTGTGCAGATAATGGCAAACAAGGTATTAAGCTTTGTCAGGAACAATGTCCGGATATTGTGCTGTGCGATTTAAAACTACCGGACATTGACGGCCTTGAAGTTATAGAACAACTGCTAAAAGCTTGCACACAAATTCCAATTATTGTTATTTCTGCCTCTGAAAAAATGTCCGATATCCGTGAGGCTGTCCGCCTTGGCGCCTGGGATTATCTGGTGAAACCTGTGCAGAGCCTTAGTGTGATTGAAAACGCGATAGAAAATTGCCTGCAACGTTACCAGCTGGAAGAAACCTACCTGCACGATGTGTGGGAGCTGGATGCTCATATTGATATTTTGTATCAGGACGACGTTATCGTTGGGCGGCTGGTTGAGGAGTTGCTGCCGGACGGGCCATTAAACCTTAATGGCTACCAATTTAACTGTTCCATTAATGACTCGGGAAAGGCTCCAATCTGGATTGACTATCGGCCTTTAACTGAGGGCAGGGTTTTAGTCATTATGGCTGCTGCGCAAAATGCAACGGAGCAGAACTTACTGCCTTTACTGGTATTGAAAACTCTTATTGATCCGCTTATCCGTCAGCATCTGTCAGGCCATGATAATACCTTGCTAGCGCCCGGGTTGTTATTACAGCACTTGAACCACGAGCTTTGTCATTCACAGGTGAGAACCGCTTTTGATGCTCTGGTAGGCATTGTGGATACGACTAAGCATAGTTGGTTATGGGCTCAGGCTGGAGATAAATTTGAGCCAGAGCCGGGAGCAAAGCCCGACTTAGCGTTAGGTATCTGGCAGCACGCCAATTTTCGTGAGCACCGCATAGAACATTTACATAAGTTGCATTGCGGGTACGAGAACACAGAGCTTATTGTGACTGCTGTGCCTCAAACTGTTTGATGGCTTTATCAAGGTATGGCAGTGACATATTCAGATTAATGGGTTGTGTAAATAGTGGGTAACCAATACCTGCCGCTAGTAAAGCCGGAACTTTCCACCACCCTTCGACCTCTACAATAAAGAAGAAAATAAGACAAATAGGCACCAATTTAGCCATATTACAAATGAGGCGGCGTGGCACCGGCATTTTTTCCTGTGCCATGGATAAAATCATAGCTCGCTGAGTAAAGCTGTAGTTAGACAGTTGCGGAATGTGACGCGAAGAAAAATATAAAGCCATAGTCAGTCTTTCATTTGAATTTTGTTAATTGGGTTGCATTATAACATGGGAAAAGGTTATAAACTTGCGCTTCTGAAGTGAACAGAATTTAAGGACAGCTATTATGGTCAAAAAAGTCGTTATTCCAGTAGCCGGGCTCGGAACTCGGATGTTACCTGCTACCAAAGCCATTCCCAAAGAGATGTTGCCGTTGGTCGATCGCCCCCTTATTCAATACATTGTTGAGGAATGCGCCGCTGCAGGTTTGACCGATGTGATTCTGGTTACTCATTCCAGTAAAAACTCGATAGAAAATCACTTTGACACGAGTTTTGAGCTGGAGACGACTTTGGAGCAGCGGGTAAAGCGGCAACTATTGGCTGAGGTGAAGGCCATTTGTCCTGAAAAAACTACAATTATGCATGTTCGTCAGGGTGTTGCAAAAGGCCTGGGGCATGCCGTTCTATGCGCGCGTCCATTAATCGGAGACGAGCCTTTTGCTGTCGTATTACCTGACGTTCTGGTTGATGACGCCAGTTGTAAGCTGAATCGCGATAACTTAGCTGAAATGGTGAAAAACTTTGAAGCAAGCGGGCATTCGCAAGTCATGGTCGAAAAAGTGCCGCAGCAAGACGTCAATAAGTATGGCATAGCCGATATTAATGGCGCGGAGTTGAGTCCGGGTGAACAGGCTGGTATTACTCAACTGGTTGAAAAGCCATCAGTTGAAGATGCACCGTCAGATTTAGCCGTAGTTGGTCGCTATGTCTTTTCAGCTGATTTATGGTCGCTGTTGGAGAAAACACCGGTGGGTGCGGGCAATGAAATTCAGTTGACTGATGCCATGGCAATGCTGCTGGAAAAACAACCGGTTAATGCGTATTACATGAAAGGCAAGAGCCACGACTGTGGCAATAAGCTAGGGTACGCTCAGGCCTTTGTTGAACATGCTTTGCGACACCCGGATTTGGGCGCCGACATGAAAGCCTACATTCAGTCTCTGAAATAAAGGCCTTTTAACGGGACTGGTACTTAAGTATCAGTTCCGACAAAGTTTTTGCACAAGGCCCGGTTAGTTCTGCTTTGGGTAATACCATATACAAACTGCCTTTACGCGAACTGCTTCCCTCAACTTCTATTTTAGCGAGTCTGCCAGAATCTAAATCTTCCTGAGCGATGTAGCCCGGCAACCAGCAAAAACCTAATCCGTTACGAATGAGTCTGAGAGCTTCGTCAAAGTGGCTTACCGTCCAGCGTTGCTCGGCTTTTAACCAGCCTTCGTCTTCTACCGGCTGGCTGGCGGTATCCTGAATGACTATTTGCAAATATTGAGACAGCTCGTTCTGGTTAATAGGTTGTTCCAGCTTTGCCAACGGGTGTTCAGGGTGACAAACCAAATCCATACTGTACTGACCTATAGGTTCCCCTATAAAGCCACGTGGAATATGGTGAGAAATAACGACATCGGCAGCTTGTTCCTGAATTTGCTCCATCGTACCGGTAAGTACGGTATCGCTGATAACTAAGCGGCTGCCACGACTAAGCTGTTGGAATTCATCCAGCACGGGAACTAGCAGACTGCGGTCAAATACCATTTCTAACGCGAGTTTAACTTCCGGCTCCCAGCCTTGCTCGAGGTTATCAGCCAGCTGTTCTATTTCCTCAGTCAGGTTAGTTAACTGACGCGAACGGCGAAGCAAAACTTCACCCGCCGCGGTTAGGTGAGCTTTTCGGCCTCTGACTTCCAATAACTGTACACCTACCACTTGCTGCAGTTTGGCAACAGCGTGATTAAGCGACGACTGGCTCTTGTTCAGGGCTTCAGCCGCGTGCGCGTAACCGCCACAGTCAACAACTGCCTGCAGGATACGCCATTGCTCAATGGTCGATTTCGGTCGGTAAACACTCATCTTGATTCCACTCCGGTGGGGCTAAACCCGAGCGGTAATCACTGCTCGAATCGGTGCCTGGTAACCTTCAATAGTCTTATTTGTGTCATTTGGATCAAGGAAGTCGGCTAACGACTCCCCGGTCATCCAATCTGTGCGCCGTTGTTCGTCTATTGAGGTAGTATTATGGTCAACCACAGAGATGTCCTTGAATCCTAACCGTTCTAACCAGACAGACAAGGCACTGGCGCTGGGCAAAAACCAGACGTTACGCATTTGCGCGTAACGCTCGCCAGGCATCATGACGGTGGTTTCATCACCTTCCACAACAATGGTTTCTAAAACCAGTTGACCGCCCGGACGGATTAAAGATTTCAGTTGCTGTAAAAACTCAACAGGTGAACGGCGATGATAAAGCACACCCATACTAAATACGGTGTCGAAGCTTTTAAGTTCCGGCATATGTTCAATACCAACCGGGAAAAAGTGTGCCCGTTGCTGCCACGATAAAGGCATTAACTGGCTAATGGCTCTGAATTGCATGAGAAAGAGTTCGCCCGGGTCAATTCCCCAAACTTGCTCGGCGCCTGCTTCCAGCATCCGCCATAAGTGGTACCCACTACCGCAGCCAACGTCCAGTACCTGACGGCCGCTTAAGTCATCTAAATGTGGTGCTACGCGTTGCCATTTCCAATCAGAGCGCCATTCTGTATCGATAAAAACGCCGAATAAATCAAAGGGGCCTTTACGCCAGGGTTGTAACTGCTGGAGCAGGCCGGTTAAGCGAGCCCTGTCGGCATCAGAGGCTTCATCGGCTTCGCCTATCTGCACGGTATCGGACAATTTAACGTGTTTTGCGGTCAAGTTTGGCAACTGTGTTAGAACCCGCTGCCAGCGTTTTAAGTTCCCGTGAGGGTTATTCTTAAAGGCCGTGAGTTGTGGTGCCAGAGTATCCAGCCACTGGCTGTGCGGACTTTGCACAAGTGCGCGAAGTTCTTTACTGAAATCAACCATAATATCCCTTATTTAACGGCCAGCATGGCGGCGAAGTTAAAGCACTGGAACCAGACCGAGCTGTGTTGAAAACCTGCTTTTTGAAAACGCTGTTGATGAGCCTGCAATGTATCAACTTTCATCACGTTTTCGATTGCTGCTCGTTTTTGGCTAATCTCAAGTTCACTGTAACCATTGGCTCGTTTAAAATTATGGTGCAGTTCAATGAGCAGATCATTCATAGATTCATCCGGATGGCGTACTTTTTCCGCGACTAATAGCGCGCCGCCTTTATTCATACCATTAAAAATATTTTGTATAACCTCGTCTCTTTTATCCTGGCTAATAAATTGCAAAGTAAAGTTTAGTACGACCACTGACGCATTTTTAATTTCGGTTTCGGCTAGATCCTGACAGTGAAGTTCAACCGGAATTTGGCTTTTAAAGCCATCCAGGTGCAGTTGCGCACGCTCTATCATAGGTTGAGAGTTGTCTATTCCAATAATTTTGCAGTTTTCTGTCTGCTCGCACCCTTTACGTATAGCAAGGGTCGCTGCGCCCAATGAACAACCTAGATCGTACAAGTGACTATTAGGCTGAACATAGCGGCTAACAATTTGTGGCAAGGTCTGTAAGATACTGGAGTAGCCCGGAACCGAGCGGTTAATCATGTCAGGAAATACTTCGACAACCTGTTGGTCAAAACAGAAGTCAGAGATGCTGGGCAAAGGCTTTGAAAATATCGTGTCATGTTGCGTCATAGAAGCTACTTTTATTCGATAAAGAATTCAGATTAATAGGCATTTTACCGATAAATGCTACTGACGCACAGGCAATATTCGACTAAAATCCGCGCTATTGATGTGGAGGGTAAAACATTGAAACGAGCTTTAGGTGTAGTAAGTGCTATTTTTGTCACTTTTACTACAACCGTCTTTAATAGTCATGCAGGCCAATCTGATAACTGGACCCAAGCCTATGAAGAGGTGCGTATAGGTGTGCCCGATCAGATGGAGCCTTTGGTATCAATAAAAGACGGTAAAGCTATAGGGCTCGATGTTGATTTAATTAAAAAGTTTACCCAGGACATTTCGGCAAAAATAGTTTGGAAGCCCTGCGGCCATTGGCGTGACTGCCTTGAGGCGATAAAAAACAAAGAGATTGATGTACTGACCAGCGTTTCTTACTCCGTTGAACGAAATCAGTTTATGGATTTTACCCAAAGTTACTGGTCGACGCCCTGGGCTGTAGCTTCCATGAATACCACTCAACTGAGCAGCGGCAGTCTGCATTTGGAGCAGTTAACCGATAGCAAAATTGGTGTGGTCGAAGGTTACAATATTGTGCCGCAGCTGGCGCAGCTTCGCAGCGTTCAAACCGTTGAAGTGGACGGCATCCGTGAAGGTGTGAATTTGTTGCGTAATAATGCGGTTGATTATTATGTTGATAGCCTGCCGTTGTTGGTTCATGAATTGCAGGAACGGCCGCTGCCAGGAGCGGAGCTTTCTGTTATTGATGATGCACAAGGCGAAGAGCTTTATCTGGCGGTGAGAGATGACTGGCAACCTATAGTCATGGCTTTAAATCATGGCATTGACAGCGTTACTGAAAGTGAACGTAATGAATTAAAGAGTAAATGGTACGGTTTTCAGTTAGAGCAGGGCTGGAGCAATAAAGAGTTACTTGATATTGCCATGAAAGTCGGCTCTGTCGTGTTATTAATTATTGTTGGCTTTGCTATCTGGAACAGTCGATTACGCCGGGAAATTAAATTACGTAAAGCAGCGGAAAGACGTATTCGGCATATTGCAACGCACGATGAATTGACTGGATTGCCGAACCGAAACTTAATGCAGGATCGTCTGGAGCAAACCATCAGTCAGAATGAAAGAACGGGAAAACCCTTTGCTGTACTTTTTCTAGACCTCGATGGATTTAAGAAAATAAATGACGAGTTTGGGCACAGTTATGGCGATGAGCTCTTAGTTCAGGCTGCACACCGAATGGGCACTTTATTAAGGCGTTCAGACACGGTATGCCGTCATGGTGGTGATGAATTCGTTATCCTGCTGCCAACAGCGAACAGTGTCGGTTCATCACTGGCAGTGTCTCGTAAATTGGTTGTGCAGTTGGCCAAGCCTTATAAAGTGAAAAAGCAGCAGTTGGAAATTAGTGTATCCATTGGCGTTGCTATTTACCCTAAGAACGGTACCAACACTGACGATTTGCTTCGCTCTGCGGACAAAGCTATGTACCGGGCAAAAGTCGCGGGTAAAAATGATGTGCGTCTGGCTGGCGACGACGGATGACATTCGTCGTCAGTCCGCTATAATGTTGCGCTTCGTAAAAACATTCATTGCAACAGCTAGCAGGATAAACGCGCATGCGAACTCATTACTGTGGACAAATAAATGCTGAATTAGCGGGACAAGAAGTCACGTTATGTGGTTGGGTAAATAAACGCCGGGACTTAGGCGGCTTAATTTTCATCGATTTGCGCGACCGTGAAGGGCTGTTGCAGGTTGTTTTTGACCCGGACCAAAAAGCGTTATTTGAGACAGCAAACAGCCTGCGTCAGGAATTCTGCGTGTGCTTAAGCGGTAAAGTTAACCGTCGGCCGGAAAGTCAGGTAAACAAAAACATGGCAACCGGCGAAGTTGAACTGCTGGCTACCGACTTAGAAATTCTAAGCCGCTCTGAGCCGCTTCCTATCGACTTTAATCAGCAGGTGAGTGAAGAAGCGCGCTTGCGTTACCGCTACCTTGATTTGCGTCGTCCACAAATGAACGAAAAACTGCAGTTCCGGGCGAAAGTAACCAGCGCAGTACGTCGCTTTTTTGATGACAACGGCTTCTTAGATATAGAAACGCCAATGTTAACGCGAGCAACGCCGGAAGGCGCGCGCGACTACCTGGTGCCAAGCCGTACTCATAAAGGACGCTTTTTCGCGCTGCCACAAAGCCCTCAGTTGTTTAAACAGCTGCTGATGATGTCGGGTTTTGATCGCTACTATCAAATTGTTAAATGCTTCCGCGACGAAGATTTACGCGCTGACCGCCAACCTGAATTCACTCAGATAGATATCGAAACCTCGTTTATGAGCGCTGAGCAGGTCATGGAAATTACCGAGCAAATGGCTCGTGACCTCTTCAAGCAACTACTTGATGTGGACTTAGGTGAATTCCCGAGCATGACCTGGCACGAAGCCATGCGCCGTTTTGGTAGTGACAAACCCGACCTGCGTAACCCATTAGAGCTGGTTGATGTTGCTGATGTTTTAAAAGACGTTGAGTTTAAAGTCTTTTCTGGCCCGGCGAATGACGAAGAAGGCCGCGTTGCAGCAATTCGTTTACCAGGGCAGGCTGAAAACGTTTCACGCAAGATGATTGACGAATACACACAATTTGTCGGCATTTATGGCGCGAAAGGTTTGGCCTGGATTAAAGTAAACGACCGCAGTGCAGGCCGGGAAGGCTTGCAGTCACCTGTTCTTAAGTTCCTGCCGGACGAAGTGATTGAGCCATTATTAGAGCGCACTAAAGCGCAAACTGGCGATGTCCTGTTCTTTGGTGCCGATAAAGCGAACGTTGTTGCTGAAGCTTTGGGTGCTTTACGCCTGAAGTTAGGTAAAGACTTTGAACTGGTCAGTAACGAGTGGAAACCGCTATGGGTTGTAGACTTCCCAATGTTCGAAGTCGCAGACGACGGCAGTCTGGCCGCGTTACACCACCCGTTCACCGCACCGGTCAATGTGACTCCCGAGGAGCTAAAAGCTAACCCGGCAGCCGCTATTTCAAACGCCTACGATATGGTGTTGAATGGTGTTGAGTTAGGTGGTGGTTCGGTTCGTATCCACGAAAACGCAATGCAGCAAGCGGTGTTTGAAGTGTTAGGTATTGAAAAAGACGAAGCGCAGGAAAAATTTGGCTTCCTGCTGGAAGCATTGAAGTACGGCACGCCACCACATGCAGGTTTAGCTTTTGGTTTAGACCGCCTGGTGATGTTAATGGTTGGCGCAAGCTCTATTCGTGACGTTATCGCCTTCCCGAAAACAACCACCGCAGCTTGTGTTCTGACCGATGCGCCTGGCGCAGCGAACCCGGCAGCATTGCAAGAGCTGGGCGTAAAAAGTATTGTGAAGGAAGACAAGTAATCAACAGAGGTGACATATGGCTGGTCATTCCAAATGGTCTAATATTAAGCACCGGAAAGCCGCGCAGGACGCTAAGCGCGGCAAAATTTTTACCAAGTTAATTCGTGAAATAACGGTCTCTGCCCGCGAAGGTGGCGGAGACCCTGAAACCAACCCGCGTTTACGTGCGGCTATCGATAAAGCCTTATCCAATAATATGAAGCGCGACACCATAGATACTGCGGTCAAACGCGGTTCGGGTGATCTCGAAGGCGATAACGTTGATGAGTTGACTTATGAAGGTTATGGCCCCAACGGTGTGGCTGTCCTGCTGGAATGCATGACCGATAACCGAAATCGGACGGTGTCAGATGTTCGCCACGCGTTCAGTAAGTTAGGCGGTAACTTAGGTACCGACGGCTCTGTTGCCTACTTATTTAATAAGAAGGGCGTTATTAGCTATTCTGACGGTGTGACCGAAGAACAGGTTATGGAACCGGCGCTGGAAGCTGGCGCGGAAGATATCCTTGCTTATGAAGAAGGGAGTATCGATGTCATTACATCACCGGAGAACTTCGGTGCAGTTAAAGATGCTCTGGATGCAAAAGGATTGGAAGCCAGCAACGCTGAAGTGACTCAGGTTCCTGACACTCGCGTTGATTTGGATGAGGAATCCGCACGAACCTTTTTAAAACTGTTGGATGCGCTGGAAGACTTAGACGACGTGCAAAACGTTTATCACAATGCCGATATCTCTGATGAGATCATTGCGCGACTGGACGACTAAGTGGCGATTATTCTGGGTATCGACCCGGGTTCGAGACTGACCGGCTACGGCGTTATAGAGCAGCGCGGACGGCAGCTGAATTACCTTGGTAGTGGTTGTATAAAGGTTATTGGTACCACTAAAGAGCCTTTAACCCTGGCGGAAAAGCTGCGTCGCATTCATGACAGCGTCAGTGAACTCATTACTCAGTTTAAGCCGAACGAATTCGCAATAGAGCAAGTGTTCATGGCAAAGAACCCGGATTCCGCCTTAAAGCTTGGGCAGGCGCGAGGGGCGGCGATAGTAGCTGCCGCACGTGCAGAGCTTCCGGTAGCGGAGTATTCAGCGCGACAAATTAAACAGTCTGTGGTGGGTAACGGTGGTGCAGAGAAGTCTCAGGTTCAGCATATGGTTATGGCCTTACTGAATCTGCAGCGTTGCCCTCAGGAAGATGCCGCAGATGCACTTGCCGTTGCCTTATGTCATGCTCACAGTTCACAAAACCTGATTAAAATGGCAGGCGCCGCGCGTAAAACTGTGCGCGGGCGTTTGCGTTAACGGAGTAAAAAAGTGATAGGTCATATTCAGGGCGTACTTACCAGCAAGCAACCACCGGAAGTGGTATTAGATGTACAGGGCATTGGTTATGAAATTCAGTTGCCAATGACCTGCTTCTATCAATTGCCGCCGGTGGGCGAAACCATAAAATTAATCACACATTTTGTGGTGCGCGAAGATGCACAGCTATTGTATGGTTTTATTTCTGCTTCAGAACGTTCGCTGTTCCGGTTACTACTGAAAACTCAGGGAGTTGGCCCGAAACTGGCTTTGGCTATTTTATCCGGCATGTCAGCAGATGAGTTTGTCATGGCTGTGAACCAAAACGATGTTACTCGTTTGGTGAAATTGCCAGGTGTAGGCAAAAAGACCGCCGAACGTCTGGTTATTGAAATGCGTGACCGACTCAAAGACTGGCAGCCGTCTACGCCATTTACTGATCGCGCACCGCTGGATAGCCAGGGTATGGATGCAGGAGAACATCCGGCCGATGCAAGAACTGATGCCATTAGCGCCTTGCAGTCACTTGGCTATAAAGAAAATCAAGCTGAAAAAGCCCTGCAAAAAGTGTACTCTGCAGAACATAACAGTGAGACCTTGATTCGACTGGCGCTAAAGCAGCTGTCGTAAGGAAGCCCCATGATAGAAGCCGATCAAATACCAACTCAGCGGCTCATTGAACCCGAGGTACAGGGTGAAGATGAGGCTGTTGATCGTGCCATACGGCCTAAAACTCTGGCGGATTATACGGGGCAGAAGCATGTCGTTGAACAGATGGGAATTTTCATTGAGGCCGCGCGCAAACGTCAGGAAGCCCTGGATCATCTCTTAATTTTTGGTCCTCCGGGGTTGGGTAAAACGACGCTGGCGAACATTGTGGCGAATGAGCTGGATGTGAGTATTAAAACAACTTCGGGTCCGGTTCTGGAAAAAGCCGGTGACTTAGCGGCGTTGTTGACCAACCTCGAAGCACACGACGTCTTATTTATTGATGAAATTCACCGTTTGAGCCCGGTTGTCGAAGAAATTCTGTATCCGGCTATGGAAGATTACCAGCTCGACATTATGATAGGCGAAGGTCCTGCAGCCCGTTCGATTAAATTAGATTTACCACCCTTTACCCTCATTGGTGCTACCACTCGTGCTGGCGCGCTGACGTCACCGCTACGCGACCGCTTTGGTATTGTGCAGCGCCTTGAGTTTTATGATGTTAATGAATTAACCGATATTGTTGGGCGTTCGGCTCACTTCATGAATGTCCGTATGCTCGACGGTGGTGCCCGTGAAATAGCGCGCCGCTCAAGAGGTACGCCGCGTATAGCCAACCGCTTATTGCGTCGGGTACGCGATTATGCCGAAGTCAGAGGTAATGGCGACGTTGATGAAGTGACAGCCAATGCCGCTTTGACCATGGTGGACGTTGATCAGGCTGGCTTTGATTATATGGACCGGAAGCTGTTATTAGCCATTATGGAAAAGTTTATGGGTGGGCCTGTGGGGTTAGATAACCTTGCGGCAGCGATAGGTGAAGAAAAAGATACCATTGAGGATGTTCTGGAACCTTATTTGATTCAGCAGGGCTTTTTGCAACGCACGCCGCGTGGACGTATAGCGACTCCCAGAGCTTATCAGCACTTTGGGTTAAAGCCGGAAAAATAGGTAAAAAAAAGCCCGCACAATGTGCGGGCAAACAGAACAACAAGAAGGAAGTTAAATCCAGGGAACTATTACTGAATAAACAATCTCAGAAAAAGTGACAACCAATCTCTTCGTCTTTGATATGCTGAGTATTATAAAGTTAATCTGATTCTGATCAAACAAGAAAAATTAGATGTTCGCATTACAATAACTAATCCGGAAGTTGCATTATCTGTTCAAAAAAAGCGCAACATATTTGTAACAAAAAAGAAAATATCTTAAAAATCATGGTGTTGATATTTTGTTCTTTTCATTCTGTTATAAAAAAAAGTCTGCTGACAAAGTAACCAGTTATGGTTTTAGGGGCTTCTTTACAAAATATTACACAAAGGTAACTTTTCGGAACTTTACTTGAGGTGGTAATGTCTCATTATGAATTTGAATGGCCTATCCGGGTTTACTACGAAGACACGGATGCAGGTGGTATCGTTTATTATGCTAATTATCTCAAGTTCATTGAAAGAGCTCGAACAGAGTGGTTACGATCATTAGGGATTGAACAGGATACCTGGTTAGCTCACAATATAGCCTTTGTGGTTCGCAAGGTAGAACTGGATTTACGGCAGGCGGCTAAGTTTAATGCTGAACTAATGGTCACTGTTAAAGTAACAAAGATTAAGAAAGCCTCTTTGGTTTTCGAACAACAAGTTTTGGCGAAGGATGGCAGCGTGCATTGTCAGGCAACTGTTTTAGCAGCCTGTATTGATAATCAGGCGATGAAAGCTGTTGCTATTCCGGAACCGATAATATCGCGTATTCAGTCAGGGGTTTAAAGCGTGGAAGCAGAACTATCGTTTATTGATTTATTCATGCAAGCCAGTTTATTAGTCAAGCTGGTGATGGTTATGTTACTGGCGATGTCGGTATGGGGCTGGGTGTTAATTTTTCAGCGCAAGAAAGTGTTGAAGCAGGCTCGAAATGACGCGCTAAAGTTTGAAGATAGATTCTGGTCAGGTGTCGATCTTGCACGCCTTTATCAGGAAATCTCGGCTCGTGCTAAAAATGCACGAGGAATGGAGTTACTGTTTCACGCGGGCTTTAAAGAGTACGCTCGGCTGCGTAACCACTCAACAACAAATACGCAGACAATGCTTGAAGGTGCGTTTCGTGCCATGCGCGTAGCTCACGCCCGAGAAACCGAAAAGCTGGATAATAACTTAGGTATTCTGGCAACTATTGGTTCTATAAGCCCCTATATTGGTTTGTTTGGAACGGTATGGGGAATCATGAACGCCTTTATCGCTTTAGGTGCCGTGCAACAGGCTACGCTGGCCATGGTTGCACCGGGTATCGCCGAAGCTTTGATTGCAACTGCGATGGGTCTTTTTGCCGCGATACCGGCCGTTATTGCTTACAACCGATTTACCACTAGTGTGGAAAAAGTTGATAATCAGTACATGAACTTTATTGATGAATTCATCTCAATTTTACAGCGGCAGTCTTCGGCTCAGGCAGGCAAAAGTAAAGTAGAGGGCGAAACGGTATGATGGTAATGCCGCGCAAGCGTCGTAAGCCGGTTGCGGAAATTAACGTAGTACCTTACATCGACGTGATGCTGGTTCTGCTGATCATCTTTATGGTAACAGCCCCTTTGATTACTCAGGGCGTTAAAGTTGATTTACCGAAAGCAACCGCCGAACCTCTCTCTGAAGAGAGTAAACCGCCTTTAGTGGCGTCGGTTGATGCTGAAGGTCGCTATTATTTAAATCAGGGTGACTCCCAGGATACGCCGATGCAGGCAGATGAACTTGCAACTTTGGTTGCCGCTCATTTGCAGGTTGAACCTGATACTCCGGTTATGGTCAATGGTGATGGTGCCGTATCTTATAATCAAATTGTGCAACTGATGGTGTTACTGCAAAGAGCGGGTGTGCCGTCAGTCGGTTTAATGACAGATTCGTCGGATAATTAGTTGTGGCAAAATCAGATAGCTTAACCTTACCGCTGATATATTCGATTGTTATACACGCTACAATCGCGGGTGTGTTGTTATTTAGCTTTGAGTTTACTCCCTCGACGCCGGAGGCGATGGAAGTCAATTTAGATCAAAGCGAGCTGGATATGTCAGAAGAGATTGTTAGCGCAGTCACCGTTGATAAATCCAAAGTTCAACAACAGGCAGATAAAATTCGCCAGCAAAAAGCGGAGCAAGAGGCGGCTGAACAACGCCGTATTGAGAGACTTGAGCGGCGTGCTGAGGAAGCGCGTAAAGCACGCGAAAGAGAAGAACAACGTAAAAAAGAAATAGAGCGTCAACAGGAACTAGAAAAACAAGAAGCTGCGGAAGCACGGAAACAGGCAGAGCGAGAAAGGAAAGAAGCTGAACGCCTGGCGCAGGAGCGTGCCAAAGCTGAGGCTGCGGCGAAAGAAGCCGAGCGGCGTAAACGCGAAGCAGAAGAAGCTGAACGTCGGGCTGAAGAAGAACGTCGTAAGCGTCTCGAGGAGCAGCGTAAACGTGAACAAGAACAGCGTGAAGCGGCTGAACGTGAGGCTCAGTTGCAAAAAGAAATGGAAGAAGAGCGGGCGCGTCGACAAGCTGCTCGTCGTCAGCAAGTACTGAGTGAAGTTGAAAAGTATCAGGCGCTCATTCAGCAGACTATTCAGCGAAACTGGAATGTTGATGACTCAATGCAGGGTAAGTCATGTGAGTTAACCATAAGAGTAGCTCCTAGCGGATTCGTTAAGTCAGTTGATACGGGTAGTGGTGATGCGAACGTTTGTCGTTCTGCACAAAATGCCGTATTAAAAGCTACAACACTGCCGGTTTCTGAAGATCCGGAAATTTATGAACAAATGAGTACAATTAAATTGACTGTAAAACCGCAGTTGTAACAAGGTGACCGATGAAAAATATATTAATTAGAAGCATTTTACTCTTTGTTGCGCTAACCGCTTTTGTGCGTGCAGGGGTACTGGAAATCGTCATCACGGAAGGTATTGATACGGCGCGGCCGATTGCGGTTGTGCCTTTTCAGTGGAAAGGTGAAGGAAAGGCACCAAACGAGCTTACCGATGTTATTGCTGCGGACCTTATGCGTAGTGGTAAATTTAATCCGATTCCTGTAAGTGCAATGCCACAACGCCCGGCTGCCGATGACGAGATAGATTACTCAGCTTGGGCTAAGATGGGCGTAGAAGCTATTTTAGTCGGTTCAATAGAACCGTATTCAGTTGACCGTTACATGGTTAAGTTTGAAGTTATTGATGTACTCCGGGGACAAATTACCGGCGGTAATTCGCAGATGTTACGCAATGGCGAGTTGGTGCAGAGTAACGATCATGTTCTTGATTCTCGCTCCAGCGTTATTGATGGTGATCAATTTCGCTCTTATGCACATCGAATTTCAGATGTTGCTTACGAAGCGTTAACGGGCGAACGTGGTGCTTTCATGACAAAAATCGCTTATGTCACGGTAAACCACGATGATCGCTATCCATACAAACTGGCGGTTGCAGATTATGACGGTGCGAACGAGAAAATACTGCTACGTTCACCCGAGCCGTTGATGTCTCCGGCCTGGTCTCCTGATGGTAATAAACTGGCTTACGTTAGTTTCGAGAATAAAACAGCAGAAATATTCATGCAGGATATTTATACCACCCGCCGCGAGAAGCTGACGTCGTTCCCCGGGATAAACGGTAACCCTGTTTTCTCGCCAGATGGCAAAAAGTTAGCTATGGTTTTATCTAAGGATGGAAATCCTGAGCTTTATGTGTTTGATATTAAAACTAAGGACTTGCAACGTGTTACTCGTAATCGTACGATTGATACAGAGCCTAACTGGACGCCAGATGGTGAATCTTTAGTGTTTACCTCAGAAAGAGGTGGCAGACCGCAACTATATAGCGTAAATTTATCATCAGGTCAGGTTCGTCGGTTAACCTTTGATGGTGAGCAGAATTTAGGTGGTACCTTAGTGCCGTCCGGCGAAGATATGATTTTAGTGAACCGGACACGTGGTAACTATCATATCGCTAAGCAAGAGTTTCCGCGTGGAAACATGCAAGTTTTAACGAAAACGTCTTTAGATGAGTCACCAAGTGTGGCACCAAATGGCAGTATGGTTATTTACAGTACAACGCATAATAATAAACAAGTACTGGCTTTGGTTTCTATCGATGGGCGTTTTAAAGCACGATTACCGGCTACCGATGGTGAAATTAAGTCACCGGCTTGGTCGCCATTTATGTAAAACAAAAGCCTGAATGGTTGAATTGTTCGATAAAAACGATAAGGACGAAAAGGATGCAGCTTAATAAACTTTTAAAAGCTCTGGCAATCGTTGTACCAATGGCAACTCTGGCCGCTTGTAGCTCAAACCAGGAAACTGATTCAGGTATGGGCGCAGGTCAGGAAACCAATCAACAAGCTGAGCAAGACTCTGGTGTTGAAGTTGGTGCAGCAGACCGCGCACAAAGAATGGAAGAAGAACGTCAGCAAAAAATGGAAGCGTTACGTAAAGAACACATCGTTTACTTCGCTTTTGACAAATCTAACGTTCAGTCAGAGTACACCGACCTGTTGTCGGCGCACGCTGATTACCTAGTCAAAAACCCGTCTGTGAAAGTGGTTATTGAAGGTCATACCGACGAGCGCGGCACGCCTGAGTATAACATCGCGTTAGGTGAGAGACGTGCTAAAGCAGTTGAGAGCTACTTGCACAACTTGGGTGTTCAGGATTCTCAAACCTCGACTGTTTCATATGGCGAAGAAAAACCAATGGTAAATGGTTCAAACGAACGCGCATACGCGAAAAACCGTCGCGCTGTTTTAGTTTACTAATTTAAAAGTAACGGATAGTAATGAGAAAAACGCTGTTAGCTGTATGTTTGTGTGTGCCTGGGGCTGTTATGGCCCAGGCACCTGTTTCTGGACTGTCGTCTTCAGGCGGTGTTGAGCAACGACTGGAACAAATCGAGCGCATGCTCGAAGCCCGTTCCAGTGCTCAGCTTGAAATGCTTAATCAGTTAGGTTCTTTGCAGCAAGATGTTGCTGAATTAAGGGGCATAACGGAAGAGCACGAGTACCGTCTGGAGCAATTGTTGCAACGCCAGCGCGAGCTGTATCAGGAAATTGATCGTCGCTTCAGTAATTTGAAGTCGAGCAATAACCAGAGTGAAACTGCCGGCAACGATTACAATAGCCTTGAGCAGGTACCGACACAAACAGACAATAGCAGCTATTCTCCAAACCTTAGCGAGAATGATGCTTATGACAAGGCGATAGCTTTAGTCCTTGAGGATAAGCGTTATGATGAAGCTATACCCGCATTTGAGTCTTTTCTGAAGAACTTTCCAAACTCGACTTACTCTCCTAATGCTCACTACTGGTTAGGTCAGCTGTTTTTTGCCAAACGTCAATACGATCAGGCAAAGCAACAGTTTGAAACTGTCGTTAATGATTACCCAGACAGTAATAAACGTGGTGATTGTTTATTAAAGCTTGGTGCTATCGCCAGTGAGCAAGATAAATCGGCAGATGCAAAAGCTTATTACCAGCAAGTGATTGAAGAATACCCGGAAAGTACCGAAGCTAATTTGGCAAAACAACGCTTAAATCAGTAACAACTGGGCAACATGTGTTCGTGAATTAAGCAGTCGCACAGTTTTTTTCAATTTTCAGTTGCATACGCGCACTATTTCAGTAAACTATGCCGCCGTTGCCAAGCAGAAACGGGCAATATTATTGGCGTTGGGTTGTTAGCTCAGTTGGTAGAGCAGTTGACTTTTAATCAATTGGTCGCAGGTTCGAATCCTGCACAACCCACCA